>NZ_JBVJEA010000001.1:0-531042 GCF_055581985.1 Streptomyces sp. NPDC042336 | reverse complement strand
CGGCGGCGGCCGGCTCGGTGACCGCCGGCTCGGCGGCCGAGGTCACGCTACGCGTGGCACGACGGCGAGTACGCCCCTTGGGCGCGGCACTCTCGACCTCCGCCTCTTCCGCCTCGGCCTCGGCGGGCTCCGGCGCCACGGCGGCGGCCGGCTCGGTGACCGCCGGCTCGGCGGCCGAGGTCACGCTACGCGTGGCACGACGGCGAGTACGCCCCTTGGGCGCGGCACTCTCGGACTCGACCGACTCGGCGACCGGCTCCTCGGCCGGTGCCGGTGCCTCGGCGGCGGGAACCGCGGGCACGACGGTCTCGGCCGCCTCCACCGCGGCGGGAGCCCCGGCGGGCGCCGAGGCACGGCGTACCGCACGGCGGCGCGGCCGGGCGGGGGCCGCGGGCTCCGCGGCCGGCTCGGCGACCTCGGTCATCTCTGCGGGGGCCGCCTCGGCCGGCGCGACGGTCTCGGCCGGCGCCTCGGAGGCACCGGACGGCGGACCCGCCGGGCGGGACGCGGCCCTACGCCGGCGGCGCGGGGGCAGGGTGTCGCTGGGGGTGTCGAATGCGGAGTCCGTCGAAGTGGTCGACGACTCGGTGGGTTCGGTCGGTTCGAGCATGCGGGGGTTTCTCCCGTCAGGCTCCCGGGCGCCGCGCCTGGTCCGGCATCGACATGTCGACGACCGGTGACGTCCGCGGCTCGCGCGATGCGCGGTCGCCGCCGTCCGGGGCGCGGGCGCCGCTCGGAAGCTCTCCGTGTCTTGTCTCGCCGGTTCCGTACCCCTTGTCGTGCACGGCCTGGCGAAAGTCTTGTGGTCGGTGCGCTGCCCGACCCAGGTGGCTCCCGAGTTCGAGGGCGGCGCTACGACGTCGTCCCTGGCGGAACTTCCTTACGCCGGCGCCTTCGCGGCGGCGGAAGCGGCGGCCGGATGCGGCACGGGCGCTTCTGCCTCGCGGTCGGGCGCGAGCGGGTCGGTCACCGCACCGGTCTCTTCATCGAACAGCCCCTGCGCCAGCCTGGTCACCGCTGCGGGGACCGGCGGCGCCAGGTCGGCCACGGCGCGAAGACCGGACAGGACGTCGTCGGGTCGTACGGCAGGCGTCACGTGCCGAACAACCAGCCGCAGTATCGCACAGGGCCGGTCGGTCGGCCTATCAGCCGGTGAACCGTGCGTGGTGACGCTCTCGAGGTGCGCGACCGCGGAGCGGGTGTCGAAGGTACGGACGCCGTTCTTCGTACGGCGCTGCACCTCCACCGCCGGGGCCGCGTTGAACGCCGCGACGGCGGCTTCGGCCTCGGCGGACTCCACACCGTCCAGCCGCAGCTCCCACACGGAGGCCGTCAGCCGGTCGGCGAGCCCGGAGGTCCGGGCCTCGACCGCCTCGACGACGTCGAGCCCGGCGGGCAGCGACTCGTCGAGGAGCAGCCGCAGCCGCTCCGGGTCGCGCGCCTCGGTGAGCGCGATCTCCAGGTACTCCGCCTCACTGCCCGTGCCGGTGGGTGCGGCATTGGCGTACGACACCTTCGGGTGCGGGGTGAACCCCGCCGAGTACGCCATCGGCACCTCGGCGCGGCGCAGCGCACGCTCGAAGGCGCGCTGGAAGTCACGGTGGCTGGTGAACCGGAGGCGGCCGCGCTTGGTGTAACGCAGTCGGATGCGCTGCACCGCGGGAACGGGCGGCGGGCCTACGGGCTGTCGCTTGCCCAGTGTCGTTCAGTCCTTCGTGAGAGCGGTCGTACTGCTACCAAGAGTACGTGCCTCGGCGGCGGATGGTTCCCGCCGGTCCACCGGCTGCCGCACGGCGGGCTCCCCGAAGAGCATGCGGCGTACGTCGGCGCGGGCCTGACGCACGGAGAGCCGGGCCGACGCCAGCGCCTGCCGGGTCGCCCGCCCCACGCTGCGCCCCGCCTCGGCGAGGGGCCGCAGGACGGCGTCCCGCACGGCATGCCCCACCGGGGTCAGCACACTCCGGTACACCCAGCGCGCCGGTTCGGCCACGGTCCGGCGCAGGACGGCGCCGAGGAACCGCCCGACGGCGCGCGAGAGGTGCCCGGCGATCCGCCAGGCGTGCCCGAGGGCGTCCGCCACCTCCCGCCCGACGACCGCCAGGACCCGGCCGACCGGAGTGAGCACCCACCGCCACACGGCGAGGGCCGGCAGCACCAGCAGCACCCGGACGGTCCAGTACAGAACGAACCCGACACCGGTGACGACCAGCCCCACCCCCCGCGCCACCTGCCTGCCGCACCAGGCGAGCCCGTGCCCGACCGGCGTCAGCACCCACCGGTACAGCCACACCGCCGGTACGACGGCCAGTTACCGCCCGAGCCACGCCAGAGCTGCGTACAGCCCCCGCCCGGTCGCCGCGAGCACCGCGCCCACCCGGGTGAAGAACCAGGCGAGCCCGTGCCCGACCGGCGTCAGCACCCACCGGTACAGCCACACCGCGGGCACCACGAGCAGCACCTGTCCCAGCCACCCCACGCCCTTGGCGAGCGGCACCACGACGTACCGCCACAGCGCGACCAGCGGCCACACGAAGACGGCCCGGCCGAGCCACGCCAGCGCCCGCCCGACGGGACGCAGTACCGCGTCCCGCAGGAACCGCCCCGCGACGACCAGCGCGTCCCACACCATGCGCACCGGCACGACCAGCACCAGCACCACGATCCGCACCGGGATCCGGATCGCCACCGCGAGACACCCCTCGGCGTCCGACCGGCGCGCCGGCTCCCCCTGCCCCCGCTGCGGGACCGCGCCGGGTGCCTTCTCCAGATCCACCATGCCCGTGAAGACGCCGAGGAAGCCGATTCGGATCCCGTGAGCGCCGTTCTTCCCGGCGTGCGCCCTCGCACCCCGCTCCCTGGCAGCGTCGCCGGCATGTCCGGTGCCTCATGCGCGGCCGCTTGCGCCGCGGTGACCAGGGCGTCCGCTAGCGGCGGGGCGTTCGACGTCGACGGCCGAACAGGCCGGTGCCGAGCAGTAGTACGCGCTACCGCCCGAGCAGGTCGCCCATCCGGCCGCCGAGCATCAGCGTCCCGCCACCGGTGACGGTGTACCCGGCCACGACCCAGGTCAGGGCGGGACTCACGACCGCCGCGGCCCTGGCCCGGCGCATGCCCACGCCAGCGCCCTCGGGACCGCGCGGACATCCGCCGGCTGACCCTCGCTGCACCGGGGTGCCCCGCGGCACCCCGGCTGCCAGGCCTCAGCCGGCCGGAGCGGTGTTCTTGACCGTCAGCGGCAACAGCTTCTTGCCGGTCGGACCGACCTGGATCTCGGTGTCCATGGCCGGGCACACCCCGCAGTCGAAGCACGGGGTCCAGCGGCAGTCGTCGACCTCGGTCTCGTCGAGGGCGTCCTGCCAGTCCTCCCAGAGCCACTCCTTGTCGAGGCCGGAGTCGAGGTGGTCCCAGGGCAGGACCTCCTCGTAGCCGCGCTCGCGGGTGGTGTACCAGTCGACGTCGACGCCGGTCGGTTCCAGGGCCTTGTCGGCGCAGGCCATCCAGCGGTCGTAGGAGAAGTGCTCGCGCCAGCCGTCGAAGCGGCCGCCGTCGTCGTAGACGGCGCGGATGACGGCGCCGAGGCGGCGGTCGCCGCGGGAGAGGAGGCCCTCGACGATGCCGGGCTTGCCGTCGTGGTAGCGGAAGCCGATGGAGCGGCCGTACTTCTTGTCGCCGCGGATCTTGTCGCGCAGCTTCTGGAGGCGGGCGTCCGTCTCCTCCGCCGAGAGCTGCGGGGCCCACTGGAAGGGGGTGTGCGGCTTGGGGACGAAGCCGCCGATGGAGACCGTGCAGCGGATGTCGCCGGAGCCGGATACCTCGCGGCCCTTGGCGATGACGCGGGTGGCCATGTCGGCGATCTGGAGGACGTCGTCGTCGGTCTCGGTGGGCAGGCCGCACATGAAGTAGAGCTTCACCTGGCGCCAGCCGTTGCCGTAGGCCGTGGCGACGGTCCGGATGAGGTCGTCCTCGGAGACCATCTTGTTGATGACCTTGCGGATGCGCTCGGAGCCGCCCTCGGGGGCGAAGGTGAGGCCGGAGCGGCGGCCGTTGCGGGTCAGCTCGTTGGCCAGGTCGATGTTGAAGGCGTCGACGCGGGTGGAGGGGAGGGACAGGCCGATCTTGTCCTCCTCGTACCGGTCGGCGAGGCCCTTGGCGACGTCGGCGATCTCCGAGTGGTCGGCGGAGGAGAGGGAGAGGAGGCCGACCTCCTCGAAGCCCGTCGCCTTGAGGCCCTTGTCGACCATCTCGCCGATGCCGGTGATGGAGCGCTCGCGCACCGGGCGGGTGATCATGCCGGCCTGGCAGAAGCGGCAGCCGCGGGTGCAGCCGCGGAAGATCTCCACGGACATGCGCTCGTGGACGGTCTCGGCGAGCGGGACGAGGGGCTGCTTGGGGTAGGGCCACTCGTCGAGGTCCATGACGGTGTGCTTGCTGACCCGCCACGGGACGCCGGAGCGGTTGGGGACGACGCGGGCGATACGGCCGTCGGGGAGGTACTCGACGTCGTAGAAGCCGGGGACGTAGACGCCGCCGGTCCTGGCGAGGCGGAGGAGGAGTTCCTCGCGGCCGCCGGGGCGGCCCTCGGCCTTCCAGGCGCGGATGATCGCGGTGACTTCCAGGACGGCCTGCTCGCCGTCGCCGATGACCGCGCAGTCGATGAAGTCGGCGATCGGCTCGGGGTTGAAGGCGGCGTGGCCGCCGGCCAGCACGATCGGGTCGTCGATGCCGCGGTCCTTCGCCTCCAGCGGGATGCCCGCCAGGTCCAGGGCGGTGAGCATGTTGGTGTAGCCCAGCTCCGTGGAGAAGGAGAGGCCGAACACGTCGAAGGCGCCGACCGGGCGGTGGCTGTCGACCGTGAACTGCGGGACGGAGTGCTCCCGCATCAGCTCCTCGAGGTCCGGCCAGACGCTGTAGGTGCGCTCGGCGAGGACGCCCTGCTGCTCGTTGAGCACCTCGTAGAGGATCATGACGCCCTGGTTGGGCAGGCCGACCTCGTAGGCGTCGGGGTACATCAGGGCCCAGCGGACGTCGCAGGATTCCCAGTCCTTGACCGTGGAGTTCAGCTCTCCGCCGACGTATTGGATCGGCTTCTGCACATGCGGGAGCAGGGCTTCGAGCTGCGGAAACACAGAAGGCACAGACTCGGCGGCTTCGGCAGGCATCTCACGGGACCTTTGTGTGCTGACAAGGGGGACCATCCAGCCTAACCCGGCCGGACCGGTCCCCCTTACCGCTCGCCCCGGGCGCCGGGTTACGCCGACATCGGTCTCTGCACGGTGATCGACTGGAGGAGGCCCACCGCTATCCACACGGCGAACATGGAGGAGCCGCCGTAGGAGACGAAGGGCAGGGGCAGGCCGGTGACCGGCATGATGCCGAGCGTCATGCCGACGTTCTCGAAGGTCTGGAAGGCGAACCAGGCGACGATCCCGGCGGCGACGACCGTGCCGTACAGGTCGGGGGTGCTGCGGGCGATGCGGCAGGCGCGCCAGAGGACCACGCCGAGCAGGGCGATGATGAGGCCCGCGCCGAGGAAGCCCAGTTCCTCGCCGGCGACGGTGAAGACGAAGTCGGTCTGCTGTTCGGGGACGAACCGGCCGGTGGTCTGGGAGCCGTGGAAGAGGCCGGAGCCGGTGAGTCCGCCGGAGCCGATGGCGATGCGCGCCTGGTTGGTGTTGTAGCCGACGCCCGCGGGGTCGAGGGCGGGGTTGGCGAAGGCGGCGAAGCGGGCGATCTGGTACTCGTCCAGGATGCCGAGCTGCCAGACGGCGAGCGCCCCGGCGGTGCCGGCGCCGAGCAGTCCGAAGATCCAGCGGTTGCTGGCGCCCGAGGCGAGCAGGATGCCGAGCACGATGATGACCATGACCATGACCGACCCGAGGTCGGGCATGAGCATCACGATGAGCATCGGCACGGTGGCCAGGCCCAGGGCCTGGAGGACGGTGCGGTGGTCGGGGTGGGGCCGGTCGCCGGCGTCGACGCGTGCGGCCAGCAGCATCGCCATGCCCAGGATGATCGTGATCTTCACGAACTCCGAGGGCTGGAGGGAGAAGCCGCCGGGGAGCTTGATCCAGGAGTGGGCGCCGTTGATGGTCGAGCCGAGCGGGGTGAGCACCAGCAGGATCAGGAAGACGGAGGCGCCGTAGAGGACCGGCACGGCGGTGCGCAGGGCGCGGTGGCCGAGCCAGACGGTGGCGACCATCAGGGCGAGGCCGATGCCGGTGTTCAGGAGGTGCCGGGTGAGGAAGTAGTACTGGTCGCCCTGGTTGAGTTCGGTGCGGTTGCGGGTCGCGGAGTAGACGAGCAGCGAGCCCATCAGGGACAGGGCGACGGCGGCCAGCAGTATCGGCCAGTCGAGCCGCCGGGCCATCGAGTCGCGGGCGAAGAGGCGGGTCCAGCCGGCCTTGTCGGGGCCGTAGCCGGAGACCTGGAAGCTGTTGCCGGTCATGCGTGTGCCCTCCGGCTTCTTCCGTCGCCGCCGCGCCGGGTGCCACGCCGTGCGCCGCCGCGCCGTCGCTGACGGCGGGTGTCGCGGTTGTCCCCGTTCTGGTTGGGGGTGGTCGCGGGCTGGTTCCCGTCCTCGACGGGGGCGTACTCCTCGTCCGGGGAGGCCTTCTCGTCGGGCTGGAGTTCCTTGACGACGTCCTTGGGCATCTTCGGGGAGAGGATGGTGCCGTCCGTCTTGATCTTCGGGAGGCTCGCCTGCGGCTTGGGCAGCAGTGCCTTCTTCGGGTCGATGTCGCCGTCGTCGGAGACGCCGTACAGCGCGTCGTAGATGTTGCGGACGGCGGGTCCGGAGGCGCCGGAGCCGGTGCCGCCCTGGGAGATCGTCATGACGATCGAGTAGTCCTTGGTGTACGTCGCGAACCAGGACGTGGTCTGCTTGCCGTAGACCTCGGCGGTACCGGTCTTGGCGTGCATCGGGATCTTGTCCTGCGGCCAGCCGACCTGGGCGAACCGCCAGGCGGCGGTGCCGCGGCTGGCGACGCCGGCGAGGGCCTCGTCCATCTTGGCCAGCGTGGTCTTGCTTATGGGCAGCTTGCCGTGGGCCGCGGGCTGGATCTCGCGGACGTTCTTGCCGTCGGGGCTGACGACGGCCTTGCCAATGGTCGGGTCGTAGAGGGTGCCGCCGTTGGAGATGGCCGCGTAGATGGTGGCCATCTGGATGGGGGTGACGAGGGTGTCGCCCTGGCCGATGGAGTAGTTGATGGAGTCACCGGCGCGCATCTTGTTGCCTTCGAGGCAGTTCTCGTACGCGATCTTCTCGACGTAGGAGCCGTCCTTCTTGCCGGACTTGCACCAGGCGTCCTTGTTGGCCTCCCAGTAGTCCTGCTTCCACTGGCGGTCGGGGACGCGGCCGGTGACCTCGTTCGGGAGGTCGACGCCGGTCTTGGCGCCGAGGCCGAACTGGTGGGCGGCCTTGTAGAAGTAGTCGTGGGGCTTCTTGGGGTTCATCCCGCCGTCCTTCTTCCACTCCTGGTGGGACAGGCGGTAGAAGACGGTGTCGCAGGAGAGTTCCAGGGCGCGGCCGATGGTGATCATGCCTTCGTTGGCCGACTCGAAGTTCTTGAAGACCTGGCCGCCGACGTCGTAGGCGCTGGAGCAGTCGTAGTTGCCGTCGAAGTCGTAGCCGGCCTCGACGGCGGCGGCCGAGGAGACCACCTTGAAGATGGAGCCGGGGGCCGCCTGGCCCTGGATGGCGCGGTTGAGCAGCGGGTAGTTGGAGTCCTTGCCGGTGAGCTTCTTGTAGTCCTTTGCGGAGATGCCGCCGACCCAGGCGTTGGGGTCGTAGTCGGGGTTGGAGGCCATGGCGACGACCCGGCCGGTCTTGGCCTCCATCACCACGACCGCGCCGGAGTCGGCCTCGTAGGTCCGGTTGGTGTTGCGGTCCATCTCCTTGCGGGCGGCTTTCATCGCCTCGTTCAGCTCGTACTCGGCGACCCGCTGGACGCGGGAGTCGATGCTGGTGACGAGGTTGGAGCCGGGGGTGCCCGCGTCGGACTCGGCCTCGCCGATGACGCGGCCGAGGTTGTCGACCTCGTAGCGGGTGACGCCGGCCTTGCCGCGCAGCGCCTTGTCGTACTGGCGTTCCAGGCCGGAGCGGCCGACCTGGTCGGAGCGCAGGTAGGGCGAGTCGGTGTCCTGGGCCTTCTGCAGTTCCTCGTCGGTGACCGGCGAGAGGTAGCCGAGGACCTGGGCGGTGTTGGACTTGCCGGGGGCTGCGTAGCGGCGTACGGCCATGGGTTCGGCGGTGATGCCGGGGAAGTCCTCGGCGCGCTCGCGGATCTGCAGGGCCTGCTTGACGGTGGCCTCGTCGGTGACGGGGATCGGCTGGTAGGGCGAGCCGTTCCAGCAGGGCTGCGGGGTCTTGGCGTCGCAGAGCCGGACCTTGTCGATGACGTCCTGGGGCTTCATGCCGAGGACGCCGGCGAGCTTGGTGAGGACGGCCTTGCCGTCGTCCTTCATCTTCAGCAGGTCGGTGCGGGAGGCGGAGACGACGAGCCGGGTCTCGTTGTCGGCGAGGGCGACGCCGCGGGCGTCCAGGATCGAGCCGCGGGTGGCGGGCTGGACGACCTGCTGGACGTGGTTGCCGGAGGCCTCCTCGGCGTATTCGTCGCCCTGGCGGATCTGGAGGTACCAGAGCCGGCCGCCGAGGGTGGCCAGGAGCGAGAGGACGAGGATCTGGATGACGACGAGCCGGGTCTGGACGCGGGTGCTGCGGCCGGTCTCGGGGATGTTGGTCACTGCTGCCTCCCCCTCACGTGTGGCGTGCTCCTTGTGTGCTCTCGGGTCGGTGGCTGGGGTCGTGCCGTCACAGCCGCTTGACCCCCTTGATGCGTCCGGCGCGGGCCACGCGGGCCCGGGCCGTCTTCACCCGCAGTGCGTTGCGCTGTCTGCCGATGCGCAGGCCGGTGCCTCCGGAGAGCCAGCCGGAGGAGATGTCGGGGCTCTGGGCGGCGGAGTTGGTGTCGGCCAGCGGGTCGTGCTCGGCACGCCGGGCGAGCGCCATGATGCCGGGGACGACGAAGGGCGCGAGCAGCAGGTCGTACAGGGCGGCCGTGAACAGCAGGCTGGGCAGGCCGACATGGCGGGCGGCGGTGTCGCCGACGAGGGCGCCGACGCCCGCGTAGAGCAGGGTGGTGCCGATGGCGGCGGCGGCCACGACGACCATGGGGCCGGTGGCCGAGCGGAGCCGTCCGTTGTCCGGTCTGGCGAGGCCGGCGAGGTAGCCGATGACGCAGAGCACGAGGGCGTAGCGGCCGGCGGCGTGGTCGGCGGGCGGGGCGAGGTCGGCGAGGAGTCCGGCCCCGAAGCCGACAAGGGCGCCGCCGACGTGGCCGTAGACCAGGGCGAGGCCGAGGACGGTGAGCAGCAGCAGGTCGGGGACGGCGCCGGGCAGGTGGAGGCGGGCGAGGACGCTGACCTGGATCACCAGGGCGACGACGACGAGGGCGACGGACAGCAGGATCCGGTTGACGCGCATGGGGGGAAGGCTCCTACGGCTCGGGCTGCTCGTTCTGCTGCTCTGTCTGGTCGTTCTGGCCGGTCGCGTCGCCTTGACCGGTGGTGTCGTCCTGGCCGGCCGCGTCGTTCTGACCGGCCTCGTCGTTCCTGGCCTGGCCCTCGGGGTCGGCGCCGGGGGTGACGGTGACCGTCACGGTCGGCGTGGGCTTGGGCTGCTTCTTCTCCGGGAGCACCGTGTCTCGCGGGTCCTTCTGCGGGGCCTGGACGACGACGCCGACGATGTCGAGCTTGGTGAAGCTGACGAACGGCGTGACGTCGAGGATGCGGGTCAGGTCGCCGCCGTTGGGGTCGACGCGGGTGATGGTGCCGACGGGCACGCCCGGCACGAACGGCTTGTCGGCCTGGGAGCCGAAGGTGACGAGGCGGTCGCCCTTCTTGACGTCGGCCTTGCCGTTGAGCAGCTCGACGCGCAGGGGGCGGCTGCCCTGGCCGGAGGCGAAGCCGAGTTCGTCGCCGGACTCCATCCGGGTGCCGACGGTGAAGTCCGGGTCGTTGGCGAGCAGCACGGTGGCGGTGTTGGGGCCGACGGTGGTCACGCGTCCGACGAGGCCGTCGCCGTTGAGGACGGTCATGTCGCGCTTGACGCCGTCGTTGGCGCCCGCGTCGATCGTGATGGTCCAGGAGAAGCCCTGGGCCGCTCCTATGGCGATGACCTGGGCGCCCTTGATGCCGTACTGCCCGGCGCCGGCGAGCCCCAGCATCTTGTCGAACTGCTCCAGCCGGCTGCGGCCGCGCTCGTCGCTGCCGAGCTTCGCCTTGAGGGCCGCGTTCTCCGTCTCCAGCCGCGCGAGCCGGTCGTGCCGGTCGCCGGAGTCGCGGATCGCGGAGACCGCGTTGCCGACCGGGTCGACCGCGGAGGAGACCCCGTTCTCGATCGGACCGAAGACGTCGGCCGCGGCCTGCCGGGCACCGTCGACCGGTGAGTCCTCCCCACCGCGGATGTCCACCGTGATCAGTGCGAACGCGATGGCGATCAGCAGCACCAGGAGCAGCCGGCTCTCTTTCGTGTCCCTCACGTGCGGCGGCCGTGCCTTCCTCGTCGAAATTCGGGAATCTCGGAATGTACGTGGCGGTGTTCAGGAATTCAGCTGATTCGGTACGCCGGGCGTGTTCGGCCCATCGGGTGCGTGCCGCACATCGAGTGCGTGCGGTGCATCGCGCACTTCACGCGCATCCGGTACCGGAACCCTCTATATCAACGATCCGCTGCACGAGAGGAGATCGTCTCGTACGGCGGAACCGAAGTGTTACGTCATCTGCGGGGCGAGGCGTCCAGCACCTGCTGGAGCGCTTCGAACTCCTCGACGCACTTGCCGCTGCCGAGCGCCACGCTGTCCAGCGGGTCCTCGGCGATGTGGATCGGCATCCCGGTCTCCCGGCGCAGCCGTTCGTCGAGCCCGCGCAGCAGCGCACCGCCGCCGGTCAGCACGATGCCCCGGTCCATGATGTCGCCGGACAGCTCCGGCGGACACTTGTCGAGGGTCGTCTTGACGGCGTCGACGATGGCGTTGACCGGCTCCTCGATCGCCTTGCGCACTTCGGCGGCGGAGATGACGACGGTCTTGGGCAGCCCGGAGACGAGGTCCCGGCCGCGGATTTCGGTGTGCTCGTCAGCGTCGAGGTCGTACGCAGAACCGATCGTGATCTTGATCTGTTCGGCCGTGCGCTCACCCAGCAGAAGGCTGTACTCCTTCTTCACGTGCTGGATGATCGCGTTGTCCAGCTCGTCACCCGCGACGCGGATGGACTGGGCCGTGACGATGCCGCCGAGCGAGATGACCGCGACCTCCGTGGTGCCGCCGCCGATGTCCACCACCATGTTGCCCGTGGCCTCGTGGACCGGCAGGCCGGAACCGATGGCCGCGGCCATGGGCTCCTCGATGATGTGCACCTGCCGGGCGCCGGCCTGGGACGACGCCTCGATGACGGCGCGGCGCTCGACGCCGGTGATGCCCGAGGGCACACAGACGACGACCCGCGGCCGAGCCAGATAACGCCGCTTGTGGATCTTCAGGATGAAGTAGCGGAGCATCCGCTCGGTGATCTCGAAGTCGGCGATGACGCCGTCCTTCAGCGGGCGCACGGCAACGATGTTGCCGGGCGTGCGCCCGATCATCTTCTTCGCTTCGGCGCCGACCGCGAGGATGCCACCGGTGTTGGTGTTGATCGCGACGACGGACGGCTCGTTGAGTACGATCCCGCGACCCCTGACGTACACCAGCGTGTTGGCGGTCCCGAGGTCGACAGCCATGTCACGGCCGATGAACGACATTGAGTTCCCCATCAGGATTCGACTGGCCTTCCCAGGAGCTTTTGAGGGCTTTTCAGGTAGGCGAAGTGGGTGCAGTGACGCGTGGAGGCTTCCATCGTAGACGCGCTTTCGCGAACACTGCGCGAGGGTCTCCGCCATTGTCAGCAGATGGCGCACCGCCTCGCCTGTGGAGACGGGCCAACGGTGGGATCCGTTCCCCCGATCAGGCGCGCATATGCCACAGGGCGGCCGCTTTCGCGCGACCGCCCCGGCTCCACCCGGTCCATTCGGCTGACATGACGTCAGAAAAAAGGCGCTCCCGGCGTGTCCCGAAGCAGGATCAGACCCGGCCCGGGAAGAAGATCTTCAGCTCACGCTCGGCGGACTCCTCGGAGTCGGAGGCGTGGATCAGGTTCTCGCGGACGATCACACCGTAGTCCCCGCGGATGGAGCCCGGGGCGGCGGCGATCGGGTCGGTCGGGCCGGCCAGCGCGCGCACGCCCTCGATGACCCGCTCGCCCTCGACGACCATCGCGACGACCGGCCCGGACGCCATGAACTCGACCAGCGGCTCGTAGAAGGGCTTGCCCTTGTGCTCGCCGTAGTGCTGCTCCAGCGTCTCGCTGTCCAGGGTGCGCAGTTCCAGCGCGGTGATCTGCCAGCCGGCCTTGCGCTCGATACGGCTGATGATCTCGCCGGTCAGGCCACGACGGACGGCGTCGGGCTTGAGGAGGACGAGGCTGCGCTGGGTCACGAGGGCTCCCTTGGAGATGTGCGGTCGTGCGGGTGATGAATGAGGTTACCGGGCGTGTCGCGGCGCCCGTCACGCAGCGTCAGGCAATCCGGTCCCGTCCACCCCGCCGGCCGCGTCAGGCGGGGTCGGGCGCGGAGGCGTCGGCCTGGGCGGCGAACCTCGCCTTCGCCTCGTCGATCTTCCGGCCGTAGTGCACGGAGGCCCACCAGAGGGCGGCGAAGATCGCGCCGAGGAAGAACATGGTCGGCACCACGAAGCCGGCGGCGATCAGCGCGACCTGCAACGCCCAGCCGAGGGCGATCCCGCCGGGCCGCGTGATGACCCCGCACAGCAGCACGCTGAGGAACATGGCGATGCCGCTGACCGTCCACACCGTCCCCACGGACAGGTCCGGGTCCTTCATCGCGACCAGCCCGGCGAAGCCAATCACGAAGAACTCGCCGATCAGAGTCGAAGCACAGAGCGTACGCACGGTTTCTCAGCCCCTCCTCAGGAGCAGTCGGGCCTCGCCGACGGTGATGACGGAACCGGTGACGAGCACACCGCCGCCCGCGAACTCGCCCTCCTCCTCGGCCAGCGTGATCGCGGCCTCCAGGGCGTCCGGCAGCCGCGGCTCGACCTGGACGCGGTCGTCACCGAAGACCTCGACGGCGACCGCCGCCAGCTCGTCGGCGTCCATCGCGCGGTGGCTGGAGTTCTGGGTGACGACGACCTCGGCGAAGACCGGCTCGAAGGCCTCCAGGAGTCCCCGTACGTTCTTGTCGCCGCTGGCGCCGACCACCCCGATGAGGCGGCTGAACTGGAAGGCCTCCCCCACCGCTTCGGCGGTGACCCGGGCGCCGGCCGGGTTGTGCGCGGCGTCGAGGACCACGGTCGGCGAGCGCCGCACCACCTCCATCCGCCCCGGAGAGGCGACGGAGGCGAAGGCCTTGCGCACGGTGTCCACGTCCAGCGACTCGGGACGCTGCGCGCCGACGCCGAAGAACGCCTCGACGGCGGCCAGCGCCACCGCCGCGTTGTGCGCCTGGTGGGCGCCGTGCAGCGGCAGGTAGACCTCGGGGTACTCGCCGCCGAGTCCGCGCAGGGTGACCAGCTGCCCGCCGACGGCGACCTCGCGGGCGACGACGCCGAACTCCAGCCCCTCGCGGGCCACGGTGGCGTTGACGTCGACGGCCTTCTTCAGCATCACCTGCGCCGCGTCCACCGGCTGCTGGGCCAGGATGACGGTGGCGTCCTGCTTGACGATGCCGGCCTTCTCGGTCGCGATCTCGCCGGGCGTCTCGCCGAGCCGGTCGGTGTGGTCCAGGTCGATGGGGGTGACCACGGCGACGTCCCCGTCGATGACGTTGGTGGCGTCCCAGGACCCGCCCATGCCGACCTCGACGACGGCCACGTCCACGGGCGCGTCGGCGAAGGCGGCGTAGGCCATGCCGGTCAGCACCTCGAAGAACGACAGCCGGTACTCCTGCTGCGCGTCGACCATCTCGACGTACGGCTTGATGTCGTCGTACGTCTCGACGAAGCGCTCGGCGGAGATCGGTGCCCCGTCCAGGGTGATCCGCTCGGTGATCGACTGCACGTGCGGCGAGGTGTACCGCCCGGTGCGCAGCTCGAAGGCGCCGAGCAGGGCCTCGATCATGCGGGCGGTGGAGGTCTTGCCGTTGGTCCCCGTGATGTGGATGGAGGGGTACGAACGCTGCGGCTCGCCCAGTACGTCCATCAGCGCGGCGATCCGGGTGACGGACGGCTCCAGCTTGGTCTCGCCCCAGCGGGTCGCCAGCTCCGTCTCGACGGCACGCAGCGCGGCGTCCACCTCGGGGTCCTCGGGGCGCCCGGGAACGTCGGCCTCCGGGGGGCCGCCCTGGGTGCGCAGAGTGCGGCTGCCGGCCTCGATGACGGCGAGGTCGGGGTCGCGGGTGGTCTCCGCGTCGATGATCTCGTCGAAGGAGTCGAGGGGGTCGGAGGGGTCGGGCTGGTCGTTCTCGCCGGGGTTGTCGCTCACGGGGACCAGTCTACGTACCCGCCCAGCCGCGGGCAGACGTGCCGCTGGGGCGATGGAGGTCCCCCCGCTCGGGCGAAGCCGAGAGTGAGGGAGGGTGGGCACGGCGGCACCCCGTCGGCGCCGGGCTGCGCGACCCGCCCCCTAGCGCCCACGGAGACGGGCTGCTCAGGTTCAACGGCGAGTGCAGCGCCGTCGTGGCTGGTCGCGCAGTTCCCCGCGCCCCTGAGTAACGAAGGTCCCCGGCGCAGAAATGCTCCGAGGACCTTCGCCGGCGTCACGGCGCCTATGCCTCCGGCAGCTTCTCCAGCTGGGCGGCGATGCGGGCGATGTCCTCGTCCGCCTTGGCCAGGCGGCCGCGGATCTTGTCCACGACGTGGTCCGGCGCCTTCGCGAGGAACGCCTCGTTGCCGAGCTTGGCGTTCGCCTGGGCCTTCTCCTTCTCCGCCGCGGCGAGGTCCTTCGCCAGCCGCTTGCGCTCGGCGGCGAAGTCGATGACCCCGGAGAGGTCGAGGGCCACCTCGACACCCGCCACCGGCAGCGTCGCCGTCGCCGTGAAGGACTCGCCCTCCGGCTGGAGCCGCAGCAGCTGCCGGACGGCCGCCTCGTGCGCCGCGAGCGCGCTGCCCGCCAGGGTCAGCCGGGCCGGGACCCGCTGGCCGGGCTGGAGCCCCTGGTCCGCACGGAAGCGCCGCACCTCGGTGATCACCGACTGGACGGTATCGATCTCCCGCTCGGCGTCCGCGTCCCGGAAGCCGGAATCCTGCGGCCACTCGGCGATGACGACCGACTCGCCACCCGTGAGCGTCGTCCACAGCGTCTCGGTGACGAAGGGGACGACCGGGTGGAGGAGGCGCAGCGTGACGTCCAGGACCTCGCCCAGGACGCGCTTGGAGACCTCGGCGGCCTCGCCGCCCGCCTGGAAGGTGGTCTTGGACAGCTCGACGTACCAGTCGAAGACCTCGTCCCAGGCGAAGTGGAACAGGGCGTCGGAGAGCTTCGCGAACTGGTAGTCCTCGTAGTACGCGTCGACCTCGGCGACCACCGAGTTGAGGCGGGAGAGGATCCACCGGTCGGTCGAGGACATCTTCGACGCGTCCGGCAGCGGGCCGTCCACCGTCGCGCCGTTCATCAGCGCGAAGCGGGTGGCGTTCCAGATCTTGTTGGCGAAGTTGCGGGAGCCCTGGACCCAGTCCTCGCCGATCGGGACGTCGACGCCCGGGTTGGCGCCGCGCGCCAGGGTGAAGCGCAGGGCGTCGGAGCCGTACTTGTCCATCCAGTCCAGCGGGTTCACGACGTTCCCGAAGGACTTGGACATCTTCTTGCCGTTCTGGTCACGGACCATGCCGTGCAGCGCGATGGTGTGGAACGGCGGGGTGCCGTCCATCGCGTAGAGGCCGAACATCATCATCCGGGCGACCCAGAAGAAGAGGATGTCGTAGCCGGTGACCAGGACGGAGTTCGGGTAGAACTTCGCGAGCGACTCGGTCTGCTCGGGCCAGCCGAGGGTGGAGAAGGGCCACAGGCCGGAGGAGAACCAGGTGTCCAGGACGTCGGGGTCCTGGTACCAGCCCTCGCCGGTCGGCGGCTGCTCGTCGGGGCCGACGCAGACGACCTCGCCCTCGGGGCCGTACCAGACGGGGATGCGGTGGCCCCACCACAGCTGGCGCGAGATGCACCAGTCGTGGAGGTTGTCGACCCAGTCGAAGTACCGCTTCTCCATCTCCTGCGGGTGGATCTTGACCTTGCCGTCGCGGACCGCGTCACCGGCGGCCTTGGCCAGCGGGCCGACCTTGACCCACCACTGCATGGACAGGCGCGGCTCGATGGTGGTCTTGCAGCGCGAGCAGTGGCCGACGGAGTGGACGTAGGGCCGCTTCTCGGCGACGATCCGGCCCTCGGCGCGCAGCGCGGCGACGATGGCGGAGCGTGCCTCCAGGCGGTCCAGGCCCTGGAAGGGTCCGTGGGCGGTGATGACGGCGTGCTCGTCCATCACGGCGATGGAGGGCAGGCCGTGCCGCTGGCCGATCTCGAAGTCGTTCGGGTCGTGGGCGGGCGTCACCTTGACGGCGCCGGTGCCGAACTCGGGGTCGACGTGCTCGTCGGCGACGACCGGGATGGAGCGCTCGGTCAGCGGCAGCTTGATCTGCTTGCCGACCAGGTGCTTGTAGCGCTCGTCCTCGGGGTGGACGGCGACGGCGGTGTCGCCGAGCATGGTCTCCGCGCGGGTGGTGGCCACGACGATGGTCTCGTCGCCCTCCCCGTACTTCATGGAGACCAGCTCGCCGTCGTCGTCCTGGTACTCGACCTCGATGTCGGAGATCGCGGTCAGACAGCGCGGGCACCAGTTGATGATGCGCTCGGCGCGGTAGATCAGCTCGTCGTCGTAGAGCCGCTTGAAGATGGTCTGGACGGCCTGGGACAGGCCCTCGTCCATCGTGAAGCGCTCACGCGACCAGGCGACGGCGTCACCGAGGCGGCGCATCTGACCGCTGATCTGGCCGCCGGACTCGCTCTTCCACTGCCAGACCCGCTCGACGAAGGCCTCCCGGCCGAGGTCGTGCCGGGACTTGCCCTCCTTGCCCAGCTCGCGCTCGACGACGTTCTGCGTGGCGATGCCGGCGTGGTCCATGCCGGGCTGCCACAGCGTCTCGTAGCCCTGCATCCGCTTGCGGCGGGTCAGGGCGTCGATGAGCGTGTGCTCGAAGGCGTGCCCGAGGTGCAGGCTGCCCGTGACGTTCGGCGGCGGGATGACGACGGTGTACGGCGGCTTGTCGCTCTTCGCGTCGGCCTCGAAGTAACCCCGTTCTACCCAGCGCTCGTACAGCTGCCCCTCTACCTCGGCCGGCGTGTACTGGGTCGGCAGATCGGTGGTGGGCGCTGGCTGCGGCTGCTGAGAGTTCTCGGTCACGGGGGTCAGTTTACGGGCGTCACGGCCCTGTCCCTAAACGCGTTTCTTCTGTAACGGTGCGGCCCCCGGTGACCTGCGCACGCCAGGTCTGAGTCAGGATGTCAGCACCACGTAAAGCATCTGAGGGGGAACCCAGGAATGAGTCACAACCAGCCGGGCCCGTACGGCGGGCAGCCCCAGCAGCCCGGACCCTACGGCCAGCCGGGACCGTACGGCCAGCAGCCGCCGCAGGCCCCCCAGCCCGGCTACGGCTACCCCCAGCAGGCCCCTCCCCCGCAGCAGCCGGGCTACGGCTACCCGCAGCAGCCCCAGCAGGGCGGCGTCCCGCCGCAGGCACCCCCGTACGGCCAGCAGCCCGGCTACGGCCAGCAGCCCCCGTACGGCCAGCAGCCGCCCTACGGTCAGCAGCCGTACGGCATGCCGCAGCCCCCGGCGCCGGGCGGCGGCGGCAAGAAGAAGGCCGGCCTGATCATCGGCGCGGTCGCCGTCGTGGCGGCGATCGGCGTGGGGGCCTACTTCGTGATCGGCGGGGGCGGCGGCGCGGGCGGCCTGGAGGACGACGGCGCCCACAAGCTGACGACGCCGGCGACGGTGCTCACCGATTACAAGCGCGCCAGCGACGAGGCCGCCGAGACCGACAAGGACACGGTCGAGGACCTCGAGAAGAGTGGCGTCAAGGACGGCACGAGCGTGACCGGGTTCTACACCACCGCGGACCTCACCGGTTACGACCCTTCGGACCCGAGCACCGCCCCCGACCCCAGTGAAATGGCGACCGCCAAGGGCATCACCTACATCGGCGCGTACGGGAAGATCTCAGACCCGGAGGCCGTGCTCGACAAGTTCTTCGCCGAGTTCAAGAAGGAGTCCGAGAAGAACTCCTCTTCCTCCTCCGAGACAGGAGGTGGCGGCAAGGTCGTGGGCGAACCCGAGTCGGTCGACATCGACGGCGCGGTCATGAAGTGCCAGGGCGTCGAGGGCACCAACCCGGTCACCAAGAAGGAAAAGACCGACTGGATCTGTGCCTGGGCCGACTACAGCACGATCGCCCTGATCTCCCCGGGTGACGCCACCAAGGGTGTGACGAAGGACGTCGCCGCCGACATCACCACCAAGCTCCGCAAGGAGATCCGCGTCAAGGCCTGACACGCGGACGACCGCAACGCGGGAGGGGCCCGGTCGATTCGACCGGGCCCCTCCCGCGTGCGTGGTGCGTGACCGGCTACGCCGTCTTCTGCTCGCCCGGGCCGCGCCCCCGCGAATCCCGGGGAATGAGCGTCGGGTTGACGTTGGAGAGGACCACGTCGGCGGTGATGACGACGCGGGCCACGTCCTTGCGGGACGGGACCTCGTACATCACGCCCTGGAGGACCTCCTCCATGATGGCGCGCAGGCCGCGCGCGCCGGTCTGGCGGAGGATGGCCTGGTCGGCGATGGCCTCCAGGGCCTCGCGCTCGAAGTCCAGCTCCACGCCGTCGAGTTCGAAGAGGCGCTCGTACTGCTTGACGAGGGCGTTGCGCGGCTCGACCAGGATCTGGAGGAGCGCCTCGCGGTCCAGGTTGTGGACGGAGGTGATGACCGGGAGCCGGCCGATGAACTCGGGGATCATGCCGAACTTGACCAGGTCCTCCGGCATGACCTGCTCGAACTGGTCCTTGGACTCGATCTCCCGCTTGGAGCGGATCGTCGCACCGAAACCGATGCCCTTGGCGCCGGCCCGGCCCTCGATGATCTTCTCCAGGCCGGAGAAGGCGCCGCCCACGATGAACAGGACGTTCGTCGTGTCGATCTGGATGAACTCCTGGTGGGGGTGTTTGCGGCCGCCCTGCGGCGGGACGGACGCGGTGGTGCCCTCCAGGATCTTCAGCAGGGCCTGCTGGACGCCCTCACCCGACACGTCGCGCGTGATGGAGGGGTTCTCGCTCTTCCGCGCGACCTTGTCGATCTCGTCGATGTAGATGATCCCGGTCTCGGCCTTCTTGACGTCGTAGTCGGCCGCCTGGATCAGCTTGAGCAGAATGTTCTCGACGTCCTCGCCGACGTACCCCGCCTCGGTGAGCGCCGTGGCGTCGGCGATCGCGAACGGGACGTTCAGCATGCGGGCCAGGGTCTGGGCGAGGAGGGTCTTGCCGGAGCCCGTGGGGCCCAGCAGGAGGATGTTGGACTTCGCCAACTCGATGGCGTCCTCGCGGCCTTGGGCGCCGCCGTTCTCGCCGGCCTGGACCCGCTTGTAGTGGTTGTACACCGCGACGGAGAGGGCCTTCTTGGCCGCTTCCTGGCCGACCACGTAGCTCTCGAGGAACTCGTAGATCTCGCGGGGCTTCGGGAGCTCCTCCCAGCGCACCTCGCTGGTCTCGGCCAGCTCCTCCTCGATGATCTCGTTGCAGAGGTCGATGCACTCGTCGCAGATGTACACACCGGGCCCTGCGATGAGCTTCTTGACCTGCTTCTGGCTCTTTCCGCAGAACGAGCACTTGAGCAGATCGCCGCCGTCACCGATGCGTGCCACGGTGTGCTTCCCCTTCGCCTGGGAGACTCCCGGTCGTCGACGTCACGTCAACGGCGGGCGGACTCCTGGTGCTGCCTTATGTCCGACGGTACCTTGCCGGGCCCCTCGTCCGGGCCCCCCTTGGCACGGTTCCCTTTGACGTGAATCGCGTCAAACCGTGCCAAGGAGCGGCAGACGATACAGCCTCCCGCCTAGCGGAGAGAGGAGTTGTCCATCTTCCGGGTGGTGATGATCTGGTCGATCAGGCCGTAGCTCAGCGCGTCCTCGGCCGTGAGGATCTTGTCGCGCTCGATGTCCTCGCGGATCTTCTCGACCGGCGTGGTGGAGTGCTTGGCCAGCATCTCCTCCAGCTGCGAGCGCATCCGCAGGATCTCGTTGGCGGCGATCTCCAGGTCGGAGACCTGACCGCGGCCGGTCTCGCTGTACGGCTGGTGGATCAGGACGCGGGCGTTCGGCAGCGCCATGCGCTTGCCCGGCGTGCCGGCGGCCAGCAGGACGGCGGCGGCGGAGGCGGCCTGGCCCATGCAGACCGTCTGGACGTCCGGCTTCACGTACTGCATCGTGTCGTAGATGGCCGTGAGCGCGGTGAAGGAGCCGCCGGGGCTGTTGATGTAGACCGAGATGTCCCGGTCGGGGTCCATCGACTCCAGGCACAGCAGCTGCGCCATGACGTCGTTGGCGGAGGCGTCGTCGATCTGGACGCCGAGGAAGATCACCCGCTCCTCGAAGAGCTTCGCGTACGGGTCGTACTCGCGCACGCCCTGCGAGGTGCGCTCGACGAAGCGCGGGATGACGTAGCGGGACTCGGCGGACGGGCCGGTGTACTCGGCACGCGAGCGGTCGTACAGGCCGCTGCCGGGGAAGTCGTTCACAGTGTCTCCTGTAAAGGGGCTGAGGCGGTCGGCTCGGGGCGGGGGATGGCTCAGGCGCCCGTGCCGCCGCCGCCCGGCATGCCGGCGGCCGTGGCGATGACGTCGTCGATGAGGCCGTACTCCTTGGCCTCGAAGGCGTCGAACCAGCGGTCGCGGTCCGAGTCGCGGGTGATCTGCTCGATCGTCTGGCCGGTGTGCTGGGAGGTCAGCTCGGCCATGCGCCGCTTGGTGTGCAGCAGCCGCTCGGCGTGGATCTTGATGTCCGAGGCCGAACCGGCGAGGCCGGCGGAGGGCTGGTGGATCAGGATCTCGGCGTTCGGCAGCGCGAAGCGCTTGCCGGGGGTGCCCGCGCTGAGCAGGAACTGTCCCATGGAGGCCGCGAGACCCATCGCGATCGTCACCACGTCGTTCTTGATGTACTGCATGGTGTCGTAGATCGCCATGCCGGCCGTGATCGAACCGCCCGGGCTGTTGATGTACAGGAAGATGTCCTTGTCCGGGTCGGAGGCAAGGAGCAGCAGCTGTGCGGTGATCTTGTTCGCAATGTCGTCGTCGACCGGCTGGCCGAGGAAGATGATCCGCTCGCCGAGCAGTCGGTTGTAGACCTGGTCGCCGAGGCCGCCACCGATAGAGGGCTCGCCGGCGGCTGAGGGCATCAGATTCGTCACGTATCCACCTGCTCGTCTTACGACGGCGCCGGGCCGTCTCACGTTTCCCTGCGGGGCTGGAGCCGCTTTCGGGGACTCCCCTGCCCTCGTATTCATGGACCCTAACGCGGTGGGCTTGCGGTGCCATCCCGGTTCCGCGGGTGTTCGCCGGGGGCGTAGCGCTCCGCGGGGGTGTGGTTGCGGGATCTCGCCATCGCGGTAAGTGTTCACTGCCGGGTGCGGGCCGTCTGTGGCCGGTCGCGCAGTTCCCCGCGCCCCTTACCGGCGCTGTCCAGCCGTAAGCGAAAGGGCCCCGGTGTCGGAACGACCGGGGCCCGTTTCACATCCGTCGGGGACGGCGCGAGGGTGATCAGCCCTCGGTCTTCTCCTCGGCCTTGTCGTCGGCCTTCTCGGCGTCGGCGGACTCGGTGGCGGCGGCCTCGGTGGCCTCCGTCTCCTCGTCCTCCTCGTCGTCCAGGTCGACGATCTCGCCGTTGGTGTCCTTGACCGTGGCCTTCTCGACCACGGCGGCCAGGGCCTTGCCGCGGGCGACCTCGCCGACGAGGAGCGGGACCTGGCCCTGCTCGACGACGGCCTGGGCGAACTGGTCGGGGGACATGCCGGAGGAGGCGGCGCGGCGCATGAGGTGCTCGGTCAGCTCTTCCTGGCTGACGTTGAGCTTCTCCTGCTTGACCAGCTCGTCGAGGACGAACTGGGTCTTGATGCCCTTGACCGCGGCCTCGCGGGTCTCGGTCTCGAACTCCTCGGCGGTCTTGCCCTGGAGCTCCAGGTACTTCTCGAGGTCCAGGCCCATCTGGCCGAGCTGGTGGTGCTCGAGGTTGTGCTTGCGGGTGTTGATCTCGTCCTCGAGGAGCTTCTCGGGGACCGGGACCTCGACCAGCTCGAGCAGCTTGTCCAGGACGCGCTCCTGGGCCTGCGTGGCCTGGTCGTACTGCTTCATGTTGGCGAGGCGCTTGCGGCTGTCGGCCTGCAGCTCCTCCAGCGTGTCGAACTCCGACGCGAGCTGCGCGAAGTCGTCGTCCAGCTCGGGCAGCTCGCGCGCGGCGACCTGGGTGACCTTGACGGTGACCTCGGCCTCCTTGCCGGCCGCCGAGCCGCCCTTGAGCTCGGAGGTGAAGGTGGCCTCGCCACCGGCCTCCAGGCCCTTCACGGCGTCGTCGATGCCATCCAGCAGCTCGCCGGAGCCGATGGTGTAGGACACGCCGTCGGCGACGCCGTCCTCGAGGACCTCGCCGTCGACCTTGGCCTGCAGGTCGATGGTGATCACGTCGCCGTCCGCGGCGGCGCGCTCGACCGGGGTCGTCGAAGCGAAGCGCTCGCGCAGCTGCTCCACCGACTTCTCGACGTCCTCGTCGCTGACCTCGACGGCGTCGACCTCGACCTCGATGCCGGAGTAGTCCGGGATCTCGATGGCGGGGCGGATGTCGACCTCGGCGGTGAAGTTCAGCGTCTCGCCGTCCTTCAGCTCCGTGATGTCGACCTCGGGCTGGCCGAGCGGGTTCAGCTCGGCCTCGTTGACCGCGTCGGTGTAGAACTTCGGAAGCGCGTCGTTGACCGCCTCCTCCAGAACCGCACCGCGGCCGAACCGCTGGTCGATGACCCGGGCCGGGATCTTGCCCTTGCGGAAGCCCTTCACCGTGACCTGCTGGTTGATCTTCTTGTACGCCGCGTCGAGGCTGTCCTTGAGCTCCTCGAAGGGCACCTCGACAGTGAGCCGAACCCGGGTCGGGTTCAGGGTCTCCACGGCGCTCTTCACGGTTCGGTCTCCTTGGTGGCTGACTTCTTGGGTTCTGCCGGAACCAGAGAGTGTCCGGCAAATTTCGCCGCCCGGAGACTTCATACGCTGATGACACACGGGCGTGCAGCTTGCATAGTAACGGCAGCGACTACACGGCCCAAAAGGCGATCACTCGGTGGTCGGTCGATGGTCGGGGTGGCGGGATTTGAACCCACGGCCTTCCGCTCCCAAAGCGGACGCGCTACCAAGCTGCGCCACACCCCGTCTGGTGCGACACGTAGGGTACATGCCGCCGGGCGCCCGGACCGCAGAGTTTCCCGAGCGTCCGTGAAAGGTCCCGGCACGGACCGGAAGGGGTGTGCGGCGAAGGGGGACGACCCGCTACGATGCGTGCAGTGCCGCGGTCACCGACCTGCGGCGCCAGCCGTGCGGGCGTAGCTCAATGGTAGAGCCCCAGTCTTCCAAACTGGCTACGCGGGTTCGATTCCCGTCGCCCGCTCCGAGAGGCCTCCGGCCCGGTCCCCCCAGGGGGTCGGGCCGGAGGTCTTTGTGCGGTCCGGGCCGCCCGGGCCGCCAGCGCCCTCACGGGGGTCCGGAAGCGGCGGGGCGGCTAGAACTGGATCGAGTTGATCGTCTCCGCTATCGAGTCCAGGAAGCGTTGGATGTCGTCGGCCATGCCGGTCGAGGCGAGGAAGAAGCCGAAGAGGACCGCGACGACCGCCGGCCCCGCCTTGATGGAGCCTCCCCGCAGCAGCACCACCAGGATGATCCCCAAGAGCAGCACCACTGACAGTGAAATGGCCACAACTGATCACACCCTCGGTCGGTCCGCACTCCCGCCCGGAGGTGCGGCACCGCACACCCCCGCCAGAACCATCGTGCCACCAACCGGGCCCCGTCATGCGGCAGGTGACACATCGTCCGGCCGGTTCCGTGGGTGGCGCGCTCCCCGCGCACGCGGGCGCAGGCCACTGCCGCGCCCCGTACAGAATTTCGACCGTGCACCCGTACGAGGAATTCGACCCACTTCGTTTCCATGTCCACACAACGCGTTCGCAGATATTTCGAATTGTCGCGGCGGACACGTCGACCAGGACATCGGCGGGCCCATCGACGAGTACGCCGACAGGGTCATCACAGGGAGATCACAGGATCACCCATGAGGCCCGTAAGGGCATTGAAGCGGACATTCCAGTGGAGTCGCCCGCCGGTCTTATGCGCTGTTTAGTCACGACGTGTCATGACAAGTGGGGTGCTCCGGGAGGGGCTTGGACGCGTGGCGACGGGCCCGGGATGTGGGGGCCGTCACGCGGCCGGAGAGGCCGAGTTCCCGAAATACGGGGGTACACGAACGGCACTCACACCGTACTCACGCCATGGTCAAGACCCGAAATGCAGGAATGACGTCGAGGGTTTTACGGAATCCCACGGAGAACGCTAGGGTGCCTCAGATGTTCTACGCTGCCTCGTCCCCCACCAGAGCAGCGAGGTCCTGTGACCGCTCGCCGAGTTCTCGGCGGGGGGTTGCATGACTAGCTCGCTGCTAACTCACGGCGACCGGAAGTCGCCGTCCCCGCCCTCCCCGCCGAGCCGGCAGCGCGACGCCTTCTTCGACAACGCCAAGTACCTGGCGATCGTGCTGGTCGGTGTGGGCCACGCCTGGGGCCAGATCCTGGACGGGAACCGGACCGTGGAGACCCTCTACCGGGTCCTGTACACGTTCCACATGCCGGCCTTCATCGTCATCTCCGGCTACTTCTCGCGCAGTTTCGACCTGAGCCCCAAGCGCGTCAAGCGGCTGATCACCGGAGTCGCCGTCCCCTACCTCGTCTTCGAGGTCGCCTACACCCTGCACCGCCGCGTCAGCGAGGACCCGCAGGGCGACTTCAGCCTGCTGGACCCCACCTATCTCCTGTGGTTCCTGTGCGCGCTGTTCGTCTGGCGGCTGACCACCCCGATCTGGCAGACGGTCCGTTGGCCGCTTCCGATCTCCCTCGCCATCGCCGCGCTGGCCTCCGTGACGCCCAGCGTCGGCAACGACCTGAACATGCAGCGGGTGCTGCAGTTCCTGCCGTGTTTCGTGCTGGGTCTGGTGCTGCGTCCCGAGCACTTCCGGATGGTGCGGCGCCGCTCGGTGCGGATCCTGTCCGTGCCGGTGGTCGCGGCGGCGCTGGTGATCGCCTGGTGGTCGGTGCCGCGCATGGAGACCGGCTGGTTCTACCGCAACGCCGCCATGCAGGACACGGGCGCCCCCTGGTGGTCCGGGCCCGTCCTGACGCTCGCGCTCTTCGGCTGCTCCGTGGTGCTCACCGCGTGCTTCTTCGCCTGGGTGCCCGGCCGCCGCATGTGGTTCACGGCACTCGGCGCCGGCACGATCTACGGCTACCTGCTGCACGGCTTCCTGGTGAAGGAGGGCAGCTACACCGGCTGGTTCCAACACCCGTTCCTGGACCGGCCGCTCGGCGAGATCGGGCTCACCGTCCTCGGCGCCGCCGTCGTCACCCTGCTGTGCACCAAGCCCGTCCAGCGGGTCCTGCGGTACGTGGTCGAACCGAAGATGGAATGGGCGTTCAAGCGGGATCCCGGTGACGCCGCCCGGGGCCGTGCGACGCGGGACGAGACCGGGACCGGGACCGGAGCACGCGGGGCGGCCACCGCGCCCGCCGCGCCGAACGGCAGCGGCGAGAAGGTCTCCGTCTAGGACCGGTGGCTCACCCCTGGCCGAGGAGTGCGCGCATCCGCGTGTACTTCTCGGCCAGTCGTGTGCGGGTGGCCTCGTCGAGGACGGCCAGCCGCGCGGGGTCGGCGTTGTGCGCCAGGTCCGCCTCCTTGACCAGCCGCGCGCCGGGGGTGGCGAGGATCCGCGCGGCGTACGCCTCGGGCGGCTCCCCCGGACGCTTGGTGAGGGCCAGGACGATGTCCTTGGTACGGCGGCTCAGCGGCGCCTCCTCCAGCCGGCGCTCGCTCAGCGCGTCGTCCTCGACGGCGTCGTGCAGCCAGGCGGCCGCGATCTGCTCGTCGTCGCCACCGCGCCGGCGCACGCCCTCGGCGACGGCCAGCAGGTGTTCGGCGTACGGCCGTCCCGCCTTGTCGGTCTGTCCGGCGTGGGCGGCGCGTGCGGTGGCCTCGACCTCGGCCAGGGAGAGCGGCGGGGCGGGCGATCCGGAGTCGTGGGGCGGCGGCATGGGCGGCGTGGGCGACATGGGCCCAGTATGTCGGCGCGGCCTCAGTCCGTGGCCGACGCGGACTGGGCGGTCGGGCCCTCCCGGCAGATCAGCAGCAGCGCCCGGTCGTCGTTGACGTCCTTGGCCACCGCCTCGATCAGGTGCCAGGCCGCGCCGTGGAAGCCGCCCGCGACATAGCGGTCGGCCTCGCCGGTGAGGCGGTCGATGCCCTCGGCGATGTCCCGCTCGGAGGTCTCCACCAGGCCGTCCGTGAACAGCATCAGCACGTCCCCCGGCCGCAGTGAGCCCTTCACCTGGTCGAACTGCGCACCGTCGTACACGCCGAGCAGCGGCCCCTCCGCCGACTTCTCCTCCCAGCGGCCGGTGCCCGCGCTGAGCTGGAGGCCCGGCGGATGCCCGGCCGAGTACAGCTCGTAGTCGCCGGAGTCGAGGTCCAGGACGAGGTGGATGGAGGTGGCGAAGCCCTCGTCCCAGTCCTGGCGGAGCAGGTAGCCGTTGGCGGCCGGCAGGAAGGCGTGCGGCGGCAGGCTGCCGAGCAGTCCGCCGAAGGCCCCCGACAGCAGCAGGGCGCGCGAGGCCGCGTCCATGCCCTTGCCGGAGACGTCGGTGAGCACGACCTCCAGGGTCCGGCCGCCGTTGGTGCGCGCCGCGACGACGAAGTCGCCGGAGAAGGACTGGCCGCCCGCCGGGCGCAGCGCCATCTCGCGGTGCCAGCCCTTGGGCAGCTTGGGCAGCTTGCTCTGGACGCGGATGCGTTCGCGCAGGTCGAAGAGCATGGTGCCGCCGCGCCGCCAGGGCACGCCGACCCGGCTGCGGAACTGGGCGACGAGGAGTCCGAAGAAGCCGCAGGCCGCGACCACCAGGACCACACCGGGCGTGACCCGGGAGGGGCCCTCGGTGTACGGGCCGAGCTGCACGGACTCCACGATCAGCGCGGTGGCCGCCGCGGCGTACAGGCCGAGCAGGCTCGCCGGGCGCAGCAGCAGGCCGCCCGCGACGATCGGGATGACGAGCGCGGAGGGCGAGCACCACACCGAGTTGGCCATCGTGGTGGCCGCGATGACGGGGATCGTCAGCAGCAGGCCGGCGAGCGCGATCCAGTCCGAACCGTCGCCGCGGAAGTAGTCGACGGCGGCTCGGCGCACGCCGACGCGGACCCGGTGCCACTGCTTCTTCCACCGGGCCGCGAACGTCTCGGCCTCCGCGCGCCGCTGTCGTCCTGCTGCCATTAGTTCGGGACCCTATCCATCGAACCGGCCGCTTGGCACGGGAGGTCCCACTTGTCCCCCGTCCGAGGCCGGACTTCACAGTGAACTTCACGAACGGCTCCCGCGCCGCAACCCCGGGGAAATTGCCTCGCCCCTCTCGCGCGGCCCTGGTACGCATGCTGCATGGAACGCGCCACGGGTGATGACGGCAGGGTGAAGGCGGAGCCGCGGGTGCTGCGGCGCGACGAGTGGGACGGGTGGTACGGGACGCTGATCCGTGCCTTCGGCGGGGTCCCGGAGGCCGCCGAGGTGCTGGAGCTGTACCGGGAGCTGACGCAGGTCGACCGGTCGATCGGTGTCCGGGAGGGCGACGGCGAGGACGGCGCGTGGGTCGGGACGGCCGGGGCGTTCGCCTTCCGGATGACCGTGCCGGGCGGCGCGCGGGTGGCCGCCGCCGGCGTGACGATGGTGAGCGTCGCCGCCACGCACCGGCGCCGGGGTGTGCTGACGTCGATGATGCGGCGGCAGTTGGACGACGTACGGGCCTGGGGCGAGCCGCTGGCCGTGCTCACGGCCTCCGAGCCGGCGATCTACGGCCGGTTCGGGTACGGCGCCGCGACCTTCGCGCTCAACGCGGAGATCGACACGAGCCGGGTGCGGCTGTCGGTGCCGGCCGGCACGGATGACGTACGGCTGCGGTACGAGGCGCCCGCGGACGTGCTCGACGCGTGTGAGGCGGTGTACGCGCGGCTGGTGGCGGGGCGGCCCGGGATGCTGGCCCGGCGGCCCGGCTGGGAGCGGATGGCGCTGCTGGACCCGGAGAGCGGGCGGGACGGCGCCTCGCCCCTGCAGTGCGTGGTCGCCCGGCGGGGCGGCGAGGTCACCGGGTACGCGCGGTTCCGGGTCCGGTCGGCCTGGGGGCCCGGGGGTCCCCAGGGCACGGTGGTCCTCGACGACCTGGCCGGCCTCGATCCGGCGACCGACGCGGCGCTCTGGCGCTTCCTGTACGACATCGACCTGACCTCCACGCTGACGGTGCGGGGGCGGCCGGTCGACGAGGCGTGGCAGCACCAGGTGTCGGACATCCGGCGGTGCCGGCCGGAGCTGCGGGACGCGTTGTACGTGCGGCTGGTGGACGTGGGGGAGGCGCTCGCGGCGCGGACCTACCAGGCGCCGGTGGACGTGGTGTTCGAGGTCGAGGACGCCTTCTGCCCCTGGAACGCGGGGCGTTGGCGGCTGAGCGGCGACGCGAAGGGGGCGTCGTGCGAACGTACGCCGGACGCCGCCGATCTCGTGTTGTCCGTACGGGAGTTGGGAGCGGCGTACCTCGGAGGCGTGAGCCTCGGTTCGCTGGGCGCGGCCGGGCGGGTGCGCGAGGTACGGGAGGGGGCGCTGGCGGCGGCGTCGGTGGGGTTCGGGTCGGACGTGGCGCCGTGGCTGCCGCACGGGTTCTGAGCGCGGGCGCGGGGGGCTAACGCCGCTGGCAGGTGGGGCACCAGAAGAGGTTGCGGGCGGCCAGGCCGGCGGTTCTGACCGGGCCGCCGCACAGGTGGCAGGGCTGGTTGGCCCGGCGGTAGACGTACACCTCGCCGCCGTGGTCGTCGACGCGGGGCGGGCGGCCCATGGCCTCGGGGGTGTGCTCGGGGCGGACGGTGTCGATGCGGTTGTTCCGCACGCCCTCGCGCATGAGGGCGGTGAGGTCCTGCCAGATCGCGTCCCACTCGGCGCGGGTGAGGTCCTTGCCGGGGCGGTACGGGTCGATGCCGTGCCGGAAGAGGACCTCGGCGCGGTAGACGTTGCCGACGCCGGCGATGACCTTCTGGTCCATGAGCAGGGCGGCGATGGTGGTGCGGCTGCGGGAGATCCTTCGGTGGGCGGCCGCGGGGTCGGCGTCCGGGCGCAGGGGGTCGGGGCCGAGGCGGTCGTGTATCGCCTGCTTCTCCGGGGCCGTGATCAGGGCGCAGGTGGTGGGGCCGCGGAGGTCGACGTACGCGGTGTCGTTCGCGAGGCGGAGGCGGACGGTGTCCGTGGGCGGGGGCGCGGGGGTCGGGCCGAAGGTGACCTTGCCGAAGAGGCCGAGGTGGATGTGGACCCAGGCGGGGTCCTCGGCAGCGTCCTCGGCTGCGCCGAAGCCCAGGAAGAGGTGTTTGCCGTGGGCGTCGGCGGTGGTCAGGACGGTGCCGTCGAGGAGGGCGGCGGAGTCGGCGAACTTGCCCTGGGGGCTGGTCACGTGGACTGCCGTCCGGGCGAAGGCGGCGGTGTAGTCCTGGGCCAGGCGGTGGATCGTGTGGCCCTCTGGCACGGGTTCTGTCCTTTCGGTGACTTCTGCCCACCCGCCCACCCGACTCGGTGGGTCAAGAGGCTCGACTCATCGCGGGGCTCCGCCCCACACCCCGCCGGGGACTCCGTCCCCTGCGCCCCTGCGCGCCCTGTCCCCCACCCGCCAGGCGGTCTGGCGTCCCGCCTGCGGGCCGGTGTCCCAACCCGGACGGTCTCGCGCCCCGCCCAGCGGGCTCACATCCTGCGGGCCGGCGTTCGCCCCGGCAAGCTCGCGCCACACCGACGGACTCGCGTCCCCACACAGCAGGCTCACGCCCCTGCTCAGCAGGCCGACATCCCCGCCTGCGGGCCAGGCTCGCGCCACACCGACGGGCTCGCGTCCGCACACAGCAGGCCCACATCCCCGGCCGACGCTCACCCCGACAGGCCCGGGCCACGCCAACAAGGTCGTGTCCCCACCCAGCAGGCTCCCGGGGCCCCGCTCAGCAGGCCCACGCCGCCGCCCGGCGGGCTCACGTCCCCACCCGCGGGCCGGCACTCGCCTCCTCAGGCTCGCGCCCTCGCCCAGTAGGCTCCCGTCCCGGCTCAGCAAGGCCCATGTCCCCGCCTGCGGGCTGGTGCTCGCCCCGACAGGATGCGGGCCACGCCGACAGGGTCGCGTCCCGCCCAGCGGACCCACGTCCCCGCCCAGCAGGCTCACGTCGCCGGCTGCGGGCCGGTGCCCACCCCGTCGGGGCGCGTGCCGTACCGGCGGGCTCGCGTCCTCGCCTGCGGGTCGGCGCGCGGCAGGCTTGTGGTGCCGTCCGGGAGGCTTGCTCTGCTGACGGGTGTTGGGGTGCGCCCCGGCCGGTGGGGACCGGGGCGGGCCACGGGGGACGCGGGGCTACTGCTGGGGGTGGTGGGGCGGGATGGGAGGGAGGTCGCCCGTCGTCTCGTAGGACGTGAGCATGTCGATGCGGCGAATGTGGCGTTCGTCGCCGGAGAACGGGGTGGCGAGGAAGGTCTCGACGAACTTCGTCGCCTCGTCCTGCGTGTGCATGCGGGCGCCGACCGCGACGACGTTGGCGTTGTTGTGCTGGCGGCCCAGCGACGCCATCTCCTCGCTCCAGGCCAGCGCCGCGCGCACGCCCTTCACCTTGTTCGCCGCGATCTGCTCGCCGTTGCCGGAGCCGCCGATCACGATGCCGAGGGCGTCGGGGTCCGCGGCCGTGCGCTCGGCGGCGCGCAGGCAGAAGGGCGGGTAGTCGTCCTGGGCGTCGTAGATGTGCGGGCCGCAGTCGACGGGCTCGTGGCCCGCCGCCTCAAGCCATTCGACGAGGTGGTTCTTGAGTTCGAAGCCCGCATGGTCCGAGCCGAGATACACGCGCATGCGTCGAGTGTGACACGCGGGCCGAGCGGCGGACGCTCCGGGTGGTGGCCATGAGAACGGCTCGTGAAGCTATGGAAGCTCAGGAAAAGCTCAAGTAACGATCCGGATTCAAAGGTTCCCGAATCTGTTCACCTCCGTTTCACTGGTCCGGCTCGTACACCGCTCGTACGGGAAAGTGCACGACCGGCGCAAAGGAAAACCTCCCCCATGACTTCGCAGCCGACCTTGACCAAGCCCGAGGAGGGGCCCGCGGGCCCCTCCGGACCGGGGTCCGGGCTTCAGGCCGGGCTCAAGAACCGCCATCTCTCGATGATCGCCATCGGCGGCGTCATCGGGGCCGGGCTGTTCGTGGGTTCCAGTACCGGCATCGCCACCGCGGGACCCGGCATCCTCCTCTCGTACGCCCTCGTCGGCACGCTCGTGGTGCTGGTGATGCGGATGCTCGGGGAGATGTCGGCCGCCAACCCGACCTCCGGTTCCTTCTCCGCCCACGCCGACCGGGCGCTCGGCCCCTGGGCCGGGTTCTCCATCGGCTGGCTCTACTGGTTCTTCTGGGTCGTGGTGCTGGCCGTGGAGGCGACGGCCGGGGCCAAGATCCTGGAGGGGTGGATCCCCGCCGTGCCGCAGTGGGGGTGGGCGCTGATCGTGATGGTCGTGCTGACCGCCACCAACCTCGCCTCCGTCGGCTCCTACGGCGAGTTCGAGTTCTGGTTCGCCGGGATCAAGGTCGTGGCCATCGCCGCGTTCATCGTCGTCGGCGGGCTGGCCGTCTTCGGTGTGCTGCCCGGCGTGGACAGCGAGCAGGCGGGGCTGGGGAACCTGACGGAACACGGCGGGTTCCTGCCGAACGGGGCCGGGGCCATCCTCACCGGCGTGCTGCTCGTCGTCTTCTCCTTCATGGGCAGCGAGATCCCCACCCTCGCCGCCGGTGAGTCCGAGGACCCGCAGCGGGCCGTCACCAAGGCGACCAACAGCATCATCTGGCGCATCGCCGTCTTCTACCTGGGATCCATCTTCGTCGTGGTCGCGCTGCTGCCCTGGGACTCGCAGTCGATCATCGACAAGGGCTCCTACGTCGCCGCGCTGGACTCGCTCGGCATCGCGAACGCCGGTCAGATCATGAACTTCATCGTGCTGACGTCCGTGCTGTCCTGTCTGAACTCCGGGCTGTACACCGCCTCCCGCATGGCCTTCTCGCTCGGTGAGCGCGGTGACGCGCCGAAGGCCTTCGCCCGGACCACCCGGCGCGGGGTGCCGCGGACGGCCATCCTGGTCTCCGTGGTGTTCGGCTTCGTCGCCGTGTTCTTCAACTACGAGTTCCCGGACTCCGTCTTCCTCTTCCTGGTCAACTCCTCCGGCGCCGTGGCCCTCTTCGTGTGGCTGGTGATCTGCTTCTCCCAGCTGCGGATGCGCCGGATCATCCAGGCCGAGGCACCGGAGAAGCTGGTGGTGCGGATGTGGCTGTTCCCGTATCTGACCTGGGCCGCCGCCGCCCTGATCGTCTTCGTGCTGGGCTACATGCTGACCGACACCGAGCACGACGGCCGCACCACCGTGCTGCTGTCGCTGCTCGTCGCCGCGCTGGTCCTCGTCGTCGCCTTCGTCAAGCAGCGGATCGCCGCGCGCGGGGCCGTCGCCGGGAAGGGCTGACCGCCCCGGGACGTGAGAGGGGCCCGCCGGAGAGCTGCTGCGCTCCGGCGGGCCCCTCTCGTGGGCCTGCGGCGTGTTACCGCTTGTCGACCAGCTTCCAGGCGGTCGGCAGGACGCCCATCGCCAGCGCGGCCTTCAGCGCGTCGCCGATCAGGAACGGGGTGAGGCCGGCCGCGACGGCGGCGGTGAGGGACATGTCGGCGGCGAGGGCCAGGTAGGGCACGCCGACGGCGTAGATGATCGCCTCGCCCAGCAGCATGGTGCCGGCCGTGCGCAGCACCGAGCGGTCGGCGCCGCGGCGGGCCAGGGCGCCGACGACCGCGGCGGCGAGCAGCATGCCGAAGACGTAGCCGAGGGAGGGGGCCGCGGTGCCGGAGCCGCCCTCCGCGAACCACGGCATGCCCGCCATGCCGACCAGGGCGTACAGCGCGAGGGAGAGCAGGCCGCGGCGGGCGCCGAGCGCGGTGCCGACGAGCAGTGCCGCGAAGGTCTGGCCGGTCACCGGCACCGGGGAGCCGGGCACGGGCACCGCGATCTGGGCCGCGACGCCGGTGAGCACGGCGCCGCCCGCCACGAGCGCGACGTCCCGGACTCGGGAGGAGGGGATGAGGTCGGCGAGGACCTGCCCGGAGCGGCGGGCGGATACGGCAGCGGTGCTCATGGGGACTCCGCGGTGGTGTGGACATGTCGGGACACCGCGACGCTATCCCAGCGGCCGGGGCCGATCACCAGCAGCGCTCGACAAAGGCCAGCTCGTCGGCTTGGTGGGCTCCCGACAAAGGGCGCGCCTTACACCTGGGCTCGGGTGACACCGGTCACCGAGGGGGTGAGGCGGGCGTCACCCGTAAACGGAACCCCGCATTCGGATGATCACGTTCCGTATCCGGTCCGTCCGTATCGTGGGCATCCGCTGTCGCCGGGCGGCGCGAGACCGGAAACTGTGGGCGCTTTTGCCCTGCCCACGTCCCCCCACGCATTGGACGAGCCGCTCCATGTCCAACAGCACCACCACCGAGGCGCCCCGGCAGCCGGTGGACTCCTCCCTCTCCCACGGCCTCAAGCAGCGCCACCTGTCGATGATCGCCCTCGGCGGGGTGATCGGCGCCGGGCTGTTCGTCGGCTCCGGGGCCGGCATCGCCGCCGCCGGGCCCTCGATCGTGGTCGCCTACACCCTCTCCGGTCTCCTCGTGATGCTGGTGATGCGGATGCTGGGCGAGATGTCCGCCGCGTATCCCTCCTCGGGCTCCTTCTCCGCGCACGCCGAGCGGGCGATCGGACCGTGGGCCGGTTTCACGGCGGGCTGGGCGTTCTGGGTGCTGCTGTGCACGGCCGTCGGCCTGGAGGGCATCGGTGCCGCGCAGATCGTGCACGGCTGGCTGCCGGGCACGCCCGAGTGGGCGTGGGTGGCGCTGTTCATGGTGGTGTTCTGCGGGACGAACCTGGCCGCGGTGAAGAACTTCGGCGAGTTCGAGTTCTGGTTCGCCGCCCTCAAGGTCGGTGCGATCTCGCTGTTCCTGGTGCTGGGCGTGCTGGCGATCTGCGGCGTCCTGCCGGGCACCGACTCCCCCGGCGCCTCCCACCTGGACGACTTCCTGCCGAACGGCGGCAACGGCCTGATCATCGGCCTGCTCGCATCCGTGTTCGCCTACGGCGGCCTGGAGACGGTCACCATCGCGGCGGCCGAGTCGGAGAACCCGGTCAAGGGCGTGGCGAGCGCCGTACAGACGGCGATGTGGCGCATCGCGCTGTTCTACATCGGCTCGATGGCGGTCATCGTGACCCTGGTCCCGTGGGACTCCCCCGAGGTCGTCGAGAAGGGCCCGTACGTCGCCGCCCTCGACGAGCTGGGCATCCCGGGCGCGGGCCAGCTCATGAACGTCGTGGTGCTGGTGGCGCTGCTGAGCGCGATGAACGCCAACATCTACGGCGCCTCGCGCATCGGCTACTCGCTGGTCGAGCGGGGCCAGGGACCGAAGGTGCTGGGCCGGGTGTCGGGCGGGGTGCCGCGGATCGCGGTGCTGGTCTCCTCCCTCTTCGGCTTCGGCTGCGTCCTGCTCAGCTACTGGCGGCCGGACGACGTCTTCTCCTGGCTGCTGAACATGATCGGCGCCGTCATCCTGGTCGTCTGGATCTTCATCGCCGCCTCGCAGCTGCGGCTGCGCCGCCGCCTGGAGCGGGAGGCGCCCGAGAAGCTGGTCGTGCGCATGTGGGGCTTCCCGTGGCTGACCTGGGTGGCGCTGGCGGGCATGGCCGCGGTGTTCGTGCTGATGGCCCGTGAGCCGGACACCCGGGTGCAGCTGTACTCGACGGGCGGGATGACGCTGGCCCTGGCGGCCGTCGGCTACGCCCGGCAGCGACGGGGAGCCGCCCGCGGCTAGCTCCCGGCGCACGGACCGACCCGAGGGCCCCCGCACGGACGTGTGCGGGGGCCCTTCCGTGTGCGCCGGACCGCGCCCCTCCACTCCTCCGAAGGCTCTTGCTGCTAGCGTGCACTTGCAAGCCTTTTGCAATAAGAGGTCGGAGGGGACCCGCCATGCCCGTCTACACGCTTCCTGAACTGCCGTACGACTACTCCGCGCTGGCTCCCGTGATCAGCCCCGAGATCATCGAGCTGCACCACGACAAGCACCACGCCGCTTACGTCAAGGGCGCCAACGACACGCTGGAGCAGCTCGCCGAGGCGCGGGACAAGGAGACGTGGGGCTCGATCAACGGCCTGGAGAAGAACCTGGCCTTCCATCTCTCCGGTCACATCCTGCACTCGATCTACTGGCACAACATGACCGGTGACGGCGGCGGAGAGCCCCTGGCCGAGGACGGCGTGGGCGAGCTGGCCGACGCGATCACCGAGTCCTTCGGCTCCTTCGCCGGATTCAAGGCGCAGCTCACCAAGGCCGCCGCGACCACCCAGGGCTCGGGCTGGGGCGTGCTGGCCCACGAGCCCCTGAGCGGCCGGCTGATCGTCGAGCAGATCTACGACCACCAGGGCAACGTCGGCCAGGGCTCCACCCCGATCCTGGTCTTCGACGCCTGGGAGCACGCCTTCTACCTCCAGTACAGGAACCAGAAGGTCGACTTCATCGACGCCATGTGGGCCGTCGTCAACTGGCAGGACGTGGCCAGGCGCTACGCGGCCGCCAAGTCCCGCACCGGCACCCTGCTGCTGGCCCCCTGAGCGCCGGCCCCCGATCGCCCTGCCTCGTGATCGTCTTCTCAGCCTTCACCGGGCAGGCGGAATGAGGGAAGCCCCCGCGAGGACGTGACTCGCGGGGGCTTCCTGTGCGCGGGGGACCTACAGGTTGCTGAAGTCCGGGCCCTTGGTGCGGGTCCGCTTGATCTCGTAGAAGCCCGGCACGGAGGCCACGGCGAGGGTGCCGTCCCAGAGCTTGGCGGCGTCCTCGCCCTTGGGGGCCGGGGTGACGACCGGGCCGAAGAAGGCGAGCTGCCCGCCGTCGGCGCCGGGCACGGCGATCACCGGGGTGCCGACCTCCTGGCCGACCTTGTCAATGCCCTCCTTGTGGGAGGCGCGCAGCTGGGGCTCGTAGGGGGTGTCGTCCCAGTGGTCCATGAGCGACTCGGGCAGGCCGACGTCCTTCAGGGCGGCGGCGACCGTGTCCCGGCCCGGGCCCTCGTCCTGGTTGTGGATGCGGGTGCCGAGCGCGGTGTAGAGGTCGCCGAGCACCTCGGGGCCGTGCTCCTCCTGGGCCGCGATGACGACGCGGACCGGGCCCCAGGCCTTGACCTCCAGCATCTCGCGGTACTCCGCGGGCAGCTCGTCGAGCTTGTCCTCGTTGAGGACGGCGAGACTCATGAGGTGCCAGCGGACCTCGATGTCCCTGACCTTCTCCACTTCCAGGACCCAGCGGGAGGTCATCCAGGCCCAGGGGCACAGGGGGTCGAACCAGAAGTCGACGGGCGTCTTCTCCGACATGTCTCTCCTCATGAGGCGGCGCGATCGGGCCTTTCTCCCGGCAACCGGCTTCCCGGCCCACCCATTCCCGGCTGCCGGGCGTCAGGGGTGCATGGCAGGATCGGTGCTGTCCGCATACTGAACACCACGTGACACCGCCTGTACCGAACACCATCCGAGGGAGTGCCGCCCGTGCCCGGTGAGAATCTGTCCCGCGACGAGGCCCGGGAGCGGGCCGCCCTGCTGTCCGTCGACGGGTACGACGTGTCCCTCGACGTGCGCTCGGCCGTCGGTGACGCGCAGGGCGAGGGGCCGCGCACGTTCCGGTCCGTCACCACGATCCGCTTCCGCTGCAACGAGCCCGGCGCGAGCAGCTTCGCCGACCTGATCGCCCCGAGTGTCACCGCCGTCTCCCTGAACGGCCGCGACCTCGACCCGAGCGAGGTCTTCGACGGCTCCCGGATCGCCCTGGAGGACCTGGCCGCCGACAACGAGCTGGTGGTCGACGCCCAGTGCGCGTACTCCCGCACCGGCGAGGGCCTGCACCGCTTCGTCGACCCCGAGGACGGCGAGGTGTACCTGTACACCCAGTACGAGCCGGCCGACTCGCGCCGGGTCTTCGCGGGCTTCGAGCAGCCCGACCTCAAGGCGCCCTTCCGCTTCGAGGTGCGCGCGCCCGAGGAGTGGACGGTGTGGTCCAACGGCGCGGGTGAGCGCGCCGACGGTGTGTGGCGGTTCGCGGAGACCAAGCCGATCTCGACGTACATCACGTGTGTGGTGGCCGGTCCGTACCACTACGTGACGGATTCCTACGAGCGGACCTTCGAGGACGGCACCCGGCTGGAGATCCCGCTCGGCGCCCTGTGCCGCAAGGGGCTCGCCCCGCACTTCGACGCCGACGACGTCTTCCTGATCACCAAGCAGGGCCTGGACTTCTTCCACGACCACTTCGACTACCCCTACCCCTTCGGGAAGTACGACCAGGCCTTCGTGCCCGAGTACAACCTCGGCGCGATGGAGAACCCGGGGATGGTGACCTTCCGGGAGGAGTACATCTTCCGCGGGAAGGTGACGCGGGCGTCGTACGAGGGCCGTGCCAACACGATCCTGCACGAGATGGCGCACATGTGGTTCGGCGACCTGGTCACCATGGAGTGGTGGGACGACCTGTGGCTGAAGGAGTCCTTCGCGGACTTCATGGGCGCGTTCGCCAACGTCAACGCGACCCGGTTCAAGGACGCCTGGATCACCTTCGCCAACCGCCGCAAGGCCTGGGCGTACCGCGCCGACCAGCTCCCCTCCACCCACCCGATCACGGCCGACATCCGTGACCTGGAGGACGCCAAGCTCAACTTCGACGGCATCACCTACGCCAAGGGCGCCTCCGCGCTCAAGCAGCTGGTGGCGTACGTCGGGCAGGACGCGTTCCTGGAGGGCGCGCGGCGCTACTTCAAGCGTCACGCGTACGGCAACACCCGCCTGGGCGACCTGCTGTCCGTCCTCGAGGAGACCAGTGGGCGGGACATGGCCGCCTGGTCGCGCTCCTGGCTCCAGACGGCGGGCGTCAACTCGCTGACCCCGCAGGTGCTGCTGAGCGCCGAGGGCCGCGTGGACGAGCTGGCGGTCGTGCAGGAGGCGGTCGAGTCGCACCCCGAACTGCGCCCGCACCGCGTCGCGGTGGGCCTGTACCGGCGTACGGCCGAGGGCGCCTTGGAGCGGTACGCACGCGCCGAGGTGGACGTCGAGGGGCCGCGCACGGTGGTGGCGGAGCTGGCCGGTGCCCAGGCGCCGGAGCTGGTCCTGGTGAACGACGACGACCTCACGTACTGCAAGACGCGCTTCGACGACACCTCGCTGGCGACGCTGCGCGAGCACCTGGGCGCGCTGACCGACCCGCTGGCCCGTGCCCTGTGCTGGTCGGCGCTGTGGAACATGACGCGGGACGCGCTGCTGCCGGCCCGGGACTTCGCGGAGCTGGTGCTGCGGTTCGCGGGGCGCGAGTCCGACATCGGCGTCCTGCAGATGCTGCACGCCTGGACCGACTCGGCGCTGGTGCACTACGCCGCCCCCGAGTGGCGGGAGACGGGCGGGCGGCTGCTCGCCGAGGGTGCGCTGCGCGAGCTGCGGGACGCGGCGCCGGGCAGCGAGCAGCAGCTGGCGTGGGCGCGGTTCTTCGCGTCGGTGGCGTCCGAGGAGGCGGACCTGGCGGTGCTCCGGGGTCTGCTGGAGGGCACGGAGAAGATCGACGGGCTGGACGTGGACCAGGAGCTGCGGTGGGTCTTCCTCGCCCCGCTCGCGGCCCACGGCGCGGCCGACGAGGGCGTCCTGGCGGCCGAACTGGCCCGCGACGACACGGCCTCCGGCAAGCGGCACCAGGTGCGCTGCCTGGCCTCGCGGCCCTCCGACGTGGTCAAGGCGCAGGCCTGGGCGCAGGTCGTCGAGTCGGACAAGCTGTCCAACGCCCTCGTCGAGGCGACCATCGCCGGCTTCGCGCAGCCCTCGCAGCGGGAGCTGCTCGCGCCGTACACCGAGAAGTACTTCGCGGCGATCGAGCGGGTGTGGGCCGAGCGGTCCATCCAGATCGGGATGGACGTGGTCCGGGGCCTGTTCCCGTCGCTGCGGGACTCCCAGGAGACGCTGGACGCGACCGACGCGTGGCTGTCGGCGCACGAGGACGCGGCGCCGGCGCTGCGCAGGCTGGTGCTGGAGGCGCGGGACGATCTGGCGCGGGCCCTGCGGGCGCAGGCTTGTGACGGGGCCTGCGGCGGGCGGTGAGCGGTGGGGCTCGGCGTGACATGAGCACTGCCGCCTTGGCCAACGATTGAGCGTTCCGTCGTCGTTACGGAATTCGGTCAAGAGCAGCCGTAACCCCTGGTCCCACCCATTCGGACCAGGGGTTTTCGGCATCCGAACACCCGTCCTTCAGGGCGGCCCTGTCCCGGTTCGGCGATGGGCGTGTAACAGGGGTTAAGGGGCGGATCGGGCGCGGGAGATTGCCGGTCATGACGCACAACACCCCGCTCACCCCGCGCCCCCGCCCGCTCCACGAACTGGCCGGCGGCCGGCGCCGGCTGATGACGGCCGCCCAGCTGCGGGCGCACGGTGTCTCCGTCGCGGAGACCAACGAGCAGTGCCGGCCCGGCGGCCCCTGGCAGCAGCTCCTCCCGAACGTCGTCCTGCTGCACCCGGGTCCGCCGACCAGCGACGAGCGCCTGCACGCGGTGCTGCTCTACGCGGCGCGGGACCGCGCCTCCGGTGCGGCACCCGGCGTGAGCGCCTCCGTGCCGGTCCAGCCGGGCGGGGAGCACCCACCCGTGCCGGCCTACGCGGAGGCGATGATCACCGGCCTGGCCGCGCTGACGCTGCACGGCTTCTCCGCCGCTCCCCCGCTGTCGTCCCTGGACCTCATCGACGTCCTGGTCCCGCGGCTGCGCCGGCTGCGCACGACGGGGTGTGCGCGCGTCGTCCGCACGGCCGCGCTGCCCACCGCCGTGGAGCTGACCGGGGTCCCGGTGGCACCGGTGGCCCGGGCCCTGGCGGACGCGGTGGCGGAGCTGACCGACCCGGGCACGGTCCGCCGGCTTCTGACGGAGGCGGTGCGCGGCGGGCACTGCGAACCGGCCGCGGTGGTGCGGGAGCTGAACCGGGCCCGGCTGCTCAGCCGCCCGCACGTGGTGGACGCCGTGGACTCGCTGGTCGCCGAGGGGCGGGCGCTGGCCGAGCAGCGGCTGTACCGGATGGTGCGCGAGCACGCCCTGCCCGAGCCGGTCTGGAACGTCGACCTGCGCCTGCCCGGCGGCCCCCACCTGGGCGGCGTGGACGCCTTCTGGCCCGAGCAGGCGGTGGCCCTGGAGCTGGACACCCGGGCGCACCGGCAGCACGAGGACGACGCCGCCTGGGCGGAGCACGCCCGCAAGCGCGAGCACCTGGAGCGGCTGGGGATCACGGTCGTGCACCTGACCCCGCGCAAGCTGCGGGACTGCCCGGAGCACCAGGCGGCCGTCGTGCGCACGGCTCTGATGGCGGCCGGGGACCGGGAACCCGCGGCCTACGTCGTGGTGTTGCCCCGGTAGGTCCCGCTCACCGGGCGCAGAACTCGGCCTCGATCACCGCCTCGGCGTCGCCGGCCCAGTCGCCGTTGAAGTTGAAGGCGAGCGCGTGCCTGCCGTCCCGGGTCGTCACCGCCTCCGAGGAGGAGCCGTGGATGCCCCCGGCGTGCCCCCAGACCGTCACTCCGCAGTCCAGCCGGCGCTTGATCAGGCCGAGTCCGTAGTCGGCGCCCTCCCGCGCGGGGACCGTGGTCGTCATCTCGGCCAGCTGCTTCGCGGGCAGCAGCCTGCCCCGGAACAGGGCGGTGTAGAAGCGGTTCAGGTCGGCCGAGCTGGAGACCGCCTCGCCCGACGCGCCGGCGATGGACGGGTTGAGCCGCGTGACGTCGTACGTCGGGCCGGTCGCCGTCGGCGCCAGCTTGGAGTAGGCCCGGCTGCTGGGCTCGGGCAGGCCGGTGCGGGTGCCCGGGATGGAGGTGGCGCGCAGCCCCAGCGGCTCGATGATCCGGCGGCGCACCTCATCGCCGTACGGGCGGCCGGTGGCCTCCTCGATCACCAGGCCGGCCAGGACGTAGTTGGTGTTGGAGTAGTTCCAGGAGGCGCCGGATACGAAGTCCGGCTCGTGGGCCATGGCGATCGCGACCAGCTCACGCGGTGTCACCGTGTCGTAGCGGTGCTCGAAGAAGCCGTCCTTGAGGAAGTGGTCACGGGCGAATCCCTTGTCGGCCGTGTAGTCGTAGACGCCGCTGGTGTGGTTGAGGAGCCGGCGCAGGGTGATCCGGCCGCCGTCGTGGCCGTGGCCCGTGACCAGGCCCGGCAGCCACTCGTCCACCGTGTCGTCGAGCGAGAGCCGGCCCTCGGCCTCCAGTTGGAGCAGCACGGTGGCGACGAAGGTCTTGGTGATGCTGCCGACCCGGTAGCGGTCCCGCTCGGAGCGCGGCTCGCCGGTGCGCAGGTCGCCCACTCCCGCGGTCTGGGACCAGGTGCCGCGGCCGTCGCGGGCGGTCGCCGTGACCCCCGGCACTCCGTCCTCGACGGCGGCCTGGAGGGCGCGGCGGGTCGCGTCGTGGCCGTCGGTGGCGGCGGGCGCGGCCACGGCGGGGCCCGCGAGGGCCGCCGACAGGGCCAGGGCGGTGGCCGCGAGCAGGGCGGAACGTACGCGTACGGTCATGTCTTCCCCATCCTCGGTACTGCTCGGTCCCGGGAGAGACCGCACCGACCGCATGAGGGTTGCCATGGTCCGCGACGGTTGAACAGGATTCGGCCCCATTTCACCCGCACCGGTGCCGTACGGGCCATGGGATTGTCACGGCCCGCCCCTTGTGTCCCCGATGGCGTATGGCGGAAGTACGCCATGCCCTCTTCTCGCCCCGGACAACTCTCCCCAATCAGTGATCCCTTGAGTAAAGCTGAGCGGTCGTCCGGGATCGGATTCCGGACTGCCTCGGCCAGGGTCGATCGGCCTCGGTCGTACCGCTCGTTCCTTCACCCCAAGGGATGCCGATGACCAACAGCCCCCAGCGCGAACCGATACCGGGCGCGAGACGCGCGGCCCGCCTGGCCGTCGCCACGGGCCTCGTCGCCGCGCTCGCCGCGATCGGGCCCGTGCCCGTGGCCCTCGCCGCCGACGGCCCGGTGACGACCGCGCCTCCCGTCGACGCCTCCGTCAAGTCCGCCCACGACAAGCTCGGTTCCCACGACGCGGACCTGCTCGCCGAGGCGAAGGCCGACGGCGCGAAGAACATCACGATGATGGTCGCCACCGCGCCGGGCCGGACCGAGCAGGTGGCGAAGGAGCTGGACGCGGTCGACGGCGGCAGCGTCGGCCGCACCTACGACAAGTTGGGCTACGTCCGTGCCACCGTGCCCACCGCCGAGGCGGACTCGGCCATCGCCGCCGCCGTGAAGCTCTCCTCGGTGAACGGCATCGACCTGCGCGACGAGATCCCGCTGGACGACCCGACGCCGAGCGCGGACATGGCCGAGGGCGCCTCGCACCAGGGCCGTTCCTATCCGGCGCCGAACCGCTCGACCCCGGCCGAGAACCCGTACAACCCGTCCTTCGAGACGGGCGCCGTCGACTTCGTGAAGAAGAACCCGAAGTCGGACGGGCGCGGCGTCACCATCGGCATCCTCGACTCGGGCGTCGACCTCGCCCATCCGGCGCTGCAGAAGACCACCACCGGCGAGCGCAAGATCGTCGACTGGGTCACCGCCACCGACCCGGTCGCCGACGCCGACCGCACCTGGCGCCCGATGACCACCTCCGTCTCCGGGCCGGCCTTCACCTACGACGGCCGCACCTGGACGGCGCCCGCCGGCTCCTACCGGGTCAGCACCTTCCTGGAGTCGTACACCACCGGCGGTGACGCCAAGGGCGACGCCAACCGGGACGGCGACACCACCGACTCCTGGGGCGTCCTGTACGACGCGCAGGCCGGCACGGTCCGTGTCGACCTGAACAACAACCACGACTTCTCCGACGACACCCCGATGAAGCCCTACAAGGACGGCTTCCAGGTCGGGTACTTCGGCACCGACGACCCCACGACGGACGTGGCCGAGCGCCAGCCCTTCGTGGTCGAGATCCGCAAGGACGTCACCTACAACGCCGCGGGCGCCAAGGCCGACTTCGTCAACATCGGCGTCATCGAGTCCGAGCACGGCACGCACGTCGCCGGACTCGCCGCCGCCAACGGGCTGTTCGGCGGCAAGATGGACGGCGCCGCGCCCGGCGCGAAGATCGTCTCCTCCCGCGCCTGCACCTGGAGCGGCGGCTGCACCAACGTCGCGCTCACCGAGGGCATGGCGGACCTCGTCATCAACCGCGGCGTCGACATCGTCAACATGTCGATCGGCGGCCTGCCCGCCCTCAACGACGGTGCCAACGCGCGCGCCCTGCTGTACACCCGCCTCATCGACACCTACGGCGTGCAGCTGGTCATCTCCGCGGGCAACTCCGGCCCCGGCGCCAACACCATCGGCGACCCCGGCCTCGCCGACAAGGTGATCTCGGTCGGCGCGTCCATCTCCCGCGAGACCTGGGCCGCCAACTACGGCTCCGCGGTGCAGACCAAGTACGCGATGATGCCGTTCTCCTCGCGCGGCCCACGTGAGGACGGCGGCTTCACACCGACGCTGACCGCGCCCGGCGCGGCGGTCAACTCCATCCAGACCTGGATGCCCGGCGCCCCGGTCCCGGAGGCGGGCTACGACCTGCCCGCCGGTTACGGCATGCTCCAGGGCACCTCGATGGCGTCGCCGCAGGCCGCCGGCGCCTCGGCGCTGCTGCTGTCGGCGGCGAAGCAGGCCCGCATCGACCTGACCCCGGCGAAGCTGCGGACGGCGCTGACCTCCACCGCCGACCACATCAAGGGCGCGCAGGCGTACGAGGAGGGCGCGGGCCTGATCGACGTCCCCGACGCCTGGAAGGCGGTCCGGCGCGGCGCCACCGCCCACGAGTACACGGTCGAGGCGCCGGTCGACACCGCGATCGACCAGGCCCTGGCGACCCCGGGCCGCGGCACCGGCCTCTACGACCGCGAGGGCGGCCTGAAGGCCGGGCAGAAGAAGACGTACGAGATCACGCTCACCCGCACCACCGGCGCCGACCGGCCGGTCCGGCACGAGCTGGACCTCGAGAACAACGCGGAACACACCTTCCGGATCGCCGGACGGGACGAGGTGTACCTGCCGCTGAACAAGCCGGTCACGGTCAAGGTCGAGGCACGGCCGGGTTCCGCCGGTCTCAAGAGCGCGATCCTGGAGGTCGACGACCCGCGCACCCAGGGCGTCGACAAGCAGGTCCTGACCACGGTCGTCGTCTCGGCCCCGCTGAAGTACGACTTCTCCGCGAAGGGCTCGGTGCAGCGCAACGCCACCAGGTCCTACTTCGTGACCGTCCCCGAGGGCGCGAAGGCGCTGGAGGTGGCGATCGGCGGGCTCAAGGGCGGGAGCCAGACCCGGTTCATCTCCCTGCATCCCTACGGCGTCCCGGTCGACAACACCTCCACGCCGTACTGCTACAACAACTACCTCGACGGCAACGGCTGCCGCCCCGACGTGCGGGCGTACGCCGACCCGCAGCCCGGCGTCTGGGAGGTCGAGGTCGAGGCCCGGCGCACCTCGCCGCTCCTGGACAACCCCTACCAGCTCGACGTCACCGTGCTCGGCGCGTCCTTCGACCCGGAGGTCGTCACCGTGCCCGAGGCCAAGGCCGGCACCCCGGCCGACGCCTCCTGGACGGTGACCAACCGGTACGCCCCGCTCGACGGCAAGCTGGTCGGCGGCCCGCTCGGCTCCTCCGAGACGTCCCGTCCGACGATCGAGCAGGGTGACACGGCCACCTCCACGATCGAGGTGCCCGAGGGCGCCGAGTCGCTGGACGTCGCCATCGGGGGCGTCTCCGACGCGGCCGCCGACCTGGACCTGACGGTCTACGGCGAGGACGGCGCCGTCGTCGCCCAGTCCGCCGACGGCGACTCGGAGGAGTCGGTCTCCGTCGCGAAGCCGGCCGCCGGTACGTACACCGTCGAGGTCGCGGGCTACTCGGTGCCCTCCGGCAGCACTCAGTACGACTACCGGGACGTGTACTTCGCCGACACCCTCGGCTCCGTCACCGTGGACGGCTCGGCGCCGGTGAAGCTCGGCACCGGCGACTCGGCGACGGTCTCCGGCAGCGTCACGGCCCTGGCCGCCGCCCCCGAGGGCCGCGAGTTCTTCGGCCGGGTCCGGCTGGTCAACGCCCACGGCACGGTCGCGGGCCTCGGCAGCGTGCGGATCGGGAAGGTCGTGCCGTAGTCCGGTGCGGTACGGGGAGGGGCGGGCGTGCCGGGTCGGGCGTCCGTCCCTTCCGCGTGCTCCTCGCTGTGCTGCTCGGTGTGCCTCTCGGCGCGGTCAGTCGCAGGTGAGGGTGCGGGCCTCGGGGAGGGAGGCGGTGACCCGGGCGCGGGCGGTGGCGATGTTCCGGTCACCGGTGATCACCGTGTCCGCGGTGGGCCGGTCCCGGAGGCCGCCGACCAGGACCCGGTCGCCGGGGCCGAGCCGGGCGAGGTGGTCGTCGAGGACGAACGTCGTCGTCGGCGCGGGACTCCCCTGCGGCGCGTAGGCGTGTGTCACGCGGAGCGTGATCCGGTGCCGTGCCGCCCCCGGCACCGGTTCGGCGGCGGTCACCGTGCCCTCGGCGACCAGCCGGGCGCAGGCGAGGTAGCGGGGGGTGCCGAAGACCGCGGCGGCCTCCTGGCCCGCCGACGGACCGTCCGGCCGGGCCGCGGACTTGTCGGCCGCGCTGCCGCTCGCCGCGTCGTCGGAGGCACCACTGCCGCTCTGCACGACCAGCCAGCCCAGGCCCGTGACGACGACTCCCGCGCAGGCCGCCGCGAGGACGCCGAGGGCGAGGCGGAAGGGGCGGTGGCGGCGCGGGGCCGGGAGCCGGGCCGGAACCGGAGCCGGGCGCTCTTCCGGAACCGCGTCGCCCAGGGCGTCGCCCAGCAGGTTCAGCTGCTCCCGCAGCAGCGCCACGTCGGCCGTCGCCGACCGGTACTCGCCGCGGGCGTCCGCGCCCGCGTCCGGCGGCAGCGGCTCGCCCGTGATCGCGGCCATCAGCGCGTCGTACCCACCGGGGTGCTGTTCGGCGGCCATCTCACACCACCTCGTCCTCGTGCAGGCGGGCGCGCAGGGCCCGTACCGCCGCGTGCAGCCTGCTCTTGACCGTGCCCTCGGGGATGCCCAGCTCCTCGGCGATGCCGCGCACCGGAAGGTCGGCGTAGAAGCGCAGGACGAGGACCTGGCGCTGGGCGTCCGGCAGCTCGTCCAGGCCCTGGGCGATCGCAAGGGACAGGACGCTGCTGTCCTCGTCGCCGGGGTGCTCCGTCTGGCGCAGCGCGGCCAGGCGTTCCCCGAGCCGGTCCTGGCGGCGCCTGGCCCGGTGCCAGTCCATGGCCAGGTTGGAGGCGACGACCGCCGCCCAGGCGGACACGTCGCGCGGCGCCTCGCGGCCACTGGCCGTCCGCTCCAGCAGCCGCAGCCGGACCTGCTGCACCCCGTCCGGCAGGTCCGCCTGCGGCACCCCGCCGAGCGCCAGCACCGCCCGCACCCGGCGTTCCTGTGCCGCGTCCAGGGGGTCGTCGCGTACGCCGTCCTCCTGGCCGCGGCGGATCCGTCCGCGCAGCAAAGCCACCCCTCCCCCGGGCCACGTTTCCCCTAGGACGCGCGAGGCGCCCGAAACGTTCGCCCGTGCGGCCGCCTTTCGGTGCGAGGCGTACGTCACATCGTCGTGTGCGGTGGGAAGGGATGGGCAGGGGCGGAACAGCACAGCTTGCGGCGCGGGGGCGAGGCGACGGAATTTCTGCAGCTCAGCCGGGCTTCGTGCGCAAGGACCACACCCATCGCCCCGGTCGCCGCGTCCCGGTGCGCGGGCACACCGCGCAAAGGATTGGACAGGCGGGCCGGGCTTCGCCCCATGATGGAAAAGTCTCGGCCGAGCAAAGCGCGCGTGAGGACACGCGCACGAACGGAGAAGGAGTCACCGTGAGGGTCGGAATCGTCGGAGCCACCGGTCAGGTGGGCACGGTCATGCGCAGGATCCTCACGGAGCGCGACTTCCCGGTCACCGAACTGCGCCTGTTCGCCTCGGCGCGCAGTGCCGGCAAGGAGCTGGACGGCGTGACGGTGGAGGACGCGGCCACCGCCGACTACTCCGGGCTCGACATCGTGCTGTTCTCGGCGGGCGGCGCCACCTCCAAGGCGCTGGCCGAAAAGGTCGCCTCGCAGGGCCCCGTCGTGATCGACAACTCCTCCGCCTGGCGCCGCGACCCCGAGGTGCCCCTGGTGGTCTCCGAGGTGAACCCGCACGCGATCGCCGACCGCCCCAAGGGCATCATCGCCAACCCGAACTGCACCACGATGGCCGCGATGCCGGTGCTGCGTCCGCTGCACGCGGAGGCGGGCCTCGAAGCCCTCGTCGTCGCCACCTACCAGGCGGTGTCCGGTTCCGGCCTGGCCGGTGTGGACGAGCTGTTCGAGCAGGTCCAGAAGGTGGGCGCGGACGCCCCCAAGCTGACCCACGACGGCTCGGCCGTTCAGTTCCCGGAGCCGGACAAGTACGTGGCGCCGATCGCGTACAACGTGCTGCCGCTGGCCGGTTCCATCGTCGACGACGGTCTGCACGAGACGGACGAGGAGCAGAAGCTACGCAACGAGTCTCGCAAGATCCTGGAGATCCCGGAGCTGAAGGTGTCGGGCACCTGTGTGCGCGTGCCCGTCTTCAGCGGCCACTCCCTGCAGATCAACGCCCGATTCGCCCGCCCGATCAGCGTCGAGCGCGCCAAGGAGCTGCTGGCCGGCGCCCCCGGCGTCGCGCTCACCGAGGTGCCGACCCCGCTGGAGGCGGCCGGCCAGGACCCGTCGTACGTGGGCCGCATCCGCCAGGACGAGACCGTGGACAACGGCCTCGCCCTGTTCGTCTCCAACGACAACCTGCGCAAGGGCGCGGCCCTGAACGCGGTGCAGATCGCGGAGCTGGTGGCGGCGGAGCTGAAGGGCTGACGACCGGGTCAGCCCCGCCTGACCTCGTAGAGGAAGCAGCCGTACTCGACGGCCCGGACGTGGACGAACGCCACGGCCGGGTCGTCGAACGCTTCCCGGAGGGCGGGTGCGAAGCCGTCGGCGGACGCGACCAGGCGTCCGCCCAGGATGCGCCCCTGGGCGCAGTAGCGACGCACGGTGCGGTGCGAGTTGGTGAAGGGCAGGCCCTCCGTCTCCTCCGGTCCCGCGCAGTCGTCGGCGTGGATGAAGACGGGGCCCTGCTCGTCGTAGGCGCCCGGGTCGGCGCCCGTCTCCGCCGCCCAGCGGCGCAGCGGGGCGTAGGAGACCAGGGCGATGCGCTCGCCGGCGCGGCTGTGGCGCAGGCAGCAGCGCAGGGGTGCGCCGCCCTCGTCGTCGGTGAAGGGGGCGGGGACGCGGCCCGCGTCGTCGGTGGCGCGCAGTTCCTTGAGGGCGACGGGCGGGACGGGGTGTGCGCAGTAGCCGTTCATGGGGTCCAGGCTCGCGCGCGCGGGCCCCGGGCACCGGCGGGAAACGGACATCGCGTTGGACACAGGTCACGTGGAAGGATGGCGCAACCCACACATAACGAGGAGATGACCGCGTGCCTGGCACAAACCTGACTCGCGAAGAGGCGCGGCAGCGGGCGACGCTGCTGACCGTTGACTCGTACGAGATCGATCTCGACCTCACCGGCGCGCAGGAGGGCGGCACCTACCGGTCCGTGACCACGGTGCGCTTCGATGTCGCCGAGGGCGGCGGCGAGTCCTTCATCGACCTGGTCGCGCCGACGGTCCACGAGGTGACGCTGAACGGCGACGCCCTCGATGTGGCCGAGGTGTTCCAGGACTCCCGCATCGCCCTGCCGGGGCTGCTGCCGGGGCGCAACATCCTGCGCGTGGCCGCGGACTGCGCGTACACCAACACCGGTGAGGGTCTGCACCGGTTCGTCGATCCGGTGGACGACCAGGCGTACCTGTACACGCAGTTCGAGGTGCCGGACGCGCGCCGGGTCTTCGCGAGCTTCGAGCAGCCGGACCTGAAGGCGACGTTCCAGTTCACCGTGAAGGCCCCCGAGGGCTGGACGGTCATCTCCAACTCGCCGACGCCCGAGCCGAAGGACAACGTCTGGGAGTTCGAGCCGACCCCGCGGATCTCGTCGTACATCACGGCGCTGATCGTCGGCCCGTACCACTCGGTGCACAGCGTGTACGAGAAGGACGGCCAGTCGGTGCCGCTCGGCATCTACTGCCGTCCGTCGCTGGCCGAGCACCTCGACGCGGACGCCGTCTTCGACGTCACCCGGCAGGGCTTCGACTGGTTCCAGGAGAAGTTCGACTACCCGTACCCGTTCAAGAAGTACGACCAGCTCTTCGTGCCGGAGTTCAACGCGGGCGCGATGGAGAACGCGGGCGCGGTGACCATCCGGGACCAGTACGTGTTCCGCTCCAAGGTGACGGACGCCGCGTACGAGGTGCGGGCGGCGACGATCCTGCACGAGCTGGCGCACATGTGGTTCGGCGACCTGGTCACCATGGAGTGGTGGAACGACCTGTGGCTGAACGAGTCGTTCGCCACCTACGCCGAGGCCGCCTGCCAGGCCGCCGCGCCGGGGTCGAAGTGGCCGCACTCGTGGACGACGTTCGCCAACCAGATGAAGACCTGGGCGTACCGGCAGGACCAGCTGCCGTCCACGCACCCGATCATGGCGGACATCAGCGACCTGGACGACGTGCTCGTCAACTTCGACGGCATCACGTACGCCAAGGGCGCGAGCGTGCTCAAGCAGCTCGTCGCGTACGTCGGTGAGGACGCGTTCTTCCGGGGCGTGCAGGCGTACTTCAAACGGCACGCGTTCGGCAACACCCGCCTGTCCGACCTGCTGGGCGCGCTGGAGGAGACCTCGGGCCGCGACCTGAGGACCTGGTCGAAGGCGTGGCTGGAGACGGCCGGCATCAACGTGCTGCGCCCGGAGATCGAGACGGACGCGAACGGCGTCATCACCTCCTTCGCCGTCCGCCAGGAGGCCCCGGCGCTGCCGGCCGGTGCGAAGGGCGAGCCGACGCTGCGGCCCCACCGCATCGCGATCGGCGCCTACGACCTCGACGGCGACGGCAAGCTGGTGCGGGGCGAGCGCGTCGAACTGGACGTGGACGGCGAGCTGACGCCCGTGCCGCAGCTGGCCGGCAAGGCCCGCCCGGCGGTGCTGCTCCTGAACGACGACGACCTGTCGTACGCCAAGGTGCGGCTGGACGAGCAGTCGCTGGCGGTGGTCACCGAGCACCTCGGCGACTTCACCGAGTCGCTGCCGCGCGCCCTGTGCTGGGCGTCGGCCTGGGACATGACCCGCGACGCGGAGCTGGCCACGCGGGACTACCTGTCCCTCGTCCTGTCGGGCATCGGCAAGGAGTCCGACATCGGTGTCGTGCAGTCGCTGCACCGCCAGGTGAAGCTGGCGATCGACCAGTACGCCGCCCCGACCGCCCGCGAGGCGCTGCTCACCCGCTGGACCGAGGCCACGCTGGCCCACCTGCGGGCCGCCGAGGCGGGCAGCGACCACCAGCTGGCGTGGGCGCGGGCGTTCGCGGCGACGGCCCGGACGCCGGAGCAGCTGGACCTGCTGGACGCGCTGCTCGACGGCACGCAGACCATCGAGGGCCTGGCCGTCGACACGGAGCTGCGCTGGGCGTTCGTGCAGCGGCTGGCGGCCGTGGGCCGGTTCGGCGGGGCGGAGATCCAGAGCGAGTACGAGCGGGACAAGACGGCCGCCGGTGAGCGGCACGCGGCCACCGCGCGGGCCGCCCGGCCGACCGAGGCGGCCAAGGCGGAGGCCTGGGAGTCGGTCGTGGAGTCCGACAAGCTGCCGAACGCCGTGCAGGAGGCGGTCATCGCCGGCTTCGTCCAGACCGACCAGCGCGAGCTGCTGGCGTCGTACACGGAGCGGTACTTCGAGGCGCTGAAGGGCGTCTGGGAGTCCCGTTCGCACGAGATGGCCCAGCAGATCGCGGTCGGCCTGTACCCGGCCGTGCAGGTGTCCCAGGAGACCCTGGACCGCACGGACGCCTGGCTGGCCTCCGCCGAGCCGAACGCGGCGCTGCGCCGCCTGGTCTCGGAGTCCCGTTCGGGCATCGAGCGCGCGCTGAAGGCCCAGGCGGCGGACGCGGCGGCGGCCGAGTAGGCGGTACGTGCAAGGGGGGCGTCCGGTACGCGCGTCGCACCGGGCGCCCCTCGCGTGTGTCCGGCCGGGCCCGGCGGCGCCCCCTCGGGGGTCACGTCGCTCGTTGGTCCGCCGCCGTCCGCAGGGCTCTCAGCACCGTGGCGACGGCGGGGGCCTCCTCCGCGCCCTTGCGCACGGCCGCGACCACGTGCCGGACGGGGCGGTCCGCGTGCAGTTCGCGCATCGCCACGCCGTCCCGGGGCACGGCCGCCATGCGCGGTACCAGGGCGACGCCCATGCCCGCCCCGACCATGGCGAGGATCGCCGGCCAGCCGGCCGCCGCGTGGCCCCGGTGCGGCCGGAACCCGGCGGCCTCGCAGGCCCCGCGGGTGATGTCGGACCAGGGCCCGCTGCCGCCGAAGATCCACGGTTCGGCGGCGAGGTCGGCCAGCCGCAGCCGCTCCGCGCGGGCCAGCGGGTGGTCGCCGGGCAGGGCGACGTCCAGCGGGTCGGTGAGCAGCGGGACGCGGGTGAAGCGCGGGTCGACGACGCTCGGCGCCTGCGCGGCCAGCGACAGGGCGAGGTCCACCTCCCCGGCGGCCAGCAGCTCGTACGCCTCCTGCGCCTCGGCCTCCCGCACCCGCACCGCGAGTCCCGGACGCGTGGTGCGCAGGGCGGTGACGGCCGGTACGACGAGGGCGGGCACGGCGGTGGAGAAGGCGCCGACCCGGACCTCGCCCGCCTCCCCGCGGATGTGGGCCGCCAACTCGGCGTCGGCGCGCTCCAGTTGTTCGAACACCGCCTCGGCGTGCCGCAGCACCAGCCGCGCCGCGTCCGTCAGCCGGACCCTTCTGCCGTGGGCCTGGAGCAGTTCCACCCCCAATTGCTTGGCGAGGTTCGTCAGCTGCTGGGAGACGGCGGACGGCGTCATGTGCAGCGCCTCGGCCGTCGCGGTCACCGTGCCCCTCTCGCGCAGGGTGCGCAGGATCTGCAGCTTGCGGATGTCCCAGTCGGCCATGGCGGCAACCTACCGGCGGGCCCCCGCGCCGAGGACGACGCCGCCGAGGATCAGCGCCATGCAGCCCGCCTGCGTCCAGCCGGTCGGTTCGGCGAGCAGCGCCCAGGACAGCAGGGCGACGCACACCGGCTGGAGGTAGTAGACGACCCCGGCGCGGGAGGGTCCGATCAGGGAGATCGCCTTGTTCCAGGCGAAGAAGGCGACGGCGGAGGAGGCGACGCCGACGTAGAGGAGCGGCCACACGGTGCCCGGTGTCGGGTGGAAGCCGCCCTGGACGGCGAGGCTGACGCCCTGCGCGGGCAGCAGCAGGACCGTGCCGAACAGGAACGTGGTGAACAGGAACCCCGCCCCGTCCAGTCCCGCGGGCCTGCGGCGCAGCAGCGCGCTGTAGGACCCGAAGCAGCAGGCGGCGGCGATCATCCACAGGTCGCCGGCCGAGAAGGACGCCCCGTCGCCTCCGACCAGCAGCAGGACGCCCGCACAGGCGACGGCCAGCCCGGCGATCCGGCGGCCGCCGAGCCGCACGCCGCCCGCCCGTTCGTAGAGGGCCATGAGCACCGGGGACGCCGCCATGATCATGCCCATGTTGGCGGCGGGGGTGGTGACTCCGGCCTGGTTGACCAGGGTGTTGTAGACGGTCACGCCGAGCAGGGAGGCGAGGAGCACGAAGCCGAGGTGGCGCCGGATCAGCGCGCGTTGCCGCCAGGCCCGCCGCGCTCCGAAGGGGGCGACGACGGCGAGGGCCACCACCCAGCGCCAGAACGCGTGCTGGACGGGCGGCACGCTGTCGCCCAGGGCCCGCGAGGTGACGAAGCTGCCGGACCAGACGAGGGTGGCGAGGACGGCGAGCGCGAGCCCGAGGGCGACGGGCGCCGGCGGTCGTCCCGGGCCGGTGCGCGGGGCGGGGGTTGCGGTGGAGTGGGCGGTGGTGCGGCGGGTGGCTGTGGCCACGAAGGTCCTTTCCTGGGCGGAGGCCTGGCGGGCCTACCGTCGCAGGGCAGGACCCGTCAGGTCCATCGAATCTTCCCGACCCTTCTGTGAAGCAGAACTGAAAGGTCCTCCGACCGCCACGGCCGGCCGCGTGCGCGCCACCCGCTGCCCCGCGAGAGTCGCCCCGAACGCCACCGCCATGCCCGCCAGTTGCACCGGACCGAGCGCCTCGCCGAGGGCCGCCCAGCCGATCACGGCGGCGGTGAGCGGCGAGAGCGGGCCGAGGAAGGTGACCTGGGTGGCGGAGAGCCGGCCGATGCCGCGGAACCAGAGCCAGTACGCCAGTGCCGTGTTGGCCAGCGCCAGGTACAGGTAGCCGCCGACGGCCGGAGCGTCCAGGGCGGGCGGGGCACCCTCCACCAGCAGGGCGAGCGGCGCGATGAGCAGGCCGCCCGCGGTCAGCTGCCAGCCGGTGAGGGCGAGCGGGCCGACGCCGTCGGGACGGCCCCAACGCCCGGCGAGCACGGTGCCGGTGGACATGGAGGCGGTGGACGCGACGGCCGCCAGCACGCCGACCGTGTCCAGCCCCCCGGCCGCCTCCAGCACCACCAGGCTGACGCCGAACGCGGCGGCGACGCCGGTGAGCACGGACCGGGCGGTGGGGCGCTGCCCGAGCAGCAGGGCGGAGAGCCCCACGACGAGGAGCGGGCCGATCGAGCCGACGACGGCGGCCATCCCGCCGGGCATCCGGTAGGCGGCGAGGAACAGCAACGGGAAGAAGGCCCCGATGTTCAGCGCGCCCAGCACCGCCGCCTTCCCCCACCAGGCGCCGCGCGGCAGCACCCGGGCGAGGGCGAGCAGCAGCATCCCGGCGGGCAGGGCGCGCATCAGCCCGGTGAACAGGGGCCGGTCGGGCGGCAGGAACTCGGTGGTCACGGCGTAGGTGCTGCCCCAGCCGACGGGGGCGAGGGCGGTGAGCGCGATGACGGCGGGGCGGGTGGCGGCCATGAGGGCACCCTTCGGCGGACAGGAGAAGCAACTCGGTTGCAAGTAGCTTACTTCTAAGCAAGTTTCCGTCAAGCCACTTTCTTGCGGCCGAGCGGAATCGCCTCGATACTCGTCCCATGACTGAAAGTCCCCCCCGGCCCGAACCCCGCAAGGACCCCGTCGACGTGATCATCGACCAGTGGGCCGCGGTCCGGCCCGACCTGGACACGGCCGGCATGGAGGTGTTCGGCCGGGTCTTCCGGCTGGCGCGCGCGATGGGCGACCGGATGGAGCGGGCGTACGCCCGCTTCGGCATCTCGCGCGGGGAGTTCGACGCCCTGGCCACCCTGCGCCGCTCCGGCGAGCCCTACACGCTCTCCCCCCGGCAGCTCTCGGCCACGCTGATGCTCACCACCGGCGGCATGACCGGCCGGCTGGACAAGCTGGAACGGGCGGGACTGCTGCGCCGCTCCCCCGACCCGCACGACCGCCGGGGACTGCAGGTCACGCTCACCGAACGGGGTCTGGAGCTGATCGACGAGGCGGTCGGCGCGGGTCTCGACGCCCAGACCGAGGCGCTGGCCTCCCTCGACGCCGAACGGGCGGGTCAGCTGGCCGACCTGCTGCGGGACCTCCTCGCCGGCACGGAGCAGTAGGGCGGCCCGCGAAAGCGCGGGAAACCCGGGAAACGCCCGAGGGCGCCGTCCCCGTCCGCGTACGGCTGACGCGCGTACGTGCGGTGGGGGCGGCGCCCTCGGTGAAGCGTGTGCGGGAGGCCGGACGTCGGGTCAGGCCTTCGCGCCGACCTTGGCCTTGGCCTTGGTCCTGGTGCCGGGAGTCGACACCCGGTGGTCCGGGTGGGACCGGTCCAGGACCATGACCAGGCCCGCGATGACCGCGAACAGCGCGAGCGGGGCCAGGACGTAGAGACCCAGCGTCTCGACGACGCTCAGGCCGGTGCCGGGGTCGTCGCCGTCGTCGCGCGTCAGCGCGAGCGCGGGGGACGACATGAGCAGCATCATCAGCGTCGTACCGGCTGCCAGGGCGCCGGCGCGCAGGGCGTTCTTCTTGTCCACGGTGCAAAGTTAGCGAACGGTCCGGGCGACCGCGCGCCCGGGGTGCCCGTACGGGGCCCGCGGGCGCCCGGCGCGGCCGCCCCGCTCAGCCGTCCCGGACGGTGCCGCCTTCCCGTACGACGTCGATCAGGGCGTGCAGGCGGGGCGAGGCGGCCAGGTCCTCCAGCGTCACCGGGCGGCCCTCGGCGTCGGCGACGGGCAGCCGCCAGTTCGGGTACTGGTCCCAGGTGCCGGGCAGGTTCTGCGGGCGGCGGTCGCCGACGGCGTCCGGGAGCCAGATGCCGACCATGCGGGCGGGGGTGCGCAGCAGGAAGCGGTGCACGGCCTGGATCTCCGCCTCCTCGGCGGGCGTTCCGCTGTCGCCGCCGGTGCCGCTCAGCAGCCCGAGCCGGGCCAGGACGTCGAGCCACTGAGCGGTGTCCGCGGCGGCCTCGGCGCGTTCCTCCTCCAGCGGGCGGGTGAGCAGGCCGAGCCGGTGGCGGAGTTCGACGTGTTCGCCGGTGAGGCGGGCGGCGGTGGACGGCAGGTCGTGGGTGGTGGCGGTGGCCAGGCAGTCGGAGCGCCACCGCTCGGGCGGCAGGGGGCGGCCGTCGCCGGTCCAGTCCCGTTCGAACCACAGCACCGAGGTGCCCAGCACCCCGCGCTCGCGCAGCGCCTCGCGCACCCCGGGCTCCACGGTGCCGAGGTCCTCGCCGATGACGACGGCACCGGCCCGGCCCGCCTCCAGGACGAGGACGGCGAGCATGGCCTCGGCGTCGTAGTGGACGTACGCGCCCTCGGTGGGCGGGTGGCCCTCGGGCACCCACCAGAGCCGGAACAGGCCCATGACGTGGTCGACGCGCAGGGCCCCCGCGTGCCGGAAGAGACCGCGCAGCAGCTCCCGGAAGGGCGCGTACCCGGACTCGGCCAGGCGGTCCGGGCGCCAGGGCGGCAGACCCCAGTCCTGGCCGCGGGAGTTGAAGGCGTCCGGTGGCGCGCCCACCGACATCCCGGCGGCGAAGTACTCCTGCTGGGCCCAGGAGTCGGCGCCGCGCGGGTGCACGCCGACGGCGAGGTCGTGGACGATGCCGACCGGCATGCCCGCCTCGCGGGCGGTGAGCTGGGCGGCGGTGAGCTGGGTGTCGGTGAGCCAGGTGAGCCGGGAGTGGAAGTGGACGCGGTCCATCAGCTCGCCGCGCGCGCGGTCGGTCTCGGCCGAGCGGGGGTCGCGCAGGCCCTCGGGCCAGCGGTGCCAGTCGGAGCCGTGGACCTCGGCGAGGGCGCACCAGGTGGCGTGGTCCTCCAGGGCAGTGCCCTGTTCGGCGAGGTAGTCGCAGTAGGCGGCGCGGCGGCCGGGGCCGAGGGGGACCTCGTGGAGCAGTTCGAGGGCCTCGCGCTTCAGCTCCCACACGGCGTCCCGGTCGATCAGGGCGCCCTTGTCCAGGACGCCCTCGCGCAGCCGCCCGGCCCGTTCCCGCAGGACCCGGGCGCGCTCGGGGTCGGTGACGTGGGCGAACTCGGGCACGTCCTCGATCCGCAGGTGCACCGGGTCGGGGAAGCGGCGCGAGGACGGCCGGTACGGGGAGGGGTCGGTGGGGGCGCCGGGTACGGCCGCGTGCAACGGGTTGACCTGGACGAATCCGGCGCCGAGGGAGCGTCCGGCCCAGGCGGCCAGCTCGCCCAGGTCGCCCAGGTCGCCCATGCCCCAGGAGCGGCGGGAGAGCAGGGAGTAGAGCTGGACGAGGAGTCCGTGGCAGCGGGCGTCGGGGGTGGGCAGCCGGGCGGGCGCGACGATCAGGTGGGCCTCGGCGGTCCGGCCGTCGGGCGCGGTGGCGGTCAGCCGGTGGACGCCGGGCGGGAGCGGTCCGGCGCCGTCGCGGCGCTCGCCCTGCTCGGTGTCGACGCGCAGTCGGGTGCCCGCGGGCAGGGCGGCCAGCGCGGCGGGGGTGCCGCCGCCGTCCCAGCGGACGACGGTGGGCGGCAGCAGCCGTTCGCGCAGCTCGCTCTCGCGGGCGGCGAGCGCGGCCCGTACGGCCCCGGAGGTGCTCGCGTCCACGCCGAGGGCGGCCAGCGCGAGGGTGACGGCGGTGGCCGAGGCCGGGACGGTGCGGTCCGGGGAGGGGCGGTAGGAGGTGGCGACGCCGTGCAGGGCGGCGAGCCTGGTCAGATCCTCGGGAAGGTCCTCGGCGGGGGGCTCGGCCGGCCGGTCTGCGGGCATCTGCTTCCTCTACGACCTCGTGGGTTCCGGGACGGCGAAGGAGGGGCCGCCCTGCTCCGGCACGTCGGCCGTGAGTTCGGGCGAGGACTCGCTGGTCAGCGGTACGGCGTCGGCGAACGGCGACTCGCTGGTGAGGGGTTCGGCGTCGGGCAGCGGCGGTTCGCTGGTCAGCGGGGTCTCGGCGCAGCTGCCGGTGGCGCCGAAGACGCAGTAGTGCGGGGTCTCGGAGGCGGCGGAGGGCTCCGCCCAGGGAGTGGACGGCTCCGCCACGGGTTTGGAGGGGGCCGGCAGCAGAAGGGGTGCCAGTGCAGCCACGGGGGTCTCCTTTGGTTCAGGCTCTGGGTCGGACGGTGGATCAAGCTCTGGATGAGGCTTCGGGTCGGGCTCTGGAGCAAGCTCGGGTTCGGGCGTGGTGTCGAGCACGCTTGTGGCGGGTTACGGCAGCCCCTACCCAGTCCGCGCGAGGACAGACGCCCCGACACCAACAACGTGCTCCTGGTCACACCCTCCCCTCCCGAACGCATACAGATCCGGCCAAAAAATCACCTAACCCGCGCGCGGATCGCCCAAACCGGTCACCTGGGCACGCTCGCCCCGACGGATCCCGCTCAGCTATTCACTCAGTACATGTACTCGGTGAATACTGGTTCCCCATGAGCACCCGTCACCTCCTCCTGGGTCTGCTCGCTGCGGGGCCGAGCCACGGCTACGACCTCAAGCGACGCCACGACGAACGCTTCCCCCAGGCCCGCCCGCTGGCGTACGGCCAGGTCTACACGACCCTCCAGCGCCTGGTCCGGGACGGGCTCGCCGAGGTCGACGGCACCGCGTCGGAGGGCGGCCCGGAGCGGACCGCGTACCGCGCCACGGACGAGGGGACGCGCGAACTGGCGCGGTGGGCGGGCGAGATCGCACCGCCGGCGCCCTTCGTGACGAACGAGATCTTCGCCAAGGTCGTCGTGTCGATCCTCACCGGCGGCGACGCGGGCGCCTATCTGCTGGCCCAGCGCGCCGCCCACATGGCCCGGATGCGGGAACTCACGGGGCTCAAGACCGCCCCGGGCACGGACCTGACGACCGTGCTCTCGGCCGACTACGCCCTCAACCACCTCGACGCCGACCTCCGTTGGATGACCACCACGGCGGCCCGGCTCACCACCCTGACCACGGAGGTCCGCACGGCATGACGCACGGGGACACGGACACGCGCCCGACGACGACGGCGCCGCTGCTCACCGCCCGCGAACTGGTGAAGGCACACGGCAGGACCGAGGCCCTGCGCGGCGCCTCCCTCGACCTGCGGGCCGGGGAGATCCTCGCCGTCACCGGCACCAGCGGCAGCGGGAAGTCGACGCTGCTGCACTGCCTGGCCGGGATCGTCCGGCCGGACGCCGGTTCGGTGGCCTACGGCGGCCTGCGGCTGGAGGAGCTGCCGGAGAAGCGGCTGAGCGAGCTGCGCCGCACCGACTTCGGCGTGGTCTTCCAGTTCGGTCAGCTGATCCCGGAGCTGACGGCGCTGGACAACGTGGCGCTGCCGCTGCTGCTGGCCGGCACCGCCCGCGCCGAGGCCCGGGTGCGGGCCGGGGAGTGGCTGGAGAAGTTCGGGGTGCGCGGGCAGGAGGAGCTGCGGCCGGGCGAGCTGAGCGGTGGGCAGGCGCAGCGGGTGGCGCTGGCCCGCGCGCTGGTCACCGGGCCGAAGGCGGTGTTCGCGGACGAGCCGACCGGCGCGCTGGACTCGCTGGCGACCGAGCAGGTGATGACGGCGCTGGCGCACACGGCCCGCGAGTCGGGCACCGCGGTGCTGCTGGTCACGCACGACGCACAGGTCGCCGCCTACGCGGACCGCGAGGTCCGGCTGCGGGACGGCGCGGTGTCCCCGCTGGAGGTGACGGCATGAGCACGATGACCTCCGACCTGCGGCTGGCCCGGGAACTGGTGCGGGGCTCCGACCGGCGGGAGTGGTGGCGGATCGCCCTGACGGCGGCGGGCGCGGCCCTGGCGACCGGCTTCGCGCTGGCGGCGGTCACCCTCGCGTCGGTCCCGGACGGCTACACCGTCTCCCACTTCCACGGCCTGCTGACCGGAACCGGCACCCGCGGCGGGGTGATCAGCGGCCTGCTGCTGTTGCTGGTGCCGGTCCTGGCCTTCCTCGGCCAGTGCGCCCGGATCGGCGCCGTGCACCGCGACCGGCGCCTGGCCGGGCTGCGGCTGGCCGGAGCGGCCCCGTGGCAGGTGCGCAGGATCGCCGCGCTGGAGACCGGACTGGCGTGTCTGCTGGGCTCGGCGGTGGCGACCGTCTTCACCACCCTCTTCGTGCTGCGCCTGTGGAGCGGCCCGACCCCGGTGACCTGGGTGGGCTTCGCGCTCGTCGCGGCCGGCGTGCCGGTGCTGGGCGCGGCGGCCGGTGCGCTGGCGCTGCGCCGGGTGGTGGCCTCGCCGCTGGGCCGGGTGCGCCGGGCGGGACAGCGGACGGGGCGCGGACCGGGTCTGCTGTTCCTGACCGGGCTGGTGGTGCTGGTCGCGGTGGCGCCGCTCGCCCTGAACCGAGGCCACGTGGCGGGCAACCGGTTCGCCTGGCAGCCGCCGTTGGCCGTCTTCTGCCTGGTGGTCGCGCTGGGCGCGGGTGTGGTGTGGCTGGCCGGTGCCACGGCCCGGCTCACGGGCAGCCTGCTCGCCGCGCGGGCCCGTACGGCGGCGCCGCTCATCGCGGCGGAACGGCTGCGCGACGACCCGTGGGCCCCGGCCCGCACCCACGCCGCCGTCCTGCTGGTGACGATCGCCGGTACGGCCTTCCTGTGCGTCCGGGACGCGCTGCTCACCGACCTGCTCGCCGCCGGTCCGGAGCACCGCGCCGCCGACATGGGGTACTACACCACCGGCCTGGACCTGACCGGCGCGGCCGTCCTCGTCGCCCTGGCGATCGCCCTGTCCGGCCTCGCCGTGGGCACCGCCGAGTCCCTGGTCACCCGCCGCCGGACGCTGGCCGCCCAGGTCGCCGCCGGCGTGCCCCGCACGGTCCTGAACCGCGCCCTCCTCCTGGAGACCGCCCTCCCCCTGGCCCCCGCCCTGCTGCTGGCCGGCGCCGGAGGCATGGGCATCGGCGTCTGGTACTCCGCCCGCACCAGCGACGGCTCGCTCCCGTGGACGGCCCTCCTGGTCGCCCCCGCCGTACACGCGGCCTGCCTCCTGTCGGCGGCGGCGTCCCTGCCCCTGCTGGGCCGATCGGTACGGCCCGGGGAGCTGCGGTACGCGTGAAGCGCACGACGCCACTGCCGCGGCGGCTCCTCGGGGCGCTCGACCGTTTCAACGCCGCTCATCCCTGGGACCACAACGCCCACTACCACCGCTGGATCCTGCGACAGCTCCCCAACCGGTTCGGCAGCGCGCTGGACGTCGGTTCCGGCGCCGGTGACCTGGTCCGTCTGCTCGCCACCCGGGCCGACGAGGTCCACGGCGTGGACTCCGACCCCGTGATCACCTCGCGGGCGCGCCTGCTGACCCCCAAGGGGACGGCCGCGGCCTTCGGCGTCGCGGACGCCCCGGCGGAACTTCCCGCCGGACCCCACGACGTCATCACCTGCGTCGCCACCCTCCACCACCTGCCGTTCACCGAGGCCCTCGACGCCTTCCGCCGGCACCTGGCCCCCGGCGGCACCCTGGTCGTCGTCGGCCTCTACCGGCCGCTGACCGTCACGGACCACCTGCTGTCCGCCGCCGCCGTCGTCCCGAACGCCGCCGTCGGGTGGCTCCGGAACCGGGGCCGGCGTTCCGCCCCACCCACCTCGATGACCGCCCGGACCCGACCGGCCGGCATGCCCTTCACCGCCATCGCCGAAGCGGCCCGCACGGTGCTGCCGGGCGCCCGGCTGCGCCGTCGTCTGTTCTGGCGCTACACACTCACCTGGCGCCGCCCCTGACCGGCCGGATCTCCGCCGACTCGGACACCGACCGGCGTGACCGTGTCGACATGCCCAGGGCCTACGCGGAGACGGGCATCCCCGTGTACCTGCTCATCGAACGGGACACCTGCGAGGTCAAGGTGCACAGCCGCCCGGACGGGGGACGGTACGAGACCGTGCAGACGCTGCCCTTCGGCAAGGAGGCCGCGCTGCCCGAGCCGGTCGGGATCGTCCTCGACACCGGGCCGCTGAAGAACTGGGTGCGCTGACCCGGAGCGGGAGCAGGCGCAGGCGCAGGCCCGGAGCGTCAGGCGGAGATGCCGTCGATCCGGGCCATGGCGTCCTCCGCGCCGTACGGCTGCAAGTACGGCAGCCAGCGCGGGTCCCGGTGGCCGGTGCCGATGATGCGCCAGGCCAGGCCGGTGGGCGGGGCCGGTTTGTGGCGCAGGCGCCAGCCCAGCTCGACCAGGTGGCGGTCGGCCTTGACGTGGTTGCAGCGGCGGCAGGACGCCACCACGTTGTCCCACGCGTGCAGACCCCCGCGGCTGCGCGGGACGACGTGGTCGACGCTGGTGGCGACGGCGCCGCAGTACATGCAGCGGCCTCCGTCGCGGGCGAAGAGGGCACGGCGGGTGAGCGGGACGGGGCCACGGTAGGGCACCCGCACGAATCGCTTGAGCCGGACCACGCTGGGTGCGGGCACGGTGACGGTCGCGCTGTGCAGATAGGCGCCGGACTCCTCGAGGCACACGGCCTTGTTCTCCAGGACGAGGACGAGCGCGCGGCGGAGCGGTACGACGCCGAGTGGCTCGTACGACGCGTTGAGGACCAGGACATGCGGCACGGGTGCCTCCTTGGGCGTCGGCGGCACGTGGCTCGCGCCGGGACGATCTGGTTCAGTCTCCCCTCATGCCTGGTCGTAGCGCCACCATGTCCCGGTAACGGGCTGGGAGTGTTTTCGACCACACGGGGCCCGTACTCCCGGGCGTGACCAGTTCAAGCGCGGGTGAGCAGTGTCTCCCCCGCCCGTTTCGGGCCGAACCGCGTCCGGTGCCCCGTTAGTGTGGTGCATCTGCCCGTCCGGTGACCTTTCCGTGACCTTGGACCGGACCTCGGACCGGACCGCGCAGGACGGGCCGCCGCACCTGGAGGTTTCCGCCGTGTCCCTGTCCGCCGCCGTCCTGCCGGCCGCCGGTTCGTCGTCTGCGTCGTCCGCGTCGCCCTCGCCGTCGCCGTCTCCGACGGCCCCGACCGTGCCCTCGCTGAGGGAGGCCCACGAGAGCGCGACCAACGCCGCGGGCTGGGTCGAGGAGAACTGGTCGACGTGGCTCGCGATCGGGCTGCGGGTGCTGCTGATCGTGGTGATCGCGGTGGTGCTGCGCGCGGTGGTGCGGCGGGCGATCACCAAGCTGATAGACCGGATGAACCGCAGGAGCGGGGGGTCCGGCGGTACCGCGCTGAGCGGGCTGCTGGTCAACGCCGAGCGGCGCCGGCAGCGGTCGGAGGCGATCGGGTCCGTCCTGCGCTCGGTGGCCAGCTTCCTCATCCTCGGCACCGCCGCACTGATGGTGCTCGGCACCTTCCAGATCAACCTGGCCCCGCTGCTGGCCTCCGCCGGTGTCGCCGGCGTCGCGATCGGCTTCGGCGCCCGCAATCTGGTCACCGACTTCCTGTCCGGCGTCTTCATGATCCTGGAGGACCAGTACGGCGTCGGCGACAGCATCGACGCGGGCGTGGCCTCCGGCGAGGTCATAGAGGTCGGGCTGCGGGTGACCAAGCTGCGCGGCGTCGACGGCGAGATCTGGTACGTCCGCAACGGCGAGGTCAAGCGCATCGGCAACCTCTCCCAGGGCTGGTCCACGGCCGGGGTCGACGTGACCGTCCGCTCCGACGAGGACCTGGACAAGGTGAAGGAGACGCTCACCGCGGTCGGCGAGCGGATGAGCAAGGAGGAGCCCTGGAACGAGATGCTCTGGGGGCCGATCGAGACGCTCGGCCTGGACTCCGTACTGCTCGACTCGATGGTGGTGCGGGTCTCCGCGAAGACCATGCCCGGCAAGTCCCTCACCGTCGAGCGTGAGCTGCGCTGGCGCATCAAGCGGGCCTTCGACGCGGCCGGCATCGCGATCGTCGGCGGTGCCACCGTCCCGATGGAGGGAGCCCCGGCCGCCGCCGACCCGACGGCGGGCGTCGCGGCGCCGTCGGCGTACGCGAGCAGCGCGTCGCCGCAGTCCATGGCAGCGTCGCCCATTCCGCCGCCCAGCACCAGCAAGTAGCCCGTCCCGCGCTCTTCCCGCCCCCGAGGTAACGACTGCGTTGCCTCGGGGGCGGTCTCTTGACGGCTCCGTGCGGCGGGCCTACGTTCTCCAGCCAACAGGAAACTTTCCTAACAGACGCCTTCCAGGCGTTCCTACGGGCCGTTTCCCGTGATCCGCGCGGTGGACTTCCCGCACCGCGCCCTGAAAGGCTGAGCGGTCGAGAGGCAGGTGTGGACACGCATGGCAGGAACCGCCGGCACGCCGGGCACCCCGCGCGTCCTGCGCGCCATGAACGACCGGGCCGCGCTCGACCTCCTGCTGGAGCACGGGCCGCTGTCCCGGACCCGGATCGGCAAGCTGACCGGCCTGTCGAAGCCGACCGCCTCGCAGCTGCTGGCCCGCCTGGAGGCGGCGGGGCTGGTCCTGGCGGGGGGTACGACCGAGGGGCGCCCGGGGCCCGGCGCCCAGCTCTACGAGGTCAACCCGGCCGCCGCGTACGCCGCCGGGATCGACGTCACCCCGGGCCGCGTCCTGGCCGCGGTCGCCGACGTCACCGGGCGCACGGTCGGCCGGCACGAGCTGCCCACCCCCGGCCGGCACCCCGCCGCCCCCGTCGTCCAGCAGGTCACCGACGCCCTCGACGGCGCGGTGAAGGCGGCCGGGCTGGACCGGAGCGACGTGCACCGGCTGGTCATCGGCACCCCGGGTGCCTTCGACCCCGGCACCGGCCGGCTGCGCTACGCCTCCCACCTGCCCGGCTGGCACTCCCCCGCCCTCCTGGAGGAACTCGCCGCCGCCCTGCCGATGCCGGTCGAGTACGAGAACGACGTGAACCTCGCCGCCGTGGCCGAGCAGCGCCTCGGCGCCGCCCGGGGGCACGAGGACTTCGTCCTGCTGTGGAACCAGGAGGGCCTGGGCGCCGCCCTGGTCCTCGGCGGCCGGCTGCACCGCGGCTGGACCGGCGGCGCCGGCGAGGTCGGGTTCCTGCCGGTGCCGGGCGCCCCGCTGGTCCGCAAGGTCAGCCGCACCGGCAGCGGCGGCTTCCAGGAGCTGGCCGGTTCCCAGGCGCTGCCGGCACTGGCCCGGGAGCTGGGCGTCGCCGACGTGCCCCCGGGGCCGTACACCGAGGCCGCCGGCGCCCTGGTCGCCCGCGCCGCACAGGCCGGCCCCGACGACGTCCCGCGGCGCCGGCTGCTCCAGACCTACGCCACCCGGCTGGCCACCGGCCTCGCCTCCCTCGTCTCGGTGCTCGACCCCGAGCTGGTGGTCCTGAGCGGCACCTCCCTCACCGCGGGCGGCGAGGCGCTGCGCGACCTGGTCCGCGACGAGCTGGAGGAACTGGCCGCCTCCCGGCCCCGGCTCGCCGTCGGTGACGTGACCGAGGACCCCGTCCTGCGCGGCGCCCTGGAGAGCGCGCTCGCGACCACCCGCGACGAGGTCTTCGACACCTCGCGCTGACCCCGCGCCACCGCACCGGTCCCACCCCCGCACCACCCGTCCCTGCCCCGCCCTGTCCCTGGGAGCTTCGCCATGCCCGGAATATCCAGAAAAGCGGCCCTCGCGATCGCCGCCTCCGCCTCCCTCGCCCTGCTCGCCACCGCCTGCACCGGCCAGTCCGACGCCGGTGCCTCCGACGACCCCGACGCCGAGACGACCATCACCTTCTGGCACGGCTGGAGCGCGCCCGCCGAGGTGAAGGCCGTACAGGCCAACGTGGACCGCTTCCAGAAGGCGCACCCCAACATCAAGGTGAAGGTCGTCGGCAACATCAACGACGACAAGCTCAACCAGGCCCTGCGCGCGGGCGGTTCGAGCGGCCCCGACGTGGTGTCCTCGTTCACCACCTCCAACATCGGCAAATTCTGCTCCTCGGGCGCCTTCCTCGACCTGAAGCCCTTCATCGAGAAGTCGAAGCTCGACCTGGACGCGCTCATCCCGAAGCCGATGCTGGACTACACCCAGTTCGAGGGGACCCGCTGCGCCCTGCCGCTGCTCGGCGACGCCTACGGCCTCTACTACAACAAGGACGCCTTCGAGGCAGCCGGGATCAAGGCCCCGCCGAAGACCTGGTCGCAGTTCGCCCAGGTGGCGAAGAAGCTGACGAAGCCCAAGGGCGACGGGTACGAGCAGCTCGGCTTCATGCCGAACTACCACGGCTACGAGACCGTCGTCGATCACTACATGTCCCAGTGGGACCACGCCTACTTCGACGAGGACGGCAAGTCCAGCGTCGCCGAGGACCCGGCGTTCGCCGAGATGTTCACGTACCAGAAGAAGCTCGTCGACGACCTCGGCGGCTTCGGGAAACTGGAGAGGTACCGCAACACCTTCGGTGACGAGTGGGGCGCCAAGCACCCCTTCCAGACCGGCCAGGTCGCCATGCAGCTGGACGGCGAGTGGCGGCTCGGCATGGCGAAGGACGCGGGCGTCGGCTTCGAGATCGGCACCGCGCCGATGCCCGTCGCCGACGACGAGGTGGCCGAGTACGGCAAGGGCTTCCTGTCCGGCACCGTCATGGGCATCGCCCCGCAGAGCAGGAAGCAGAACGCCGCCTGGGAGCTGGTGAAGTACATGACGACCGACACCGAGGCCGTCGTCGCCTTCGCCAACGCCATCCGCAACGTGCCCTCCACCTTCCCGGCCCTCAAGTCGCCCGGCCTGAAGACCGACCCGGCGTTCAAGACCTTCCTGGACATCGCCCAGCACCCCGAGTCGAACTCCCCGCCGGCCTCCGTCAACGGCGCCACGTACCAGCTGACCCTCCAGGACTTCGGCTACCAGTACGAGTCGGGCAAGGTGAAGGACCTCAAGGCGGGCCTGGAGAAGACCGCCGCGCAGATCGACCGCGACATCGCTCAGGCGAAGTAGCGCACATGACCACGTCCATGACCGCGAACACCCTCCGCGCCAAGCGCCGGTCCTCGGCGCTTCGGACGCTGGCCTTCATGTCACCGTGGCTCGTCGGGTTCGGCGTCTTCTTCGCCTATCCCCTGGTGTCCACCGTGTACTTCTCGCTGATGAAGTACGACGGCTTCGGCGTCCCCGAGTTCCGGGGCCTGGACAACTGGGTGTACGTCTTCCAGGACTACCCCCTGTTCTGGCCCGCACTGCGCAACACCCTCTGGCTGGTCCTGGTGATGGTGACCTGCCGGGTGGTGTTCGGGCTAGGGACCGGGCTGCTGATCACGAAGATCAAGACGGGGGCCGGTGTCTTCCGCACCCTCTTCTACCTGCCCTACCTCGCCCCGCCCGTCGCCGCGACACTCGCCTTCGTCTTCCTCCTCAACCCCGGTACGGGGCCGGTCAACTCGGTCCTGGAGGGCCTCGGTGTACCGGCGCCCGGCTGGTTCACGGACGCCGCCTGGTCCAAGCCGGCGCTCACCGCGCTCGCGGTGTGGGGCGTGGGCGACCTGATGGTCATCTTCATGGCCGCGCTGCTCGACGTGCCGAGGGAGCAGTACGAGGCGGCCGAGCTGGACGGGGCGTCGGCCTGGCAGCGCTTCCGGTTCGTGACACTGCCGAACATCTCGCCGATCGTGCTGTTCGCCGTGGTCACGGGCGTGATCCAGACCATGCAGTACTACACGCAGCCGCTGGTCGCCGGGAAGGTCGCCTCCGGGATCATCGGCGGCTCCGGCCAGTCCTTCGAGCCCGGCTATCCCGACAAGTCCACCCTCACCCTCCCCCAGCTCGTCTACAACCTCGGCTTCCAGCGCTTCGACTACGGCTCCGCCTGTGTGGTCGCGCTCGTGCTGTTCGCGCTGGCCATGGCGTTCACGGCGCTGCTGATGCGCCGCCGGGGCGGGCTCCTCCAGGCAGGTGACCGATGACCCAGGTACTGGACCAGCCCGTGGTGGCCGGCACCCCGCCCACCGGGGAACGCACCGCCCGCCGGCGCGTCCTGCTGCACTGGATCGCCGTCCACTCCCTCGGCGTGGCCGCCGCCCTCTTCTTCGCGCTGCCGTTCGTCTTCGTGGTGCTCACCTCGCTGATGAGCGACCAGCAGGCGCTCACCCGCGACCTGTGGCCGCACACCTGGGAGTGGGGCAACTACCGCGCGGTCCTGGACACGCCCGGCTTCCTCACCTGGTGGAAGAACACGCTGCTGTACGCGGGGCTCGGCACCGTGCTGACCGTGGCGTCGTCGGTCCCGGTGGCGTACGCGCTGGCCAAGTTCCGCTTCCGGGGCCGGCACCTGTCCCTGATGCTGGTGATCTCGATGATGATGCTGCCCCCGCAGGTGATCGTCATCCCGATGTACCTGTTCTGGGCGAAGCAGCTGGACCTGTCCGGCACACTGTGGCCGCTGATCGTGCCGATGGCCTTCGGTGACGCCTTCTCCATCTTCCTGCTGCGCCAGTTCCTGCTGACCATCCCGGACGAGTACCTGGACGCGGCGAAGGTCGACGGCTGCGGGGAGCTGCGCACGCTGCTGAAGGTCGTCCTGCCGATGGCCAGGCCGGGTATCGCTGCCGTGGCACTCTTCCAGTTCTTCTACGCCTGGAACGACTACTTCGGCCCGCAGATCTACGCCTCCGAGAATCCCGGCGCCTGGACGCTCTCCTACGGCCTGGAGTCCTTCAAGGGCGCCCACCACACCGACTGGAACCTCACCATGGCCGCGACCGTGCTGGTCATGGCGCCCGTGATCCTCGTGTTCTTCTTCGCGCAGAAGGCGTTCGTCGAGGGTGTCACGCTGACTGGAGTAAAGGGTTGATGTCTGCATGAAACTCACCGTGGTCGGCGGCGGTTCGACCTACACGCCCGAACTGATCGACGGCTTCGCCCGGTTGCGGGACACGCTGCCCGTCGAGGAGCTGGTCCTCGTCGACCCGGCGGCGGACCGGCTGGAGCTGGTGGGCGGCCTCGCCCGACGCATCTTCGCCAAGCAGGGGCACGACGGCCGCGTGGTCACCACCTCCGACCTGGACGCGGCCGTCGACGGCGCCGACGCGGTCCTGCTCCAGCTGCGCGTCGGCGGCCAGGCCGCCAGGCAGCAGGACGAGACCTGGCCGCTGGAGTGCGGCTGCGTCGGCCAGGAGACGACCGGCGCGGGCGGCCTCGCCAAGGCGCTGCGCACGGTGCCGGTGGTGCTCGACATCGCCGAGCGGGTGCGCCGGGCCAACCCGGACGCCTGGATCATCGACTTCACCAACCCGGTCGGCATCGTCACCCGCGCCCTGCTCCGGGCCGGGCACCGCGCGGTCGGGCTGTGCAACGTGGCGATCGGGCTCCAGCGCAAGTTCGCCGCGCTGCTCGGGGTGGCACCCGCCGACGTCCACCTGGACCACGTGGGACTCAACCACCTCACCTGGGAGACCGGCGTACGGCTCGGCGGTCCTGAGGGCGAGGACGTGCTGCCCCGGCTGCTGGCCGAGCACGGGGAGACGGTCGCCGCCGACCTGCGCCTGCCCCGGCCGCTGCTGGACCGCCTGGGCGTCGTCCCCTCCTACTACCTGCGCTACTACTACGCCCACGACGAGGTCGTGGACGAGCTGCGCACCAAGCCGTCCCGGGCCGCCGAGGTGGCGGAGATGGAACGGCGGCTGCTTCGGATGTACGGCGACCCGGCCCTGGACGAGAAGCCCGCGCTGCTCGCCCAGCGCGGTGGCGCCTACTACTCCGAGGCCGCCGTCGACCTCGCCGCCGCCCTGCTCGGCGGCGCGGGCTCGCCGTACCAGGTGGTGAACACCTGCAACCGGGGCACGCTGCCCTTCCTCCCCGACGACGCGGTGATCGAGGTGCCGGCGGCGGTGGGCGGCAAGGGCGCCTCCCCGCTGCCGGTGGCGCGGGTGGACCCGCTGTACGCGGGGCTCATGGCGCACGTGACCGCGTACGAGGACCTGGCCCTGGACGCGGCCCTGCGCGGCGGCCGGGACCGGGTCTTCCGGGCGCTGCTCGCCCACCCCCTCGTCGGCCAGCACGCGTACGCCGAGCAGCTCACCGACCGGCTGATCGCGCACAACCGGGAGCACCTGGCGTGGGCCTGACCGGGAGCGTCCTCGCCGTCGACGCGGGCAACAGCAAGACCGACGTGGCCGTGGTGGCGGCCGACGGGAAGGTCCTCGGCACGGCCCGCGGCGGGGCCTTCCGGCCGCCCGCGGTCGGCGTCGAACGGGCCGTGGACGCCTTGGCGGACGCGGTGGCCCGGGCCTTCGCGGCGGCCGGGGTCACCTCCGTCGACCACGTGTCGGCGTGCCTGGCCAACGCCGACCTGCCGGTGGAGGAGGAGCAGCTGGCCGCCGCGCTGCACGCGCGCGCGTGGGGCACGAGCGTCGAGGTGCGCAACGACACGTTCGCGATCCTGCGGGCGGGCGTCGCCGAGCCGCTGGGGGTCGCCGTGGTGTGCGGGGCGGGCGTCAACTGCGTCGGCATGCGCCCCGACGGCCGCACCGCCCGCTTCCCGGCCATCGGCCGCATCTCCGGCGACTGGGGCGGCGGCTGGGGGCTGGCGGAGGAGGCGCTGTGGCACGCCGCACGCGCGGAGGACGGCCGGGGCGGGCCCACGGAACTGGCCCGCACCCTGCCGGCCCACTTCGGCCTCGACTCGATGTACGCCCTCATCGAGGCCCTCCACCTGCGGCGGATCGAGCCGGTACGGCGGCACGAGCTGACCCCGGTGCTGTTCGCCACGGCGGCCGGCGGCGACCCGCTCGCCCGCTCCGTCGTGGACCGGCAGGCCGACGAGGTGGTGGCCATGGCCACCGTCGCGCTGACCCGCCTCGACCTGCTGGCCGAACCCGCGCCGGTCCTGCTGGGCGGCAGTGTGCTGGCGGCCCGGCATCCGCGGCTCGACGAGCGGATACGGGAGCTGCTGGCGGCCCGTGCCCCCAAGGCCGTGCCCCGGGTGGTGACGGCCCCGCCCGTCCTGGGCGCGGTGCTGCTGGGCCTCGACCACATGGGTGCGGCGCCCGGGGCCCGTGAGCGGGTCCGGGAGCACTTCGCCGCCTGAGCCGTCCGCGTCGCCCGCCGTGACGACGACCGGGAACCGGTACGGGGAACCGAACCGGTTCCCGTGGCGTATTCATGGGCAGGGGTGGTGCGTTGCACCGGGATCACATCAAGATCGGGCGAAGGCCGGTGCGAATGTCGGTGCGGACAGCGATACTTGCGGCGACGGATGACCACGGGGGAGGTCAGCAGTGACTCAAGCGCCGAAGATCAGCGCGCCACCGCCGCCGGACACGGCGCCGCGTCGTACCGCCTTCGCCGAGGGCGTGGACCGGCTGCGCGCGGCGGCGGTCACCGAGCCGGGGCGGCTGCGCATCATCGGCGCGGTGCTCGCCGTGCTCGTCGTCGCCTTCGGCACCGTCACCGCCTGGCAGATGAACGAGCGGGCCGCGGCGGCCGACGACGTGCTGACCCGCAGCCAGCCGCTCAGCTCCGCCGCGGCCGACATCTACCGCTCCCTGGCCGAGGCCAACACCGCGGCCTCCAGCGGCTTCCTGGCCGGCGGCCAGGAGACGCAGGACTCCCGCACGCGCTACGACAACGGTATCCGTACGGCCGCCGACGGACTGGTGACGGCCGCCGCCAACTCCGAGCCGAAGTCACCGGCGGCGGCGACCATCGCGAAGCTCAACCGCCTGCTGCCGGAGTACAAGGGCCTGGTCGAGCGCGCCCGCACCTACAACCGGCAGGGCTTCCCGGTCGGCGGCGCCTATCTGCGCTACGCCAACGAGAAGATGCAGAAGGAGATGCTCCCGGCGGCGGAGGACCTCTACAAGAAGGAGAACCAGCGGCTGGGCGCCGACTACGGCGACGCCAAGCCCTACCCCTGGGCGGCGATCGCCCTCGGCGTCGTCCTGCTCGCCACGCTGGCCTGGGCCCAGCACCGGAACTACCGGCGCACCAACCGCGTCCTGAACCACGGCCTGGTCGCCGCGACCGCCGCCTCCACGGTGGTGCTGCTCTGGCTGGTCGTCGGCCACAGCGTCGCGCGGTCGAACCTGACCGACTCCTACGAGCACGGCGTGCGCTCCCTCAACGCGCTGAACGAGGCCCGCATCGCCTCCCTCAAGGCGAGGGGCAACGAGAACCTGACCCTGGTCTCCCGCGGCGCGGAGACGACCAAGGTGGGCGACACGACGTACGACTCCTACGACCTGGCCTTCGGCAAGAACATGGACGGCCTCGGCAAGGCGCTGGCCGAGGCCGCGCGCCTCGCCGACGACAAGGCGGGCGAACAGCCGGTCGACACGGCGAACGGCGACATGGCGGAGTGGAAGAAGCGCCACACCTCGGCCCGTACGCAGGACGAGAACGGCAACTACCAGCAGGCGCTGAACCTGGTGATCGGCGGCGACGGCGCCACGGTGGAGTGCTTCGACGGCGTCGACGAGGCCCTCGCCACCGCCCTGAAGCACGAGAAGGCGGAGTTCGAGCAGGCGGCGGGCGACGGCCTGGACGCCATGGGCTACCTGCCCCAGGGCGCGGGCGTGCTCGCCGCGCTGGGCGCGGCCGGCGCGCTCATAGGCATCGGCCGCAGGCTGTCGGAGTACCGGTGAGGCGGGGTGTGGACCCGGCGGACCGGTGGGAAGGGGTGCCCGTGAAGCCCGCGAGGCCCGTGGAGGCAGGACCCGTGAGAGGAGGCGTGAGGATGCGTGCGGGACGGTTGCGGACCGGCCTGAAGGGCTGGGGCGGCGTAGGTGCGATGGCCTTCGCCTGCGTCCTCGCCGTGCTGGCGGCCCTGCTCCTGCCGATGGTCCCCTGGCACGGCACGGGCGGTGGCGGCGGGGACGACGACGGCCACGGCGTCGCCCACGGCAGCCAGGCGCGGGCCGCCAGGGAGTGCACGGACCCGGAGAAGCAGACCCTCGCCCCGTCCGGGGACGACGGGCCCACCATCGACGCGATCCGCGCCCGCGAGGGCGAGAAGCGCAAGCTGATCGTCGGCGTCGACCAGAACAGCTACCGCTGGGGCTACCGCGACCCGAACAGCGGCGGCGACGCCGAACTGGAGGGCTTCGACATCGACCTGGCGCACCGGATCGCGAAGGACATTCTCGGCGACGAGAACGCGGTGCAGTTCAAGGCGATACCCACCGACCAGCGCATCCCCGCGATCCAGGACGGCCGGGTCGACATGGTGGTGCGCACGATGACCGTCAACTGCGACCGGCTGGAGGACGTCGCCTTCTCCGCCCCCTACTTCAGGACCGGCCAGCAGGTGCTGGCGCCCAAGTCCTCGAAGATCACGGGGTACGACGGCACGCTGGCCGGCAAGAAGATCTGCACGGCGGCGGGTTCGACGGCGCTGAGCACGCTGGAGCAGGGCCGGCAGGACGGCAGCCTCGCCGAGGGCGTCGACCTGCGCACCACCGTCCCCAACCAACTGGACTGCCTGGTGCGGCTCCAGCTCGGCGAGGTGGACGCGGTGGTCACCGACGGCGCCCTCGCCGCGAGCCAGGCCGCGCAGGACCCGACGGTCGAGCTGAAGGGCGACGACTTCACGACCGAGTACTACGGCGTGGCGATGAAGAAGGACGCCGACGATCTGGTACGCCGGGTCAACCGGGTCCTGGAGGAGTGGCGCGCGGACCGGGCCGACGGGTGGCAGCACTCGTACGAGAAGTGGCTGTCGGAGACCATGGACGACCCGGCGAAGTCGCTGCCCCCGACCCCGCGGTACCTGCGCAGGAGCTGAGGCGGCGCAGGCGAAGGCAGAGCACACGCAAGTCCGCGACGGCGAGAGGTGATCGATGGGCGACACGGGACCCACCGGGCCGGTGATGGACCGGGACGAGGTGGACCGTGCGCTGGCGCGGCTCGGCGCGGAGCACGAGGCGATCGAGACCTCGCTCCTCGCCCTCCAGGACCACGCGGGGCGCAGACTCCTGGAGGGCGCCGAGCTGACCGGCGTCACCGCCGAGCGCTGGAGTGCCGCGGAGGCGTCGATCACGCTGCTGTGGACCTACTTCGACGCCTACACGAGCGCGCTGCGCACCGCCCGGGAGATCCGCTCCCGGCGCCGCTGGTCCAGCCGCGAGGACCTGGCGGAGCTGACGGAACTGCTGCGCGGCGAGGCCGTCACGGTGTCCGGCGGCGCCGCCGCCACGGCCAACGCGCCCACCGCGAACGGCGGCCCTGGCCGGCTCAGCGAGCGGTACTCGCTGGTGACGCTGGTGGACCGGATGAACCAGCTCTACGCGACCTCCCTGGACATGGTGGTCGCCGCCGACGCGGTGTGGTCGGCGCTGCCCGCGCGGATCGATCTACTCGCCGCCGAGCTCCAGCGCACCCGCAAGCTGGCCCACTCCGTGGGCGTGCGCCCCGGCGAGCACCCGGCCGGCGACGACCTGGAGCGGATCACCCGCACCCTGACGCGGCTGCGGGAACAGGTGGTCTCCGACCCGCTGGCCTTCTGGACGCCCTCCCAGGGCAGTTCGGCACCGGGCGGCGGCCGTCCCGACACCACGGTGTACGACCGGGAGGCGCGCGCCCTGGAGGAGGTGCGCCGCGAGATCGACGCGGTGCTGGCCGTGCGCCAGGACGCCGAGCAGCGGATCGTGCGGCTGCGGGACGTGCTCTCGCGCGCGGACCGCACGCTGGCCGAGGCCCGTACCGCGCGCGGCGAGGTGCTGGCGAAGATCGCCGCGACGGAGGTGCCGGTCGTCGGCGGGCCGCCGATCGCGCTCCAGGAGCAGCTCGCGGCGGCCGCCGAGTACCGCAGGCACGCCCAGTGGCACCGGCTGTCGCCGCTCCTGGAGTCCCTGGAGGAGAAGGCGGAGGACGAACTGCTGCGGGCCCGGGAGTCGTTGACGGCGGTCACCGCGCCGCTCGCGGTCCGTGCCGAGCTGCGCGGCCGGCTCGACGCGTACAAGGCGAAGATGGCCCGGCTGGGCCACGCCGAGGACCCCGAGCTGGCCGAGAAGTACGAGAGGGCGCGCCGCATGCTGTGGAGCGCGCCCTGCGACCTGCGCGTCGCCGAACAGGCCGTGCTGCGCTACCAGCACGCGGCGGCCGAACTGCTCGGCACCGAACGGCGCGTGCCCGGTCAGGGCGGACCGATGGACCGGACGGGGCCCGGCGCATGAGGGACGAGGGGGAGGCAGCGTCATGAGTGAGGCAGGGCGGACGTGTCAGCGTCCCGGCTGCGGCGGGACCTACGAGGACATGGGCGGCGGCGAGCTGTACTGCGACACGTGCGGTCTCGCGCCGGTCGTCGCGGCGGGCGGCGCGCTCGGCTCCGCGCCGACCGGCGTCACCGGAGGCGGAGGCGCGGGCCGGGGCTCACGCGGTTCACCGGGCAGCGGCAGCTCACGCTCCAGCGCCCGCAGTTCGCGTACGTCGTCCCAGTCGTCGCGCTCGTCGAAGTCCAGGCGCTCGGTGTCCGGCCGGCTCTCCCGGGCGGTCTCGGGCCGCTCCACGGGGCGTTCGGTGTCGGTGCGCAGCTCCGGTTCGGGCGCGGGTTCCACCGGGCGCGGGCGCCTCGGCGTCGGTCTCGTCGAGGTACCGGCGGTGCCGCGGCCCGACCCGCGCGAGATGGTGATGGACCACCCGGAGGTGCCCGAGCGCAAGCGGTTCTGCTCCCGTTCGGACTGCGGGGCGCCGGTCGGGCGGGCGCGCGGCGAGCGGCCGGGCCGCACGGAGGGCTTCTGCACCAAGTGCGGCCACCCGTACTCGTTCGTGCCCAAGCTGAAGGCCGGGGACGTGGTGCACGGCCAGTACGAGGTGGTGGGCTGCCTCGCGCACGGCGGCCTCGGCTGGGTCTACCTCGCCGTCGACAAGGCGGTCTCCGACCGCTGGGTGGTCCTCAAGGGCCTGCTGGACACGGGCGACCAGGACGCGATGGCGGCGGCGATCTCCGAGCGGCGCTTCCTCGCCGAGATCGAGCACGCCAACATCGTGCGGATCTACAACTTCGTCGAGCACCTCGACCAGCGCACCGGCTCCCTCGACGGTTACATCGTCATGGAGTACGTCGGCGGCAAGTCGCTCAAGGAGATCGCCAACGCCCGGCGCTCCCCGCAGGGCCGGCGCGACCCGCTGCCGGTCGAGCAGGCCTGCGCGTACGGCATCGAGGCGCTGGAGGCGCTCGGCCACCTGCACAGCCGCAAGCTGCTGTACTGCGACTTCAAGGTCGACAACGCCATCCAGACCGAGGACCAGCTCAAGCTCATAGACATGGGCGCGGTGCGCCGCATGGACGACGACGAGTCCGCCATCTACGGCACGGTGGGCTACCAGGCCCCGGAGGTCGCCGACGTCGGCCCGTCGGTGGCGTCCGACCTGTACACGGTCGGGCGGACGCTCGCCGTGCTGTCGTTCGACTTCCAGGGCTACACCACCGTCTACGCGGACTCGCTGCCCGACCCCGACAGCATCGAGGTCTTCCGGCACTACGAGTCGTTCTACCGGCTGCTGGTGCGGGCCACCGACCCGGACCCGGCCCGCAGGTTCGCCTCCGCGCAGGAGATGGCGGAGCAGTTGACGGGCGTGCTGCGCGAGGTGGTCTCGCTCCAGACGGGCCGCGCCAGGCCCGCCGTCTCCACCCTGTTCGGGCCCGAGGTCCGGGTCACGGACACGGAGCTGTTCCCGCGTCTGGACGGCGAGGTGTCGCGGCTTGGGGCCAGGGTGCCGAGTCCGAGAGGACGCCGGGGCGGCTCCGGTGCGGCCCTGCCGGGCGGGCCGGGCGCCGCGCCCACGCTGCCGGGCACGTCCGGCCCCGCCGTGGGTGCGCCGGGCGGGACCGTCGCGCACGCACCGCCGGTCGGCGCGGGTGCGCCGGTGGCCGCGTCCGGGGGCGCGAGCGCCTCGCTGCCGGGTGCGGTCAGCTCGGTCGGCGGTCTCGGCTCCGGGTCCGGCGGCCTGGTCAAGGGGGCCGACGCGCCCACCGCGTCGCTGGCGCTGCCGGTCCCCCGGGTCGACGCCGGTGACCCCAACGCGGGCTTCCTGGCGGGCCTCATGGCGTCCGCGCCGGCCGAGCTGCTGACCGCGCTGGCCGCGGCCCCGGCGCCGTCGGCCGAGACCCGGCTGCGGCAGATCCGGGCCCGGTTGGAGACCGGCGACGCGTCCGGCGCGCTGGAGGCGCTGGGGTCCTTGGAGGGTGAGCGCCCCGACGACTGGCGGGTGGTCTGGTACCGCGGTCTGGCCGCGCTGGTGACAGGCGCCCACGAGGACGCCGCGCTGGCCTTCGACGCGGTCTACGACGCCTTCCCCGGCGAGATCGCGCCCAAGCTGGCGCTCGGCCTGTGCGCGGAGGTGCTGGGGCAGCTCGACAACGCCGCCGAGTACTACGGGCTGGTGTGGTCCTCCGACCCGAGCCACGTCAGCGCGGCGTTCGGTCTTGCCCGGGTGCAGCTGGCCGCCGGTGACCGGGCCGCCGCCGTACGGACGTTGGAGTCGGTGCCGGAGTCGTCCGTGCACTGCACCGCGGCGCGCGTGGCGGCCGTGCGGGCGCGGCTGCGGCAGCGCACCGCGGCGGCGGGCGACCTGGAGTTCCTGGACGATCTGATCGCCGCCGCGCGGCAGGTCGAGGCGCTGGACGTGTACGGTCTGGATCCGGCGCGGCGCGAGCAGCTGTCGGTCGAGGTCCTCGGTTGCGCGCTGGACTGGGTACTCTCCGGAGGTCGGGGTTCCGTCCCTCCCGCCGCCGGGGGACGGACGCTGCTCGGCAGCGGCCTGGACGAACGCGGCCTGCGCTTCGGCCTGGAGCGTTCGTACCGCACGCTGGCCCGGCTGGCGCGGGGCGGCGAGGAGAGGATCGACCTGGTGGAACGTGCCAATCGTTACCGCCCCCGAACGTGGGTGTAGTTGATGTCGCAGATGCCCCAGCAGGCCGCTGTGTCGAAGTGCCCGAGCTGCGAGGAACCCCTCGAGTCGGGTGACCGTTTCTGCGGTGCGTGCGGATACGACCTGTCCGTCGTGCCCGCGCGGCCCGAGGACAGCCCGACGCTCGCCGTCAACGGCGCGGTGCCCGCGCCGGACGGCGTGGACTGGCCGGTGGCCCGGGACTCGGACGGCCACGGCCGTCCCGCCCCGGTGCACGCGGCCGCCGAACTGCCGGGTACCGACTCGGGCGGCTCCCCGCTGCTGCCATCGCCCCCGCCGCCCCCGCCCGCGGCGCCGCCCTCGGCTCCGGCGGCTCCGGCCGGGTCGTCCGCGCCCGGGGTGCGGTTCGACCGGCCGGGCGAGCCCGACGAGTACCCTTTGCAGGCGCCCGACCCGCGGCTGACCGCGGAACAGGCCCCGGCGCCCGAACCGCCCGCGGTTCCGCCCCAGTTCGCTCCCGCCGCTCCGGCCGCGGCCGAGAAGGCCTGCGTGGCCTGCCGCGCGGGCCGGGTCGACGACGACGGCTACTGCGAGAACTGCGGGCACGCCCAGCCCCGCGAACGCGACCACATGGAGCAGGAGTCGGGTCCCGTGGCGGCCGTCAGCGACCGCGGCCTGCGCCACCACCGCAACGAGGACGCGTTCTCGGTGGGCTGCACCGCGCTGCCCGACGGGGCCCCCGCCTCCGTGGCGATCGTCTGCGACGGCGTGTCCTCGGCGACCCGCCCCGACGACGCCTCCCTCGCCGCGTCCCGGGCGGCCGGCGAGTCGCTGCTCGGCGCCCTGCCGCGCGGCACGCATCCGCAGCAGGCCATGCACGACGCCATCCTCGCCGCCTCGCAGGCCGTCAACGCGCTGGCCGACGAGCCCGCCACCGCCCGCGAGCAGGCCCCGCACCAGAACGCGCCCGCCTGCACCCTGGTCGGTGCCGTGGTCACCGCGGGCCTGCTGGTCGTCGGCTGGGTCGGCGACAGCCGCGTCTACTGGGTCCCGGCGGACCGCACCACCCCGCCCGCCCGGCTCACCGAGGACGACTCGTGGGCCGCGCAGATGGTCGCCGCCGGTCTGATGAGCGAGGCGGAGGCCTACGCCGACGAGCGCGCCCACGCGATCACCGGCTGGCTGGGCGCCGACGCCTACGAACTGGAGCCGCACACCGCGTCCTTCAAGCCGGACCGCGCCGGTGTGGTCGTGGTCTGCACGGACGGCCTGTGGAACTACGCGGAGTCCGCCGAGGAGATGGCCGAGGCGATGCCCCTGGACGCGGCCGCCCGCCCGCTGCACGGCGCCCGCGTCCTGGTCGGTCACGCCCTGGACGGCGGGGGCCACGACAACGTAACAGTGGCCCTCCTGCCGTTCCCGGCCCCGCCGCAGGGGGCAGGATCGGCCTGAGGCCCCCGCACGGACACGGGTGGAGGGGCGGCCTCGCGGACCGCAGGGGGCGGTCCGCGCCAGCAAGCCAAGACCCCCACCGCTGTGGGGACGTAGAGGGGGATGCGATCCGGCATGGCCAATTTCTCGAAGTCGAACGTGCCGCAGTTCGCGGTGGACGTCTACCAGAACGAGTACCTGCCCGAGGGCGGCCGTGAGGTCAACGCCATCGTCACGGTCACCGCGACCGGCGGCGGCACGGTCGGGAGCGCGGTCGCCGCGCCCCACCTGTACTCGCCCGGTCAGGGCCCGTCCGCCGCCGTGGCGCTGATGGTCGACTGCTCGGGCTCGATGGACTACCCGCCGACCAAGATGCGCAACGCCCGCGACGCCACGTCCGCCGCGATCGACACCCTGCGCGACGGCGTGCACTTCGCCGTGGTCGGCGGCACGCACGTGGCCAAGGAGGTCTACCCGGGCGGCGGCCGGCTCGCGGTCGCCGACGCCACCACCCGGGCGCAGGCCAAGCAGGCGCTGCGCGGACTCGGTGCGGGCGGCGGCACCGCCATCGGCACCTGGCTGCGGCTGGCCGACCGGCTGCTGTCCACCGCGGACGTCGCCATCCGGCACGGCATCCTGCTCACCGACGGCCGCAACGAGCACGAGTCGCCCGAGGACCTCAGGGCCGCGCTCGACGCCTGCGCGGGGCGATTCACCTGCGACGCCCGTGGCGTGGGCACCGACTGGGAAGTGAAAGAAGTCACAGGGATCGCCTCCGCCCTGCTCGGCACCGCCGACATCGTCGCCGATCCGGCGGGCCTGGCCGCCGACTTCACGCGGATGATGGAGACGGCCATGGGCAAGGAGGTCGCGGACGTCGCGCTGCGCCTGTGGACCCCGGTCGGCACCACGGTGAAGTTCGTCAAGCAGGTCGCCCCTACGGTCGAGGAGCTGACCGGCCGGCGCACCGAGGCGGGACCGCGGGCCGGCGACTACCCCACCGGTTCCTGGGGCGACGAGTCCCGTGACTACCACGTCTGCGTGGAGGTACCGGCCGCGGGCATCGGCCAGGAGATGCTGGCCGCCCGCGTCTCGCTGGTCATCCCGGAGCCCGACGGGTCCGTCCAGAACCTCGGCGCGCAGGGTCTCGTACGGGCCGTGTGGACGGACGACATGACGGCCTCCACGTCGATCAACCCGCAAGTCGCCCACTACACCGGGCAGGCCGAACTGGCACAAGCCATCCAGCAAGGGCTGGATCTGCGCAAAGCGGGAGACATCGACGGAGCAACGGCCAAACTGGGCCGCGCGGTTCAGCTCGCCGGAGCCTCCGGAAACGCCGATACGGCGAAACTGCTTGCGAAGGTGGTGGACGTAGTGGACGCGGCGGCAGGTACTGTGCGACTGAAAGCGAAGGTCGAGGAGGCCGACGAGATGACTCTCGAGACCCGGTCGACCAAGACAGTTCGTGTAAAGAAGTGACGCACAACAACCGCGCGACACGCCCGCAAGAGAGGGAAGCTCCGACATGCCGACCTGCCCGAACGGACACCAGTCGGGTTCCGACGACTGGTGCGAGGTCTGCGGTCACCGCATGGCCGGTGCCGTGCCGCCCCCTCCGCCGCCCCCGCCGCCCGGCGGCGGCTACGGCTTCCCTCCGCCCGCCGGTCCGGCTGGGCAGGGTGGGCCGGGCGGTCCCGGCGGTCCCGGCGGCGAGCCGCAGTTGTGCCCGCAGTGCCGCACGCCGCGTGAGGGCGGTGCGCCGTTCTGCGAGGAGTGCCGGTGGAACTTCCTGACCAACACCGCCACCTCGTACACCCCGGCCGCCCCGCGCCCGCCGGCCTCCGGCGGCCCGGCGCCGCACTTCCAGCCGCCTCAGGCCGGTCCGTCGTACGGCGGCGGTGACTCGTACGACTACCAGGGCTCCCGCCCGTCCCAGATGAACCGTCCCGCAGAACCGATCCCCCCGGGTCCGCCGCCCTTCGGCGCCGACCCGTCGGGCCGCGGTGGCCCTGGCGGCCCCGGTGGCCCCGGTGGCCCCTCGGGCGGCCCCGGCGGTCCGAACGGCCCCTACAGCCCCAGTGGTCCTGGCAGGCCTGGTGGTCCCGGTGGACCCGGCGGGCCTGGTGGCCCGGGTGGTCCCTCCGGCGGCTTCGGCGGTCCGGGTGGGCCTGGTGGGCCCAATGGTCCTGGTGGACCCGGTGGCGGCTTCGGTGGGCCCGGCGGCCCTGGCGGGCCCGCCAACCCGCACGCTCCCGGCGGCCCGAACGGTCCCGGCGGTCCCGGTGGTCAGGGCGGTCCCTCCGGTCCCCCGGCCCCTCCCGGTTTCGGTGGCGATCCCTCGCGGCCGGTTCCGCCGCCGCCCGGGCCCCCGCCCGGCGGCCCCGGTGGCCCCGGTGGCGCCCCGCAGGGGTTCCAGTCCGGTCCTCCGGCCCCGCCCGCCTTCCCACAGGAGACCAACCGCCCGCAGCAGGGCGGCCCGTCCTTCGGCGGCGACGACGACTGGGTGCTCTCCCCGCCGTCGTCCACCGGCCCGGGGGGCCCCGGCGGCCCGGCGGGCCCCGGCGGGCCGAACGGCCGGGGCCCGGCCCAGGGCGGCGGCTACGGCTACCCGCAGCCCGGCGCCACCCAGGCACCGCCCGGCCCCGGACCGGGCTTCCCGCAGCAGCCGCAGCGGCCCCAGCAGCCGACGACCTGGTCGGCGACGATCGGTCCGGACCGCGAGTACTTCATGGCGATGATGCAGCGCTCCGGTCCCGAGGCCGCGGGCCTGAACCTGCCCGCGTACTCGCCCGAGCAGCAGCGCACGCTCACCGGCAACCAGATCACCATCGGCCGCCGCCGGCACTCCACCGGCGACACCCCGGACATCGATCTGGCCGTGCCGCCGGAGGACCCGGGCGTCTCGCACCAGCACGCGGTGCTGGTGCAGCAGCCGGACGGCAGCTGGGCGGTCGTCGACCAGAACTCGACGAACGGCACCACGGTCAACGGCGGCGAGGAGCCGATCCAGCCCTTCGTACCGGTGCCGCTCCAGGACGGCGACCGGGTGCACGTGGGCGCCTGGACGACGATCACGATCCGCCGGGGCTAGGCGCGGCACGCACCGTCAGGCGAACGGCCAGGCGTAGGGGCCCTCGGGGTCGTCCAGCCACGCCCAGGCCCGTTCGCCGCTGACGGTGATGCCGTAGCGCTCGCGGCCCGGGGCGTCCTCGCGGTCCCAGAGCGCGTACGCCTCCTGCGGGTCGAGTCCGCCCCGGCTCAGCGCCAGCAGGAAGCGGAACCGGTCGTTCTCGCGGGCCCGGCGCGGTACGCCGCCCAGTCCCGGCGTCTCGGGCTCGGCGCGGTCCGCGCCGCGCAGCGGCACGAAGTACGCGGGCGTGTGCAGGAAGCGCCCCTCGGCGTGCCCTGCGTCGCGGACGGTGAGGACGACGAGGCCGGTGGCCAGCGGGGTCAGGATCCGGCCACCGGGACGGCACTGGGCGAGCCAGGCGCGCGGTACCGAGGGCAGCGTGCAGGTGGCGAGGATCCGGTCGTAGGGGGCGCGCTCGGGGACGCCGCGGGCGCCGTCGCCCGTGACGACGGCCGGGTGGTACCCGGCGGTGTCCAGGTGCCGGCGGGCCGACTCGGTGATCTCGGGCTCCAGGTCGACGGTGGTGACCAGGTCGTCGTCGCCCAGGCGGTGGGCGAGCAGGGCGGCGTTGTAGCCGGTGCCGGCGCCGATCTCCAGGACCCGGTCGCCGTCCCGCACGTCCAGCTCCACCAGCATCATCGCCATCAGCGAGGGCTGGCTGCTGGACGAGAGCAGTTCGCCGTCGCGCATCCGGGTCGCCAGCGGGGCGTCGGCGTACGCGCCGCGCACCCAGCGCTCGCGGGCGCCGGGGTCGGGGTCCTCGCCCCACCGGCGTTCGTAGCCACCCCGGACGCCGACGTAGTAGTACGGCACGAACAGGTGGCGCGGGACCTCCCGGAACGCCTCCCGCCACACCGGGTCGGCCGCCCAGGCGCCGCTCAGCTCGATCTCCCGCACCAGCTCCGCCCGCGCGGAGGCGGCGAGGCTGTCCAGGTCCTCGTACCCGCCCATGCGTCCACAGTACGGGCCGGGCGCACGGCGGGCAGGGTCCCGGAGCGGTCCTAGGTCTTGAGTCCTATGCCCCCCTGTCTGAGACCATGGACGGCGTGAACGAGATTCGGCGCGGCACGCTTCAGGAGCAGACCTTCTACGAGCAGGTCGGCGGGGAGGAGACCTTCCGCCGGCTCGTCCACCGTTTCTACGAGGGGGTCGCCGAGGACCCGATCCTGCGGCCGATGTACCCGGAGGAGGACCTCGGCCCGGCCGAGGACCGCTTCGCGCTGTTCCTCATGCAGTACTGGGGCGGCCCGACGACGTACAGCGACAACCGCGGCCATCCGCGGCTGCGGATGCGGCACGCGCCCTTCGCCGTCGACCGGGCCGCGCACGACGCCTGGCTGAAGCACATGCGGGTCGCGCTCGACGAGCTGGGCCTCTCGGAGGAGCACGAGCAGACGCTGTGGAAGTACCTGACGTACGCGGCGGCCTCGATGATCAACACCCAGGGCTGATACCGGACCGGCTGACAGGGTTGACTGGCTGACGGGCGCATTCCGGTCAGCCGACGCCGGAATCCGGTCACGATCCGGTCAAGTACACCTCCCGAGCGCTTACTTCCGCACCTCCACCTCTGACAACATCCGGGAGAGGTCTGGACAACAGCGGCGGGGGGCCGGGTGGCAGGGTACGGGGGGCTCGTCGGGTTCGTGCTGCTGCGTGCGCGGGCGCACCGCCTGCTGCTGGCCGCGGCCCTGCTCACCGTCCTGCTGACCACCACGGTGCTGGCCACCCTGACCGCCTACTCGGGCGCCATCGGCGACGCGGCCCTGCGGCACGCCCTCGCCGACCCGCGCACCGGGGCGGACGCCGCGCTGGTCGTGAAGGCCGACGTACCCGCCGAGCAGCGGTCGGCCGCCGGCGCCACCGTGCGCGAGGGCGCCGCCAAGACCTTCGAGGGCCTGCCGCGTACCGTACGGACCCTGGTGCGCTCGGGCCCGTACGCGCTGCCCGGCTCCCTGCGGCCGCCCACCGAGCGGTCCGGCGACCCCGATCTGACGTTCTTCGCGGCGCTCGACCCGGCGCAGGTCCGCATCGACGAGGGCCGGATGCCCGCGAACGGAGGCGAGGGCGCGGGCGGGGACGCCGACGGCGCCGTCGAGGTGGCGGTGCCGGTGGCCGCCGCCGAACGCATCGGCGTCGGTACCGGCGACCGGCTCACCCTCACCGACCGGCTCGACGGCCCGGCCGTCGACATCGTGGTGAGCGGCCTGTACCGGCCGGTCGACGCGGGGTCACCGTACTGGCGCCTGGACGACCTGGCCGGGCGCGGCCTCCAGCAGGGCGGCTTCACGACGTACGGGCCGCTGCTCGCCCCGCCCGGTGCGCTGAGCGGTGGGCGGGTGAGCGCGGGGTCCTCCGGGTGGCTGGTGACGGCGGACTACTCCTCGCTGACGACCGGACGGACGCAGGCCCTCGGGGAGGCGGCCCGGGGCGGCCTGGCGTGGCTGCGCGAGCAGCAGGTGCTCAGTGGCACCACCGCGGCGACCACCGAGCTGCCGACGATCCTGGAGCGTCTCGACCGTTCGCTGGAGGTCTCCCGTTCCACCCTCCTGGTGATCGCCTTGCAGCTGGTGCTGCTCGCGGGCGGGGCGCTGCTGCTGGTGGCACGGCTGCTGAGCGCGGAGCGGGCGGGCGAGCTGCGGCTGCTGCGGGCGCGCGGCGCCTCCCGGGCCCGGCTGGCGGCGGGCTCGGCGCTGGAGGCGCTGCTGCTGGCCGTGCCCGCGCTGGTCTGCGCGCCGCTGCTGGCCGGGCCGCTGGTCCGGCTGCTGGCCGGGCACGGGGCGCTGGCCCGGATCGGGCTCGGCTGGGAACCGGCGGCCGGTGGCGGCGGCACGGTGTGGCTGGTGGCGGCGGTCGCGGCGCTCGGGTGCACGCTGGCCGTGACGCTGCCCGCGCTGACCCTCGCGCCGGAGGCCGGCGGACGGCCCCGGGCGCTGCCGGGCTGGCTGCGGGCCGGCGCCGACGTGGGTCTGCTGGTGATCGCCGGTATCGCCTACTGGCAGCTGGACCAGCAGACCTCCTCCGCCGCCGGGACGGGCGAGGCCGACGGCGCGAGCGGCCTGGGGGTCGATCCGCTGTTCGTGGCGACGCCCACGCTGGCCCTGCTCGCCGGGACGGTGCTGGCGCTGCGGCTGCTGCCGCTGGTGGCGCGGCTCGCGGAGCGCCGGGCGGCGAGCGGGCGCGGTCTCGCGGCGGCGCTGGCGGGCTGGCAGCTGAGCCGCCGTCCGATGCGCGGGGCGGGTCCGGTGCTGCTGCTGGTGCTCGCCGTGGCGCTGGGCACGATGGCGATCGGGCAGGGCGCCTCGTGGTCCCGCTCGCAGGACGACCAGGCCGACTTCCGTACCGGGGCGCCGGTCCGGGTGCAGGCCTCGGGAACGCCGGGCCCGGGCCGCACCGACCTGGTCGCGGGCGTCCCGGGGGTGGCGGAGGTCGCCCCCGTGGCCCGGTCCGAGGTCTCCCTGTCCGGCGACCGGACGGCGACGGTGCTCGCGCTGGACACCTCGCACGCGGCGGGTCTGATGCTGATGCGGCCGGACCTGGCCGACGAGTCGCCGGGGGCGCTGCTGTCCGGGATGGCGCCGGGTCAGCCGTCGAAGGGCGCGAGGATCCCGGCGGGCACGGCCCGCCTCGCGCTGGCGGCGACCCTGACCGTCCGCGGCGCCGGCCCGGCCCCGGCCGGCTCCCAGTCGGCGGACGTGGCGGTCACCGTCGAGGACCGCTGGGGCACCCCGTACCGGCTGGAGGCCGGTTCGCTGGCCGCCGACGGCCGGGAGCACACGCTCGGCCTGGACGTCTCCGCCGGTCCGCTCACCCTGACCGGCGTCGAGTCCACGGTGGTCCAGCCCGGCGGCCGGGGCGAGGAACACCGGCTGACCGTACGGCGGGTGACGGCCACGGCCGCCGACGGGACCGTACGCCCGGTCCCGCTGCCCGGCGCCTGGACGGCCGGTTCGGAACTGGCGCCGCCGCCGGCAGCACCGGTCCCGGGCGGCGCCCCCTCCGAGCCGCGTGTGCTCGGCTCGGGTCCGCTCGCCGTCGAGTACGCCACGGGCCGCTCGGAGGCCGGCTGGAAGATCACCACGCTGTCCGTGCGATTGCGGGTCGCGCAGCCGAAGCCGGCCGAGGTGACCGCCGTGGCCACCGACCGCTTCCTCGACTCCTCGGGCGCCCGCACCGGGCAGCGCGTCCCGGTGCTGATCGGCGGCCACGACGTCCCGGTGCGGATCGTCCGCTCGGTGCGCGAGCTGCCGGGCACCGGTCCCGAGACCCCCTCGGCGCAGTTCGGCGGCGCCCTGCTGGTCGACCTGCCGGCGGTCAACCGGCAGTTGCAGGGCAAGTACGGCGCCGCCGTCGCGCCCACCGAGTGGTGGCTGCGGACCGGGCCCGGGAAGACCGACGAGGCGGCGGCCGGCCTGCGGGCGTTCCCGGACACCGCGCCGGCCCAGGTCCTGGTCCGCGACGAGGTCGCCGAGCGGCTGCGTGACGACCCGTTCGGCGCCGGTCCCGGGGCGGCGTTCGCCGCGGCGACCCTGGTGGCGGCGGCGCTCGCCGCGGTCGGCTTCGCGGTGAGCGCGGCCGGGTCGCTGCGCGAGCGCGGCACCGAGTTCTCCGTACTGCGCGCCCTGGGCGCCTCGCGCCGCCGGCTGGCCCGCACGGTCGCCGCCGAGCAGGGCGTGCTGACCGGCCTGGCCCTGCTGACCGGCGCCGCCCTGGGCGCGGTCCTGACCCGGGCGGTGATCCCGCTGACCGTACTGACCCCGCAGGCCACCCGCCCCGTGCCGGACGTCCACGTGTCCCTGCCGGGCGACCGCATCGCCCTGCTGCTGGCCGGCATGGCCGTCGTCCCGCTCCTGGTCACCGCGGCACTGGCCCTGCGCCGCACCGACACGACGGTGACCCTCAAGGACGGAGGTACCGGCCGGTGAACCCCGTGACCGCGCCCCGGACCCCCACCCGCCCGCGCCACCGGACCACCCCGCCGGCGCCCGCGACGACGACCCCGCCGTCCCCGTCCGGGACGACCACGCCGACGACCGCCACCGCACGGGCACCGCACTCCACCCGCACGACGGCGACCCCCGAAGGACAGGGAGGTACCGGCCGGTGAACCCCGTGACCGCGCCCTGGGTGCGTACCCGGCTGCGGGCCGCGCCCGGCGCCGCCGTGGCGCTGGCGGTGCTGGTGGCGCTGACCGCGTGTCTGGCCGCCGCGTTCCCCCGGGCGCTGGACCGGTACACGGACGCCGGTCTGCGCCAGGCCGTCGAGCACGCCCCGGTCGACGAGAGCAGCATCCTGGTGACCGCCGGGCCCGACCTCGACGGAGAGGTGGCCCACGCGGAGGACAGCGTCCGGCCCGAACGCCTCACCAGCCTCTACGAGTCCGCCCTCGGCACGGTCGAGCGTCCGCTCGTCATCGACGAGAAGCGCTCCTCCTACGGCGTCCGCACCACCGAGACCCTGCCCTCGCCGGACAAGTGGCTGCCCCGGCCCGACGGCCTCCCCGCGGAGATGCTCCTCGCCGCCCCGCACGGTCTCGCCGACCACACCCGGCTGCGCTCCGGCCGGCTGCCCGAGGTCCCCGGCAAGGAGGCGACCGCCTCGACCTCCGAGGTGCAGGCCGCGGTGACCGAGGAGACGGCCCGGACCCTGCACATCGAGGCGGGCTCGGTCATCCACCTGCCCGGCCGCCAGGGCCTCACCGTCCGCGTCACCGGCATCGTCACTCCCGAGGAACCCGACAGCCCCTACTGGTCCGTCGACTCCCTGCTGCGCACCCCCTCCCTGCGGCGCACGCCGGGACCGATGGGAGCGTCCAACCCCAGCTACTGGGTCGGCGGCCTGCTGCTCGCCCCCGAGGCGGCCCCCGCGCTGCTGAGCACGACCCCCACGGTCCGCTACTGGCACCTGACCCCGGACCCGGACGCCCTGCACAGCCGCGACCTCGACGAACTCGCCTCCGCCGTGGCCTCCCTGGAGTCCGGTCCCGGTCTGGAGAAGCTGCACTCGTCGATCAGCCCGCTCACCGACGTCGCGACCGGACTCGACTCGGCCTTCACCACGTACGAGGAACTCCGCGGCGACATCGGCCCGCTGATCGTCGTCGCCGCCTCGGGCGCGGGCACGGTCGCCGCGGTCGTCCTGCTGATGGCGGGCGGCCTGGCCACCGAACGGCGCCGCGCCGAACTGGCCCTGCTGCGGGCCCGCGGCGCCTCCGTACGGGGCCTGATCGGCCGGCTGCTGGCCGAGACGGCGGTCGTCGCGGTGCCCGCGGGCGCCCTCGGATGCGCCGTGGCCCTGCTCGCGCTGCCCGGCGGCCGGCTGCTCCCCGCGCTCTGGGCCGCCGTCGCGGTCACCGCCGTGGCCTGCCTGGCGCTGCCGCTGCGGGCCGCCGCCGCGCACCACGCCGTACGGGTCCACGACGGCCGCCGGGACGCGGTCTCCCCGCGCGCCTCCCGGCGCCGTACGGTCGCCGAACTGACCGTCGTGGTCCTCGCCCTCGGCGCGGTCGAGATGCTGCGCCGGCGCGGGGCTACGAACGGCGCCGGTGACCTGGTGGCGATGGCTCCGGTGCTGGTCGGGGTGATCGCCGCGCTGGTGCTGGTGCGGCTGTATCCGCTGCCGCTGCGCGGGCTGGCCCGCCCGGCCCGGCGACTGCGGGGTGCCGTCGGACCGCTCGCGCTGGCCCGGGCCGGGCGCGGCTCCGCCTCCGCCGTACTGCCCCTGCTCGCGCTGCTGACGGCGTTCACCGTGGCGGCGTTCGGCGGCTCGGTCCTCAGCGGCGTCGCCGACGCGCGCGACCGGGCGGCGCTGCTCTCCGTCGGCGCCGACGGCCGGGTGGAGGCGGAGGCCGCGCTGCCCGCCGGGCTGTCCGGCCGGCTCGGGAAGGCGCCCGGGGTGCGGGAGGTCACCGAGGTCGGCCTCGACTACCAGGCCAGGACGAACGACGGCCGCCAGTCGCTGCCGCTCGCGACGGTGGACCCCGGCGACTACGCGGCGCTGGCCGGGCGGACGGACCTCGGCGCGTTCCCCGCGGGGAAGCTGACGCGGCCGGACGGCGCCGAGGGCGGCTCCGAGGACGCCGTGCTGCCCGCGCTGGCCTCGCCGACGGTCGCCGAACGGTTCGGCAACGACACCTTCCAGGTGCGCGTGGCCGACGGCAGCGTCGCCACACTGCGGATCGTGCTGGTCCGCGACCACACCCCCGCCGTGACCGGCGACGACTTCCTCGTCGTGGACCGGGCCGGGCTGCCGGCCGGGGCCGTCCGGCCGAACGTCCTGCTGCTCACCGGCGACGACCTGGACGCGGGCGCGGTGCACCGGGCGGCGGACGACGCCGGCACCGTCGAGCTGCGGTCCGAGGAGCGCGGCAGGTACGTGGACTCGCCGCTGCAGTCCGGCGCGGAGCACATCTACACGGCCGCCGTGGCCGCCGCCGCCGGCTACGCCGCCCTGGCCCTGCTGCTGTCCCTGGCCGGCACCGCGCCCGAACGCGCCGCGCTCCTCGCCCGGCTGCGCACCATGGGCCTCACCCGCGCCCAGGGCCGCCGCCTGCTCGTCCTGGAGTCCCTCCCACAGGCCCTGCCCGCGGCACTGGGCGGCATCCTGACCGGCTGGGCGGCCGTCCGGCTCCTCTCCCCCGGCATCGACCTGACGACCATCGCGGTGTCGGCAGCGACGTCCCCGGCGGGGCGCGCGGAACTGAGCGCCGACCCCTGGTCGCTGGCCGTCCCGGCGGTGGCGGTGCTGGTCCTGACGGTGGGGGTGGCGGCGCTCCAGGCATGGTGGTCGGGCCGGCGCGGAGCGGTGGCGGAGCTCCGGGCGGGTGACGCCCGGTGAAGGCCCGGCCGACGACGCGGCGGACCGCGGACGCAGACACGGAGGAGACCCGATGACGACCGACCCCACCCTCGCGGACCTGGCCGACCGCGTCGCGGCGTCCCGGGACCGGCCCGCGTACGGCCACGACGCCCTGATCACCTGCGACCGCCTGGTACGGATCTTCAGCGCGGACGGGGTGGAGGTGCAGGCCCTCCAGGGACTCGACCTGCTGGTCCGGGAGGGCGAGCTGATGGCGCTGGTCGGCGCCTCGGGCAGCGGCAAGTCCACGCTGATGAACATCCTGGCCGGTCTGGACACACCGACCGCCGGGGCGGCCCGGGTCGCGGGGCGCGACCTGCTCACGATGACGGCGAAGGACCGCCTGGCCTACCGCCGCACGGTGGTCGGCTTCGTGTGGCAGCAGACGTCCCGGAACCTGATGCCGTACCTGACGGCCGCGCAGAACGTGGCGCTGCCCATGCAGCTGGCCGGCACCGGCGGACGCCGGGCGGCACGCACCGAGCGCGCGCTGGAACTCCTGGACCTGATGGGCGTCGCGGACTGCCGCGACCGGCGCCCACGGGAGCTGTCCGGCGGGCAGCAGCAGCGGGTCGCCATCGCCGTGGCCCTCGCGAGCGACCCGTCCGTGCTGCTCGCGGACGAGCCGACGGGCGAGCTGGACTCCCACACCGCGGAACAGATCTTCGCCGCGTTCCGTACGGCGAACGAGCAGTTGGGCACCACGGTCGTCATCGTGACCCACGACCAGGCGGTGGCCGGTGAGGTCCGCCGCACCGTCGCCATCCGCGACGGCCGCACCTCCACGGAGGTGCTGCGCCGCAGCGAGGTGGACGCGGAGACCGGCCACGAGACGGTGGTGGCCCGCGAGTACGCCATGCTGGACCGGGCCGGCCGGCTCCAGCTGCCCGCCGACTACACCGCGGCCCTCGGCATGCGCGACCGCGTCGCCCTGGAACTGGAGTCGGACCACATCGCCGTACGGCCGGACGACAGCGAGCCACAGCACTGAGCGGCGGCCCGGACGGCCTCAGCGCACGCTGATGCCCAGGGCTCCGGTCCCCGCCCGCCGCAGCGCGACGGACCCGAAGGGCGTGCGCAGCCGCAGCCACGCACCGGAGGACAGCAGCTTCGGCGCGTCCTCGCCGGAACCGGAACCGGAGGCCGGTGCTCCGCGCGGCCGCAGGAACCCGAGCGACTGGGCCGCGTGCACGGCCCGCACCGGCAGCCCGGTGTCCCCGACGCTCCGGGACCAGATCTCCCGCCCGACCCGGTCCAGCTCGGCCCGCGTACGGGCCTCGGGGGCCAGCTCGCCCGTCCGCGTGCGGAACTCCGCCACCGCGGCGGCGACCAGCGCGCGCAGCGCGTCCGGAGCGGGCAGTCCCACCTCGGTCCGCCAGCCCCCGCGCGGGGGCAGCACCCCGGCCCAGGGCGGCCCGGTCACCGTGTCCGGCACGCCGGAGGTGGCCGTCCGCTCGTCCACGGTCTCCAGCAGCTCACCGGCGGAGACGGTCACGTCGAGAGTGGCGTCGAGCCCGTTCTCGTACGGCTTGGCCAGCCGTACCGCGCGCACGGCCAGCACCTCGAAGGAGGGCGGCCGCCCGAAGACGGCCAGGGCGGTGCCGGCCGCCTGGAGGCGTACCGCGGCGGAACGGTCGTAGTGGAGCAGCCGGGAGAGGAAGGCCGCGAGATCCGCGGCCTCCCCTTCGTCGGCGAGGTGGAGCACCGTCATGCGGCGACGGCCTCCTCCTTGGCGTCGGTGTACTCCCGGAGGAACTCCCGCTCCTCGGCGGTGAGCCGCCGGGGCCGCTGCGCCTCGAAGTCGAACGGCACGATCACCGTGGAGGCGCGGACGTAGATCTCGTCCCCGTCCTTGACCTCGTAGGTGAGGGTGAAGGAGGCGGCCCTGATCTCCGTTACCCACAGCTCGATGTCGACCGGGTGGTGCCGGTGGACGAGCTGCCGCTTGTAGTCGATCTCATGGCGTGCCACCACGGACCCCTGCTTGAAGTCCTTCTCCGGGCGGAACAGGAAGTCGATACGGGCCTCCTCCAGGTAGCGGAGGAAGACCACGTTGTTGACGTGGCCGTACGCGTCCATGTCCGCCCAGCGCAGTGGGCAGCGGTAGATGTGCCGCAAGATCAGCCCCGGGTCAGCTTCTTGTAGGTGGCGCGGTGCGGGCGGGCGGCGTCGGCGCCGAGCCGCTCGACCTTGTTCTTCTCGTACGACTCGAAGTTGCCCTCGAACCAGAACCACTTGGACTCACCCTCGTAGGCGAGGATGTGGGTGGCGACCCGGTCCAGGAACCACCGGTCGTGGGAGACGACCACGGCGCACCCGGGGAACTCGAGCAGCGCGTTCTCCAGGCTGGAGAGCGTCTCGACGTCGAGGTCGTTGGTCGGCTCGTCGAGGAGCAGCAGGTTGCCGCCCTGCTTGAGGGTGAGCGCGAGGTTCAGGCGGTTGCGCTCACCGCCGGAGAGGACGCCGGCCGCCTTCTGCTGGTCCGGCCCCTTGAACCCGAAGGCGGACACGTAGGCGCGGGAGGGCATCTCGACCTGTCCGACGTTGATGTAGTCCAGCTCGTCGGAGACGACGGCCCACAGCGTCTTCTTCGGGTCGATGTGCTCGCGGCTCTGGTCGACGTAGGAGATCTTGACCGTGTCGCCGACCTTGATCTCGCCGGAGTCCGGCTCCTCGAGGCCCTGGATCATCTTGAACAGGGTGGTCTTGCCGGCGCCGTTGGGCCCGATGACCCCGACGATGCCGTTGCGCGGCAGCGTGAAGGAGAGGTCGTCGATGAGGACCTTCTCCCCGAAGGCCTTGCTGAGGTTGTTCACCTCGACGACGACGTTGCCGAGGCGCGGGCCCGGCGGGATCTGGATCTCCTCGAAGTCCAGCTTCCGCATCTTGTCGGCCTCGGCGGCCATCTCCTCGTACCGCGCGAGGCGGGCCTTGGACTTGGCCTGGCGTCCCTTGGCGTTGGAGCGCACCCACTCCAGCTCGTCCTTGAGGCGCTTCTGCCGCTTGGCGTCCTTCTGGCCCTCGACCTTGAGGCGGGTGGCCTTGGTCTCCAGGTACTTGGAGTAGTTGCCCTCGTAGCCGTGCAGGCGGCCGCGGTCGACCTCGCAGATCCAGCCGGCGACGTTGTCCAGGAAGTACCGGTCGTGGGTGACGGCCACGACGGTGCCCTCGTACTTGGCGAGGTGCTGCTCCAGCCAGTTCACCGACTCGGCGTCGAGGTGGTTGGTGGGCTCGTCGAGCAGCAGCAGGTCGGGGGCCTCCAGCAGCAGCTTGCACAGCGCCACACGCCGCTTCTCACCACCGGACAGGTTGACCACGGGCCAGTCGCCGGGCGGGCAGCCCAGCGCGTCCATGGCCTGCTCCAGCTGGGCGTCGAGGTCCCAGGCGTTGGCGTGGTCCAGCTCCTCCTGGAGCTTGCCCATCTCCTCCAGCAGCGCGTCCGAGTAGTCGGTCGCCATCTGCTCGGCGATCTCGTTGAACCGGTCGAGCTTGCCCTTGACCTCGGCGACACCCTCCTGGACGTTCTCCAGGACGGTCTTCTCCTCGTTGAGCGGGGGCTCCTGGAGCAGGATGCCGACGGTGTAACCGGGAGACAGGAAGGCGTCCCCGTTCGACGGCTGCTCCAACCCCGCCATGATCTTCAGAACGGTCGACTTACCGGCACCGTTCGGTCCGACCACACCGATCTTCGCGCCGGGCAGGAAGCTCAGGGTGACGTCATCAAGGATCACCTTGTCGCCGTGCGCCTTGCGCGCCTTGCGCATGGTGTAAATGTACTCAGCCAAGAGAAACCGTCCGGCAGCTTGATCAGGCAGTGGGCAGATACACCCCATCTTGCCGCACCGCCACCCCTGGGAGGAAACGCGTTCCGGGCGGGGCCTGTGACCTGGGGTTTCGTACGCCGCGCTACCGTGCCGCCGTGGGGCGCGCCTCATGGCGTTGGGCTGTGACCTCATCTGGGCGACGACGTGGATGGAGGAGGCCAACGCAGCCCGGTCCGTATCTGTTCCACGGCGTCGATCCGGCGGAGGGTCTCACCGGCGCCGACTTCACCGTGCTCGCCGTCACTGCTCGTTCCTTCGGCGGACGAACAGCAGGACCGCGCCGCCCATGACCACGAGGCCGATGGCCGCGCCGCCGATCAGAGGGGTCGCGTCGGAGCTGCCGGTTTCGGCGAGGTTGGGGCCGGCGGAGGGGGTGACGACCGTGGCGGGGGCCGGTTCGCTGAGGGTGTGGGTGGTGTCGGACAGGGTGGCGCTCTGGGTGCGGCAGTCGAGGACGCCGCTGAAACGCTGTTCGAAGCCGGCCGGGCCCCGGATCGTGAAGTCGTAGGCGCGGTCCTCCGGCAGCGGGACCGGTACCGTCCGGGTCTCGCCCGGCGCGATGGTGTACTCGGCGTCCAGCAGTTCGAAGGTGAAGGGCTCGTCGCCCTTGTTGAGCGCGGTGATGTCGAGGGTGCCCTCGGCGCAGTTCTTCTCGGCGGACAGGGCGGGTACCGCGCCCTCGGCGGCCCAGGTGGCGGTCGCCGTCGCCGCGACCGTCGACTCGCTGGAACCGGCCAGGATCTGCGTCTGGCTGCGGCTCTCGGAGGCGAAGGCGCGGCCGACCGGCACGGTCGTCGACGCCTGGACGGACAGCCGGGCGGTGCCGGCCTCCGCGTCCTCGGGAACGTCGAAGAAGATCTGGGTACCGTCGGTGACGTCGGTGACGGGCTCGCCCTTCTTGTCGACGATCCGTACGGCGTCCTTGGCGGCGGCGTCCACCGGGGGCGTCACCGTCACGCCGCCCGCGTTGGTGTGGACCGTCACCGGGCCGAGCCGCTCACCGGGGCGGCCCGAGACGGCCGGCGGGTCGAGGGCGAGGGAGGCCGCGGGCTCGGCCAGGTCGCGGGCGTTCTTCTCCAGGTAGTCGGCGAGCCGCTCGGCCTGCGGGTCGACGGCCTCGACGTCCGTGTCGTCCGAGTACCGCCAGATGGCGACCTGGGTACCGGCCGCCGCGTCCTCCTCGGTGAGCCCGCCCCGCACGCCCGCCTTCTTCGCGAGCGCGGCCAGGTCGTTGACCTGCGGGTAGGAGTTCCCCAGGATCCAGCGGATGCGGCCTGCGTCCTTGTTGGTGCCCAGCGACGTGCCGCTCCAGGGAGTCTCCTGGTACTTCGCGTCCTTCTGCGTCGGGTTCTGGATGTCGACGCAGTACGTCTGCAGCATGCCGCCGCCCTCGACGGACATCTCGAACAGGCCGGCCGACACCTGCTGGTCGCCGTCCTCCCCGTGGATGACCGCGGTGCCGTGCGCCTTCAGGCCGCCTATCGTGGCCGTCGCCCCGCCCTGTCCCCGCACTCCGTCCCGCGCGCCGTCCTGGGCGGCGGCGGCCGGTGCCGCACCGGTCACCACACCGGCGACGGCGAGCGCGGACGCCAGCGCCCCGGCGGCGAGACGTGCCGCCCCTCGACCGGGCAGAGACGGCGCAGCGAGCGAAGAAAACACCAAATTCCCCTTCGAGCAGGACCCGTTGGCGTGGGGGGAACGGTCCCACCAGCAGAATCAGCAGCCACACAAGGCTCGTTCGGCATCCTAAGGACGTGGCGGACCGGGCTTGCCGGTGATCGTCGCCCGCGCGGTGATCCGAATCGGAATCGTTATCGCCGAGAGCCTCTTCGAGCAGGACTTATCGACAAATCCACCCGCCCTCGCACCGGACGCAAGCGGGGACAAGCCGCACTTCGGGCGGTTTCGGCGGGGCCGGCCGGCCTCTGTGTCATCCCACCGGGACGGGCTCCGGCCGCTGTTCGGGGACTTGACCGGCCGCCTGCCCAGCCGGCTCCCCCGTGGCTTCCCCTGCCGGTTCCCCGGACCGTCCCCCGGACGCGACCTCCCAGTTGGGTTCCGGCTGGGGCGGGGAGGCCGAGGCCTCCGCCCTGCCGGTGCGCCGGAACGCCGCCGTGCCGCGGGCCAGATCGTGGCCGATCGCCACCGCGTCGACGTCGGCCGAGGTCCGGCTCTGCCCCTCGCGCACATCGGTGCGCACCTTCAGCCTGCCCTGCACGACGACGGGGTCGCCCACCGCCAGTGACCCCGAGGCGTTGGCGGCGAGCTGCCGGTTGGCCCACACCGTGAAGAAGTTGGTGTGTCCGTCCGTCCAGGCACTCTTCTCGCGGTCCCAGTAGCGCGCGGTGACCGCGAGCCGGAAGCGCAGCGACGGTCCGTTCGCCAGTTCCCGGAAGACCGGCTGGGTGGCCACGTTCCCCACCGCGCAGATCATCGTCTCGTTCATCGCGAGTCCTCCCTCCCGCACGGGCGTGTCCCGTACGGCGGCCGGGGCGACCGCGTCCGTCGCGATCGCCGTGAAGGCCAGATTGCCCGCGGCCGGGCCGGTCCGCTGAGGGCTGTGGACCGGCCCAGCGCCTGTGGAGAACTCCGCCACCCGCGCGGGTGGCAGCCGTGGACGGGCGCCGCTACCTCGTCGCCGCTCCGACCCCCAGCCCCGCCCCCGTGACCCGCGCGTACTGTTCGCGCACCTCGCGGTACCGCAGCAGTTCCGCCGCCAGCGGGTCCAGCACCCTGGCCCGGCCGCACCCCGCGGCCGCTTCCCGCAACAGGCGCTCCGCCTCGTGGCCGTAGCGTCTGGCGGGTCCGCGGGCCGCCAGACGGCAGCTCCACTCGATGAGGGGGCCGCCGACGATGCCGGCCAGCATCAGCAGCACGGGCACCCCCAGGTTCGGCGGCACGACGCCGATGATCTGGCCCAGCAGCCACAGGCCGCCCACCACCTGGAGCAGGGTCATGGTCGCCTGGGCGAGGACGGCCACCGGCCACCATCCGGGCCGGGGCGGGCGTCCCGGGGGCAGGCCCGCGCGCACCGCCAGCTCGTCGAGGGCCTCGGGCAGCCCCTGGGCGCCGCGGACGGCCGCCTCGCGCATGGCCAGGGCCCACGGCGCCGGCAGCCCGGCCGACGCCCGGTCCGAGACCGTACGCACCGCCTGTTCGACGCGCTGACGGGCCGTGATCTCCTCGTCCGCCTGGGCGCGGGCGGACAGCCGTCCCGTGACGGGATCGCGCCGGTCGTGGTACCAGCGCCACAGCCGCAGCCAGGGAGTCCCGCACGCGCGGTTGGCGTTGCGCAGCCAGGCGCGTTCGGCGGCCTCGCCCGCCGCGGTGGCGCCCACCGCGTCGGCCAGCCGGTCCGCGAACTCGTCCCGCGCCTCCTCGCTGAGCCCGGTGCGCCGCCCCGTGACGTACACGGGGCGCAGCTGCCGGGCGGCGGCGTCCACATCGGCCGCGATCCGGCGGGCCGGGGCCTGCCGTTCGGCGACGAACTGGCCGAGCGTCTCGCGCAGTTCGCCGACGCCCTCGCCGGTGAGCGCGGACAGGGCGAGCACGGTCGCCCCCGGTTCGCCGTACTCCCCCAGCGCGATGCCGTCCTCGTCGAGCAGGCGCCGCAGATCGTCGAGGACCTGCTCGGCGGCCTCCCCGGGCAGCCGGTCGACCTGGTTGAGGACGACGAAGGTGACCTCGGCGTGGCCCGCCATCGGCCGCAGATAGCGCTCGTGGATCAGGGCGTCGGCGTACTTCTCCGGGTCGACGACCCAGATGACGGCGTCGACCAGCGCCAGGATGCGGTCCACCTGCTCGCGGTGCTGCACGGCCGCCGAGTCGTGGTCGGGCAGGTCGATCAGGACCAGCCCGCGCAGCGGCGACTCGGAGTCCGGGTGCTGGAGCGGACGTCGGCGCAGCCGGCCCGGGATGCCGAGTCGGTCGAGGAGGCTGGCGGCGCCGTCACTCCAACTGCACGCGATGGGCGAGGCGGTGGTCGGCCGGCGGACGCCGGTCTCGGAGATCGTCACCCCGGCGAGGGTGTTGAACAGCTGGGACTTGCCGCTGCCGGTCGCACCGGCGATGGCGACGACGGTGTGCTGTCCGGAGAGCCTGCGCCGCGCGGCGGCCTCGTCCAGCACCCGGCCCGCCTCGGCCAGGGTGCCGCTGTCGAGCCGGGTCCGGGAGAGTCCCACCAGTTCGCGCAGCGCGTCCAGGCGCGACCTGAGGTTCCCGTCGTAGGCGAGCGGCATCAGGGCCGCCGAGGAGGCGGCGGGCCTGCTCGGCAGGACGGCGAACTGCTCGGCCGGGGCGTTCTCGTCCACCCGCCGTGCGATCAGTCCGTCGCCCCAGGCGGCCTCCCCGTCCCCGGAACCGCCCGCACCGCCCGAACCTCCCGCACCGCCGGTCGAGCCCTCGGTACGGTCCGCGCGGGGATGCGCCCCGATGGCCCCGTCCTCCACGCGCGCGTGAGAGCCGCCCGAGCGGTCGCTCCCGCGTTCCCGCCGACGCCTCCCGCGCCCCGCGTCCTCGGCCTCGCCCGCCTCGCCCTCCGCGTCCTCACGCGGGGCACGCTCACGGGCGGCGCGCTCGCGGGCCGCGGCCTGCCCGGCGGTGTCCTCCCGGCCCCGGCCGTCCTGCCCGCCCTGACCGTCCCGGTGACTCCGGCCGTCCTGCCCGTCCCGGCGATCCTGCCGGACCTGTCGGTCCCGCTGATCCCGCTCGTCCGGCCGGCCCCGCTGGTCCCAGCCGTCTCGCTGCCTCCGGTCGCCCCGCCGGCTCTGGCCGTCGCGCGGTTCCTGATCGTCCCAGTGGTCCCGGTCGTCCTGCCCGTCCCGGCCGTCTCGCCGCTCGCGGGAGCCCCGCCCGCTCTGGCCGTCCGTGCGGTCCCGGTCGTCCCCCTCCCGGCGGTCCCGCCCCTCCCCGGCAGCAGTCCGCCGGCCCCGGTCGTCGCGGTCGTCCCGGGAGTCCGGTGTGTCGGCCGCCCGGTCCGCGCGTTCCGCCTCCTTCGGCGCGGGGTCGGTGTGCTCGGTGTGCTCGGTGGGGTCCTGGTCAGTGACGGCGGTCACCGGTCACCTCTCCTTCTGCAGTACGGACAGCGCGGCGATGAGCTCTGCCTGCGGCTCGGGGTGCACCTCGAGACCGTCGAGCGGCGCCAGCCTGCGCTCCCGCTCGACGTGCATGACCCGGTCGACGTGTTCTTCGAGCAGCCGCCCGCCCCGGTCGCGCAGCCGCAGCGCGCCGTGGGCGCCGATCCGCTCGGCGAGCCGCTCCCCGGCGACGCGCGCGCGCCGCCCGCCCAGCAGCACGGTGGCGACCAGTCCGGCCACCACCCCGGGGTCCGGTGCCAGGTTCCGGTCCAGCTCGCGGACCTCGTCCTCGGCGTACTCCTCCAGTTCGCGCCGCCAGCGCCGTACGGCCATCCCGATGCGATGCTCGGCGCTCTCCGGGGCGGGGGCGCGCTCCGCGAGTTCGGGGGCGTCCGCCGCCGGTTCGTGCCGCCATGCTTCGTCGACGCGTTCGTCGGCCGCCGTGACGGCGCACAGCAGCAGGGCGGTCAGGCTCTCCACCAGCGAGTCGAGGAGCTCTTCCGGAGTGCAGTCGAGGGGGAAGGCCCGCCAGCGCTTCAGCGCGTCCCCGGCGAGCACGGCGCCCGCCTGCAGCCGGCCCCGTACGCGCGCCAGCTCCCCGTCGTAGGCGCCGTCGACGGCGGCGGTGAGCCGCAAGGCGGCGGCGTACTGGGCGGCGGTGGCACCGGCCAGCTCCGGCATCCGGGACTTGAGCGAGTCCAGGATGCCGTGCGCCGTGCGGGCCATGGCGTGGTGCCGGGCCTCGAGTTCCTGCGCCCGGTGGACGAGCCAGGAGCGCAGCGGCGCCACGGCGCTGGCCGGCAGCAGGCCGCCGCCCCAGGCCGACTCGGGCAGCTCGGGGACCGTGAAGCGGGGGACGTCGCCGAGTCCGGCCTTGGTGAGCAGCGCCCCGTACTGCCGCGACACCTCGGACACCACCTGGTGGGGCACCCGGTCGAGCACGGTGACCAGGGTGGCGTCGTACTCCTTGGCGGTGCGCAGCAGGTGCCAGGGCACCGCGTCGGCGTACCGCGCGGCCGTGGTGACCATCACCCAGATGTCGGCGGCGCAGATCAGCTCGGCCGCCAGGACCCGGTTGTCGGCGACGAGGGAGTCGACGTCGGGCGCGTCCAGGAGGGCGATGCCGGGCGGCAGGGTGTCGGCGGTCTCGACCCGGAGTACGCGCGCGGGGTTCTCGCCGGGCAGCAGCAGATCGTCGTCCGGGTCCCGGTGGGGCACCCACACGCGCGTGAGGTCGGGCAGCACCCGCATGCCGCTGAACCAGTGGTGGTCCTCCGGGTGGCACACCAGGACCGGCGTGCGGGTCGTGGGCCGCAGCACACCCGCCTCGCTGACCCGGCGTCCCACCAGGGAGTTCACCAGGGTCGACTTCCCGGCACCGGTGGACCCGCCCACCACGGCCAGCAAGGGCGCCTCCGGCTCCTTCAGGCGGGGCATCAGGTAGTCGTCGAGCTGCGCGAGCAGTTCGTCGCGGTTGGCACGCGCGCGTGGAGCCCCCGCGAGAGGCAGCGGGAAGCGTGCGGCCGCGACACGGTCGCGCAGGGCGGAGAGTGCGTCGAGCAGCTGAGGCCGTACGTCCAAGGTCACCACATGTGAAGAATGCCCAATTTTGAGGGAATTCTGAAGCATATGAGCATGATGAGCATGTCTGCGCCCTGACCGGACACTCCGGACGGAAGGGACTACTGGGACGCGAGGACAGTCCAGGCATAACGAGTGGACAACACCCGATGCGCGAGGCACCAAAAGCGATGCACGATTCGTAACTGCCTGCGATTATCGGGATCGCTTCACCGAACCTCCACATCGAGCCACGGAGGGGAAGCATCCGGGACATGGAGCCGGGAGCCCTATCCTTGTCCCCGGCGAGGTCACGGACCGGCCCACACCCGGGCACCACGACCGAGGCCACCACATCTGGCCCCCGTAGCTCAGTGGATAGAGCAGGCGCCTTCTAAGCGCTTGGCCGCAGGTTCGAGTCCTGCCGGGGGCGCCGGACTCCCTCCCTCCGGGAGGGCCCCTTCTCCGGCGCGGGCACCACCGGTCCCTTCGGCGCGGGCGTCGATCACCGGAGCCCCGCTCGCCCACCGGCGTCCCGCCCGCCACCCGCACCGCTCGCCCACCGGCGTCCCGCCCGCCTCGGTAGACTCGGCGGCCGCCACTGCCCGTTCGGCGAGAGGGACCCCCACCGTGCGACTGCGCTGCGCCGTGCTCGACGACTATCAGCGGGTGGCCACCGAGATGGCCGACTGGTCGCCGGTCGCGGACTCCGTGGACGTCGTGTCCCACGACACCCACTTCCCGGACGAGGACACCCTCGCCGCGGCCCTCGCGGACGCCGACATCGTGGTCACCCTGCGCGAACGCGTGCCGTTCCCGGGCTCGTTGCTCGCCCGGCTCCCCCGGCTGAAGCTGATCGTCGCGTCCGGCATGCGCAACAGCGTGATCGACTACGCCGCCGCCGAGGCGCACGGCGTCACCGTCTGCGGTACGGCCTCCTCCTCGACCCCGCCCGTCGAGCTGACCTGGGCCCTGCTGCTCTCTCTGGCCCGCGGCATCGTCCAGGAGGGCAACGGACTGCGCGAGGGCGGGCCCTGGCAGCAGACGGTGGGCGCCGACCTGCACGGCCGCCGGCTCGGACTGCTGGGCCTGGGGAGGATCGGCGGCCGGGTGGCCCGGGTCGGCCTGGCCTTCGGCATGCGGGTGAGCGCCTGGAGCCAGAACCTCACCCGGGAGCGCACCGACGAGGTCGGCGTCGAACTGGCCCCCTCCAAGGAGGAGCTGTTGCGGAGCGCCGACTTCGTCTCCGTCCACCTGGCGCTGGGCGAGCGCACCCGCGGCCTGCTGGGCCCCGCCGAACTGGCCCTGCTCAAGCCGACCGCCTACCTGGTCAACACCTCGCGCGCGGCGATCGTCGACCAGGAGGCGCTGCTCGCCGCGCTGCACGGGGGCCGCATCGCCGGCGCGGGCGTGGACGTCTTCGACACCGAGCCGCTGCCCGCCGGTCACCCGATGCGCACCGCTCCGCGCCTGCTCGCGACCCCCCACCTGGGCTACGTCTCGCACGCCAACTACGCCACGTACTACGGCCAGGCCGTCGAGGCGATCGCGGCCTACCTCGCGGGCTCCCCCGTACGGCGGCTGCCCGTGCCTCCCGCCCCGGCGTAGAGAGGCTCAGGCGGTGCCCGTCCGGGCGGCGTCCGCCGGGCGCGCGTAGATGCCCTCGCTCCGGCGCAGGTGGCCGAAGTCCACCAGGTGGCGCCGGAGCGTCACATGGTCGACCTCGCCGTCCTCGCACCAGGCGCGCAGCTTCTCGTCGACGGTGCGCTCCGGGTACTCCACACCGGGTGCGAAGGTCTGCTCGGCGATGTGCCGCAGCACCACCTTCTTGCGCGTCCAGCGCGCGGGGAGGCGGACCAGCCGGCCGTTCCTGACGAAGGTCCGCACGATCATGCCGGCCCGGCCGTCGTCGTCCGCCGCGGCGGGGTCCTCGGACGCCTGCGACGCCGGGCGGCCGGCGCGGGCCAGCTCCCTGAAGCGGTCGTGGACGACGACGAGTCCGCCGTCCTCCCCGGAGGCCACCACGCCCTGCTCCCGCAGTCGGCGCAGCGCGCCGGACGTCTCCTTCGCGGAGAGGCCGGCCGCCCGGGCCACCTGCGCGGCGTCGCCCGCGCCCAGCGCCACGGCCGCGAAGGCCCGGACCCGGCTCTCCTCGGCGAAGAGGGCGGGCAGCGCGGCGAGCGCGGACGGCAGTGGCGAACCCTCCGCAGCCGACCGGGACGGCTGAGCCCGCTGAGGCCACCGGCCCGACTGGGGCGACGGAGACCGCTGAGGCGACGGAGACCGCTGAGGCGACGACTGAGACGGCTGGGGCAACTGAGACGGCTGGAAAGACTCGGAATCCTCGGCGGACGAGTCGGATCGGTCATTCGGCATGCCGGGAGGCTAGTGGACACACCGGCGCGCACGGGAACGGTTTTCCGCGGGCCGCCATCCGCCGTATCCCGCCCGCTCAAAAAGGGTGATCCGTACATTCCCCCCGTGACTCGCTGCGACCGAGTGCGTTGAACCGGCAGTGCGGTGGCGCGTCCTGCCGCCGTGCTCCCCGAGTCAGAAGGAGAACGTGATGTCTCGCATCGCGAAGGCCGCCGGCATCGCCCTCGGCGCCGGTGCCGTAGTGCTCAGCGGCACCGGCATGGCCATGGCGGACGCGGGCGCGGAGGGCGCGGCCGTCGGCTCGCCCGGTGTCCTGTCCGGCAACGTCGTCCAGGTCCCCGTGCACGTGCCGGTCAACGTCTGCGGCAACACCATCGACGTCATCGGCCTGCTGAACCCGGCATTCGGCAACAGCTGCGAAAACGGCGACGACGACGACAAGAGCGGCGGCTACGGCGGCTGAGTCCGCAAAGGCACCCGAGGAGCCCCGGCCTTCCCAGCCGGGGCTCCTCCCGTGTCCGGGGACCGACGGCCCCGGGGACCGACGGTCCCGGCGCCGGACGCCGGGCGGTCGGCTCAGGCGTACCGGTAGATCCGGCCGACGTCCTCCAGCTCGTCCGGCGTCACGTCCCACGGCGGCAGCCGCTCGTGCCGTGCGACGATCCGCCCGCGCTGCGCGCTGCCCCGGCCGGGCGGCTCGGCGGGCAGGTAGCGGGCGCCGCGGTGACGGGCCTGCCAGCGCGACCACTGGAGGTCGACGAAGGCGTGGTGCAGCCAGAACACCGGGTCGTTGACGGAGGCGCCGCCGACCATGGCCCCGCCGACCCAGCGGTGCACGCGGTTGTGGTTGCGCCAGGAGACGCTGCCCCGGCCGGACCCCCACCCCTCCAGCTTGTTCCGGAACCCCTTGCGGACCGTGGAGTCGTAGGGCGAGGTGTCGTACGTCGGGTCGTCCAGCGCCCACTCCAGGTCGCTCTTCGAGGGCAGGGCGAGGGGGTCGCCGGCGCGTCCGAGGTCCCGGGTGAGGTACTCCGTGTCGGTGACATTCACCTTGATGGTCCACTTGCCCCCGGCGTGGGCGAACGGACCGGTGGTGACCCGGTGGTCGGAACGCCGCCCGGTGCCGCCCAGGAGGTCCGCGGTCCAGGGCGTCGACTTGGCGCTGCGGTCCTTCGTCCAGTCCCAGTACGGCACGGTGACCGACGAGTCGACCCGGCGGAGCGCCTCCTCCAGGTCCAGCACGAACCGGCGGTGCCAGGGCAGGAAGGACGGGGCCATGTGCGCCGTACGCAGTCCGTCCTCGCCGTCGGAGACGTAGTACTCGATGTGGGTGCGCACGAACTCGTCGTACTCGCCGCGTCGTTTGATCTCCAGCAGCGCGTTGACGAACCGTCGCTTCTCGGTGCGGGTCAGCGTGCTGACGTCCTTACGCGTGTACGCCATGCCGCCCCCCGGAGTGCCGGCCGTGACCGGTGGACGGTGTGTCGCGCAGGTGCTCGCCGGGGCCGAGTTCGTCGACGGCGCCGCGGGCCGCTTCGAGCGGCGTGGGGTACGAGCGGTAGTGGTCGACCATGCTCAGCCAGCTGCCGTCGGCCCGGCGCATCAGGTGCAGCGGGCGGCCGTCCACGGTGACCTGCCAGGTGCCGGCGCCCACGGCCCGGCCCGCGGCGGAGCGGATGCCCCGGATGCGCCGGCCGCGGTAGGTCTCGTCGAAGGCGGCTCCCTCGACGGGCTCGGCGGCGTGCGGCCCGGGGTGGGCGGGGCGCGGTCCGGGGTGGGCGGGGCGCGGTCCGGGGTGGGCGGGGCGCGGTCCGGCGAGGGCGGCCTGTGCGCCCTCGGCGGTCTCGGCGGCCTCCGCCGCCCGGGAGGGGCGCGAGGCGGCGATCAGGGGCGCCAGGCCGACGGCGAGGGCGGGGGCGAGCAGCCCCCGCATCACCTGCCGCCGGGTGCCGGGGGCGCCGGACCCCGGCCCGCCTCTCGCCGAATCGTCCGCCGCGTGTTCCCGCTTCCGCTCCGCGCCGCTCCCCGGCGCTTCGTTCGCTGTCGTGCCCGCGTTGCCGACCATGGCTCACTCCTCGTCAGGTTCCGTTGGTCCGCACCGCTAACCGAGCGGCGGGCCCCGCGGTCACCGCGCGCAGGGCCAGTCGGAGCACGGCCGCTCGGCCGGGCGAGGTCGCCGGAGGGTTACAGCCCCGGTCCGACACCCAGGTCGGCCACCGGGACCGTCTGGACCACCGGGGCGAGCACGCCGACCTCCGGAAGCTTGGGCGCGGGCAGGCCGAGGGTCTCGGGGTTCGGCGCGGTGAGCGGGGCGTCCAGGGACAGCCCCGGCGCCAGGGTGCGCACCTCGGCGGCGGGGGCGTCGACGCCGGCGTGGTCGAACTCGTCGCCGAGGACGTGCGGCAGCGGCTGGCGCACGTCGGCGCCGGGCAGCCCGCCGCGCACCGGCAGCTGCGGCAGCGTCCGCTCCGGCAGCAGCCGTCCCTCGACGTACTGCGGCCCCTCCGGCGCGCCCGCCGTCGGCACGGGCAGCTCGCCGGCCACCTCGGGCAGCTCCATGCCGAGCGCCGTCTCCGCGCCGCCCAGCGGCACCGGCACGGGAACCGCGTGTGCCGCGGCGGCGGGGGTCGCGGCCACGCCCACGGCGGCGGCCACACCGGTGACGACGGCGGCCAGGGTTCGTCTGGTGGTCGGCTTCATGACAGGCACGGTCCCTTTCGAGAAGGCGGGGGTACGGCTTCGGGAGGGCGGGGGTACGGCTTCGGTACGGCGGGGAGCGGGGTGGCTCAGCCGCCGAGCGGGAGGCCGCCCAGCAGGCCGCTCGCGGAGTTCAGCTTCGTGGTCGCACCCTTCACGGTGTGCAGCACGGAGTCCTTGTTCTCGGTGTCCAGCGCGTCGGACCGCGCTTCCGACTGGTGCTTGATCGGCATGACGTCGATGGGCTCGGCGGTCAGCGCGTTCACGGCGCCGTTGAGGCTGGTGGGCGTGAGCGCGGCGGCGTCGGAGGCGTCGTAGGCGAACGCCGGCACGGCGGAGCCGGCGGCGACCAGGGAACCGGCGACGACGGCGGCGGCCTTGAGGGACTTCATCGTGTTCCTTTCCTTTCTCCCGGCGATCCGTGTCACCGGAGGTGTTGCTGACGCCCTCCCTAACGACCTGCGCCGGACCCGGAAACTCCGCCGTCCGGAAGACACCGGAAGACATATGAGATCTCCGGACACCGAAAGGGCCGCCGCACCTCCGGGAGGGGAGGCGCGACGGCCCGGTGGCCTGCTCGGCGTCAGGACGGGTCCGCGGGCGCGGCGGCATCCGGCGCCGCGGCATCCGGCGTGGTGGCTTCCGGCGTGGTGGCTACGCCGGGCAGCCCTGCCAGGTCCGCGGCGGGCAGCCCGTTGCCGACCAGCGTGGCGGCGACGACGTTCACGACGCCGGTCATCAGGTCCTTGACGGCCGGGCTCACCTGCTCGGCGGTGCCGGAGGTGGTGGCCTTGACCAGGGCGTCGACCTGCTTCTGCAGGGCGGCGTTCGCGGCCGCGGACAGGTCGGACGCCGCCACCGTGCCGTCGTCGCTCTGCGCCGTGACAGGCGCGGGGAGGGTGACCGGGGTGTCGGTGCCGGCCTCCGGCGTGGTCGCGGCCGGCGGCTGGGCCGGGGTGCTCGTGCCGGGGGTGGTCGCCGCGTCGCCGGCGTCCGTGTCCGCCGCCTCCGCCTTGGCGAGGGCGTCCTTGACGGCGGCGGAGAGCTTGTCGGCGTCCGTGGCGGAGAGCCGGCCGTTGTCGGCCTTGAGGACGGCGCTGAGCATGTCGGTGACGGGCGTGAGCACCCCGCCCAGGCCGGCCAGGCTGCCGACCTGGCTCTGCAGTTCCTCGGCGTCGGGGAGGGGGGCGCGGGACGCCGTGTGGGTGCGTTCCCGGACCGAGTCGCCGTCGGCCGCCATCACCGCCGGGCCGGAGAGGCCGATCAGCAGGCCGGCGCAGAGAGCGGAGGTGGCGATTCGCCGTGCGGGCAGACGCATGGGGGGTTCCTTTCGGTGGTGCGTCGGATGTTGTGCCCACCGTGGAATCGCCCTCGGCGCTCTGCAACGCAGGCGCCCACTCCGTGCGCCCCGGCCACCCTGCTCGCGGGCCGCGTCTTACCTGGTGAGACGCCCTGTCAAGGTCCGTGCGCCGTGTCGCGGCCGGGTCCCCCCATTCGGGGCAGCACACCGCCGTCCGCGCGGCAACGCGAACCGGCCGCCCGCTCGCGGAGGAACCGCGGTGCGGACGGCCGGTGCGGCAAGTGGTGAGCCGACGTCAGTCGTTCTCGCACTCGTTGCCGAACGCCGGGTTCAGCAGGCCGATGATGTCGATGGTGTTGCCACAGACGTTGACCGGGATGTGGACCGGGACCTGCACCACGTTGCCGGACAGGACGCCCGGGGAGTGGGCGGCGGCGGCCTGCGCGCCGCTGTCGGCGGCGGCGACACCGGCGGTGCCCGCCACCGCGGCGGCGGCGACGGAGGTCAGGGCCAGGCCCTTCGCGATACGCGACATGGAGAAGTGCTCCTTGGGGTTGTACACACATCCGGGCGGCTGCCCGGCGCAGTGTCAACGCGTGGCACGGGCGCGAGTTGTGCCGCCAAAGGGGTGATCTCGCGAAGGACCGGCGTTCACAAATCCAACACAGTTACCCGGTTTCGCCGTATTAGTACGGATAGCAGCTAGAGTCCCACACCATTCGACGCACCCGTATGCCGCGTCGCGGCCGGCGCCCCGCGGCCGGGCGCGTTCCCGCCCGTCCCGAGCATTCTCCGTGAGCGAGGAAACGCGCATGCACCTGCCACCGACCGGCTTACGGCCACGGGTTCTGCACCTCACCCAACCGGTGGACGGCGGGGTCGCCCGGGTGGTGACGGATCTGACGCGGGCTCAGCTCGCCTCCGGACTGCGCGTCGCGGTCGCCTGCCCCGGCGGGGACCTCGCCGACCGGCTGCGTGCGCTCGGCGCCGACGTACGGCACTGGCCGGCGACCCGCTCGCCGGGCCCGTCGCTGGTGCCGGAGGTACGGCGGCTCGTCCGCGTGGTCGAGGACGTACGGCCCGACCTGGTGCACGCGCACAGCGCCAAGGCCGGCCTGGCCGGGCGGCTCGCCGTGCGGGGCCGGGTCCCGACCGTGTTCCAGCCGCACGCCTGGTCGTTCGAGGCGGTCGGTGGGGCCGCCGCGCGCCTCGCACTGGGCTGGGAGCGGTGGTCGGCGCGGTGGACGGCGCGGACGGTGTGCGTGAGCGAGGCCGAACGGCTGCGGGGGGTGCGGGTCGGGCTGCGCGGGCCCTGGGCGGTGATCCCGAACGGCGTCGACGTCACCCGCGTGTCCGCCGACGCCCCCGGCGACGTGGCCGGTGTGCGGCAGCGGCACGGCGTCGGCTCCCGCACCCCGCTGGTGGTCTGCGTGGGGCGGCTGTGCCGGCAGAAGGGGCAGGACGTCCTGCTGAGCGCCTGGGAACCGGTCCTCGCGCGGGTGCCGGGCGCCCGGCTGGTCCTCGTCGGCGACGGCCCGGACCGCGCCCGGCTGGCCGCACGGGCCCCCGCGTCCGTGCTGTTCACCGGGGCCGTCGCCGACGCCGCCGCCTGGTACCGGGCCGCCGACCTGGTCGTCCTGCCGTCGCGCTGGGAGGGCATGGCGCTGGCCCCGCTGGAGGCGATGGCCTGCGGGCGGCCCGTCGTGGTGACCGACGTGGACGGCGCCCGCGAGGGTCTGTCGCCCGCTCTCGTACCGCACTGCCTGGTGCCGCCCGAGGATCCCGCGGCGCTGGCCGACGCCACCGCCGCGCTCCTGCTCGACGCGCCGCTGCGCGCCTCGCTCGGCCGCCGGGCGCGGGCACACGTCCGGTCCGCGCACGACGTACGGCACACGGCCGCGGCGGTCGCGGGCCTGTACGGCGACCTCCTGGCCGGCGTACGGCCCACGACCGCGGCGGACACCGGCGACGGCGTCGCCGACCGCATCGGCGACATCGGCGACCGGCCCGCGGCCGCGGGGCGGTCGGCCGTCGTGCCCATCGAGTGCAGGGAGTCCACCCACCCGTGACCGCGGAAAGCACCGTTCCCTCCCCCGCCGGCCAGTCGCGCGACCTCGGCTCCTCCCCCGTCGCGGTGCTGCCGCGGCGCGACGGCACCGCGGGCCCGCGGCAGCCCGCCCGGCGCCCCGCCCCACGGCCGGACTCACCGCTGCCGCTGCTCCTCGCGGACGGCACGGCGGCCCTGCCGGGCTCGCTGGTCCTCACCGGCGCCCCGCACCAACCACTGCTCGCGGTCCTGCTGGTGGCCGCCTCGCTGCTGCTGCGTCCCCGGCCGCGCCCGGCCCGTTGGACGACCGGCGCGCTGGACGACCTGCCCGCCCTGTGCGGCCGGACCGCGGTGGTGTGGCTGGCGCTCGCGGCGCTCGTCGCGGCGTACGCCCCGCCGCACGCGCTGTCCGTGGGCACCCTGTGCGCCGGTTTCCTGCTGCACACGGTGACGGGCTGCGCCGGGCGGGGTGCCGTGCACCGCAGACGCCGTACGGCGCTGCTGGACCACCCCCGCGCCGTCCTCGTCGTCGGCCCCGCCGCCACCGCGCAGCGCGTGGCCTCGGCGCTGCTGCGCCACCCGCGCTGCGGGATGCGCCCGGTCGGGATCGTCACCGACGACCCGGGTGGCACCGCGGGCCTGCCTGTGCTGTCCACGGGCGAGGAGGTGCGGCGGGCGGTCGTGCAGAACGGCGTACGGGACGTCCTGGCCGTGGCCCCCTCGGCACGGCCCGGGCAGGCGGCGCTGCTGCGGGCGCCGGCCGAGTCGGGCTGCGCGGTGTGGGAGCTGGACGCCGAGGCCCCCGCGTACGCCGACGCTCCCGCCCGCCCGGGCGGGGACCGGATCGCCGGGTTCTCCTGCCGGCGTCTGGAACCGGCGGCGCGGCGGCCGGGCGGCGCCGGCAAGCGGGTCCTGGACGTGACGGTGTCCGGGGCGCTGTTGCTGCTGCTGAGCCCCCTGCTGCTGGCCTGTGCCGCGGTGCTGCGGGTGGTGGGCGGTCCCGGCGTGCTGTTCCGGCAGGAGCGCGTCGGGGAGGGCGGCAGGCCGTTCACGCTGCTGAAGTTCCGTACCCACCGACCGGCGGACGAGCACGAGTCGGCGACCCGGTGGAGCGTGGCGGACGAACGCCGGATGCCGTGGTTCTGCCGCTTCCTGCGGCGCACCTCGCTGGACGAGCTGCTCCAGCTGTGGAACGTCTTCCGGGGCGACATGAGCCTGGTCGGCCCGCGGCCCGAACGCCCGTACTTCGTGGCCCGGTTCAGCCAGGCCCACCCCGGCTACGCGGCCCGCCACCGGATGCCGGCCGGGATCACCGGCCTGGCTCAGATCAACGGGTTGCGCGGGGACACGTCCATCGAGGACCGGGCCCGCTTCGACAACGCCTACATCGACGACTGGTCGCTGTGGCGGGACGTGTGCATCCTGCTGCGCACGGCCGCCGCGCTCGTGCGCCCCACGGGGAGCTGACCCAGGTGGCCCACGCCCTGCCCTTGCGGCCGACGGCGCGCGTACGGCGGCCGCCGCCCGTGCTGGCCGTGGTCGCCGTCGTCGCGCTGCTCGCGCTGCCCCTCGCCCCGGACGACGGGGGCGGCGCGCACCCGGCCGACGCGGTCTCGGCGCTGGCCGTGCTGTACTGCGCGCTGCGGCTGGTGCGGGACCGGCGGCGCCCGCTGTCCCGTACGGCGGCCGTGGTGCTCGGTCTGCCCGTGCTGGGCCTGGCCGTCGCCGCCGCGGGCGCGCTGTCGCCCGGGGCGGGGCCGGCCGGACTCGGCCGCTACCTCCAGGTCTTCGTCCTGGTCCCGGCGGCCGTACTGCTGCTCGTCCGCGACCGGGGCGACGTACGGCTGCTCACCTGGTCGATGGTGGGGCTGGCCCTGTGGCAGGGGGCGGTCGGGGCGCACCAGTACGTGACCGGGACCGGCGCCTCCTACCAGGGCGAGCGGATCCGGGCGGTGGGCACCTTCGGGCCGCAGGACGTGATGGGGATGGCGACCGTGGTCTCCCTGGGGCTGGTCTGCGCGGTGGGGCTGGCGCTGGGCCGGACACCGGTGCGGCAGCGGCTGCTCGCCGCCGGGTGCGCGCTCGCCCTGCTGCTGCCGCTCGCCCTGTCGTTCAGCCGCGGGGCGTGGATCGCGACGGCGGTGACGTGCGCGGTGCAGCTGCTGCTCGCGGGGGCGCGCAGGGCGCTGGCGGTGGGCGCGGCCGTGGTCGCGGCGGCGGTGGTGCTGGTGGGCGGCTTCGGGGTCGGTACGGCGATGCTCCAGGAGCGGGTCGGCAGCATCACGGAGGTCACCGACGCCCCCGACCAGTCGGTGACCGACCGTTACACGATGTGGGCGGCGGCGGCCGGGATGTGGCGGGAGCGGCCGCTGACCGGGGTGGGGCTGAAGGGCTTTCCCGAACACCGGGACGCGCACGCCTCGTTGGCGCTGTCCTCGGGCAGCGAGACCGACGGCGCGGGCGCCGGGTACCGCAGGCAGCCGCTGCTGTCCCCGCACAACATGTACCTGCTGGTGCTGGCCGAGCAGGGGCTGATCGGGCTGGTGGCGCTGGCCGGGAGCTGGCTGGCGCTGCTCGTGCTGGGCCTGCGCGGGCTGATCGCCGTGCGGCGGGACCGGGGCTCGGTGCCGGACTGCGCGTTCGTCGCCTGCGGGCTGCTCGTGTGGCAGCTGACCGACTTCGCGTACGCCGACATCGGCGGCCCGTCGACCGTGCTGACGGCGGTGTGCCTGGGGCTCGCGGCCTGGTGGGCGCTGGGTTCCGCCGCGCGGGAGGTGCCGGAGCGGTGACCACGGCCTCGCCGCACACGACGGGCGAAGCGGGCGCACCCCACGGTGCGGGCCCGGCCGACTCCCCACCGGCCTGGGCACCCGCGCGGGCTCCCGATACCGCGGCCTCCACGCGGCACGCGGGCCCCCGGACCGAGGCCCCGCAGGCGGAGACCGCACCCGGCGTGGAGAGCCGCTCCTCGGGGCGTTTCCTCGCCCGCGCCGCCTTCGTCACGGCCGTGTTCTCGGTGGCCGGGTCGGTGCTCGGGCTGGCCCGGGACCAGGCGCTGGCCCGGCTGTTCGGGGCCGGGAGCGAGACGGACGCCTTCCTGGTGGCGTGGACGGTGCCCGAGTTCGCGGCGACGCTGCTGATCGAGGACGGGCTGGCCTTCGCGCTGGTCCCGATGTTCAGCCTGGCGCTGGCCCGCCGCGCGCGGGGCGCCCCCGGTGACCCGGTCCGCGCGCTGGTCGCCTCGACCCTGCCCCGGCTGGCCCTGGCCTTCGCCGCGGCCGGTGCGCTGGTCGCCGCCGCCGCGCCGGTGCTGGTGCGGGCCCTGGCGCCGGGGCTGGCCGACCACGCCCTCGCCGTGGACTGCACGAGGCTCACCGCCACCTGCGTCGTCAGCTTCGGGCTCGCCGGGTACTGCAGCGCCGCGCTGCGGGCGCACCGCCGGTTCCCCGCACCGGCGGCGATCTACGTCGCCTACAACACCGGCATCATCACGGCGATGTTCGTGCTCGGCGGGCGCTGGGGGGTGCGCTCGGCGGCGGCCGGTGTCGCGGTGGGCGGGGTTCTGATGGTGGCGGCCCAGTTGCCGTCGCTGCTGGGCCAGATGCGACGCCGGGACGGCGACGAGTGCGCGCCCCGCACCACGGACGCGGAGCACCCGCGGCCGCGCATCACGGACGCGGAGCACCCGCCGGTCACCACGGACGGCGCGGGCGCAGTGGGCGCCGCGGCCGGAGAACCCCCTCCAGCCATCACGCACAGCGCACGCCCATCAGCCACCACGGACAACGCACACCCGTCGGCCACCACGCACAGCACCCGCCCATCAGCCACCACGCACAGCGCACACCCGTCGGCCACCACGCACAGCACCCGCCCATCAGCCACCACGCACAGCGCACACCCATCGGCCACCACGCACAGCGCACACCCATCAGCCACCACGCACAGCGCACACCCATCGGCCACCACGCACAGCACCCGCCCATCAGCCACCACGGACAACGCACACCCGTCGGGCACCACGGACAGCGCACGCCCGTCGGGCGTCGTGGACGGTGCGCGTCCCCTCGCCCTCGCTCTGTTCGGGACCGTGCTGCTGTTCGCCCTGTGCCGTCAGTCCCAGGTCCTCATCGAGCGCTTCCTGGCCTCCGGGCTCCCCTCCGGGGCCATCTCGCACCTCAACTACGCGCAGAAGGTCGCCCAGATCCCGATGACGCTGTCGCTGATGCTGTGCACGGTCACCTTCCCGGTGGTGGCCCGCGCGCTGGCCGACGGCGACACGGAGCGGGCCCGCGACCGGGTCGAGCGGGACGTGGCGCTGGCCGCCGGTCTGGTGCTCGTCGGCGCGGCCACCGTCGTCGCCTGCGCGCCGCAGATCGTCCATCTGCTCTTCCAGCGCGGCGCGTTCACGGCGGCCGACACGGCGGCGACCGCGGACGTCATGCGCGTGTACGCGCTGGGGCTGCTCGGCCAGACGGTGGTGGGCGCGCTGGCCCGCTCCTACTTCTCGGCGGGCCACGCCTCCTGGTACCCGTTCGGCGCGATGGCCGTTGGCGTCGTCGTCACCGGCGTCGTGGGCGTCCGCGCGGTCGGCCCGTGGGGCGTGTCCGGCATCGCCGCCGCCAACGCCGCCGGCATCACCGTCACCGCCGCCCTGCTGCTCGCCGGGATGGGCCCGCGCAGCGTGCCGGTGCGGGTCCGGCGGGTCCTGGCCGACCTGGGCCGGCCGCTGCTGGCCGCGGTCGTGGCGACCGGCGCGGGCGCGCTGGCCGCGGACCGGGTCACCGGCTCCGGGGGCCCGGCGGCCGACGTCACGCGGGCCGGTCTCTCGCTGGCCGCCGGCGCCGCGACCGTCGGCGGCGTCTTCGTCGTCCTGGGCCTCGCCCTGGGCGTCCAGGGTCTCGGTCCCGCTCTGGGGTCGGTCCGCTCCGTACGTTTCCCCCACCCCGTCACACGAAGGCTCCCTCATGGCCGTTCCCGCTACCGGTTCCCCTTCCGCCACCACCATCGCTGACCCCCGCCCCGGCCCCGTCCCCTGGGTCGCCATGTACCACTCCGTCGGCGACTGCTCGGACGACCCGTACCGCATCACGGTCACGCCCGGCCGGCTGGACGCGCAGCTGGGCTGGCTGCGGCGGCGCGGGCTGCGCGGCGTGCCGGTCGGCGAGCTGCTGGCCGCCCGCGCCCGGGGCGGCGGCCGGGACCTGGTGGGGCTGACCTTCGACGACGGCTACGCCGACTTCGTCGAGCACGCGCTGCCGTGCCTGCGCCGCTGGGGCTGCGGGGCGACCCTCTTCGTGCTGCCCGGACGGCTCGGCGGCGACAACGCCTGGGACCCGCTAGGCCCGCGCAAGCCCCTGCTGACCGCCGACGGCGTCCGCCGCGCCGCCGCCGAGGGCGTCGAGATCGGCTCGCACGGTCTCACCCACGTCGACCTCACCACGGCGGACGACGCCACGCTGACCGCCGAGACCGCCGGGAGCAGGGCCCTGCTCGCGGAGTTGACCGGCGCCGAGGTCGCCGGCTTCTGCTACCCGTACGGCACGGTCGACGCCCGCGCCGCCGACGCCGTGCGCGCCGCCGGCTACACCTACGCATGCGCCATCGATCCCGGGCCGTTGACCGGCCCGTACGCCTTGCCGCGCGTGCACGTGGGCCAGAACGACACCTCCGTACGGCTACTGCTGAAGATGCGGCTGCACCGCCTGCGCCGCCGGGCCCCGGCGGGAGTGTGAGGTGACCGACGTGAAGGCCCTGCACATCATCACCGGTCTCGGCGTCGGCGGCGCCGAGCAGCAGCTGCGGCTGCTCCTGCGTCACCTCCCCGTCGACTGCGACGTCGTGACGCTCACCAACCCCGGTCCGGTCGCCGACGGGCTGCTGGCCGACGGCGTGCACGTCGTCCACCTCGGCATGACCGGCAACCGCGACCTGTCCGCGCTGCCCCGCCTGGCCCGCCTGATCCGCACCGGCGGCTACGACCTCGTGCACACCCACCTCTACCGCGCCTGCCTCTACGGCCGCCTCGCCGCCCGCATGGCCGGGGTACGCGCGGTCGTCGCCACCGAACACTCCCTCGGCGACTCCCAGATGGAGGGCCGCCCGCTCACCCCGGGCGTCCGCGCCCTGTACCTGGCCGGGGAGCGCCTCGGCAGCGCCACGGTCGCCGTCTCCCCCACAGTCGCCGACCGGCTGCGCCGCTGGGGCGTGCCCGCGCCCCGTATCGAGGTCGTGCCCAACGGCATCGACCTGGAGCGCTTCCGCTTCGACCCGGTGCTGCGGCTGCGCACCCGGCGCCGCCTCGGCCTGCCCGAGGGCGCGTACGTCGTGGGCGGCGTCGGCCGGCTGACGGCGGCCAAGCGCTTCGACGTCCTGGTCCGCGCGCTGGCCCTGCTGCCGGCGGACTGCTGGCTGCTGCTGGTCGGCGGCGGCCCCCAGGAGCACCTGCTGCGCCGCACCGCCCACGAGGCAGGGGTCGCCGACCGCGTCCTGCTCACCGGCGAACGCCCCTACCTCCCCGACGGATCCCCCGGCCCCGACCTGCCCGCCCTCGCCGCCGCGATGGACGTCCTCGCGTCGCCGTCCCCGGAGGAGGCCTTCGGCCTGGCCGCCGTGGAGGGGCTCGCGTCCGGGCTGCCCGTGCTGTACGCCTCCTGCCCGGCGATCGAGGACCTGCCCCCCGGGTCCGCGCCCACGGCACGGCGGGTCGTGGGCGGCGCCGGGGAGTTCGCACGCGCCCTCGCCGGGGCCCGCGCGGCCCACGGCCCGGTCCCCGGCAGGCGCCCGGCGCCCGAAGCGGCCCGCCACTACTGCGTCACCCGCAGCGCCGCCCGGCTGATGGACGTGTACGCGACCACCCTCGCGCAACCGCTGCCCCCGCCCCCGTCCTCGTCCCCGGCATCCCAGGGAGTCACCTCCACATGACCGAGCCCCTCACCCAGTCCCCGGCCGAGACCGCGACGGACGACGGGCCCGCACCCCCCGCGCGCCGGCACCGCGTCCGGGCCGCCCTGCGCCGCGTCCCTGGCCGACTGCGCTCCCTGCCGCCCTGGTCCCCGCTGGCGGCCGGCGTCCTCGCCGGCGGGCTGCTCGGCGCCGGGTACGGCCTGCTCGCCACCCCGCAGTACACGGCGACGAGTTACGTCGTCGCCGTCCCCGCCGACGCCTCCGACCCGGCGTCCGCGCTGGGCTTCGCGCAGGCCTACGGCCGGGTCGCCACCCAGCTCGCGGTGCTCGGGGACGCGCAGATGTGGGCCCACGTACCGGTGGCGACCCTGGAGCGGAGCGTCCGCACCGCGACCTCGCCGGACGCGCCGATGGTCTCCGTGACGGCCACCTCCGCCGACCCCGAGGAGGCCGCCGACATGGCCAACGCCGTCACCCGGGCCCTGACCCGGCACGCGGCGGCGTCCGCCGACGACACCCACGTGGAGCTGCGGCAGTTCGCCCGGGCCACCGAACCCACCGAGGCGTCCTCGGCGTCCGCCGCCGTGACGGGCCTGGTGGGCGCGAGCGCGGGCGGACTGCTGGGCGGGCTGGCCCTGCTGGTCCGGCCGCGCCGCGGCGTACGGGAGCCCGGTCGCGCGGCGGTGCCCGGACCGGCGTCGGCGGCCGACGGCCGCGGACAGCTGTGACGTACCCGAGGCCGCCGCACCCGGGCGCGCTCCCGCCCGGTCACACCCTCGAACTGGTCACCGACGAGGCCGCCTTCGCGGAGCTGGCCCCGCAGTGGAGGCGGCTGTACGACCGGTGCGCCGCCGCGACCCCGTTCCAGAGCCACGCCTGGCTGCTCTCCTGGTGGCGCTCGTACGGTGCGGCCGGGCGGCTGCGGCTGGTGCTGGCCCGCGCGGGCGGCGAACTGGTCGCCGCGGCGCCGCTGACGCTCGTACGGCGCCCGGTGCCCGCGCTGGTGCCGCTGGGCGGGGCGATCTCGGACTACGGGGACGTCCTGCTCGACGACGAGCGGGGCCCGGACGCGGAGACCGCGCTCGCCGCGGGCCTGGCCGCGGCGGCCCGCACCGCGCTGGTCGACCTGCGCGAGGTCCGGCCGGGCGCGGCCGCCGAACGGGTCTACGCACGCTGGCGCGGCCCCCGGCACCGGCTCGCGGACTCGCTCTGCCTGGAGCTGCCCGCCCTCCCCGTGGACGAACTGGCCGCCCGGCTGCCCTCGGCCAAGGCCAGGCAGCGGGTCCGCGCCCAGCTGCGCCGGCTGGACGCGCTCGGCGTCAAGGCCCGGCCCGTCCTGCCCGACGAGACCGACGCGGCGCTGCGCCGGCTCCTCGACCTGCACCGGATGCAGTGGCAGGGGCGGAAGGTGACCGGCGAACACCTGCGCCCCCGCTTCCGCGAGCACCTGGTGCGGGCGGTGGGGCCGATGGTCCGGAACGGGGACGCGGTGGTCACCGAGTTCCGGATGGCCGACGAGGTGGTGGCCGTGGACGTGACGCTGCTGTCGCACCGGCTGGCCGGGGGCTACCTGTACGGCGCGCACCCCCGGCTGCGGGAGTCGAAGGCGGACGTGGCGGTGATGCTGCTGGCCGCGTGCGCCCAGCTCGCCCGCGCCCCGGGGCGCTCCACGCTGAGCCTGCTGCGGGGTGACGAGCCGTACAAGCACCGCTGGCGCCCGGAGCCGGTGCCGAACCAGCGGCTGCTGCTGGCCCGCCGCCGCACGGCACCGCTGCTGGCGGCGGCCCTGGCCGACGCCGCCGCCCGGCGGCGGGGCAAGGAGCTGCTGCGGCGGCGGGCGGAGCGGAAGGGGTGCGACGGTGGCGGCGCCTGACCGGGCCCGCCGCCACCGTGGCGCCCTGCGGGTGCCGCTACTTGTCGCGCGCGTACCAGTCCAGGCGCATGCACAGCTTCCCGCCGAGCCAGTACTCGACCCAGTCGCCCAGCTCCAGCGGCGAGCAGCCGGCCGGGGGCTCGGGTGTCGTGGACGGCTCCGGGGGCACGGGCGGCGCGGTGGGCGTGGTGGGTTCCGTGGGTGTGGGGACCGTCGGCTCGGGTGCGTCGGTGCGGCCGAAGAGCACGGACCGGTAGACGGCCGTGGACCGGGGATTGTCGTCGCACTGCCACACGCCGTGCGGGCAGTAGTCGGTGACCGTGTTGTACACGGGCTTGTGCTCGTCCATCCAGGCGAGCATGCGCCGCATGTAGGCGGCGTTGTCGCCGTTGCGGAACAGTCCCCATTCCGGGTAGGAGACGGGCTTGCCGTGCGCCTTCGCGAAGTCCACGTGCGCCTGGAGTCCGTAGGGTTCCTTCACCTGTTCGTCGAACGACATCCCGCGCGGCTGGTCGTAGGAGTCCATGCCGACGATGTCGACGGTGGCGTCGCCGGGATAGCACTGCGTCCAGGGCACGGCGTCCCGGCCGCGGCTCGGCGCGAAGTCGAACCGGAACTTCTGGCCGGGCACCGCGCGCATGGTGGTGACGATCCGGTTCCAGTACGTCTTCCACGCCTCGGGGTCCGGTCCGCAGCGGTGGGTGTAAGTGGTGCCGTTCATCTCCCAGCCGAGCACCAGGACCGTGTCCGGGACCTTGAGGGCGACCAGGCGTTCGGCGAGGGCGCGGAAGTGGTGGTCGAAGCGTCCGGCGGCGCCCTGGCGCAGCAGTTCGCGCACCTCGTCGTCGTCGACGTGCTCCTCGTTGCGCTCCATCATGGGCACGTTGAGGACGAGCATCCGGTCGGCCTCGCGGGTGCGCCAGTCGGCCCACACGTCGAGGAAGCCGGGGGCTCCCTCGATGTTGCTCCAGCGGTCGCCGGGCAGGTAGGTGTGGCCGACGCGCAGCTCGGCGCCGCCCAGCCAGCGGCTCAGCGCGGCCATCCGGGCCACGCCGCGGGGGCCGTAGTCGAGGTACGCGCCGAAGGCGGGGGTGGGTTCGGGCGCGGCCGGTTCGCCGGCGGCGACACCGGGGCCCGCGGCGAGGAACGCCGCCGCCGCGATCGCCGCGGCCGCGGCGTGCGCCGGACGCCGCCTGGACCGGGTCCGTGACTGCCGTGCGGCCATGCCGGCCTCCTTAGTGGTCTGTGGTCCGTCGTCCGGTCTTCGGTCGCCGTGAATCGCTCCTTCTTACTGACACTCAGTCATATGACCTGCCATCACGCCACCGCTGTTACGGCTTTCGAGTGCGCCGATCGCCCGCACCGGTGAACCTCATCCGAATCCGAAGGAAGTCTCCCGTGTCGCTGTTCGACACCCGTGTCCCCGCCGTTGTGCTGCGGACCGACCGGAACCCCTTTCACCACGGAACGCTGGGTGCCGTGCGCTCGCTCGGCCGCGCGGGGGTGGACGTGCACGTGGTCGCCGACTGCGATCAGAGCCCGGTCCGCGCCTCCCGTTACCTGAGCGGGCTGCACACCCCGCCGCCGCCCGGCGCGTCGCCCGCCGAGATCGCGGCGGTCCTGCGCCGCGTCGCCGGGCGGATCGGGCGGCCCGCCGTGCTGATTGCGATGGACGACGCGTGCGCCGTGGCGGTGGGCCGGGCGCGGGCGGAACTGGCGCCCGCCTACCTGCTGCCCGACCAGCCGGGCGAGCTGCCCGCCCGCGTGGCCGACAAGGCGGAACTGGCCGGTGTGTGCGCGGCCCTGGACGTCCCGCACCCCCAGACCCTGGTGCCGGACGGCGCGGCGGAGGCGGCGCGGGCGGCGTGGCGGCTGGGCCTGCCGGTGGTGGCGAAGTGGAGCCGGCCCTGGCTGGTGCCCCCGGGCGGCGGGCTGCGCAGCACGGTGCTGGTGCGCTCCGCCCGGGAGGCCGGGGAGCTGTACCTGCGGGCGGAGGAGGCGGGCAGCCGGCTGCTGCTCCAGGCGTTCCTGCCGCCGGGTGTCGACCGGGACTGGTTCTTCCACGGATACGCCGACCGCTCGGGCGCGGTCCGGGCGGGCGGTCCCGGCCGCAAGACGCGGGCCAGGCCGCGCGGCGCCGGTCTGACGGCGGTGGGCCGCTGGACGCCGAACCCGCGGGTGCGGGCGCTCGCCGAGCGGGTCACCGTGGAGCTGGGCTACCGGGGCGTCTTCGACCTCGACTTCCGCCGCTGCGGCACGACGGGCCGCTATCACCTGCTCGACTTCAACCCGCGCCCCGGCGCCCAGTTCCGGCTGTTCACCGACACCGCGGGACTGGACGTCGTACGGGCCCTGCACCTGGATCTGACGCACCGCCCGCTGCCTCAGGGGTTGCCGCGGCCGGGGCGGGTGTTCGTGGTGGAGAACTACGCGCCGCTGAGTGCCCTGCGTCCGGCCCGCGAGGCACAGGGGGGTCGCGAGCTGGCCTGGCACGCCCGGGACGACCGGGCGCCGGGCCGGGCGCTGTGGGCGCTGTGGGGCCGCCATGTGGGCGCCCGGCTCCGGGACCGCGTCCACCGGGGCCGTGACGGCCGCCCGGACACCGCGCCCCCGGCCCGCGCCCGCGTCGTACGCCAGGCCTCCGCCCCCGCCACGGACCGCACCGGCGCCCTCGACCGCCCGGACGAGGACCGGGCGGGCAGCCACTGAGGCCCCGCGCGCCCGGCATCTGTCGCAACGGCGCCCCCGGCGGCCCGTGGAGAGGGCCGGCGGGGGCGCCGGGGTGAGCGGAGGTGGGTTCAGCGGCCCGAGAGGGCCCGGCCCCTGCGGTACAGGATCGCTCCGCCCGCGATCAGGACGGCGCCGGCGGCCGCGGCGCCCAGGGTGCCCTCGCTGCCGGTCTCGGCCAGGACGGGCGGCTGCTCCGTCTGGGGAGCCGGCGGGGTGTGCTCCTCCTCGGACGGCGGCGGGGGCTCCTCCTCACCGGAGGGCGGCGGCTCCTCGTGGGTGGGCGGCGGGGGCTCCTCCTCGCCGTAGCCGGGCGGCGTGGTCGGGGGCGGCGGCTCCTCCTCGCCGTAGCCGGGGGGCTCCTCGGAGGCGTTCTCGCACTCGTTGCCGAAGACCGGGTTCAGCGCGGCGATCACGTCGACGGTGTTGCCGCAGAGGTTGACCGGCACGTCGACCGGGATCTGCGTGGTGTTGCCGGAATCGACGCCGGGCGAGCCCTCGGTCGCCCCGTCCGCGTGGGCACCGGACGACGAGGACGTGGACGAGGACGTCGACGAGGTGTCCTCGCCGTACCCGCCGCCCTTGCCGTTGCCGTCGGTCTGCTCGTCCGAGGTGTTCTCGCACTCGTTGCCGAAGGCCGGGTTCAGGGCGGCGATCACGTCGACGGTGTTGCCGCAGGCGTTCACGGGCACGTCGACGGGGACCTGGAGGGCGTTTCCGGACACGGCGCCCGGCGAGTTCGTGGCGGCTCCGTCCGCGTGTGAGTCGGCAAGGGCGGGGCTGCCGCACAGGGAAAGGATGCCGGTCGCGGCGGCAGCCGCGACCATCCCCCTGCTCAGGGTCTGTCGCACTCTGGTTGTCTTCCTGCTTGGAGAGATGAGAGATGAGAGATGGCCGGAGAACGATCCGGGGGGACCTGCTGCAGAAAGGGGAAAAGCCGGCCCCGAACCAAACGAGTTGGCCAAGGCCGGCCGTGACGCAGCCGGTCGGTGCGGAACGACGTCAGTCGTTCTCGCACTTGTTGCCGAACGCCGGGTTCAGCAGACCAACGACGTTGATGCTGTTGCCGCACACGTTGACGGGAACGTGCACGGGAACCTGGACGACATTGCCGGACAGGAGGCCCGGGGAGCCTACGGCGGCACCCTCGGCGCCGGCGTCGGCGAAGGCCGGGGCGGCCATGCCGAGGGCCATGATCGCGCCCGCGACGACAGCAGCGCTCTTCTTCATGAACTTTCCCTTCTCTGCGGTCATGCCTGAATGACGGCCGAAACCGCGCGAGCACAGCATTGACGGCTCGCACCATGACCTGCAGCCTGCAAACGAGGAATTGACAGCCGGGGAAACTACCGAACGTGGGACACCCCGGAATTCACTCGGATGCCTCACGACACGGCCCGGCCGTTCCCCCAGGAGAGCGACGACGTCGTTCCGCTCCCCGGCGAAATCCCGTCCCGTTCACGGCCGGGCGGCCCACGCGGAAGTCAGCGGGCCGCCCGCACCGGGCTGGGCTGGGCTCAGCGGCCCTCGCCGTTCGCCGACAGCACCGACAGGTCCTCCAGGACGTGCGACAGGGCGCCGTCCCGCTTGGCCTGCGTGGAGTTGTCCGCGCACTGCTGGTTCAGGTCGTCCGCCAGGACGTTGACGTCCTGGATCGGGACGAGGTTGATGACGGCGACGTTGACGTCCTCGAGGCCGACGCACGGCTTGTTCAGCGTGCCCTCGACCAGCGACAGCTGGGGGCTCATGTCGCCCTTGGTGGCCGAGTTGCCGAACGCCGACTCGGCGCCGTTGCCGTTGGCCACGGCCGGCCCGTTGTCGTCCCCGATGGCCAGGGCCTGGGGGGCGGCAGCGGCGGACATGCCGATCACAGAAGCGGCAGCCGCCGCGGCGACCATTGCCTTCTTGAGCACTTCGCGTTCCTTTCGTCGTAGCGACGCACTGTCCTACGGCCTCATCAACCCGGTGCGCCATGATTGGTTGCGGGCGTTCACCCGGTTGGCCCGCACGGGGTCGCCAAAAGGCAGCAGGAATCGCCGGAATCCCGGGGGAAAACGCGGACCCGTACACATTTCCCGTAGTCCGCCGACGGAGTGAACGGGAGAAACCCGACCGGACTCACGGAGTTGACCAGAGCGCTCCGGTGGACGGGGTTTCCTCAGAAAGGACTTGCCAGTGATCAAGAAGGTAGTTGCCTACGCGGCGATCGCCGCCTCCGTCATGGGCGCCTCCGCTGCCGCGGCACCGCAGGCGATGGCGATCGGCGACGACAGCGGGCCCGTCTCCGCCAACGGGAACGGCGCCTCGCAGTACTTCGGCAACTCGATGACCACGGGCAACATGAGCCCGCAGATGGCGCTCATCCAGGGTTCGTTCAACAAGCCGTGCATCGCGGTCAGCGACATCCCGGTCAGCGTCATCGGTCTGGTGCCGATCCAGGACCTCAACGTCCTGGGCGACGACATGAACCAGCAGTGTGCCGAGAACTCGACGCAGGCCAAGCGCGACGGTGCGCTGGCCCACCTGCTGGAGGACGTCTCGATCCTGTCGTCCAACGGTGAGGGCGGCAAGGGCTGACATCGCCCCGGGGGCGGGCCGCCGAGCACTTCGGCGGCCCGCCCCTTTCGCATGCCCGGGCCGTCGCCCGGGTCAGTCGCGCGGTGTCGCGTACAGCGCCTCGATCTCGTCCGCGTACGCCGCGACGGCCGCGTGCCGCTTCACCTTCAGGGACGGGGTCAGCAGCCCGTTCTCCTCGGTGAACTCGCCCTCGACCAGCCGGAAGGCCCGGATCGACTCGGCCCGGGAGACGGCCGCGTTGGCATGGTCCACGGCCTTCTGGACGTCGGCGCGCATCCTCGGGTCCCCTACGACCTCGGACATCGGTGTGCCGGGGGGCAGCCCGCGCACCGCCAGCCAGTGGGCGACTGCGTCCGGGTCGAGGGTGACCAGGGCGGCGACGAAGGGGCGGTTGTCGCCGACGACCAGGCACTGGGCGACGGGCGGGCGGCTGCGCAGGCGGTCCTCCAGGACGGCCGGGGAGACGTTCTTGCCGCCGGAGGTGACCAGGAGGTCCTTCTTGCGGCCGGTGATGGTGAGGTAGCCGTCGGCGTCGAGGGAGCCGAGGTCGCCGGTGGCGAACCAGCCGTCGGTGAGGGCCGCGTCGGTGGCCTCGGGGTTGCCGCGGTAGGAGCCGAAGACGATGCCGCCCTTGACCAGCACCTCGCCGTCGTCCGCGATGCGCACGGCGGTGCCGGGGACCGGCGGGCCGACGGTGCCGGGGCGGGGGCCGAGCGGGGGGACGATGGTGGCGGCGGCGGTGGTCTCGGTGAGGCCGTAGCCCTCGTAGACCATGATTCCGGCGGCGTAGAAGAACAGGTTGAGGTCGCGCTCCAGCGGGGAGCCGCCGCTGATGGCGTAGCGCATCCGGCCGCCCAGTTCCCTCCGAACCCGGCGGTAGACCAGCAGGTCGTACAGGGCCCAGCCCGCCCACAGGCCCGGGGTGGGGCCCTTGCCGCGGCCCAGGAAGCGTTCCAGGTGCGCGGCGCCGAAGCGGACGGCGAGGCGGTGGGCGCGTTCGAAGGAGGCACCGCGGCCGATCTTCTCGGCGGTCGCCCGGCCGGTGTCGTGGATCTTCTCGAAGAGGTAGGGGACGCCGACCAGGAAGGTCGGGCGGAACGACTTGAGCGCGGGGCGCAGTTCGTCGGGCCTGATGCTCGGGAAGTGGCCGATCTCGATGCGGGCCAGCAGGCAGGAGATCTGGATGGTGCGGCCCAGGATGTGGGCGAGCGGCAGGAAGAGGAGGGTCGAGGCCCGCTGGCCGGTGACCTCCTTGAAGATCGGGTGCAGCAGTTCGACCGTGTTGGCGGCCTCGGCGTGCAGGTTGGCGTGGGTGAGGACGCAGCCCTTGGGGCGGCCGGTGGTGCCGGAGGTGTAGCAGACGGTGGCGACCGTGTCCGGGGTGAGGGCGGTGCGGCGCTTGGTGACCTCGTCGTCGCTCACACCCCGGCCGAGGGCGGTGAGGTCGGCGAGGGCACCGGCGTCCAGTTCCCAGACCTGTGGGCGCTCGGGGTGCCCGGCCGTGCCGGTCCGGACGATGGCGGTGTTCGCGGCGGTCTCGGTGACGGCGTACCGGGCGCCCGAGTCGCGCACGATCCACTCGACCTGGTCGGCCGAGGAGGTGGCGTACACCGGGACGGTCTGGCCGCCGGCCGCCCAGATCGCGAAGTCCAGAACCGTCCACTCGTAGCGGGTGCGGGACATGACGGCGACCCGGCCGCCGGGTTCCAGGCCGGCCGCGATCAGGCCCTTGGCCACGGCGGTGACCTCGCGGGCGAACTCGGCGGCGGTGACGGGCCGCCAGGCCCCGTCCACCTCGCGGCGCAGGACCACCGCGTCGGGGGCCTCGGCCGCGTTGGTGAACGGGATGTCGGCGGTGCTGCCCTCGGTGGGGCGGGGCGCGAGGGCGGCGGTGCGGGCCTCGCGGACGGTGCCGTGCGCGTCCCTGACGGTCTCCGTCCTCGTGCGGGACGCCAGGTCACCGCGTCCCCTCGCCCGTTTCAGGTCCCTGCGTACGCCCATGACGGCTCCCGGTCGCGGATCGGACTGATGCGCTGTCGCGTGTACTCGCTGCGAACTTACTTCAGAGTAAACTTACCCACGCGTAAGGAAACGTCAATGGGCGGACGCACCCCGCCGGTTCAGGCCAGCCGGTCCGCCTCCTCGATCGCCTCGGCCAGCTCGCGCAGGTCCTCGTCCCGCGTGCGGTCCGCCAGGCCGTCGGCCCGCTCGGACAGTTCGGCGAGGCCGGGCGCTCCGGGCAGGGAGCCGCCGTCGCCGTGGTCGTCGCCGTGGCCGCCGCCCGAGGAGCGCAGCGCGTCGGCGAAGTAGGCCGCGGTCGCCGTGACGCGCAGTCCGCGGTCCGACTCCCAGACGGAGTCGTCGAGGGCGTCGCTCTCCACGGCGCCGGACTCCTCGTGCGGGGTGCGGCTGTCGGGGTCGAGCCAGCGGACGGTGGCCGTGGCGAGGTGGCCGTCGGCGCCGGGCCTGGTGCGGACGGCGTAGAGGGCGGTGACGGTGTGGCCGGGGCCGACCTCGCCGCCGTCGACGCGGTCGTCGCGGAAGTCCTCGTCGGCGACCTGGCGGTCGTCGTAGCCGACGAGGCGGAACTCGGCGACGGTCTCCGGGTCGAAGGCGACCTGGGCCTTGGCGTCGCGCGCGGTCAGCTCGATGTGGCGCGGGAGCTGCTCGCAGAACACCTCGCGGGCGTCCTCGGTGGTGGAGACGTACGTGGTGTGGCCGTCGCCCTTGTCGGCGAGGCGTTCCATCAGGGCGTCGCCGTAGTCGCTGCCGACGCCGACGCCGAAGAGGGTGATGCCGTGCTCGCGGCGCTCGGCGGCGATGCGTTCGAGGATGGTGTCCGCGTCGGTGTCGCCGGTGTTGGCGAGGGCGTCGGAGACGAGGACGACGCGGTTGGTGGCACCCTCGCGGCGGCCCTCGACGGCGGTCTCGTAGCCGGTCTCCACGCCCGCGCCGAGGTTGGTGGAATCCGTCGGCTCCAGGCCGTCGATCGCGTCGTGGACGCGGTCGCGGTGGTCGCCGAGCCGGGTCATGGGCAGGACGGTCTCGGCCTCGTCGCTGAAGGTGACGAGCGCGACGGAGTCGTCGTCGCGCAGCCGGTCGGTCATGGTGCCGAGGGCCTCCCGGGCGAGGTCGAGGCGGCCGGGTTCGCCCATGGAGCCGGAGGTGTCGATGACGAACGTCAGGGCGGCCGGCGGGCGTTCGTCCTCCCGCGCGGCGGTGCGGGTGGCCAGGCCGACGCGGAGCAGGGACCAGTCCTCGTCCTCGGTGCGGGCGCCGTCCACGGACACCGAGAAGCCGTCGCCGTCGGGGCGGTCGTAGTCCTGGCGGAAGCTGTTGACGAACTCCTCGGGGCGGACCGTGGCCGGGTCGGGCAGCCGGCCCTCGGCCAGGGTGCGGCGGGCGTAGCCGTAGGAGGCGGTGTCGACGTCGAGGGCGAAGGTGGACAGGTAGTCCGGGTCGGGCGCGATCTCGCGGGAGTCGCCGTTCTTTTCGCCCTCGCCGCTGCTCGTGCCGCCGTCGTGGCGCTGCTCGCCCTCGCCGCGCGGGCGGTCGGGTGCGGGCATCGGGGCCGAGCCGTCCCGGGAGTCGGCCGCGGTGTCCTTCGCCCCGTGCGACGCGTCGTCCGTCCCTCCGCAGCCGGTGAGCAGCAGGCCGCCCGCCAGGGTCAGCGCGAGCAGCGCGGTCGCGCCGTGCCGCCCCCGCTTCCCGTCGGTCCCGTACCGGTTCATCGTCCGTCCCCCTGTGCTTCGTCGGCGCCGGTGTACGTGACTGTGACGGCGCGGCGGGGCGAAACGTGCGGCACGGGGTGTTACGGCTGGGTCTCGAAGCGGGCACGGGGCGGGGCGCCGAGACCGGTGGGTGGTCCTGCGCCGGCCTACGACACGATGTCCTTGCGTGCGAAACCGCGGAAGGCCAGGGCGAACAGCACCAGCGCGTACGTGACCGAGACCGCCGTGCCCTGGATCATGCCCGACCACTCCGGGTTCGGCTGGACGGCGTCCGCCCAGGCGAACTGCCAGTGCGCGGGCAGGAAGTCGCGCCAGTGGCCCAGCGCGGTCACGGCGTCCAGGACGTTGCCGACGATGGTGAGGCCGACGGCGCCGCCGACCGCGCCGAGCGGTGCGTCGGTCCTGGTCGACAGCCAGAACGCGAGGGCGGCGGTGACCAGTTGGGACACGAAGATGTACGCCACGACCACCACCAGGCGCTGCGCGGCCGTGCCCGGGGAGAGCGAACCGCCGGTGGGGATGGCCAGCGGCCCCCAGCCGTAGGCGACCGTGCCCACGGCCAGCGCCACCAGGGGCAGCAGCACCATCGCGGCCAGGCTCAGCCCGAGCCCGACGGCCAGCTTCGACGCGAGCAGCCGGGCGCGCGGCACCGGCGCGGCGAGCAGGTAGCGCAGGGAGGACCAGCTCGCCTCGGACGCCACGGTGTCCCCGCAGAACAGGGCGACCGGGACGACGAGCAGGAAGCCCGCCGAGACGAAGAGGTTGACCGCGGCGAAGTTGGCGCCGGAGGCGGTGGCGGTGTCCATCAGGGTGATGCGGTCGCCGGGGCCCTCCGGCTCGCCGCCGATCGCGAAGGCGACGACGAGGACGAACGGCAGCACGGCGAGGATCGCGCCCATGACCAGGGTGCGGCGCCGCTTGAGCTGGCGCACCAGCTCCACCCGCAGGGGGAGGGTGCGGCCCGCCCGGTAGCCGTACGCGGAGTCGGACGCCGCCGCTCCGGGCGCGGGCCCGGTCGTGGCCGGCTTGGTGGGCGTGCTCATGCGGAACCTCCGATCAGGGTGAGGAAGGCGTCCTCCAGGCGGCGGTGCGGTCCGACCGACGCCACCGGGATCTCCAGCCGGACCAGTTCGGCGACCAGGCCCGGCGCGGTGCCGCCGGGGTCGAGGCGGATCAGGAGCCCGTCGTCGGTGTGCACGACCGAGGCCACGCCGGGCAGGGCGGCGACCTTGTCCACCAGGGGTTCGTCCACGGGCAGGCCGGTGCCGACGAGGAGGGTGTCGCCGGAGCCGATGATCTCGGCGACCGGGCCCGCCTGGACCAGCCGGCCCCGGTCCATGACCACGAGGTGGGTGCAGGACTGCTCGACCTCGGCCAGCAGATGGCTGGAGACGATCACGGTGCGCCCGGCCGCCGCGTAGCGGATCATCACCTCGCGCATCTCGCGGATCTGCGGCGGGTCCAGGCCGTTGGTCGGCTCGTCGAGGATGAGGAGGTCGGGCAGGCCGAGCATGGCCTGGGCGATGGCCAGGCGCTGGCGCATGCCCTGGGAGTAGGTGCGCACGGCGCGGGCGAGCGCGTCGCCGAGACCGGCGATCTCCAGGGCCTCGTCCAGGTGGGCGTCCTCGGGCGGGCGGCCCGTCGCCCGCCAGTACAGCTCCAGGTTCTCCCGGCCGGACAGGTGCGGCAGGAAGCCCGCGCCCTCGACGAAGGCGCCGACCCGGGACAGCACCGGGGCACCGGGACGGATGGCGTGGCCGAAGACGCGGATCTCGCCGTCGTCCGGCTTGATCAGGCCCATCAGCATCCGCAGGGTGGTCGTCTTGCCCGCGCCGTTGGGTCCGAGCAGGCCGAGCACCTGCCCCTTCTCGACGCGGAACGACAGCTCCCGCACCGCGTACCGCTCGGCGGACCCGGCGTAGCGCTTGCTCAGGCCGGTGATCTGCAGGGGTACGTCGGTCAGCGCGGGGTCGGGTGCGGGTGCGGCGGTGCGGCGGCGGCCGGTCCACAGCAGGGCCAGGGCGACGGCGGCACCGGCCGGCGGCAGCCACCACACCCAGGCGGGCAGCGGCGCGGCGGCGGTCGTCACGCCGGGGGCGGTGGGCACCGACAGGCCGCCCTTGAGGGAGACGGTGTAGGTCGCCGGGGCGGCCGGGGAGGCGTAGCCGAGGTCGGTGGAGGCGAGCACCAGGCGGAGGCGGTGGCCCTTCTCCACCTCGTGGTCGATGGCCGGGAGGGTGACCGTCACGTCCTTGCCCGCCTTGGCGTCCTCGACGCGGACGGGGGCGACCAGCTGCGACGGCAGTACGGGCGCGGTGGAGCCGGGGCCGACGTCGTAGACCTTGGCGAAGAGGACGGCGTCCTCGGTGGTGGAGCGGACGTGGACGGTGGCCGTCGGCGAGCCGGTGATCCGCAGGTCGTCGCCGACCGGGGCGGACTCGAACGCGGCGTACTGGCCGGGGAAGTCCAGGGAGATCCCGACGCCGAGCGAGGAGAGCTGGGAGAGTCCTCCGGCGCCGCCGATGCCGGGGAGGGCGGAGACGGCGGGCGGGTTGGCCCCGGCCGGGTTGTCGACGCTCTGCTCGCGGCCGCGCAGGGGCACGGACCGCTGCCCGTCGGCCAGACCCGGGTACTGGTCGGCGCTCGCGCCGCGCAACTGGGCCTGTCCGTCGGTGGAGTCGACGCCCCCGGTGCGGGTGACACGGAAGGCCGGGCCGGTGTCGGCGCCCTCGTCGTCCTTCAGGTAGCGGTCGAACCAGTCGTCGACGCGTGCCTGGACGCGGTCGCCCTCCAGGTCGCCGCCGTCGTGCCCGCCCGCGATCCAGTCGACGTCGACGGGGGCGCCGTTGGCCCGGATCGCCTTCGCCGCGGCGTCGGCCTGGCCGAGCGGGAACAGGGAGTCGGTCTGGCCCTGCGCCAGCAGGGTGGGCACCTTGATGCGCTCGCCCACCGCCTGCGGGCTGCGCTCCTCCAGGAGCTTCGCGGCCGCGGCGTCGGGCGTGCCGGACTCGGCGACCCGCTGGTACATGCGGCACAGGTCCGCCTCGAACCGGTCGCAGCCGCCGCCGGAGTTGACGAAGATGCCGGCCCACAGCTTCTTGAAGACGCCGTTCGGGAAGAGCGCGTCCGCCAGGTTCCAGTACGTGATCGCCGGGGCGACGGCGTCCACCCGGGTGTCGTGCCCCGCCGCGAGCAGCGCGACCGCGCCGCCGTAGGAGCCGCCCGCCACGCCGACGCGGGGGTCGCCGTCCTTGTCCAGCCGCACCTGGGGCTGCCGGGCGAGCCAGTCGATCAGCCGGGACACGTCGGCGACCTCGCCGTCCGGCGCGTTCAGCCCGATCTTCCCGGTGGACCTGCCGAAGCCGCGCGCCGACCAGGTCAGGACCGCGTACCCGTCCCTCGCCAGGTCCTCGGCCTGCTCCCGTACGTCGTCCTTGCTGCCGCCGAAGCCGTGCGCGAGCAGGACGGCCGGGCGGCGGCCGCCGGGGCCCGCCGTGAAGTACGAGGTGTCCAGGCGCACGCCGTCGCCCACCGCCATGACCTGGTCGGCGCGCCGCACCTGGGCCGGGTCGTCACCGGCGACGGCCGTCCACGTCCCGGCGCCGGCGAGCACGACGACGGCGGCCGCGGCGGAGAGCAACCGCCGCGGCCCCCGTAGCAGCCCTCGCACGCGGGGCAGTCGAAGATCCATGTGTCAACGGTACGGGCCGCCGCCGACAACGGAGGCCGCCCCGGGGCTGAACCGGCGGCCCTCCCACGGAAGTACGGCGCCACTCGCGCGTACCACGGACGCGGTAGGCCGGCCGGGGTCCGCAGGGCCGTCACGTCGTGCGGGCCGTCAGGCCCGGCGGCGGTCACGGGTCCCGCGGCCGGTCACTGTCCCGCGGGCTCGCGGACGTCCTGCGGGACGGTGACCAGCCAGCGGGTGTCGCGGCGCGGGCGCAGGTACAGGGCCCAGTACAGGGTGGCGACGGCCGCGATGGAGCCGGTCAGCAGCAGGTGGCCCGCCTCCTGCTGGGTCAGGATGTAGGCGAGGACCGCGATCAGCAGGACCGGCACCACCGGCCACAGGGGCATGCGCCACGCGTGCGCGTGCCGGTGGGCGCCGCGCCGGGACAGCAGGGCGGCGACCGCGACCAGCAGGTACATCGCGGTCACCGAGACGCCGGTGACGCCGTACAGGGTGTCGAGGTTGACGTAGCACAGCGCGGCGCCCGGCACGCCGACGGCGAGGGTGGCGACCCACGGTGAGCCGAACCGGCCGAGCCTCGCGAAGAGCCCGTTGACCGGGGCGGGCCAGGCCTTGTCGCGGGCGGAGGCGAACAGCACGCGTGAGTTCTGGATGACCATGACGATGCCGGCGTTGACGATGGCGAGCGCCACGCAGAGGCTCACGAAGGTGCCGACGGCCGAGTTGGACCAGGCGGTGACCATGGCGCCGATGTCGCCGCCGGTCAGCTCGGTCAGGTCGGAGGCGCCGAAGGTGATGGCGACGACCGGGACCAGGATGATCACCGTGGAGATGGCGAGGGTGGCCAGCACCGTGCGGGCGACGTTGCGGCGCGGGTTCTCCAGTTCCTCGGAGAGGTAGACGGCGGTGGAGAAGCCCTGCGTGATGAAGAGGGCGATGGCGAGGCCGGAGACGACCAGCATGGCGGTCACGGGGTCCACTCCGCCGCCGGCGCCGCCCACCTCCATCGACACGAGGCTGCCGGGTCCGCGCTCGGCGTGGGTGAAGCCCAGCACCGCGACGACGGCCGCGGCGATGACCTCCAGGACCAGGAAGACGCCGGTGATCCAGGCGTTTGCACGCAGGTCGAGCAGTCCGGCGAGGGTGGCGAGCAGCATGACGCCGGCGCCCGCCAGGGAGGGGTCGAGGTGCAGGACCGGTTCGAGGTAGTCGGCCGTGCCCATGGCGATCACCGGCGGCACGATCATGACGACCAGCAGGGACAGCACGAAGACCAGCCAGCCCGCCAGGCGCCCGGCCATCGTCGACACCATGGCGTACTCGCCGCCCGCGCTGGGGACCAGGGTGCCCAGCTCCGAGTAGCAGAACGCCACGGCGACACAGAGCAGGGAGCCGATGGCGATGGTCAGCGCGGTGGCGGTGCCGAGCGAGCCGAAGAGGTCGGGGACGACCACGAACAGCGTGGAGGCGGGGGTCACGCACGAGAGGGTGAGCAGTGTGCCGCCGACGACCCCGATGGAACGCTTGAGCGTCCTCGGCTCCGGAGGTGCCGGGGTGTCCGGGGGCGCGGCGGCGGTCTCGACGGGGCGGAGCGTGTCGGTCATGGAGCGGTTCCGATCGACTCGTGCGGCGTGGTTCGCGAGGGAGCGCTATCGCCTCCGGAGGCTGGGTCGTACGTCGTTCTGTTTCGCTCCCGACGCCGCATGGAATCGCGACGAAAACCGCTGCGTCAATGGGTGTTTACCTACGGAAACCGTTGATCGCTACCGTCGGTACATCCGGAAACGGCAACATGCTCCTTGACGCGACGGGGCTTTGGGCCGTGCGGGAACCGTAGGGGGCGGGGCAAAAAAACCTGCCACGCACGAGGGTGCCGCGGTCCCGGCGGGACCACGGCACCCTGGAGCCACGGCTGCTTCAGTGGTTGCGCGGGAAGCCCAGGTCCACGCCCGCCGGGGCGTCGGCCGGGTCCGGCCAGCGGGTGGTGACGACCTTGCCGCGGGTGTAGAAGTGCGTGCCGTCGTTGCCGTAGATGTGGTGGTCGCCGAAGAGCGAGTCCTTCCAGCCGCCGAAGGAGTGGTAGCCCACGGGGACCGGGATCGGCACGTTCACGCCGACCATGCCGGCCTCGACCTCCAGCTGGAAGCGGCGGGCCGCGCCGCCGTCCCGGGTGAAGATCGCGGTGCCGTTGCCGAACGGCGAGGCGTTGATGAGGGCCAGGCCCTCCTCGTAGGTGTCGGCGCGCAGCACGCACAGCACCGGGCCGAAGATCTCGTCCTGGTACGCCTTGGCGGTGGTCGGCACCCGGTCGAGCAGGGAGATGCCGATCCAGTGGCCGTCCTCGTGGCCGTCGACCGTGTAGCCGGTGCCGTCCAGGACGACCTCGCAGCCCTCGGCCGCCGCTCCCGCGACGTAGGAGGCGACCTTGTCGCGGTGCGCCTTGGTGATCAGCGGGCCCATCTCGGAGGACGGGTCGGTGCCGGGACCGATCTTGATCTTCTCGGCGCGCTCGCGGATCTTCTCCACCAGCTCGTCGCCGACGGCACCGACCGCGACGACCGCGGAGATCGCCATGCAGCGCTCCCCGGCCGAGCCGTAGGCGGCGCTCACGGCCGCGTCCGCCGCCGCGTCGAGGTCGGCGTCGGGCAGCACCAGCATGTGGTTCTTGGCGCCGCCGAGCGCCTGCACGCGCTTGCCGGCCGCGGAGGCGGTGGTGTGGATGTAGCGGGCGATCGGGGTCGAGCCGACGAAGGAGACCGCCTTGACGTCCGGGTGCTCCAGGAGGCGGTCCACGGCCACCTTGTCGCCGTGCACGACGTTGAAGACGCCGTCCGGCAGACCGGCCTCGGAGAGCAGCTCGGCGACCTTCACGGCGGCCGAGGGGTCCTTCTCGCTCGGCTTGAGCACGAAGGTGTTGCCGCAGGCGATGGCGATCGGGAACATCCACAGCGGCACCATCGCCGGGAAGTTGAACGGCGTGATGCCGGCGACCACGCCGAGCGGCTGCCGGATGGAGGACACGTCGACGCGGGTGGCGACCTGCGTCGACAGCTCGCCCTTGAGCTGCACGGTGATGCCGCAGGCCAGGTCGACGATCTCCAGGCCGCGGGCGACCTCGCCGAGCGCGTCGGAGTGCACCTTGCCGTGCTCGGCGGTGATCAGCTCGGCGATCTCGTCGCGGTGGGCGTCCAGCAGCGCCCGGAACTTGAAGAGGATGGAGGTCCGCTGGGCCAGCGAGGACTGACCCCACGTCAGGTACGCCTCCTTGGCGGCGGCGACCGCGGCGTCCACCTCGTCGACGGAGGCGAAGGCGACCTTGGTGGTGACCTCGCCGGTCGCCGGGTTCGTCACCGGACCGTACGTGCCCGAGGCGCCTTCGGCGGTCTTGCCGCCGATCCAGTGGTTGACGATGTTCGTCATGACCGAGAACTCCTTCACAGATGGCGGCGACGGGTCGAGACGTGCCGTTGGTGCAGCTCGCGCTGCTCGTGCTGCTGCTCACGGGCCGGGACCGGCGCCGGTCGGGTCGCGGTCTCGGCCATGACTCCATCCCAGCAGCCGGGTGCCGCGGGCGCGCCCGACACTGTGTCTGCGGTTTGGGCGTCCGCGTAGACACGTGGGGCAGTGTGGTCGGTCCGCGCCGGGACGCGACGCGGGAACCTCCGGCGCGGAGCCGGTGCGAGCGGGGAGTTGGCGCTCGTGCCTCGCTCCTGCCAGGGCGAGGCCGCCTTCCCGCGCCGGAGGCGTTCGGTGGGGGAACCGGCGACCGGGCCGTGTGCCATCGGGTCGTGCGCCATCGCGTTCCCTTCTTGCCCGCGCCCTTGCGTCACCCCGGTTTCTAGCCCCGCGCGTGCGGCCTGTCAATGTTTTGTCCGGACATTCGGACGACTTGGTCCGAGTGGCGGTCCGGGGGCCGCCCGCGGGCGCAGGGGGACGTACGGCGGAACGCGGCCGGTCGCCACAGTCAACGCGCCACGCCTGAACGACGGCGTACGCCTGTGTGGCACTCGTGTCACAAAAGCACCCTCCGCGTCACACATGTCACGGGCGCACGGGGCTTCCGTCACACCCGGGCACGGCCCCTGACCGCCCCTCACCCCGCGTCGTTCACCCGGAACAGGCTTGGTGATCGCCAGCGCAGCGCCCGGCTCCCCCCGGCGGCCGTCCCCGGTCGCCGCCGCGGCGCGCGCGGGGAGGTGCAACGAGTGACCGACCGAAGGCTCTGGTCCTACAAGGACATCGCGGCCCACATCCACGTCCAGCCGGACACCGTGCGGTCGTACCGCAAGCACGGGCTGCTGCCGCCGCCCGACCACGTGGAGGGCGGAAAGCCGTACTGGTACGCGGACACGGTCCGGACCTGGGTGGCGTCCCGCCCGCGCAACCGGAACAAGTAGCGGGGCACCGCCGGAAAACCGTTCTGTGCCCCACGCCGGCGTGGGGCACAGTGCCGTGCATGGACTTCTCCGTGAAACCCGTCCTCACCGGCGACAAAGCCGTCCTGCGCCCGTTCACCGCCGAGGACGCCGACGCGATGTGGGAGATCGTCAACGACCCCGAGGTCGTCCGCTTCACCTTCGAGCCGACCACCGAACTCACCCTGGACGGACTGCGTTCCTGGTACGGCGTGCGCACCGCCGCCCCCGACCGGCTCGACCTGGCCGTCACCGACCGGGCCACCGGGGAACTCGTCGGCGAGGTCGTCCTGTACGAGTGGGACCCGTCGGCCCGCAGCTGCACCTTCCGCACCCTGATCGGGCCCCGGGGCCGCGGCCGCGGGCTGGGCAGCGAGGCGACGCGGCTCATCGTCGGGCACGCCTTCGAGCAGGTCGGCCTGCACCGCGTCCAGTTGGAGGTCTACGCCGACAACCCGCGGGCGCGGCGGGTGTACGAGAAGGCCGGTTTCGTGGTGGAGGGCGTGCGGCGGGAGGCCGCCCTGCGGTACGGCGTGTGGGTGGACGACGTGCTGATGGCGGTCCTCGACCACGAGTGGGCCGCACACGGACGCGACGCGGGGTGACGCGGGTGACGGGGCGAACCTCGCCTTTATACCCCCTAGGGGTAAGGTGGGTTGTGTGGTCCGGACCGCGGGCCACGGGTACCCGCCCACGCACGTCCCCCGACGAGGAGTAACGACATGACCGCCCAGACCGACACCGCCCAGGGCTCCGTCACCACCGTCTACAAGGTGAGCGGGATGAGCTGCGGCCACTGCGAGGGCGCCGTCTCCGGCGAGATCTCCGAGATCGCGGGCGTCGGCTCGGTGCGGGCCGTCGCCTCCACGGGCGAGGTCACCGTCGTCTCCGAGGCCCCCCTCGACGACGCGGCCGTGCGCGCCGCCGTGGACGAGGCGGGCTTCGAGCTCGTCGGCCGGGTCTGAGCCCCGGCGCACCCACCGTTGCGGAGTCAGGACCATGACCAGCACCACCGCGGACACCCGCACCACCGCGACGGCCGCCGACCCCGGCCTCGCCGAGGTCGAGCTGCTCATCGGCGGGATGACCTGCGCCTCCTGCGCGGCCCGCGTCGAGAAGAAGCTCAACCGCATGGACGGTGTGACCGCCACGGTGAACTACGCGACGGAGAAGGCCCGGGTCAGCTACCCGGCGACCACCGAGGTCGCCGACCTGATCGCCACCGTCGTGAAGACCGGGTACACCGCCGAGGAGCCCGCGCCGCCCCCGGAGCCCTCGGACCCGGACGAGGACGGCCCCGGGGAGCGCGGCGACGGCCCGGAGCTGTCGGCCCTCCGTCAGCGCCTGGTCGTCTCGGTGCTCCTGGCCGCCCCCGTGGTCCTGCTGGCGATGGTCCCGGCGCTCCAGTTCGACAACTGGCAGTGGCTCTCGCTCACCCTGGCCGCGCCCGTCGTGGTGTGGGGCGGGCTGCCCTTCCACCGCGCCGCCTGGACGGGCGTGCGGCACGGCGCGGCCACCATGGACACGCTGGTCTCACTCGGCACGCTCGCGGCGTTCGGCTGGTCCCTGTGGGCGCTGTTCTTCGGCGACGCGGGCATGCCGGGCATGCGGCACGGCTTCGACCTCACCGTCTCCCGCACGGACGGCGCCTCCACGATCTACCTGGAGGCGGCGGCCGGGGTCACCGCCTTCCTCCTCCTCGGCCGCTGGCTGGAGGCCCGCTCCAAGCGGCGTGCCGGGGCCGCGCTGCGGGCGCTGCTGGAGCTGGGCGCCAAGGACGTGGCCGTGCTGAGGGACGGGCGCGAGGTGCGGATACCGGTGGCCCGGCTCGCGGTGGGCGACCGGTTCGTCGTCCGCCCCGGCGAGAAGATCGCCACCGACGGCACGGTGACCGAGGGCGCCTCGGCCGTGGACGCCTCCCTGCTGACCGGCGAGTCCGTGCCGGTGGACGTCACCGTCGGCGACGCCGTCACCGGCGCCACGGTGAACGCCGGGGGCCGGCTGGTGGTCGAGGCGGCCCGGGTCGGCGCCGACACCCGGCTGGCGCGGATGGCGAAGCTGGTGGAGGACGCGCAGAGCGGCAAGGCCGAGGTGCAGCGGCTCGCCGACCGGATCTCCGGCGTCTTCGTGCCCGTCGTGCTGCTGATCGCGGTCGCCACCTTCGGCGGCTGGCTCGGCGCGACCGGTGACACGGTCGCCGCGTTCACCGCCGCAGTCGCCGTCCTGATCATCGCCTGCCCGTGCGCGCTGGGGCTGGCCACCCCGACCGCGCTGCTGGTCGGCACCGGGCGCGGCGCCCAGCTCGGCATCCTCATCAAGGGCCCCGAGGTGCTGGAGTCCACCCGGCGCGTCGACACCGTCGTCCTGGACAAGACCGGCACCGTCACCACCGGCCGCATGACCCTGCACGAGGTGTACGCCGCGAAGGGCGTCGACGAGGAGGAGCTGCTGCGGCTCGCGGGCGCCGTCGAGCACGCCTCCGAGCACCCGGTGGCCCGCGCCGTCGCGGCCGGGGCCGAGGAACGGCTCGGCGCGCTGCCGGGCGTCGAGGACTTCGAGAACGTTCCCGGGCGCGGTGTACGCGCCCGCGTGGAGGGCCGCGAGGTGGCCGTGGGGCGCCTCTACGACACCCTGCCGCCCGAGATCGCCCGGGCCGGGGACGAGGCGGAGAGGAACGGCCGTACGGCCGTCGTCGTCGGCTGGGACGGTGAGGCGCGCGGGGTCGTCGCCGTGGCCGACGCGGTCAGGGAGACCAGCGCCGAGGCGGTGGCCGGACTGCGCCGCCTCGGCCTGACCCCCGTCCTGTTGACCGGCGACAACCGCCGGGTGGCCGAGTCGGTCGCGGCGGCCGTCGGCATCGACGAGGTGATCGCCGAGGTACTGCCCGAGGACAAGGTCGCGGTGGTGGAGCGGCTGCGGGCCGAGGGCCGTACGGTCGCCATGGTCGGGGACGGCGTCAACGACGCGGCCGCCCTCGCCACCGCCGATCTGGGGCTGGCGATGGGCACGGGGACGGACGCGGCGATCGAGGCGGGCGACCTGACGCTGGTGCGCGGGGACCTGCGGGTGGCGGCGGACGCGATCCGGCTGTCCCGGCGCACCCTGGCCACGATCAAGGGCAACCTCGTGTGGGCCTTCGGCTACAACGTGGCCGCGCTGCCGCTGGCCGCCGCCGGGCTGCTGAACCCGATGATCGCGGGGGCGGCGATGGCCTTCTCCTCGGTCTTCGTGGTCACCAACAGCCTCCGGCTGCGCGCCTTTCGCTGACGCCCGGCCCTGTCAGTGGCCGGCCCCGCGACCGTCGTACGCGTACTGCGGGGTGGCCGTCCGGAACGGGGCGCCGGTCTCGCGGGAGGTGGACGCCGCCGCCCGGTCGGCGGAGAGCCGGTCCGCGCCGTACAGGACCAGGGCCCAGGCCAGGCAGGCGAAGGCCGCCGTGTGCAGCAGCGCGCGCACGATGTTCCAGGTGACCCAGGCCGCCTCGAACCGTTCGCGGACGGCGGCCGGATCGCCGATGGAGTCCGGGTCGCCGGCCCGCTCCAGCTGGTCGTTGAGCGGCACGTTCACCGTGACGGTCACCGCGAACGCGACCAGGTAGAGCGCGAGCGCGGCCACGAGCCAGGGCAACGCGGGCCGGCCGTGTCCGCGCCAGGCGAGGAACACCGCCAGGGCGATCAGTGGGATCGACCCCATGAACGGGAGCATGAACACGGGGTTGACGATCGACTTGTTGATGCCCTGCATCGTCGCCGTGAACGTGTGGTCGGAGGTACCGCGCAGTCCCGGCATCACGGCGTAGGCGAAGGCCGCGAAGAGCCCCGCCATCAGGCCGGAGGCGATGACCGAGGCGAGCAGGGTGCCGGTCTGGGTGGCTTTCACGAGGTGGCTCCCGGGCTCCAGACGCCGGTGGCCGCGGCCTCGGCGGCATACTCGGTGAAGTCGCGGGCCGGGCGGCCGAGGACCTGGCGGACGCCGTCGCCGAGATGGGCGTTGCGGCCGTCGAGGACTTCCGTGAACAGGTACGTCAGCAGGCCGGTGACGTCGGCGGGGACGCCGTGCGCGGCGAGTTCGGCGGCGTAGGCCTCCGCGGGGACGGTGACGTAGCCGATCTCGCGTCCGGTCGCCGCTCCTATCTCGGCCGCGGCCTGCGCGAAGGTGAGCAGCCGCGGGCCGGTCAGGTCGTAGGTCCGGCCGGTGTGTCCGCCTTCGGCCAGGACGGTGGCGGCGACCTCCGCGATGTCGTCGGCATCGACGAACGGCTCCTCGACGTCCCCGACCGGCAGCGCGAGCTCCCCGTCGAGGATCGGGCCGAGGAAGTCGCCCTCGCTGAAGTTCTGCGCGAAGAAGGAGGCACGCAGGACCGTCCACTGCGCGCCCTGGGCCGCCAGCGCCCTCTCGCAGGCCTCGGCCTCCGGCTCGCCGCGCCCGGAGAGCAGCACCAGACGGCGTGCTCCGGTCCGCACCGCGAGTTCGGCGAAGACGCCGATCGCCTCGGGGGCGCCCGGCACGGCGAGGTCCGGCTGGTAGGACACGTAGACGGCGTCGACGCCGGCCAGGGCCGGCTGCCATGTCGTGGCGTCGTTCCAGTCGAAGGGGATTCCGCCGTTCCGTGAGCCGATCCGGACCTGGTGGCCGCGATCGGTCAGCCGACGTACGACACGGCGTCCGGTCTTTCCGGTTCCGCCCAGGACCAGGGTGAGTGCGGGGGATGTCATGGTGATCGCCTCGGCTTTCGTGGTGGGCGCTTCGGTGCCCGCCTTCTGTGGTGTGGTCCCAGCCTCGGCCGTCCGCGTGTGGTCATCAACGGCCATTCCTGCAAGGATCGTTGACCTCTGGGTTGTCGATGGGGGGGCGTGGTGGAGCGGCGTGAGATCGAGATCTTCCTGACGGTCGGCGAGGAGCTGCACTTCGGACGCAGCGCCGAGCGGCTGCACGTCTCGGTGGCCATGGTCAGCAAGACGGTGCGGAAACTGGAACGCTCGGTCGGCACGAACCTCTTCGAGCGGACCAGCAGACGGGTGGCCTTCACCGCGACCGGCCGGCGCCTGTTCGAGGACCTGAAGCCCGCGTACCAGGAGATCCAGGACGCCTTCGCGCGGGCGGTGGCCGCGGGCCGGGGACTGGACGGCGTGCTGCGGGTCGGGTTCCTGGGAACGGTGACCGCGGAGTTCGTGATGCGTGCGGCGGAGCTGCTGCGGACCCGGCATCCGGGATGCGAGGTGCGGCTGCACGAGAGCCGTTTCACGGACGGGACGGCGCCGCTGCGCGACGACGTGATCGACGTCCTGCTCATCGACAACTTCGCGGCACCGGTGTCGACGCTCGCACCCGGCCACAGCGCGGGCCCGGTGCTGTTCCGGGAGGCGCCCGTGCTCGCCGTCTCGGCGCGGCATCCGCTGGCGCGGCGGGAGGCGGTGGACGTGTCCGAGCTCGCGCGGTACGAGATGCTGCGGCCGCGGGCGTCCTCGGAAGGGGCGGAGCGGACTTCCGCCCCCGGGCAGGCGGCCGGGAGTTCCGTCCCCGGGCAGACGCCACGGTGGGCCGCTCCCGAGGGCGCGGAGCGGCTGTTCCCCGCGGGACGCCCGCAGTCGCCGTCCGGGCTCGGCGGAGCGCCGGGGGGCCGGGGGGCCGGGCGGAACACGGAGTTCGGCAGTGTCCAGGAGATGTGGGCGCTGGTCGGCGCGGGTCACGGGGTCTTCCCCGTCCCGTCGCACGCGAGCGTGTACGACGCCCGCCCCGACGTCGCCTTCGTCCCGGTCGAGGGCGCTCCGGCGTACGAGTGGCGCCTGATCTGGCTCTCCGCGGCGGACAACCACCGTATCCGCGCCTTTTCCGAGGCGGCCCGCGACTACGCGGCGGCCCATCCCGATCCGCTGACGCGGGCCGCACGGGCGAACTGAGGCCGGGCCGCGCGTACCGCGGCGGTGGTCCGCATTTCACGCAGGTCGAGGGGCTGCGCCTATGGAGTCCGGCACTCACCTCACATAAGCTCTTCACAAGGCTCGCGCATCTTCCTTACGCTTGAGTCCCGCGCGACGTACGGGGCTCTTGCGCACTTAACGGACACGTGCAAGAGACGCAGATCACAGTGATGCGAACGTAACCATCTAAGGGGTTCGAAGGTCTAAGTTGGCGATGTCAGGCAGCGTCTTGGGGGGCGCCACCTGGCATCTGGGGATGTCTTGGGGGACTTTCCCAGAGCTGCGTTGCCGGGACACGTACACCGGGAAGCTTTGAGCGGCCCTCCCGGGCGTGCGCTGTCCCGGCAGACCGCACGACGAGTACGAAGAGCACGACGAGTACGACACAACAGCGATTCAGGCGCTGTCCTCACAGACGCCCGGCCGGATCCCGTGGGGGGAATCCGCACCGGGACATGGGAAGGCGCCCTGGTTCGTCGGCCCGTGGGGGGACCGGCGCCAGGGCGCCTTCTGCTGTCCGGGTCCGCGCGGCCGGCAGGCCCACGGCACGGAGAAGTCCCGTACCGCTCGGGGCGATACGGGACTCACCAGGTGCGCCGCGGGGGTGTCTTGCGGCTCAGCGCTCCTCGACGGGGACGAAGTCGCGCTCGACGACGCCCGTGTAGATCTGGCGCGGGCGGCCGATGCGGGAACCCGGCTCCTTGATCATCTCGTGCCACTGGGCGATCCAGCCCGGCAGCCGGCCGAGGGCGAACAGGACCGTGAACATCTCGGTCGGGAAGCCCATGGCCCGGTAGATCAGGCCGGTGTAGAAGTCCACGTTCGGGTAGAGGCTGCGCGAGACGAAGTAGTCGTCGGAGAGCGCGTGCTCCTCCAGCTTCAGGGCGATGTCCAGCAGCTCGTCGGACTTGCCCAGGGCGGAGAGCACGTCGTGCGCGGCGGCCTTGATGATCTTGGCGCGCGGGTCGAAGTTCTTGTAGACCCGGTGGCCGAAGCCCATCAGGCGGACGCCGTCCTCCTTGTTCTTCACCTTGCGGATGAAGGAGTCGACGTCGCCGCCCGCGTCGCGGATGCCTTCCAGCATCTCCAGCACCGACTGGTTGGCGCCGCCGTGCAGCGGGCCCCACAGGGCGTTGATACCGGCCGAGATCGAGGCGAACATGTTCGCCTGCGAGGAGCCGACCAGGCGGACCGTGGAGGTCGAACAGTTCTGCTCGTGGTCCGCGTGCAGGATCAGCAGCTTGTCGAGCGCCGCGACGACCGTCGGGTCCAGCTCGTACTCCTGCGCCGGCACCGAGAACGTCATGCGCAGGAAGTTCTCGACGTAGCCGAGGTCGTTGCGCGGGTAGACGAACGGGTGGCCGATGGACTTCTTGTACGCGTAGGCCGCGATCGTCGGGAGCTTCGCGAGCAGCCGGATCGTGGAGAGGTTGCGCTGCCGCTCGTCGAACGGGTTGTGGCTGTCCTGGTAGAAGGTGGACAGCGCCGAGACCACCGACGACAGCATGGCCATCGGGTGGGCGTCGCGCGGGAAGCCCTTGTAGAAGTTCTTGACGTCCTCGTGCAGCAGGGTGTGCTGCGTGATCTCGTCCTTGAACGCGGACAGCTCGTCGACGGTCGGCAGCTCACCGTTGATCAGCAGGTAGGCCACCTCCACGAAGGAGGAGCGCTCGGCCAGCTGCTCGATCGGGTAGCCGCGGTACCGGAGGATGCCGGCTTCGCCGTCCAGATAGGTAATGGCGGATTTGTAGGCGGCGGTGTTGCCGTAACCGCTGTCCAGCGTCACCAGACCGGTCTGGGCGCGGAGCTTCCCGATGTCGAAGCCCTTGTCACCGACGGTGCTGTCGATCACCGGGTAGGTGTACTCGCCGTCGCCGTACCGCAGTACTACCGAGTTGTTGGTGTGCTCGCTCACGTCTTCCCTCACCGACGTAGTGCCTCATCTTCGAGGTGCCCTGACTGTCTCTACCATCCCCCACTTGGCTCAGGAGAGTGCACTCGGGGTCGACCATCGGGCCTATCGGCGGCACTCAGTGCCGCCAACTTGCTCATCCTGCCCCCTTCGGGGCCCATCCGGAAGTGCTGTGTGACCTTTCCGACTCGTTTGATCGATCATTTTTTTCACACGGGCGGAGAGGTTTACCGCAAGGTTTCACGGCCGGGGCCCGGCAAGCCGGAAGTCGAGCGCCGTACAGCGTCTTCCGGCCGAGACCGTGCGCACCGCCTGCCCGATCGCCTTGCGCGAGCCGACGAGGACGACCAGCTTCTTCGCCCGGGTGACCGCCGTGTACAGCAGGTTCCGCTGGAGCATCATCCAGGCGCCGGTCGTCACGGGGATCACCACCGCCGGGTACTCGCTGCCCTGGGAACGGTGGATGGTGACCGCGTAGGCGTGGGCCAGCTCGTCGAGTTCGTCGAAGTCGTACGGCACCTCCTCGTCCTCGTCGGTCAGCACCGTGAGGCGCTGGTCCACCGGGTCGAGCGAGGTGACGACGCCCACGGTGCCGTTGAAGACGCCGTTCTCGCCCTTCTCGTAATTGTTGCGGATCTGGGTGACCTTGTCGCCGACCCGGAACACCCGTCCGCCGAACCGCTTCTCCGGCACGTCCGGGCGGCCCGGCGTGACGGCCTGCTGGAGCAGCCCGTTCAGCGTCCCGGCGCCGGCGGGGCCCCGGTGCATGGGCGCCAGCACCTGGACGTCCCGGCGCGGATCGAGCCCGAACTTCGCGGGGATGCGGCGGGCGGCGACGTCGACGGTGAGCCGCCCGGCCTCCTCCGTGTCGTCCTCGACGAAGAGGAAGAAGTCCTTCATCCCGTCGGTGACGGGATGCTGTCCGGCGTTGATCCGGTGCGCGTTGGTGACCACGCCGGACTGCTGGGCCTGCCGGAAGACGCGCGTGAGACGGACGGCGGGAACCGGGCTGCCGGGCGCCAGCAGGTCCCTCAGCACCTCCCCCGCCCCCACGCTGGGCAACTGGTCTACATCGCCGACGAGCAGCAGGTGGGCGCCGGGCGGGACGGCTTTCGCGAGCTTGTTGGCGAGGAGCAGATCGAGCATCGACGCCTCGTCCACCACCACCAGGTCCGCGTCGAGCGGCCGCTCCCGGTCGTAGGCGGCGTCGCCGCCGGGCTTCAGCTCCAGCAGCCGGTGCACGGTGGACGCCTCGGCGCCGGTCAGCTCGGACAGCCGCTTGGCGGCCCGGCCGGTGGGCGCGGCCAGCACGACCTTCGCCTTCTTGGCCCGCGCCAGCTCCACGATGGACCGCACGGTGAAGGACTTGCCGCAGCCAGGTCCGCCGGTGAGCACGGCGACCTTCTCGCTGAGCGCGAGTTTGACGGCCTCCTCCTGCTCGGGCGCGAGGTCGGCGCCCGTGCGCCGCTTCAGCCATCCGAGCGCCTTGTCCCAGGCCACCTCCCGGAAGCCGGGCATCCGGTCCTCGTCCGTGTGGAGCAGGCGCCGCAGCTGTCCGGCCAGGGCCAGCTCGGCGCGGTGGAAGGGCACGAGGTAGACGGCGGTGACGGGCTCCCCGCCCTCGGGATGGGGCACCTTCTCCCGCACGACCCCGGGGTCGCCGTCCGGCTCCTCCGGCTCGGCGGCCAGCTCCGCCAGGCACTCGATGACGAGCCCGGTGTCCACCTGGAGCAGCTTGACCGCGTCGGCGATCAGCTTCTCCTCGGGGAGGTAGCAGTGCCCCTGGTCGGTGGCCTGCGACAGCGCGTACTGCAGCCCGGCCTTGACCCGCTCCGGGCTGTCGTGCGGGATCCCGACGGACTGGGCGATCTTGTCGGCGGTGAGGAAGCCGATGCCCCAGACGTCGGCGGCGAGCCGGTAGGGCTGGTTCTTCACGACGGAGATCGAGGCGTCGCCGTACTTCTTGTAGATCCGCACGGCGATGGAGGTGGACACCTCGACAGTTTGGAGGAAGAGCATGACCTCCTTGATCGCCTTCTGCTCCTCCCAGGCGTCGGCGATCTTCTTGGTCCGCTTGGGCCCGAGACCGGGCACCTCGATGAGCCGCTTGGGCTCCTCCTCGATGATGGTGAGCGTGTCCAGCCCGAAGTGCTGCGTGATCCGGTCCGCGAAGACCGGCCCGATGCCCTTGACCAGCCCGGACCCCAGATAGCGCCGGATGCCCTGCACGGTGGCGGGCAGCAGCGTCGTGTAGTTCTCCACGTGGAACTGCTTGCCGTACTGGGGGTGCGACCCCCAGCGCCCCTCCATCCGCAGCGACTCCCCCACCTGCGCGCCGAGCAGCGCGCCGACGACGGTCAGCAGGTCGCCGGCGCCTCCGCCGGTGTCGACGCGGGCGACGGTGTAGCCGTTCTCCTCGTTGGCGTACGTGACACGCTCCAGGACGCCTTCGAGGGTGGCGAGCCGCCTCTCACCGGGGGCCGCGGGGGGCTGGTTGGGCATGATCCGACGGTACCGGTGGGGACTGACAGGGAGGTCGGAGAGTCGCCTTCTCAGTACTCTGGGCTCATGGAGTACGCCAAGATGCGCGCCATCGCCGCGGAGCTCGGGGCCTACTCGGAGCAGCTCGAGGGGGCGTGGAGCGTCGAGATCGGGCCCTCCGGTCCGGTACTGGCGATGATGTGCTCGTCGAAACGACACGAGGGCACGGTCCGCCGCATCTACAAGCAGTTGGACGCGCAACTGCCCGGCACCCACCCCGGCTACATCTGCCCGAACGGCCCCGAGATCGAGCACCCCGCACTCGGCCGCATGCGCCGCCCGGACGCCGTCGTGATCCCCGAAGCCACCCTTGACGAAGAGGGCCTGGCCGTCGACGCGACGCAGGTGCTGGCTGCCGTCGAGATCGTCTCGCCGTCCAACCCGAGTAACGACTACGACGAGAAGCTGGCCGACTATCCGGCCATGGGCATCCCGCACTACATGATCGTCGACCCTCGCACCGGCACGATCGAGGTGCACTCCGAGCCGTGCAAGGGCCGCTACAGCAGCAAGGAGCCGTACATCTTCGGCGACACGGTGCCGTTCGGTCCGTGGACGGTGGAGACGTCGGAGTTCCGCCGGTACGGCAGGGACGGCTGAGGCCAGTTGTCCATGGGGCGGCGGAGGGGAACATGGGGCTGACCTACGGCTACGACGTCTATCTGCGTCCGCGGAACGTCGCGGGGGCGCTGGCCGCCGTGGCAGAGCTGGCGGCGCCGTCCCGTGACGTGCCGCCGCTCGACGTCACGCTGCCCGGCGGCGAGCGGATCACCCTCCCGTTCACGTCCGGCTTCCGCAGCGAGCCGGTCGACTGCTCCTCGATCGACACGTTCGACCTGGACACGTCCCTCATGTTCCCGGTCGACGACGCGGTGCGGGAGTACGGGGAGGCGTACGGTCTGCCGCCCGAGGAGGACGGACGGGTCCGGATCGGGTACGTCTACCTGACGGTCCGGTTCCGTTCCTTCCTCGATCCCCGGTACACCTCCATGGAGTTCTGGGCGGCGACGTCGGGCATGAGCCGCCTGTTCGAGCGGTCGGCGAGCATCAGGAGGACGTTCACCGACCTCGCCGCCGCCGTCGACGCCGAGTGCTGCCAGTTCGACGTGGGCGACGGCGGCCCCGGGGAGGTGTGCTGGGTCAGCGGGGACGCGGGGTTCCCTCCGGGTCCTCCACCGTCGTGAGGAAGCGCGTGAAGGCGGCGCGGGGGAAGGTGAGAGTGGCTCGGGCGGGGGCTTTGGAGTCGCGGACGGCGACGTGGGCTGGGCGGGTTGCGATCTCCACGCAGTTGTTGCCGTCGCCCTCGCCGGAGTAGGACGACTTGCGCCAGTTGTCCATGGGTGCTCACAGCTCCTTCGTCAGCCGGTGGATGAAGACACGCGATCGATCCGGGTCGAGCGAGACTGCTTCTACCTTACGGAAGCGCGTTCGATAGGCGCCGAGCTGGGCTTCGGAGTCAATGAGGAACGCACCGTGCGGCGCATCGCGCGCGACCGTATCCAACTTGCGTACAGGCCCACCGATGTACGTCATCGTGCTTGAGGCCCTTGCGAACCCGTCCAGGTCGAACGGGATAACCCGCAAGGTGATTCGGTCGGCCTCGGACATCTCCAGAAGGTGGACGAGTTGGGCCCGCGTGGCAGCGCGATCACCGACCCTGATGCGGAGGGCGGACTCGTGGATCACGATTTCGTGGGGGAACGTGGCTCTCCCCTGCCTCGTCAGCCGATGACGCACCCACAGCTCCAACTCCTCGTCGGTCAGTTCGGGAATCCTCGACGAGAAGACGGCCCGGGCGTAGTCCTCCGTCTGCAAGAGCCCCGGCACATACAAGATGGCCACATCCTGCTGGAAGGTGGCGTGGTGATCCAGTTCGGCCAGATCTAGAAACGGCGTGGGAAGCAGCTCTCGGTACTCCTCCCACCAACCCCTTGTGCGGTCGGTGGCCATTTCCACCAGGGCATCGACGAGTTCCTCGTCCGTGCAGGCGTAATGGGAAGCGAGCCGCCTGAGCCGCTGCTCGCTGACTCCCGACAGTCCTGCCTCGATCTGACTGATCTGGACGTTGCTGACACCAAGCATGCTCGCGGCCTGCCGAGCGGTGAGGCCGGCCGCCTCACGGAGTTTGCGCAGCTCCACAGCCAGGCGCAGTTGACGCGCCGTTGGTTCGCGCCTCGTGGGCAATGACGGCTCCTCACCTCAACGCGTCTACAGACACGACTCGTTCGGGGTGAAGATTACGCGATCAGCTTGCCTCGCCGAAACTTTCAGGTCTACCGTCAGTGACGCGGCGCACACCGTGCGAAACCGGAAGCGCACCGTTCCGTCCTGCCACGACGGCTCCGGCAATGACACCGACCCGCCCCCAACTTCCCCCATAGACAAGGAAATTACGCATGCCCGAAAACGAACCCTGGGAGTACTCCCTCTACATCCCCAACGACCTGCGCGCCGTCACCATCAGCCGCCGCACCCTCCGTCTGGTCCTCACCATGCACGGACTGATCCGCCTCGTCGACGTCGCCGAGCTGCTCGCGACGGAGCTGGTCTCCAACGCCGTACGGCACACCAAGGGCCCCGCCGCCCTCCGTATCCGCTGGTCGCCGCCGGGCACCCTGCGGATCGGGGCGTGGGACGCGGACCCGGAACCGCCCGAGCCGCCGGCGCGGTTCGAGAAGGTGACGGAGCTGGAGGAGGGCCGCGGGCTGGCGCTCGTGCGGGCCTGTGCGGACGTGTGGGGCTGGCACCCGCTGGCCAGGCACGGCAACCGGGGCAAGTACGTGTGGTGCGAGTTGCGATTGACAGGCAGCCACCTGGCTGCCTAACGTAATAGGCAGCCAATGGGCTGCATGTCAGAGGGGCGGAGATGGACGAGGTCTTCAAGGCGCTGGCGGACGGCAGTCGGCGTCGGCTGCTGGACAGTCTCAACGCGCACAACGGGCAGAGCCTGCGCGAGCTGTGCGCCGGGCTGGACATGGCCCGGCAGTCGGTCAGCAAGCATCTGGCGGTGCTGGAGGCGGCCCGCCTGGTCACCACCGTGCGGCGGGGCCGGGAGAAGCTGCACTACCTCAACGCCGAACCGATCAACGCCATCACCGAACGCTGGATCAGCCGCTACGACCGGGAGCGGGTGCACGCACTCGCCGACCTCAAGCACGCGCTGGAGAACACCGCCATGGACAGCAACGCGTTCGTGTACACGACCTACGTCAGGACCACGCCCGAGAAGCTGTGGCAGGGCCTGACCGACCCGGCGTTCACGCGCCGCTACTGGGGGCTGGAGTTCGGTACCGACTGGGCGGTGGGGTCGCCGGTGGTGTGGCGGGAGCGGGGGGCGGAGACCGCCGACCCCGAGCAGGTCGTGCTCGAGTCCGACCCGTACCGGCGGCTGTCGTACACCTGGCACACCTTCACGCCCGAGTGGGCCGCGGCCAACGGGATCGACGGCGACACCTTCGCCAGGCTCTCCGCCGAGCGGCGTTCGAAGGTCGCCTTCGAGATCGAGGACCTCGGGGGGTCGGTGAGACTGACCGTCGTCCATGACGGGTTCGAGCCCGGCAGCACCGCCCGCGAGATGATCCGGCACGGCTGGCCGGCCCTGGTCTCCAGCCTCAAGACGCTGCTGGAGACCGGCGAGACGCTCCCGGAACCTCGGTGAGCCGATCGTTCAGCGGCTCAGGGCCGTCTCCTCACGCATGCGCGACAGCTTCTCCGGATTACGCACCGCGTAGAGCCCCGTGATGCGCCCGGCCTCGAAACGGACCGCCACCACCGTGTCCAGCTCGCCGTCGAGCCGGATGACCAGGGCCGGGTGTCCGTTGACCTGGGCCGGGTCCATCCTCATCTCCATGTCCAGCTTGACCAGGCCGCCCAGCATGAGGCGGGCCACCTTGTCGGCGCCGACGACGGGCCGCAGCACCGCCTGCTTGATGCCGCCGCCGTCGCCGAGCAGGACCACGTCCGGGGAGAGCACGTCCAGCAGCCCTTGCAGGTCGCCCGTCTCCACGGCCCGCTGGAACGCGGTGAGCGCCTCGCGGGACTCGGTCGCCGAGACCTCCCCGCGCGGGCGGCGTGCCGCGACGTGCGCGCGGGCCCGGTGGGCGATCTGGCGGACGGCGGCGGGGCTCTTCTCCACCGCCTCGGCGATCTCGTCGTAGCCGAGGTCGAACACCTCGCGCAGCACGAACACCGCCCGCTCGGTCGGCGTCAGCGTCTCCAGGACCAGCATCATCGCCATCGACACGCTGTCGGCCAGCTCGACGTCCTCGGCCACGTCGGGCGCGGTGAGCAGCGGCTCGGGCAGCCAGGAGCCGACGTAGGACTCCTTGCGGCGGCCGAGCGTGCGCAGCCGGTTCAGGGCCTGGCGGGTGGTGATGCGCACCAGGTAGGCGCGGCGGTCGCGCACCGTGTCGAGGTCGACTCCCGCCCACTTCAGCCAGGTCTCCTGGAGGACGTCCTCGGCATCCGCGGCCGAGCCGAGCATCTCGTAGGCGACGGTGAAGAGCAGATTGCGGTGGGCAACGAAGGCCTCCGTGGCGCCGTCCTGTTCGCGGCCGCTGTTCTCGCTGGTCACCAGCTTCTCCCGTTCGTTCGGTTCCGGCGGTGTCTCGTGCACGGGACACCGGCCGCCGGGGTTCTGTGACACCCGCCGGTGGTGTCCTGGGTCACGTTCCCGCCCTGTCACAGGGTGCGGGGCGGCGGCGTCTTGTGTTCGTCACCGAGACACCGAGAGCGAGCGAGGACGAGACCATGGACACCCGATTCAACCTGTTCGAGAACGAGGTCGGCAGCCGGTTCGCCAAGCGGTTCGCGGGCACCGCGATGATCCTCCAGCAGTCGACCCTGCCGCACTCCACGCAGGAACTGGTGGCATTGCGGGCCAGCCAGATCAACGGCTGCGGGCACTGCATCGACATGCACACCAAGGAGGCCGCGGCCGCGGGCGAGAGCGCGGTACGGCTCCACCTGGTCGCCGCCTGGCGCGAGTCGACCGTGTTCACGGAGGCCGAGCGGGCCGCACTGGCCCTCGCCGAGGAGGGCACCCGGCTCGCCGACGCCCACCAGGGCGTGTCCGACGAGACCTGGGCCCAGGTGCGCAAGCACTACGACGACAACGAGGTCGCCGCGCTGGTCTGCGAGGTCGCCATGATCAACGCGGCCAACCGGCTCGCCGTGATCACCCACCAGAAGGGCGGCTCGTACGAGGCGGGGATGTTCGCGGCGGCGGTGGGCTGAGCGCCGCAAGCGGTAGGGGCCGCACCCGGGGTGACATCCCCGGGTGCCGCCCTTTTCTCCGGTCACGATTCCGTCTCGGCCCCGGCCGACCCCTTGAATCCGCCCGTGTAATCGTTTCCAATCCTCCGTGTAATCGATTCCACGAGGAGGTGGAACGACGATGGCGAGCATCAAGGACGTCGCCGCCGAGGCGGGTGTGTCCGTCGCGACGGTCTCGCGGGCGCTCAACGGCCACCCGTCGGTCAGCGCCGCCGCACGCGCCCGCGTGCTGGCCGCCGTCGAGACGCTGGGCTACCGCCCCAACGCCGTCGCCCGGTCGCTGCGCACCGACCAGACCCGCACCCTCGGCCTGGTCATCAGCGACGTCATGAACCCGTACTTCACCGAGCTGGCCCGTTCCGTCGAGGAGGAGGCCCGCGCGCTCGGCTACAGCGTCATCATCGGCAACGCCGACGAGCGGCCCGACCTCCAGGACCACCACGTCACCACGCTGCTGGACCGGCGGATCGACGGGCTCCTCGTCTCCCCCACCGACGGCGGCTCGCCGCGCATGCTGGACGCCGCGCGGGCCGGGACGCCGATGGTCTTCGTCGACCGCTGGATCCCCGGCGTGGACGTGCCCGTGGTGCGGTCGGACGGGCGGGCGGCCGTACGGGACCTCGTCGCGCATCTGCACGGGCTCGGGCACCGGCGGCTCGCGATCATCGCCGGGCCCGCCGCCACCACGACCGGACGCGAGCGCGTCGACGCCTTCCGCGAGGCGCTCGCCGCGTACGGGCTCCCCCTCCCGGACGCCTACATCGGCCAGGGCGACTTCCAGGCCGGCAGCGGACGCCGGGTCACCGAGGGCTTCCTCGACCTGCCCGAGCCGCCCGAGGTCGTCTTCGCCGCCGACAACCTGATGGCGCTCGGCGCGCTGGACGCCGTACGCGCGCGCGGGCTGCGGGTCCCCGAGGACATCGGGCTGGCCGCGTTCGACGACATCCCGTGGTTCGTGCACACCGATCCGCCGGTCACCGCGATCGCCCAGCCGACCCGCGAGCTGGGGCGGGCCGCCGTACGCGCCCTCGTGGAGCGGATCGCGGGGCGCGCCGGTGAGTCCGTCGCCCTTCCGGCCCGGCTCGTCGTACGCCGCTCATGCGGCGAGCCGCCCCCCGCACCACACCCCCCGTCCCCGTCCCCCGTACGAAGGAGTACGCCGTGAGCAGCCGCAGTCCGGACGAGTTGCTGCGCATCGAGGGCATCCGCAAGACCTTCCCCGGCGTGGTCGCGCTCGACAGCGTCGACTTCGACCTGCGCCGGGGCGAGGTGCACGTGCTCCTCGGTGAGAACGGCGCGGGAAAGAGCACGCTCATCAAGATGCTCTCCGGCGCCTACACGCCCGACGCCGGGCGGATCCTGGCCGGTGGTGAGGAGGTGCGCGTCCACGGTGCGCAGGACTCCGAGCGCCTCGGGATCGCCACCATCTACCAGGAGTTCAACCTCGTCCCCGACCTGACGGTCGCCGAGAACATCTTCCTGGGGCGCCAGCCCCGCCGGTTCGGCATGATCGACCGGAAGAGGATGGACGCCGACGCCGAGGTGCTGCTGGAGCGGGTCGGGGTCAAGGTCTCCCCGCGGGCGCGGGTGCGGGAACTCGGCATCGCCCGGCTCCAGATGGTCGAGATCGCCAAGGCGCTCAGCCTGGACGCGCGGGTGCTCATCATGGACGAGCCGACCGCCGTCCTCACCTCCGACGAGGTCGAGAAGCTGTTCGCCATCGTGCGGCGGCTGCGCGAGGACGGCGTCGGCATCGTCTTCATCACCCATCACCTGGAGGAGATCGCCGCCCTCGGAGACCGGGTCACCGTCATCCGGGACGGCCGGAGTGTCGGGCAGGTGCCCGCCTCCACGCCCGAGGACGAACTGGTCCGGCTCATGGTCGGTCGGTCGATCGAGCAGCAGTACCCGCGCGAGCGCACCGACGCCGGTGAGGCGCTGCTCAAGGTCGAGGGGCTGACGAGGGACGGTGTCTTCCACGACGTCGGCTTCGAGGTGCGGGCCGGTGAGGTCGTCGGCATCGCGGGGCTGGTCGGGGCCGGACGCACGGAGGTGGTGCGGGCGGTGTTCGGCGCCGATCCGTACGACGCCGGAACCGTGCGGGTCGCGGGCGCGCCGCTGCGGCGGCACGACGTGAACGCCGCCATGGCCGCCGGGATCGGTCTCGTCCCCGAGGACCGCAAGGGGCAGGGTCTCGTCCTCGACGCGTCCGTCGAGGAGAACCTCGGACTCGTCACCCTGCGCTCCAGCGCCCGCGCCGGGCTCGTCGACCTCAAGGGGCAGCACGCGGCGGCCGAGCGGATCGCCGGGCAGCTCGGGGTGCGGATGGCCGGGCTCGGGCAGCACGTGCGGACGCTGTCCGGCGGCAACCAGCAGAAGGTCGTCATCGGCAAGTGGCTGCTGGCCGACACCAAGGTGCTGATCCTCGACGAGCCGACGCGCGGCATCGACGTCGGTGCCAAGGTCGAGATCTACCAGCTCATCAACGAACTGACGGCCGCCGGTGCCGCCGTGCTCATGATCTCCAGCGATCTGCCGGAGGTGCTCGGCATGAGCGACCGCGTGGTCGTCATGGCGCAGGGTCGGGTCGCGGGTGAACTCACCGCCGAACAGGCCACCCAGGACGCCGTCATGGCGCTCGCCGTCAGCACCCCCCACACCAACGGAACCGGAACGGAGGCCCCCCGTGGCCACTGACACGCTCAAGAGCAAGCCGGGCGCGCAGGGCGCCACGGGCGGTCTGCGCCGCCTGCTGCTCGACAACGGCGCGCTGACCGCGCTGATCGTCCTCGTCATCGCCATGTCGGCGCTGTCCGGGGACTTCCTGACCGCCGACAACCTCCTCAACGTCGGCGTGCAGGCCGCCGTCACCGCGATCCTCGCCTTCGGCGTCACCTTCGTCATCGTCTCGGCGGGCATCGACCTGTCGGTCGGCTCGGTCGCCGCGCTGTCGGCCACCGTGCTGGCCTGGAGCGCCACCGAGGCCGGCATGCCGGTCGTCCTCGCGGTGCTGCTGTCCGTCCTGACGGGCATCGCCTGCGGTCTGGTGAACGGCTTCCTCATCTCGTACGGGAAACTGCCGCCGTTCATCGCGACGCTCGCCATGCTGTCGGTGGGCCGCGGTCTGTCGCTGGTCATCTCGCAGGGCTCGCCGATCGCCTTCCCGGACTCGGTCTCCCACCTCGGTGACACGCTCGGCGGGTGGCTGCCGGTGCCGGTCCTCGTGATGATCGTGATGGGTCTGATCACCGCGTTCGTCCTCGGTCGGACCTACATCGGCCGCTCCGTGTACGCCATCGGCGGCAACGAGGAGGCCGCGCGGCTGTCCGGCCTGCGGGTGAAGCGGCAGAAGCTCGCCATCTACGCCTTCTCCGGGCTGTTCGCCGCCGCCGCGGGCATCGTGCTCGCCTCCCGGCTCTCCTCCGCACAGCCGCAGGCCGCGCAGGGCTACGAGCTGGACGCCATCGCCGCCGTCGTCATCGGCGGTGCCTCGCTGGCGGGCGGCACCGGCAAGGCCTCGGGCACGCTGATCGGCGCGCTGATCCTCGCCGTGCTGCGCAACGGCCTCAACCTGCTGTCCGTCTCCGCGTTCTGGCAGCAGGTCGTCATCGGTGTCGTCATCGCGCTGGCGGTGCTCTTCGACACGCTGCGCCGCAAGGCGGGCGCGGTCACACCGGCGGCCGGGGCGTCCGGCGGCGGTGGCCGGGGCAAGCAGGCACTCACGTACGTGATCGCGGCCGTCGTCGCGGTGGCCGTCGTCGGCGCCACCTCGCTGCTGCACAACGGTTCCTCCGGCGGCAAGGACCAGAAGATAGGGCTGTCGCTGTCCACGCTCAACAACCCGTTCTTCGTGCAGATCAGGAACGGCGCGCAGGAGGAGGCGAAGAAGCTGGGCGTGGACCTGACGGTCACGGACGCCCAGAACGACGCCTCCCAGCAGGCCAACCAGCTGCAGAACTTCGTCAGCGGCAGCCTGTCCGCGGTCGTCGTCAACCCGGTGGACTCCGACGCGGCCGGCCCCTCGGTGCGCTCGGCGAACAAGGACGACATCCCCGTCATCGCCGTGGACCGCGGCGTCAACAAGGCGGACACGTCCGCGCTGGTCGCCTCCGACAACGTCGAGGGCGGCAAGCTGGGCGCCCGGGCGCTCGCCGAGAAGCTCGGCGGCAATGGCACCATCGTCATCCTCCAGGGCCAGGCCGGCACCTCCGCCAGCCGGGAGCGCGGGGCGGGCTTCGCGGCCGGGCTGAAGGAGTACCCGGGCATCAAGGTCGTCGCCAAGCAGCCCGCGGACTTCGACCGCACCAAGGGCCTGGACGTGATGACCAACCTGCTCCAGGCACACCCGGACGTCGACGGCGTCTTCGCGGAGAACGACGAGATGGCACTGGGCGCGATCAAGGCGCTGGGTTCGAAGGCCGGCAAGTCGGTCCAGGTCGTCGGCTTCGACGGCACCCCGGACGGGCTGAAGGCGGTCCAGGACGGCACGTTGTACGCGTCCGTGGCGCAGCAGCCGAAGGAACTGGGCAGGATCGCCGTACAGAACGCGCTGCGGGCTGCCGAGGACAAGAAGGTGGAGCGGACGGTGAAGGTGCCCGTGAAGGTCGTCACCCAGGAGAACGTGGCCGGCTTCGAGGGCTGAGACCGGCCCCGGCAACCAGCGGGAACCACTCGAATCGGAGAACGATTGATGTACGACTACGACCTGCTGGTCGTCGGGTCGGCCAACGCCGACCTGGTGATCGGTGTCGAGCGGCGGCCGGCGGCCGGCGAGACGGTGCTCGGCTCCGACCTGGCCGTCCACCCGGGCGGCAAGGGCGGCAACCAGGCCGTCGCCGCCGCCCGGCTCGGCGCCCGTACGGCCCTGCTGGCCCGGGTCGGCGACGACGACTACGGCCGGCTGCTGCTGGACTCGCAGCGGGCGGCCGGTGTGGACACGGTCGGTGTGCTGGTGGGTGGCGCCCCGACCGGCGTCGCGCTGATCACCGTCGACCCGTCCGGGGACAACAGCATCGTGGTCTCGCCGGGCGCCAACGGCCGGCTGGCACCGGGTGACGTCCGCGCCGCGGCGAGCCTCTTCCACGCCTCCCGGGTGGTCTCCACGCAGTTGGAGATCCCGCTGGAGACGGTCGTGGAGGTGGTCCGCTCGCTCGCGCCGGACAGCCGCTTCGTGCTGAACCCGTCGCCGCCCCGGCCGCTTCCCCAGGAGGTGCTGGCCGCCTGCGACCCGTTGATCGTCAACGAGCACGAGGCGAAGGTGATCCTCGGGGACTCGCTGGTCGGCGAGCGTCCCGAGGACTGGGCCCGCGTGCTGCTGGCCAAGGGGCCGCGCTCGGTGGTCGTGACGCTGGGCGCCGAGGGCGCGCTGGTCGCGTCGGCGGCCGAGGGCGTGGTGCGGGTGCCGTCCGTGAAGGTGGCGGCGGTGGACACGACGGGCGCGGGCGACGCCTTCACCGCGGCGCTGGCCTGGCGGCTCGGCACCGGCGAGTCGCTCGCCGGGGCGGCGGCGTACGCGGCCCGGGTGGGCGCGGCGGCGGTCACGAAGGCGGGGGCGCAGGAGTCGTACCCGACGGCGGCCGAGGCCGACGCACTGGAGGCCGGGGCGCTGTGAAGAAGACGGGCATACTCAACCGCCACCTCGCGGGCGCCCTCGCCGAACTCGGGCACGGGGACGGCGTGCTGGTCTGCGACGCGGGCATGCCCGTGCCGGACGGGCCGCGCGTCGTCGACCTGGCCTTCCGCGCCGGAGTGCCGGCCTTCGCCGAGGTGCTGGACGGCCTGCTGGCCGAGCTGGTCGTCGAGGGCGCCACGGCCGCGACGGAGGTCCGGGCGGCGAACGCCGCGTGCGCCGAGCTGCTCGACGGGCTCTTCCCCGCCCTCGAACTGGTCCCGCACGAGCGGCTCAAGGAGCTGTCGGCGGGCGCGCGGCTGATCGTGCGCACCGGGGAGGCGCGGCCGTACGCCAACGTGCTGCTGCGGTGCGGGGTCTTCTTCTGAGGGCCTGCGTGGAAAAAGCTCGGGAGGGCCCGGTCGTCGACCGGGCCCTCCCGGGTTCCCCTCCCCTTCGGGACTCCGTGGATTTTCCCCCCCCGGGTACCCCCACGGGAGTTCCGATGCCAGGTACGACCCACCGGAGGGCGGAAGGGTTGCACGGGGCGCCGGGATTATTTTCCGGGCGGCGTGTCCCCGGCGTGTGCGGCGAACCGGGCCGCCGTCTCGGCGAGCACCTCCCGTCCGTCGCGCGCCCACAGCCCCTCGTTGAACAGCTCGACCTCGATGGCACCGGTGTACCCCGCCGCCTCGACGTATCCCTTCCACTCCCGCATGTCGATCGCGCCGTCCCCGATCTGACCGCGGCCGTTGAGGACGCCCTCGGGCAGCGGCGTCGTCCAGTCGGCGAGCTGGAAGGTGTGGATGCGGCCGCCCGCGCCGGCCCGGGCGATCTGCTCGGGCGCCCGGTCGTCCCACCAGATGTGGTACGTGTCGACGGTGACGCCGACCTGCTGGGCCGGGAAGCGTTCGGCCAGGTCCAGGGCCTGGGCGAGGGTGGAGACCACGCAGCGGTCCGAGGCGAACATGGGGTGGAGCGGCTCGATGGCGAGGCGTACACCGTGCCGCTCGGCGTACGGGCCCAGCTCCGCCAGCGCGTCGGCGATGCGTTCGCGGGCGGCGCGCAGGTCCTTGTCGCCGGCCGGGAGGCCGCCGGAGACCAGGACGAGGGTGTCGGTGCCGAGGGTGGCGGCCTCGTCGACGGCGCGGCGGTTGTCGGCGAGGGCCTTGGCGCGTTCGCCGGGGTCGACGGCCGTGAGGAAGCCGCCGCGGCACAGGGTGGTGACGGTCAGGCCCGCGTCGCGGACCAGCTTGGCGGCCGCCTCGACGCCGTAGGCCTGCACGGGTTCGCGCCACAGGCCGACGTTGCCGACGCCCAGGTCGCGGCAGGCGGCGGTCAGTTCGGGCAGGGAGAGCTGCTTGACCGTCATCTGGTTGATGCTGCAACGCGTCAGGCCGGGGTCGTTCATCGGTTCACTCCGTACAGCGCGAGCAGGTTCCGCATCCGCTCCTCGGCCAGCTTCGGGTCCGGGAACAGGCCGATCCGGTCGGCGAGTTGGTAGGCGCGGGCCAGGTGCGGCAGGGAACGGGCCGACTGGAGGCCGCCGACCATCGTGAAGTGGCTCTGGTGGCCGGACAGCCAGGCCAGCAGGACCACGCCCGTCTTGTAGTAGCGGGTGGGCGCCTGGAAGAGGTGCCGGGAGAGCGCCACGGTGGGGTCGAGCAGGGCGCGGAAGCCGTCCGTGTCCCCCGTGTCGAGGACGCGGACCGCCTCGGCGGCCAGCGGGCCCAGCGGGTCGAAGATGCCGAGCAGGGCGTGGCTGAAACCCTGGTCGTCGCCCGCGATCAGCTCCGGGTAGTTGAAGTCGTCGCCGGTGTAGCAGCGCACGCCCTGCGGGAGGCGGCGGCGCAGGTCGATCTCGCGCTGGGCGTCCAGGAGGGAGACCTTGATGCCGTCGACCTTGTCGGGGTGGGCGGCGATGACCTCCAGGAAGGTGTCGGTCGCCGCGTCCAGGTCGGAGGTGCCCCAGTAGCCCTCCAGGGCCGGGTCGAACATCGGGCCCAGCCAGTGCAGGATCACCGGTTCGGCGGCCTGGCGGAGGAGGTGGCCGTAGACCTCCAGGTAGTCGTCCGGGCCCTCGGCGGTGGCGGCGAGGGCGCGGGAGGCCATGAGGATGGCCTGGGCGCCCGACTCCTCCACGACGGCGAGCTGTTCCTCGTAGGCCGCGCGGACCTCCGCGAGGGTGGTGCCGGCGGTCGCGGTCAGCTGGTCCGTGCCGACGCCGCAGGCGATGCGGCCGCCGGTCGACTTCGCCTCGGCGGCGGAGCGGCGGATCAGCTCGGCGGCTCCGGCCCAGTCCAGGCCCATGCCGCGCTGGGCGGTGTCCATCGCCTCGGCGACGCCGAGCCCGTGGGACCACAGGTGGCGGCGGAAGGCGAGGGTGGCGTCCCAGTCGACGGCGGCCGGCCCGTCGGGGGTGGTATCCGCGTACGGGTCGGCGACGACGTGCGCGGCCGAGAAGACCGTACGGGAGGTGAAAGCGCTTCCCGCGCCCGGCCGGGCGACGGGCAGGGGTTCGGTGCGCGGTTCGTAGGCGCGCAGGGTGCCGTGCGCGTCGGGGAGGTGGAGGGTCACAGCGCGATCTCCGGTACGTCGAGGCGGCGGCCCTCGGCCGAGGACTTCAGGCCCAGCTCGGCGAGCTGGACGCCGCGGGCGCCGGCCAGCAGGTCCCAGTGGTAGGGGGCGTCGGCGTAGACGTGCTTGAGGAACAGCTCCCACTGGGCCTTGAAGCCGTTGTCGAACTCGCCGTTGTCCGGGACCTCCTGCCACTGGTCGCGGAAGACCTCGGTGGCGGGGATGTCCGGGTTCCAGACCGGCTTCGGGGTGGCCGAGCGGTGCTGGACGCGGCAGTTGCGCAGCCCCGCGACGGCGGAGCCCTCGGTGCCGTCGACCTGGAACTCGACCAGTTCGTCGCGGTTGACGCGGACCGCCCAGGAGGAGTTGATCTGGGCGATCGCGCCGCCGTCGAGTTCGAAGACGCCGTAGGCCGCGTCGTCGGCGGTGGCGTCGTAGGGCTTGCCCTTCTCGTCCCAGCGCTCGGGGATGTGGGTGGCGGTGAGGGCCTGGACGGACTTCACCCGGCCGAACAGCTCGTGCAGGACGTACTCCCAGTGCGGGAACATGTCGACGACGATGCCGCCGCCGTCCTCGCTGCGGTAGTTCCAGGACGGGCGCTGGGCCTCCTGCCAGTCGCCCTCGAAGACCCAGTAGCCGAACTCGCCGCGCACGGACAGGATCCGACCGAAGAAGCCGCCGTCGATGAGGCGCTTCAGCTTGAGCAGGCCGGGGAGGAAGAGCTTGTCCTGGACGACGCCGTGCTTGATGCCGGCCGCGTTCGCCAGGCGGGCCAGTTCCAGGGCGCCGTCGAGGCCGGTGGCCGTCGGCTTCTCGGTGTAGACGTGCTTGCCCGCGGCGATCGCCTTCCTGATCGCCTCCTCGCGGGCCGAGGTCACCTGGGCGTCGAAGTAGATGTCGATGGTGTCGTCGGCGAGGACCGCGTCGAGGTCCGTGGAGACGTTCGCGAGTCCGTGCCGCTCCGCCAGCGCCTTCAGCGCGTGCTCACGGCGGCCGACCAGGACCGGCTCCGGCCACAGCACGGTGCCGTCGCCGAGGTCGAGGCCGCCCTGTTCGCGCAGGGCCAGGATGGAGCGGACGAGGTGCTGGCGGTAGCCCATGCGCCCGGTCACACCGTTCATGGCGATACGCACCGTCTTGCGTGTCACGTCATTCCCTTCGTACGAGCCGTACGGCACGTCGCCCGAGCCACACAGCAAGCGCTTTCTATGTAGAACGAAGCTAGCCTGTGAACGGTGGTCTGGACAAGACCGCGATCGGGGCGAGTTGTTCGAGGGGACGAACGACGGCGGGCGGTGGCCGTAAGGTCACCCGGGACGGCGTTCGGACACGCGCGAGGCGGAGGACGAGGACATGACGGTGACACTGGCGGACGTGGCGGCCCGCGCCCAGGTCTCCCCCGCGACGGTGTCGCGCGTACTGAACGGCAACTACCCGGTGGCCGCCTCCACCCGGGAGCGGGTGCTCAAGGCCGTCGACGAGCTGGACTACGTGCTCAACGGCCCCGCGAGCGCGCTGGCGGCGGCCACGTCCGACCTGGTGGGCATCCTCGTCAACGACATCGCCGACCCCTTCTTCGGCATCATGGCCGGCGCCGTCCAGTCCGAGATCGGCGGGCCGGGCGGCAGAGCGGGCGGCGAGAGACTCGCCGTGGTCTGCAACACCGGCGGCACCCCGGAGCGCGAGCTGACCTACCTCACGCTGCTCCAGCGCCAGCGCGCGGCCGCGGTCGTGCTGACCGGCGGCGCGATGGAGGACGAGGCCCACCAGACGGCCGTGGCGGCGAAGCTGCGCAGGCTCACGGAGGCCGGTACGCGGGTGGTGCTGTGCGGGCGGCCGCCGGCGCCCGGCACCGGGGCGATCGCGCTCACCTTCGACAACCGCGGGGGCGGCCGGGAGCTGACCGAGCACCTGATCGGGCTCGGGCACCGGCGGCTCGGCTACATCGCCGGGCCGGAGGAACGGACCACGACCCGGCACCGGCTGGAGGGCCACCGCACCGCGCTCGCCGCGCACGGCATCGAGGAGGACCCCCGCTGGACGGTCCACGGCCGCTACGACCGGCAGGCCGGGTACGAGGCGACGCTGGAGCTGCTGCGCAGGGACCCGACGCTGACCGCGGTCGTCGCCGCGAACGACACCGTCGCGCTGGGCGCGTGCGCGGCGCTGCGCGACTCGGGGCTGCGGATCCCGGACGACGTGTCCGTGGCCGGCTTCGACGACCTGCCGTTCAGCATCGATGCGGTGCCCGCGCTGACGACGGTGCGGCTGCCGCTGGCGGAGGCGGGGGCGCGGGCGGGGCGGGTCGCGATGGGGCGCGAGGAGGCGCCGGTGGGCGGGATCGCCACGGTGCGGGGGGAGTTGATGGTGCGGGGGTCCTCCGGACGGCCGCGGTCTTGAGACGGACCGTTGGTGACACGGTGGGCCCGCGTCGGTGTGGGCCGCCCTGGGGGCTGCGCCCCCAGACCCCGCTTCGGCCTGGACGGCCTCGTCCTCAAACGCCGGACGGCTAAGAGGCGCTGCCCGCGTCGACAGGTAAAACGCGTGATCGCGGGTACGCTCCGTGGGCATGAAGCTGGCGTTCTCCACCCTCGGTGTTCCCGGACTGCCCCTGAACGACGTGCTGGGGCTCGCTGCCGCGCACGGTTACCACGGCGTCGAGTTGCGCGCCCATCCGGAGGAACCGGTCCACCCGGGCCTGGGCCCGGACGAACGGGCCGCGGTGGCCGCCGAGTTCAAGGCGGCCGGTGTCGAGCCGCTGGGGCTCGCGGGGTACGCGCGGGTCGCCGCGCCCGGTGACGACGACGCCGTGATCGCCGAGATGCGGGGCCTGCTCGACCTCGCCCGGGATCTGGGCGCCCCGTACGTCCGGGTGTTCCCCGGCGGCGGCACCGAGCAGAGCGCGGAGGAGGCCGACGCGGTGGCCGCGCGACGGCTGGGCACGGCCGCCGAGTACGCCGGCGAGCTGGGCGTGCGCATCCTCCTGGAGACCCACGACTCGCACCGCACGGGCGCCGACGCGATGCGCGTCCTCGGACTGGTCGGGCACCGGCAGGTCGGCGCCCTGTGGGACGTGATGCACACCTGGCTGGGCGGCGAGCAGCCCTCCGACACCTACGCGGCGCTCTCCCCGCACCTCGGCTACGTCCAGGTCAAGGACATCGCCTCCGCCGAGGACACCACCCCGCTGCCGCTGGGGACCGGGGTGCTGCCGCTCACCGAGGTGGTGGACGTGCTGTCCCGGCACGGCTGGGACGGCTGGCTGTGCTGGGAGTACGAGAAGCGGTGGTACGAGTCGGCGGCCCCGCTGCCCGAACTGCTGGAGCAGGGGCGCGAGCACCTCGCCCGGCTGCTCACGGACGCGGCGTGAGCGCGGGCGGCGCCGCGGCGGAGCGCACTCTCTCCTCCAGCCGCTCCCGGCACCGCGGCCACTCGTCCGACGTGATCGAGTAGATCGCGGAGTCGCGCAGCCGGCCCTCCTCGCCCGGCGTCCAGGAGCGGGACCAGTTGCGCAGCACGCCCTCGAAGCGGGCGCCGGTCCGCTCGATCGCGGCGCGGGAGCGCTGGTTGCGGGCGTCGGTCTTGAGGTCGACGCGGGACACGTCCCAGACCTCGAAGGCGTGGCGGAACAGGAGCAGCTTGGCCTCGGCGTTCACACCCGTGCCCTGCGCGGACCGGGCCAGCCAGGTGAAGCCGACCTCGACGGCGTCGAGCGCGTCCTCCGTGAGCCAGCAGCGGGGTTCCCAGTAGGCGGTGGTGCCCAGGGCCCGGCCGGTGGCGAGGGACACCTGGGCGTAGGGTGCCAGCCGTCCGGTGGCCGCCCTGGCCAGCTGGGCGTCGATGTAGGCGCCGACCTCGTCGGCTCCCGGGACCCAGGTGAACGCGTAGGTGCCGCGGTCCTCCTCCGCCGCCCTCGCCAGGTCGGCCGCGTGCCGGTGGCCCAGCGGCTCCAGTCGTACCAGCGTGCCTTCGAGGACCGGGGACTTCAGTGTGAACGTCACCGGAGGGATTCTTCAGCCGGGGCGGGGGGCCGTCCAGTGAATTCCGGGGACGTGCGCACGGTGATCCCCGGCATCCGCCTGCGGGCGGTGAGCGTCGTCAGCGCCACCCCGCCCACCAGCAGGGCCGCCGCGCACCAGCGCAGGGGCGTCACCGACTCGCCCAGGAAGAGGGCCGCCGACGACATGCCGAAGACCGGGACCAGGAGGGAGAACGGCGCGACCGTCGAGGCGGGGTGACGGCGCAGCAGCCAGCCCCAGGCGCCGAAGCCGAAGACGGTAGAGACCCAGGCGACGAAGAGGATCGTGCCCGTCCCCTGCCAGTCCAGGGCGCGCAGGGCCGCGAGGTCCTCGGCGGGGCCCTCGGTGAGCAGGGAGAGGGCCAGCAGGGGGAGCACGGGGACGGTGGAGACCCACACCATGAAGTTCAGCGCGTCGGGCGGGGACGCCTTGCGGGTGAGGACGTTGGACACGCCCCAGGCCGCCGCCGCGCCGACGACCATCAGGAACGCGCCCAGCGGTCCCGAGGTGCCCTCGTCCAGCGCCGCCACGCCGATGCCGGCCAGCGCGACCAGCATGCCGAGGGCCTGGACGCGGGAGGGGCGTTCGGCGAGGACCGCGGCGGCGGTCACCGCGGTGAACACCGCCTGGATCTGCAGGACGAGGGACGACAGGCCGGCCGGCATGCCCGCGTCCATGCCCACGAAGACCAGGCCGAACTTGGCCACACCCAGTACCAGTCCCACCGCCACGATCCACTTCCACGCCACCTTCGGGCGGCCCACGAAGAAGACGGCCGGGAGCGCGGCCGCCAGGAAGCGCAGGGCGGAGAAGAGGAGCGGCGGGAAGTGGTCGAGGCCGATCTCGATGACCGTGAAGTTCACGCCCCAGACGGCGGCGACGAGCACGGCGAGGAGGAGGTGGGAAGGTCGCATGCGTCGAGGATCGACCGAAAGGACTGTGTAGCACCAGCGATGATTGCTGCATGGTTGGATGAAGCGTTGCTAACTGTTTCCACTCGCCGTCTCGTTCCCGGGAGCCGCCGTGCTCGACCTCCAGCGTCTGCGCGCCCTGCATGCCGTGTCCGTGCACGGGACCGTCGGGGCGGCCGCCGCCGCGCTCGGTTTCACCCCGTCCGCCGTGTCCCAGCAGATCGCCAAGCTGGAGCGGGAGACCAGGACGGTGCTCCTGGAGCGGGAGGGGCGTGGGGTGCGGCTCACCGACGAGGCCTGGCACCTGGTCGGCGTGGCGGGTGAGTTGCTGGCCCTGGTGGAGCGGGCGGAGACCCGGCTGGAGGAGCGGCGCGGGCTGCCCTCGGGGCGGCTGACCGTCGCCGCGTTCGCGTCCGCGGCGCGCGGGCTGCTGCCGTCGGTGCTGGCCGACCTGGCGGTACGCCATCCGGCCCTCGACGCGCGGCTCACCGAGGTCGACCCGCACCTGTCCGTGGACCTGGTGGCCAAGGGGGCCGTCGATCTGGTGGTGGCGCACGACTGGGACATCGCCCCGCTGCCGGCCCCGGCCGGGGTGGAGCAGGCGGCGATCGGCGAGGACCTGTGCGACCTGCTGGTGCCCGAGGGGCACCGCCTCGCGGGCAGGAGCGCCGTACGGCGGTCGGAGCTGGGCGGGGAGCGGTGGATCTGCCAGCCGCCCGGGCGGGTCTGCCACGACTGGCTGATGCGCACCCTGCGGGGCGCCGGGCACGAGCCGGACGTCGTCCACCAGGCGGACGAGAACCCGACGCTGGTCGCGCTGGTCGCGGCCGGTCTCGGCGTCGCCCTCATCCCCCGGCTGGGACGGGGGCCGCTGCCGCCCGGGGTGGTGGAGGTCCCGCTCGACCCGATGCCGGTACGGCGCCTGTACGCCCTGTGGCGCACGGGCGCGGCCCGCCGCCCGGCCATCGCCGAAACGGTCCGCACCCTGCGCGCCCACTGGCCGGCCGCCTCGGCCCACGGAGTCCCGACACTCCAGGCCGCCGGCCCAGCCTGACCCGCACCGGGCGCGCACCCGGCAGAGCTTCGCGGAGCAGGTGCCTTCCGAGCGCTCGACCGCGCCCGCGGTCTCCCCGGCGGGCGTCCCGCCCTCGCTTCGGGTGACTCCTGTGCGGTCCCTTGACTGGCAGAAACTTCCCGGATATTGGTGACTCCTTGGCAGTTTCCTTCACCAGCCCTCCGGAAGGAGCGCACGTGCACCACAGCAGCACGGCCGGCACGGGAAGCACCGCACAGCCCTCCAGACGTACCGTCCTCACCGCCACCGCGGTCGTCACCGCGGCCCTCGCGGCCGGGGGCGGCACCGCGTACGCCGACGCCCGCAGGCCCGACGACGACAAGCTCCGCGGCCTGATCTCCCGCATGACGCTGGAGGAGAAGGTCGGCCAGCTCTTCGTCATGCGGGTCTACGGCCACTCCGCCACCGACCCCGACCAGGCCGACATCGACGCCAACCTGAAGGAGATCGGCGTCCGCACCGCGGCCGAGCTGGTCGCCAGGTACCGGGTCGGCGGCGTCATCTACTTCGCCTGGGCGCACAACACCCGCGACCCGCACCAGATCGCCGACCTGTCCAACGGCATCCAGAAGGCCTCCCTGGAGCAGCCGCGCGGCCTCCCGGTGCTCATCTCGACCGACCAGGAGCACGGGATAGTGGCTCGCGTGGGCGAGCCCGCCACCCTCTTCCCGGGCGCCATGGCCGTCGGCGCGGGCGGGTCGCGCTCCGACGCCCGCACCCTCGGCCGGATCGCGGGCGCCGAGCTGCACGCCATGGGCATCCGCCAGGACTACGCCCCCGACGCCGACGTCAACGTCAACCCGGCCAACCCCGTGATCGGCGTACGGTCCTTCGGCGCCGACCCGCAGGCCGTGGCGGGGCTGGTGGCCGCCGAGGTGACGGGCTTCCAGCGGTCCGGGGTCGCCGCGTGCGCCAAGCACTTCCCCGGGCACGGCGACACCGCCACCGACAGCCACACCGGCCTCCCGGTGATCACGCACAGCCGCGAGCAGTGGGAGGAGCTGGACGCGCCGCCCTTCCGCGCCGCGATCGAGGCGGGCATCGACGCGATCATGACCGCGCACCTGGTGGTCCCGGCGCTCGACGACTCCGGCGACCCGGCCACCCTCTCGCGTCCCATCCTGACCGGCATCCTGCGCGAGGAGCTGGGCTACGACGGGGTCGTGGTCACCGACTCCCTCGGCATGGAGGGCGTACGCACGAAGTACGGCGACGAGCGGGTGCCGGTGCTGGCGCTGAAGGCCGGGGTCGACCAGCTGCTCAACCCGCCCGACCTGCCGCTCGCCTGGAACGCCGTCCTGACGGCCGTGAAGGACGGCGAGCTGACCGAGGCGCGGCTCGACGAATCGATCCTGCGCGTGCTGCGGCTGAAGGCCAAGCTGGGGCTGTTCCGGGACGCGTACACCAGCCGCCGGGACGTCGACCGGACCGTCGGCACCCGGGCGCACCTGGCCGCGGCCGACCGGATCGCCGAGCGGAGCACCACGCTGCTGGTCAACGAGGGGCAGTTGCTGCCGCTTTCGCGCCGGGAGCACCCCAGGCTGCTGGTCGTGGGCGCCGACCCCGCCTCGCCGTCGGGCACCACCGGGCCGCCCACCGGCGTCCTCGCGGGCGCGCTGACGGAGCTGGGCTTCACGGCCACCGCCCTGTCCACCGGCACCGCGCCGTCGGCCACCGTGATCGACCGCGCCGTCGCGGCGGCCGGGGACGCCGACGCGGTGGTGGTCGCCACGTACAACGTGACCGCGGGCAGCAGCCAGCGCACCCTGGTCACGCGGCTGCTGGAGACCGGGAAGCCGGTCGTCGCGGTCGCCGTCCGCAATCCGTACGACGTCGCCCAGCTGCCCGGCGTCCCCGCCTTCCTCGCCGCCTACTCCTGGACCGACGTGGAGGTGCGGGCGGCGGCCCGGGTGATCGCCGGGCGGGTGCGGCCGCGCGGGAAGCTGCCGGTGCCGGTGGTGCGGGCCAACGATCCGGACACGGTGCTCCTCCCGCTCGGGCACGGGCTGACCTACCGGTCGTAGCCCGGGTCGCGGTCCGGTCGCGGCCGGTCGTAGCGCGGCCCGCCACACGCGCCGGGGGCGCCCCGGCGGCCGCGCCCAAAGCCTCCCGCGCGTCTGGCGTGCGCCCGCTCCGGCGGGCCACGCTGGGCGGGGGAATCCGGGGGGACGGCGATGCGTGAGCGAGGGGCCGCGGGGGTGCACGCCCTGCTGTGTGCCGTGCTGGGTGCCACCCTCCTCACGGGCTGTCACGGCCCGTCAGGAAGCGGCGAGGTGGCGGGCTCCGCGGCGGCCCCGGTACGGCCGTCCGGGTACGGGGCGGTGTTCCTGGCGGTCGGCGAGTGCAGTTCGTTCGGCGCCGTCGCCCCCACCGAGGTGCCCTGCGCCAGCGAGCGGGCGGCGGCCCGGGTGGTGGCCCGGGAGGACGGGCGCGCGAGCAACGGCCCGCCGTGCCCCGCCACCACCGACTTCGTCCTGCACATCAGTGAGCGGCGGCCGTCCGCCGACGAGGACGGCGACGGGGCCGTGCCCCGGGGTTACGCCTGCATGCGCAAGCTGCGACCGCCGCACCCCGGCGATCCGGGCGGCGGGGGCGGCCCGCGCACGATCGTCGGCGACTGCGTCCGCGAGACCGGCGCGGGCAGGGTCCGCGAGGCCGTGTGCGACGGTGAGGGCGGGCGCGGGGTGCGGTTCAAGGTGGTCGACGCGGTCGCCGACCGGGCGGACTGCCCCGCCTCGACGGGTCTGTACGTCCGGCTCGGCGGCGCGCGCCCGGTGGGCTGTGCCCGGCCGCTGTGAGCGGCCGGGCACGGTCACCGCGGTGGACGGGACGCCCTTACGGGCGCAGCGCCGGCTCGCGCTGGACGTCCCGCGCGTCGAGCTTGGCGTCGAACGCCGCCAGCGGCCTGGCCGCCGACGGGTTCTCCTGGACCTTGGCGGGGGCGACGTCCGCCCAGTCCAGGATGCGGGCCGTGGCCAGGGCCTTCTGGTCGGGCACCAGACCGGCCACGTTCGCGCCGTGGTTCATGCCGGGCGCGGTCATGACGTAGGAGTCACGGGCACCGTGGCCGAGTCGGAAGGGCTCGGCACCCCACGGGTCGTTCTCGCCGTACACGAACAGCATCTGACGGGCGTTGTGCTTCACCCAGGTGTCGACGTCCCGCATCGCCCACGGCTCGAACTTCATCGGGATCGAGCGGGGCACGAAGTTGCGCGGCGGCTGGTAGCCGTAGCGGATGTACTTCTTCTCGATGTGCGGGAAGTGGATCGTCGGCGCGCCCAGCTGGGTGCCCGCCTGGTAGTAGTACGGCGTGTAGGTCTCCAGGCCCTGGTCCGTGTAGGCGGAGAAGCCGGAGATCGTGTCGACGGAGTCCCAGATCGCCTCGTCGGTGGCGTTCTCGGCGTCGGCCGGGATGTCCGCGCAGTCGGCGAGGGTGCTGTACTGCCAGAAGCCCCAGACGTAGTCGAGGACGACGGCCTCGTAGGCGCGGTCGAGGCTGCCGATGGTGTCGAAGGTGTAGCCGTTCTCCGCCGCGTACGCCGCGTACTTCTTCTCCAGCGGCGCGCGGCGCACCAGCGCCTCGCGCTGCACGCCGCCCAGCTTCTCGCGGCACTCCTCGGTGCCGACCCGGGCGAAGAAGCGGTCGTAGGCCGAGTCCTCCTTGTTCACCACGTCGTTGGGGGCGACGTAGGCGACGACGCCGTCCATGTCCCGCGGGTAGAAGCGTTCGTAGTAGGTGGCGGTCATGCCGCCCTTGGAGCCGCCGGTGGAGATCCAGTTCTCCGAGTAGACCGGCTTCAGGGCCTCGAAGATGCGGTGCTGGTCGCTGGCGGCCTGCCAGATGTCCAGCTTGGACCAGTCGGCCGGGGCGGGCCGGGACGGCGTGAAGTAGCGGTACTCCATGGAGACCTGGTTGCCGTCCACGATCTGGGTCGGCTCGCGCCGGCTGGGGTTCGTGGAGACGTTGTAGCCGCCGGTGTAGAAGACCGTCGGGCGGTTCACGTCCTTGTGCAGCACGGTGATCCGCTGCTGGAACGTGCCCTTGGACGGGTGCCGGTGGTCCACCGGCTGGGTGTAGTTGAGGACGAAGAAGCGGTAGCCGGGGTACGGCTTCTCCTCGATCAGGCTCATGCCCGGTACGGACAGCAGCCGGTCCTTGATGTCGACGGCCTTCGGCTCGGCGGCGGTGGCCGCCCCCGCCGTGCTGACGGTGCCTATGAGCACCACGAGCGCCAGCAGCCATCTGAGCGCCTTGCGCATGCACCCTCCCTGTGAAACCGATGTCCGCCGGAAGCTATCGGAGCAACTCCCGCGACACCAGAGTCAGCAGAGGATCCAGCCGGAGCTGACCGAGCCACCGGCCACCTTTCCGGTCACCCACACGCAGCGCTTCCCTGCGTGCACGGTCACCGGACCGGCGCGGTAGGCGAACCGGCCCGCGTCCACGACCGCCCGGCCGCCGCGGGCCCGCACGCTCACGGACATCTGCCGCTTGGTGCCCGGCTTCCCGGGGACGGTGACGGCGCAGACGTAGCCACCGCGTTTGTGCACCAGGACGGAGCCGGTGGCGAAGTGGAGGGTGCGCACCTTGCGGCCGGCGCAGCCCGCGGCGGCCTGCGCCTCCTGCGGCATCGCGACGGCGAGCAGCGCGGTGACGCTCAGCACGGCCGTGCCGAGCGCCAGCCGACGGCGGGTTGCGGCACCGGCCCGGCCCACTGGCGGTCCCCCTCCCTCGGGCGATCACTGACGACGTACGGATGTACGGACGCAGGACACGTGTCGCACGGTTGCGCGAACGCGTCAGTGCAGCGCGCCGACCGGCTCCTCGGGTTCGGACGCGCCCACGAAGGTCCGCCACAGCCGCGCGTACCGCCCGTCGAGGGCCAGCAGTTCGTCGTGCGTGCCGTCCTCGGCGACCCGCCCGCCGTCCATGACGACGACCCGGTCCGCGCGGGCGGCCGTGGTCAGCCGGTGCGCGACGACGAGCGTGGTACGGCGTCCCGCGACGCGGTCGGTGGCCCGGTTGACCTGTGCCTCGGTGGCCAGGTCGAGGGCCGCGGTCGCCTCGTCGAGGAGCAGCACGTCCGGGCCGACCAGCTCGGCGCGGGCCAGCGCGATCAGCTGCCGCTGCCCGGCGGAGAGGTTGCGGCCCCGCTCGGCGACCTCGTGGAGGTAGCCGCCGGTGAGCGTGGCGATCATCTCGTGCGCGCCGACCGCCCGCGCCGCCGCCTCCACCTCGGCGTCGGTGGCGTCCGGACGGCCGTAGGCGATGGCGTCCCGGACGGTGCCGGGGAAGAGGTACGCCTCCTGCGGCACGACGCCCAGCCGGTGCCGGTAGGAGGTGAGGTCTAGGGTGCGCAGGTCCCGCCCGTCGACGGTGACCCGGCCCGCGGTCGGGTCGTAGAACCGGGCCACCAGCTTCACCAGGGTCGACTTGCCCGCTCCGGTCTCGCCGACGAAGGCGACGGTCTGCCCGGCCGGGATGCGCAGGTCGATGCCGGTGAGCGCGGTGTCCGCCGCGTCCTCGCCGCCGTAGGAGAAGTGCACGTCCTCGAAGGCGATCTCGCCGCGCAGCGAGGTGACCTCGGACGGCTTGTCGGCGGCCCGGGTCGAGGTCGGCTCGCGCAGCAGTTCCTGGATGCGGCCCAGCGAGACGGACGCCTGCTGGTAGCCGTCGAAGACCTGGGAGAGCTGCTGGACCGGCGCGAAGAACAGGTCGATGTAGAGCAGGTACGCCACCAGCGCGCCGGTCGTCAGCGTGGCGTCGTCGATCCGCCCGCCGCCCACGACCAGCACGGCCGCGGCGGCGGCCGAGGAGAGCAGCTGCACGAACGGGAAGTAGACCGAGATCAGCCACTGTCCGCGGATGCGGGCCTGCCGGTAGCTGTCGCTGCGCTCGGCGAACCGCCGCCCGCCGTCCCGCTCGCGCCGGAAGGCCTGCACGATCCTGAGGCCCGCCACCGACTCCTGGAGGTCGGCGTTGACCGTGGACACCCGCTCGCGGGCGAGTTCGTACGCCTTCACGCTGGCCCGGCGGAAGTAGTACGTGGCGATGATCAGCGGCGGCAGGGTCGCGAAGACGATCAGCGCGAGCTGCACGTCGATCACAAGCAGGGCGACCATGATGCCGAAGAAGGTGACGACCGAGACGAACGCGGTGACGAGTCCGGTCTGCAGGAACGTCGACAGCGCGTCCACGTCCGTCGTCATCCGGGTCATGATCCGGCCGGTCAGCTCGCGCTCGTAGTAGTCGAGGCCGAGCCGCTGGAGCTGGGCGAAGATCTTCAGGCGCAGCGAGTACAGGATCCGCTCGCCGGTCCGGCCGGTCATCCGGATCTCGCCGGTCTGGGCCGCCCACTGGGCGAGTACGGCGACCAGGCCGAGCAACGAGGACGCCCACACCGCGCCGAGGGCGACCTGGGTGACGCCGTCGTCGATGCCGTTGCGGATCAGCACCGGCAGCAGCAGGCCCATGCCCGCGTCGATCGCCACCAGGGCGAGGCTGATCAGCAGCGGCGTACGGAAGCCGCGCAGCAGACGTCGCAGGCCGTAGGACGACTCGGGCCGGACCGCCCGCGCCTCGTCGATGTCCGGGGTGCCGTTCGCCGGGGGCAGCGCGTCGACCTGGGCGAGCAGCTCCGGGGTGGCCGGGGTGCCGGCGAGAGCGGTGTCCTTGGGCGCGCGGTCGCCGGTCCACAGCCGGGGCGTGACCCCGCGCTCGGCGTCGAACTCGGCGTCCAGCTCGTCGCGTACCGACGTGTCCTCCGTCTTCGCGGCGGGGCGTGTGTGGCCGGGCGAGACGCCGCCCAGCTCGTCGGGGTCGGTGAGCAGCCGCCGGTAGAGGGCAGAGCGGGCCTGGAGCTCCTCGTGGGTGCCGAGGTCGGCGAGGCGGCCCCGGTCCAGGACGGCGATGCGGTCGGCGAGGCCGAGGGTGGAGCGGCGGTGGGCGATCAGGAGCGTGGTGCGGCCCCGCATGACCTGCTTCAGCGCCTCGTGGATCTCGTGCTCCACCCTGGCGTCCACGGCGGACGTGGCGTCGTCGAGGACCAGCAGCCGGGGGTCGGTGAGGATCGCCCGGGCGAGCGCGACGCGCTGGCGCTGGCCGCCGGAGAGGGTCAGCCCGTGCTCGCCGACGGTCGTGTCGTAGCCCTCGGGCAGTTCGGTGATGAATCCGTGCGCCTGGGCGGCCCGCGCGGCGGCCTCGATCTCCTCGTCGGTGGCGTCCGGGCGGCCGTAGGCGATGTTGGCGCGGACGGTGTCGGAGAAGAGGAAGGAGTCCTCGGGCACCAGGCCGACGGCGGCCCGCAGCGAGTCGAGGGTCAGCTCGCGCACGTCGTGGCCGCCGACGAGGACGGCGCCGCGCGTCACGTCGTAGAAGCGCGGCAGGAGCAGCGAGACGGTGGACTTGCCGGAGCCCGAGGAGCCGACGACGGCGAGGGTCTCACCGGCGCGGATCTCGAAGGAGAGCCCGTCCAGTACGGTCCGCGGCTCCCCGTCGCCGGTGTCGTAGCCGAAGGCGACGTCGTCGAACTCGACGGTCGCGGGCGCGTCGGCCGGCAGGGTCTTGGTGCCGTCCGCGATGGCCGGCTCGGTGTCGATCAGCTCCAGGACGCGCTCGGTGCCGGCCCGGGCCTGCTGGCCGACGGTGAGCACCATGGCCAGCATCCGCACCGGGCCGACCAACTGGGCGAGGTAGGTGGAGAAGGCGACGAAGGTGCCGAGGGTGATGTGCCCGCGTACGGCCAGCCAGCCGCCGAGGGCGAGCATGGCGACCTGCCCGAGCGCGGGAACGGCCTGGAGGGCCGGGGTGTAGGTGGCGTTCAGCCTGATCGTGCGCAGCCGCCCGGCGAAGAGCCTGCGTCCGACCTCCCGGAGCTTGCCGGTCTCCTGCTCCTCCTGCCCGAAGCCCTTCACCACACGCACGCCGCTCACCGAACCGTCGACCACCCCGGCGACGGCGGCGGCCTGCGCCTGCGCGTACCAGGTGGCCGGGTGCAGCCGGGTGCGGCTGCGGCGGGCGATGAACCACAGCGCGGGGGCGACGGCCAGCGCGACCAGGGTGAGCGGCAGGGACAGCCACGCCATGATCACCAGGGAGATCAGGAAGAGCAGGACGTTCCCGATGGTCATCGGGAGCATGAAGAGCAGGCCCTGGATCAGCTGGAGGTCGCTGGTCGCCCGCCCGATCACCTGTCCCGTGGACAGCTCGTCCTGCCGCCGGCCGTCGAGCCGGGTGATCGTCCCGTACATGTCGGTGCGCAGGTCGTGCTGGACGTCGAGGGCGAGCCGGCCGCCGTAGTAGCGGCGGATGTAGGTCAGGACGTAGACGACGAGCGCGGCGGCGATCAGGAGGCCGGCCCAGACGGCCATGTCCCGGGTCTTGGTGCCGATCACGTCGTCGATGATCACCTTGGTGATCAACGGGACGAAGGCCATGACGGCCATGCCGCCCAGCGAGGCCCCGAGTGCGAGGACGACATCCTTGGGATTCCGCCAGGCGTAGCCCGCCAGTCGTCGCACCCAGCCCCGTTGCGCTTCCACGCCGTGCCCTCCGGTCGGTCGTCCTGCTCACCTGATCTACCGGAAGGCACCAACGCGTGCGAGCGGGGATTTCATCCCGCCGAAACAATCGGCCGGGTGATCAGGCGCGTACGCGGAGCCTGAGGAAGCGGGTGGTCTGTGCGTCGTTCTGGTTGTCGTCGCTGACGATCAGGACCTCCAGGCGGCCCCCGGTACGACCGGTCACGGCCATCCCCTCGAAGTTGTCGAGGAGCGGATTGGGCTGCGGCTGCCTGGCGGTGGCCCCGAGGGAAGGGCAGTCGACGAGGCCGGCGAGGAGCCTCTTGTGCAGCGCGGTGCCGCGGCCGGGCCGGTCGGCCAGCTGGAGGCGGACGGTGTTGCCGACGCCGGCGGTGAAGCCGCGCTCCAGGACGAGGAGGCGGCCGTCGGGGGTCGCGGTGACCTCGGAGACGCCGAGGCCGGGGTCGGTCCGGTAGGTGTACCGGGCGCCCGGCCGGAAGTCGCCGTGCCGCGTCCGCTGCCAGGTCTGGAAGCGGACCAGGTCGGCGGGGTCGCCGTCGAGCGGGTACTCCATCGAGGCGAGCAGGGTCCGGCCGCCGGGGAGCAGCGTGAGCCCCTCGAAGCTTCCGTTGGCCCGGGCCCGCCCCGCGGGGGCCGTACGCAGGTCCTCCGGCACGGGCAGGCGGCCGAGCAGTTCGCCGGTGCGGGAGTAGCGGCGGACGGACGGCTCGGTCTCGGAGGAGACCAGGTAGCCGCCGTCCCGGTCCGCGACCAGTGCCTCGGAGTCGAGCGCGGCGCCCTTCTCGTCGGCGAGTGTGATCACGTCGCGCGGCTTCAGGGTGCGCGCGTCCAGCCGGAAGAGGGACGAGCGGTCGGAGAGGGCGGCCAGAGCGCCGTGCCGGTCCGGGGCGAGGGCCGAGAGGTTGCCGACGTAGGTGCCGTCGTACGCCGTCTTGTCGAGGGCGTCGGTGAAGCCGGTGAGGGAGACGGCGGACGAGCAGGCGTTCGCCGGGTGCCGCTCCGGCGCGGCGGTGGCCGGCCCCGCGGCGGTCAGGCAGCCGGCCGCGGCGAGGCCCGCGGTGAGGGTGGCGAGGGCGGTACGGAAGGTTCTCGAGCGCATGCCGGTCACCCTAGGGCGGTGGGATGGACGGAAGTTGACCGCTTTTCGAAAGCTGGGATGCGGGAGCGCCGGGATGGCAAGTAATGCCTCATGCCAGAGCAGAAGGAAAACGGTCAGAGGCTGGCCGGGCGGCTGTACGCGACGCTGCGGGTGCTGAAGTTCATCGCGGACCCCGGGGGCAGTCCCAAGCCGACCGTGCGGGACGAGTTCAAGGACAAGGACAGTCCGCGGCAACGGATCCAGGCCCTGAAGCTCGACCTCTTCGAGGACCTGGTGACCGCCGTGCAGAAGGGCCGGCACGCCAAGGCGATGGCCGAGGTGTTCGGCGCGATGCCCGCCATGGTGCCGTTGCGGGAGGGCGACTTGGGACACAACCTCGGCGTGCGCGAACTGGCCGAGTTCAACGCGGGCTACCGGGCCCAGCTCGCGGCCCTCAAGGAGGCGCTGCCCCGACTGCTCGGCTGAACCCCGCGCCCGTCGACCGAGCCGGCGCGCGGCCACCGTCACGCAATCGTCACCCTCTGCACACCCCACCTCCTACATGTCCATGTCACGCTCGATCTACCGCACGACTCCACACGCGTAGATCGGACACCCCACATGCTCGCGATACGCACCCTGCGCCGGAAGGCGGTCGTCCTCGCCACGGCCGCCGTCCTGGCCGGACTCGCCACACCCTCCCTCACGGCGAGCCCCGCCACGGCGACCACGACGACGAACACGGACTACGACTCGACGTACTACAAGGACGCCGTCGGCAAGACCGGCACCAGCCTCAAGTCGTCCCTCCACACGATCATCAGCGACCAGACGAAGCTGTCGTACTCGGCGGTCTGGGACGCGTTGAAAGCCACCGACGAGGACCCGGACAACACCGGCAACGTGATCCTGCTCTACTCGGGCGTCTCCCGCAGCAAGTCACTCAACGGCGGCGACACCGGCGACTGGAACCGCGAGCACGTGTGGGCCAAGTCCCACGGCGACTTCGGCACCGCCACCGGTCCGGGCACCGACCTGCACCACCTGCGCCCCTCGGACGTCGGTGTCAACAGCGTGCGGGGCAACAAGGACTTCGACAACGGCGGCAGCGCCGTCAGCGAGGGCGGCGGCAGCCTCACCGACTCCGACTCCTTCGAGCCCCGCGACGCCGTCAAGGGCGACGTGGCCCGCATGATCTTCTACATGGCGGTCCGCTACGAGGGCGGCGACGGCTTCGCCGACCTGGAGGTCAACGGCCGGGTCGACAACGGCAGCAACCCGTACATCGGCAAGCTCTCCGTACTGAAGGCCTGGAACGACGAGGACCCGCCGGACGCCTTCGAGGAACACCGCAACCAGGTCGTCTACGACGACTACCAGCACAACCGCAACCCGTTCATCGACCACCCGGAGTGGGTGGAGTCGATCTGGTAGGCGGTCGGCCCACGGCGTCGTCCGGCTCGGGCGGCATCGCCAGGACCTCGGTGTACCAGGCGCGGGCCGCGACGGTCTCGGGGTGGTCCTCGCCCAGGACCCGGGCCCGCCCGTCGGCCACCTCGCGCGCGGTCCCGGCGGCCCGCTCCCGCTTGCCCTGCGCATACTGGGCGCGGCTGAGCTGGATGAGCACCCCGAGGACCAGGGGGTGGTCGTCCCCGTACCCCGCCCGCTGCCCGGCCAGCACCCGGCGGAAGAGGTCCTCGGCCTCGGCGCCCCGGCCGGAGCGCAGGAGCCCTCGCGCCAGCGCGTCGCGCGCCCAGACCGTCACCAGATGGTCGGGGCCGAGACGGCGTTCGCAGTCCTCCGCCAGTTCCCCGGCCGCCACCGTGTAGCCGTCGAACTCGTCCCGTGCGAGGCGGAGTTCCAGCATCTCGCAGCGGGTCTTGAGGGTGGCGAGATGGTCCTCGCCGAGCGCCTGGCGGCGGCCGTCCAGGACGGTGTCCAGCAGCGTACGCGCCTGCTCCAGGTCGCCCAGGCGGTGCAGTACCCGCTGCAGTTCGTAAGCCGCGTCCAGGGTGCGCGCGTCATGCGGGCCGAGCGTGCGCAGCGCGTCCTGGTGGACCGGCCGCAGCAGGTCGGCGGCTTCGGCGTACCGGCCCAGCCGGAACAGGACGGTGCCCTGCCCCGACCGGGCCTCGATCGTGGCGGGGTGCTCGTCCCCCAGGTGCTCCGCGGCCGTCCTCGCGGCGGTGGAGGCCAGGGCCAGCGCGGCGGTCCAGTCCCCCGCCTCGTACACCAGCCGAGCGACACGGACCGCGATCCCCACGGAGTCCGCCGTCACCAGGCCGTGGCGACCGGACCGGTGCAGCAGGCCCCTCGCGTGCGGTGCCAGGAGGAGCACCTGGGAGCGGGCCCGCGGCGACCCGGCGCCCTCCTGCGGCAGTGCCGCCCGCAGCAGCCGGCCCGCCGCTGCCGCCAGGAGTCCGCGCTCCGCGTCGGGCACGCCCGCGGCGACGCTGTCCAGCAGGACCCCGTGGGCCTTCACACAGCGGTGCCCGTCCGTCTCCACCGTCTCGATCAGCGAATGGTCGAGAAGCGCGCGCAGGGCCGGTTCGACCCGGGGCGCGGCCAGCGGCGGTTCGAGGCGTTCGAGGCCGGCCCCGCCCTGTGCCGCAGGCATGAGCAGGGACAGCGGCACGGGGTCCGCCGCCCAGAAGGACAGCAGCCGCAGCAGCGCCGTGGCCTCCGGCAGGCCGCCCTCCGCCAGGCTGTCCAGCGACAGCTGCCATGTGCGGCCCACGAGGTGGCGGGACGGTCCCCCGCCGGTCGCCGACGCCCCCCGGTCGACCAGGGCCGTCGACTCCTCGGTCAGTTTCCGGTCGTACTCGTCCATGGACCACGACTCCAGCAGTTGGTGGGCCAGATGGGCCCCGGCCAGGGTCAGCGCCAGGGGCAGGCAGCCCAGGCGCCGGGCGACCTTCCGCGCGGCCTCCCGCGTGCCCGCGTCCGGAGCCAGATCGCACAGGACCAGGGTCGCGTCCTCCAGGGGCAGCACCCCGAGCCGGTGACTGCTCGTCGCCGGGGCGCGCCACAGCGGAGAGGTCGCGTGGCGGGTGGTGACCAGCACCGTGCCCGAGGGGCTCGGGCGCAGCCAGGCGCCCTCCTCCAGGACGGCGGGGTCGTCGGCGTTGTCGAGGACCAGCAGCCAGGGTTGAGCCGAGTGGTCCAGGTAGTGCCAGACCAGGTCGGCCGCGGCGCGCCGGCCGCCGGCCGCCGCGGCCAGTTCGCCGGCGGTGGCACCGCGGTCACCGGCGACGGCGAGCATGCCCGCGCGCAGGGAGACGCGTTCGGAGGCGTTGACCCACAGGCCGACGCGGCCGTGGTCCCGTACGGCCTCGTGGAACAGGGCCTGGGCGACGGCCGTCTTGCCGCAGCCGCCCAGGCCGTGCAGGACCTGGATGTCGCCGCCGGGTCCGGCCACGGCGGCCCGCAGACGCGCCATGAGGTCGGTGCGGTCCCGCAGGACGCCGGGAGCGCGACCGACCAGGGGCATGCGGACGGAGTCGGGGGCGGACTCCCGGGGGTCGGCCGGGCCCGTCCACGGCTGTCCGAAGATCGGGGCCGAGCCCGGGGCCCAGTGGTGGACGTGCTCCTCGATGTACTGGTCGCCACCGGTCTGGTAGATCCGGGCGCTGCCGGAGGCACGGCCCTCCATCGGCCGCGGCACGCTCATCGTTCGCTGATGTGCTGGTCGCGGCCGGCCTGGTAGATCCGGGCGCTGCCCGACGCGCGGGCCCGCAGGCGGATGTGCCGGGCGTCCGCTTCCTCCGGCACCGACGGCGCCAACTCGTCCAGGAGGGCGCGCAGTTCGTCGGCGACATCGGGGCGGGCCAGGAGCAGGCGCCGTACGCGTCCCTGCCATTCGGCGGTCAGCTCGGCCTCGGCGTCGTCATCACCGGCCTGGCGCGCGAGGAGCAGCTCCTCGCGGCCCGCTTCCAGCTCCTCGCCGACGCTCTCGGCCCTGGCGGGCTGGACACGGCGCCACAGGGCGACCATGCCGTCCCTCGCCGTTTCCCAGGCGTTCGTGACCATCAGCGTGACGACGGTCGTGCCCGCCGTCCCTGCGAGTGCGGCGATCTCCGGATCCACGGTCCCCCCTACGGCCGGCTCCCGATCCTAGGCTCCCGGGCGGCCTGCGGCACAGGGTTTCAGTCCACGTGCGTCGGCGCGAACATCCGCAGGACGGCCGGGAGTACGACGACCGCCGGGCCCGGCGCGCTCAGGGCCCTCGCGAGGTCCTGCTCCAGCGTTTCGGGGCGAGTGCGCACCCCCGGCACCCCGAACGACTCCGCCAGGGCGACGAAGTCGGGTCCCGGCAGGTCCGTCGCCGTCGGCTGCCCGAAGGCGTCGGTCATGTACTGGCGCAGGATGCCGTAGCCGCCGTCGTCGACGACGAGCCAGGTGACGTTCAGGCCGTACTGGCGGGCGGTGGCCAGCTCGGCGATCGAGTACAGGGCGCCGCCGTCGCCGGAGACGGCCAGCACCGGGTGGGTGGGGTCGGCGGCGGCGGCGCCCAGGGCCGCCGGGAAGGCGTAGCCGAGGCCGCCCGCGCCCTGGGCGGAGTGCATGGTGTTCGGGGCCTTCGGGTCGAAGGCGGACCAGGCCCAGTAGGCCAGGACGGTCATGTCCCAGAAGGAGGGGGCCCGGGGCGGGAGTGCCTTGCGTACGGCGGCCAGGACGTCCTGTTCCAGGGTGAGTCCCTGGGCGGCGATGCGTGCGCGGACCCGGTCCAGCACCTCCCGTACGCGCTCCGGGGCGGCCGGGTCGGTGCGCTCCCCCGCCGTCTCCAGCAGGGCCTGGAGGGCGAGGCGGGCGTCGGCGTGGATGCCGAGGGCCGGGTGGTTGGACTCCAGTTTGCCGAGGTCGGCCTCGATCTGGATCACCCGGCCGCGGGGGGTGAACGTGTGGTGGTTCGAGGAGAGTTCGCCGAGGCCCGAGCCGATCACGAGGAGGACGTCCGCGTCCTGGAGGAAGTCCGTCGTGTGGCGGTCCTCCAGCCAGGACTGGAGGGAGAGGGGGTGCGTCCAGGGGAACGCGCCCTTGCCGCCGAAGGTGGTGACGACGGGGGCGTCGAGCCGCTCGGCCAACTGCCGCAGCTTCTTGGCGGCGTCCGCGCGGACCACTCCCCCGCCCGCGATGATCGCCGGGCGCTCGGCGCGGGTGAGCAGGTCGCCGGCCACGGCCGTGAGTTCGGGGCGCGGGGGCAGTTCCTCGGGGAAGGTGTCGCCGCCGGACACGACCGGGATCGAGGTCTCGGCCAGCAGGACGTCCTGCGGGATCTCCACCCAGACCGGGCCGTGCGGGACGGTCAGCGCCGACGTCCACGCCTGGGCGATCGCGGACGGGATCTGGGACTGGGTGCGGACGGTGTGCACGGACTTGACCACGCCCCGGAAGGAGGCGGCCTGGTCGGGGAGTTCGTGCAGGTAGCCGTGGCGGCCGCCGCCGAGGCCCGCCGCGGGGACCTGGCTGCCGATGGCCAGGACGGGCGCGGAGGCGGCCCGCGCCTCCTGGAGCGCGGCCAGCGAGGTGAGCGCGCCGGGGCCGGTCGACAGCAGCAGCGGGGCCGCCTCGCCGGTGACGCGGCCGTAGGCGTCGGCGGCGAACCCGGCGTTGTTCTCCACCCGCAGGCCGATGTAGCGCAGGCCGGAGCGGCGCAGGGCGTCGAACACCCCGAGGGCGTGCTGGCCGGGCAGGCCGAAGACGGTGGTCGCGCCGAGCGCGGCCAGGGACTCCACGACCAGGTCCCCGCCGGTGCGCCCGCCGGGCGGGTTCAGCGCGGCCTCCGTCTGGGCGGCGGTGGGACGGAGCACCAGGTCGTGGTCGTGGGTCACCGCGAACGGGCCTCGGCGATCTGGCGGGACATGATGGTGGTCAGTTCGTAGGCGGTGTGGGACGCGGCCACCGACGTGATCTCCGCGTGGTCGTAGGCCGGGGCGACCTCGACGACGTCGGCGGAGACCAGGTTGCAGGAGGCCAGGCCGCGCAGGATCTCCAGCAGCTCGCGGGAGGTCATGCCGCCGGCCTCGGGGGTGCCGGTGCCGGGGGCGTGGGCCGGGTCGAGGCAGTCGATGTCGATGGAGATGTACAGCGGGCGGTCCCCGATGCGCTGCCTCAGCTGGTCGGCCACCTCGTCGGCGCCGCGGCGGTAGACGTCGGCCGACGTGACGATGCCGAAGCCCATCTTCTCGTCGTCGGTGAGGTCCTTCTTGCCGTACAGGGGGCCGCGGGTGCCGACGTGGGAGAGCGCGGAGGTGTCGAGGACGCCCTCCTCGACCGCGCGACGGAAGGGGGTGCCGTGCGTGTACTCGGCGCCGAAGTAGGTGTCCCAGGTGTCCAGGTGGGCGTCGAAGTGCAGCAGGGCGACGGGCCCGTGCTTCTTGGCGACCGAGCGGAGCAGCGGGAGGGCGATGGTGTGGTCGCCGCCCAGGGTCATCAGGCGGGCACCGGTGCCGAGGAGGTCGTCGGCGGCGGCCTCGATCGTCTCGACGGCCTCGTGGATGTTGAACGGGTTCACGGCGATGTCGCCGCCGTCCGCGACCTGGGCGAGGGCGAAGGGGGCGGCGTCCTGCGCCGGGTTGTAGGGGCGCAGCAGGCGGGAGGCCTCGCGGATGGCGTTGCCGCCGAAGCGGGCGCCGGGCCGGTAGGAGACGCCCGAGTCGAACGGCACGCCCACGACGGCGACGTCGGCGGCGCCGACCTCGTCCAGGCGCGGGAGCCGGGCGAAGGTCGCGGGCCCGGCGTAGCGCGGGATCCGGGAGGAGTCGACGGGACCGCGGGGCGTCTCGTTGCCGCTCATGCACTGCCTTCCTTCGTGCGCTTCGTCGCGCATGTACTGCTTCTGTCCGACTGTACTGGTGGGCCGGGCAGCCGGTCCTCGCAGACTAGATGGCCCAAACGCGGCCGCGATATGTACATTCCGTCCATACGGGCACCGGGGACTGGAGGAATCGGCTATCCCGCCGGGACCGGCTGCTGCCCGCCGCCCGGCTGCCCCACAATGGAGCCATGCCGATACCCGGGACACCCAGCCGCGCCGAACTCGCCGAGCACCTCGTCAGGACGCGTATCGCGGGCGACGTCGCCACGCCCCGCGAGAACAACCTCTCCCACTACCGGAAACTGGCCAACGGCGACCGGGGCTTCTGGCTCGGTCTGGAGCTGGGCGACCGCTGGAGCGACGAGCAGGACGTGCTCGCGGTGATGGCGGAGCGGGTCGGTGTCAACGACGACCCCGAGCACCGCTACGGGCAGGACACCATCGACCCCGAGCTGACCGTCTCGGCGCTGGAGCGGATGGCGGGGCGGCTGCGCAAGGCGGCGGACGGCGGACAACGGGTGCTGTTCGCGACCGGTCACCCCGGCGGGCTGCTCGACGTGCACCGCGCCACGGCCGCCGCGCTGCGGGCCGCGGGCTGCGAGATCGTGGTGATCCCGGAGGGGCTGACCACGGAGGAGGGGTACGTCCAGCAGTTCGCGGACGTCTCGGTCCTTGAGCACGGGGCCTCGCTGTGGCACACCCACTCCGGCGAGCCGATGAAGGCGATCCTGACCGGTCTGGAGCGCGAGGGCCGTCCCCTGCCCGACCTGGTCGTCGCCGACCACGGCTGGGCCGGTTACGCCGCCCAGCACGGCGTGGACTCGGTCGGCTACGCGGACTGCAACGACCCGGCCCTCTTCCTCGCCGAGTCCGAGGGCACCCTCCAGGTGGCGGTGCCGCTGGACGACCACGTGGTCAGCCCGCGCCACTACGACCCGATGACGGCGTACCTGCTGACGGAGGCCGGGCTGAAGTAGCCCGCGCCCCCGCGGCCCGGCTCCTACGGCCAGGGGTTCAGCCCCTCCGAGCGGCGCTGCGCGAAGCCCGGCGTCGGGTCCAGGTAGACCCGGCGCACGTTCGGGAACCGGGCACGCAGCCGCTGCTCGGCCCGCTCGCAGGCCCACTCGATCTGCGCCGCCGTCGACACGTCCCGGAAGTCGACCTTGGCGGCGACCAGCGCCTCCCGTGGTCCCTGCACGAGGGTGGTCAGCTCCAGTACGGCCTCGATGTGCTCGACGGCCACCAGCTCCGCCCTGATCCGGTCCCGGACGGAGCGCGGCAGCGGGCGGCCGACCAGGAACTCGGCGTTGGAACGGCCCAGCACCCAGGCGACGTACAGCAGCAGGGCGCCGATGCACAGCGAGGCGACGGCGTCCCAGACGCTTGAGCCGGTGAGCTGCCCGCCGAGCAGCCCGCCCGCGGCCAGCAGCAGTCCGGCCAGCGCGGCGGAGTCCTCCATGACGACGGCCTTCACGGCGGTGTCGGGGGTGCGGCGCAGATAGCGGCCGAAGGACACCCGGTGGTGGGCGGCCTCGCCGCGGACCTGTCTGAGGCCGGTGCGCAGCGAGTAGCCCTCCAGGACGAAGGCCACGGCCAGGACGATGTACGACACCAGCGGGTCGCCGAGGTCCTCGCCGTGGGTGAGGGTGTGGATGCCGTCGTAGAGGGAGAAGACGGCGCCGCCGACGAAGGTGGCGACGGCGGCGAGCAGCGCCCAGATGTAGCGCTCGGGGCCGTGGCCCAGGGGGTGGTCCTCGTCGGCGGGGCGCACGCTGCGTTTGAGCGAGGTCAGCAGCAGGACCTCGGTGACGGTGTCGGCGACCGAGTGCGCGGCCTCGGACAGCATGGCGCTGGAGCCGCTGATCACGCCGGCCACCGCCTTGGCGACGGCGATGCCCAGATTGGCGAAGGCGGCGACGAGCACCGTGAAGGTGCTGTCGCCGCCGCCGTTCTTCCCGTCCGCCGTGTCCCCTGTGTCCGCCATGCTCCTCAGTGTTCCCGAGGGACGCGGACCACGCCTTCCTGGACGACCGATATGGCGAGCCGTCCGTCCTGGGTGTGGATGCGGGCCTGGCCGAGGCCCCGGCCGCCGGACGCGGACGGGGACTGCTGGTCGTACAGCAGCCATTCGTCGGCGCGGAAGGGCCGGTGGAACCACATGGCGTGGTCCAGCGAGGCTCCGACGACGTCGCCGACGGCCCAGCCGCCGCGGCCGTGCGCGAGCAGCACCGAGTCGAGCAGGGTCATGTCGGAGACGTAGGTGGCGAGGACGACGTGCAGCAGGGGGTCGTCCGCGAGTTTGCCGTTGGTGCGGAACCACACCTGGGAGTGCGGCTCGCGCGGCTCGCCGAAGTTCCCGAAGGGCGGGTCGTCGACATAGCGCAGGTCGACGGCCGCGCGCGCCTCCAGGAAGCGCTCCACGGTCTCGGCGGGCAGGTGCGGGTAGCTCCGCAGCCGCTCCTCGCCGGTGGGGAGGGTCGCCGGGTCCGGTGCGGGCGGCATCGGGGCCTGGTGGTCGAGGCCCTCCTCGTACGTCTGGAAGGACGCCGACAGGGTGAAGATCGGCTTGCCGTGCTGGACGGCGACGACGCGGCGGGTGGTGAAGGAGCGGCCGTCGCGCAGGCGGTCCACGTTGTAGACGATGGACGCGCCCGGGTCGCCGGGGCGCAGGAAGTACGCGTGCAGGGAGTGCGCGTGCCGGTCCGCCGGGACCGTGCGGCCGGCGGCGACCATGGCCTGGGCCGCCACCTGCCCGCCGAAGACCCGGGGGACGACGGCGGACCGGGAGCGGCCGCGGTAGATGTCCTCCTCGATCCGCTCGAGGTCGAGCAGATCGAGGAGGGACTGGAGTGCTTCGCTCATGTCCTGTGGTCTACAGGCCCATGTTCTTCGCGATGATCGACTTCATGATCTCGCTGGTGCCGCCGTAGATGCGGTTGACGCGGTTGTCCGCGTACAGGCGGGCGATCGGGTACTCGTTCATGTAGCCGTAGCCGCCGTGCAGCTGGAGGCAGCGGTCGATGACGCGGTGGGCGACCTCGGTGCAGAACAGCTTGGCGGACGCGGCCTCGGCGGGGGTCAGCTCACCGGCGTCCAGGGCCTCGGTGGCGCGGTCGACGACGGCCTCGGCGGCGTCCACCTCGGCCTGGCAGGCGGCCAGCTCGAACTTGGTGTTCTGGAAGTGGGCGACCGGCTTGCCGAAGACGGTGCGGTCTTGCACGTACTGCTTGGCGAACCGGACGGCGGCCTTGGCCTGCGCGTAGGCGCCGAAGGCGATGCCCCAGCGCTCGGAGGCCAGGTTGTGGCCGAGGTAGTAAAAGCCCTTGTTCTCCTCGCCGAGCAGGTCCTCGACGGGGACCTTGACGTCGACGAAGGCCAGCTCGGCGGTGTCGGAGGTGCGCAGGCCCAGCTTGTCCAGCTTGCGGCCGACCGAGTAGCCCTCGGACTTGGTGTCCACGGCGAACAGGGAGATGCCGTGGCGGCGGTCCTCGGCGGTGGGCGCGGCGGTGCGGGCGCAGACGATGACGCGGTCGGCGTGCACGCCGCCGGTGATGAAGGTCTTGGCGCCGTTGAGGACGTAGTGGGTGCCGTCCTCGGAGAGCTTGGCGGTGGACTTCATGCCCGCGAGGTCGGAGCCGGTGCCGGGCTCCGTCATCGCGATGGCCCACATCTCCTCGCCGGTGACGAACTTCGGCAGGTAGCGCTTCTTCTGCTCGTCGGTCGCCAGCATGTTGATGTACGGCAGGGCGAGCAGCACGTGGACGCCGGAGCCGCCGAACTGGACGCCCGCGCGGGCGGTCTCCTCGTAGAGGACGGCCTCGAACTTGTGGCTGTCCATGCCGGCGCCGCCGAACTCCTCGGGCACGTTGATGCCGAAGATGCCCAGCTCGCCGAGCTTGTAGTAGAACTCGCGCGGCGCCTGGCCCGCGGCGAACCAGTCGTCGTAGACGGGGACGACCTCGGCCTCGATGAAGGCGCGGAGGGTCTCCCGGAACGCCTCGTGGTCCTCGTTGAACACCGTACGGCGCACCGCGCCACCTCCAGGGTACGAATATCTAAGCGCTTGCTCAGACTCAACGGTACCGGCGGGTAGCCAGGGGCGTCCAGACCGGGACGCGGGTAACGCTCGTCACTCCCCGGCTCCCACCGCCGCGAAGGCCCCCCGTGCCATCCGGTGCAGCAGGGACGCCGTCACCGCGCGGCCGGGCAGGGAGCCGGGGCGGCCCAGGTGCGGGGTGGAGTTCAGGAGGCCGAAGACCGAGTGGACCGCGGAGCGGGCGGCGGGCTCGGCGACCGCCGGGTAGACCTCCCGGAGCACCCCGACCCACAGCTCGACGTACTGCCGCTGCAACTGGCGCACCATCTTGCGGTCGGCGTCCCGGAGGCGGTCCAGCTCGCGGTCGTGCAGGGTGATGAGCGGGCGGTCGTCGAGCGCGAAGTCGATGTGCCCCTCGATGAGCGAGTCGAGGACCGCCTCGGGTCCGGCCGCACCGGCACCCGCCCCGGACCCGGCCGCCCCGTCCGCCTCCGCCAGCCGCCGCTTCGCCCCGGTCAGCAGCGAGTCGCTGATCCCGACCAGCAGCTCGGCGAGCATCGCGTCCTTGCCGGGGAAGTGCCGGTACAGGCCGGGGCCGCTGATGCCGACCGCGGCGCCTATCTCGTCGACGCCCACCCCGTGGAAGCCGCGCTCGGCGAAGAGCCGGGCAGCCTCCTTGAGGATCTGCTCGCGGCGGGTGGGGGCGTCGGTTCTGGTGGCCATGGGACCAATTCTAGACAGGGCGGTTAGCGGTCGTTAACCTGAGGGAAATGCGTTAACGCTCATTAACCGATCGACCGATCGACCATCGGGTGAGGGGACCGCAGGATGCACGAGGCACCGGAGCTGACGACGGCGGCGGATCCCGCGTCGGAGGCCTTTCGGGCCAACGAGGAGGCGCACGCCGTCCTCGTTCAGGAACTGCGCGCCAAGCTCGCGGCGGCCCGGCTGGGCGGCGGCGAGCGGGCGCGGGCCCGGCACACCGCGCGCGGCAAGCTGCTGCCGCGCGACCGCGTGGACACGCTGCTCGACCCGGGCTCGCCGTTCCTGGAGCTGGCGCCGCTCGCCGCCGACGGGCTCTACGACGGAGCCGCCCCGGCCGCCGGCGTCATCGCCGGCATCGGCCGGGTCAGCGGCCGGGAGTGCGTGATCGTCGCCAACGACGCCACCGTCAAGGGCGGCACGTACTACCCGATGACCGTGAAGAAGCACCTGAGGGCGCAGGAGGTGGCGCTGGAGAACCGGCTGCCGTGCCTGTACCTGGTCGACTCGGGGGGTGCCTTCCTGCCGATGCAGGACGAGGTCTTCCCCGACCGCGACCACTTCGGGCGGATCTTCTACAACCAGGCCCGGATGTCGGGCGCGGGCATCCCGCAGATCGCCGCCGTCCTCGGTTCCTGCACGGCGGGCGGCGCGTACGTCCCGGCGATGAGCGACGAGGCGGTCATCGTCCGGGGCCAGGGCACGATCTTCCTGGGCGGCCCGCCGCTGGTGAAGGCGGCCACCGGTGAGGTGGTCACGGCGGAGGAGCTGGGCGGCGGCGAGGTCCACTCCCGCGTGTCCGGCGTGACCGACCACCTCGCGGAGGACGACCCGCACGCCCTGCGCATCGTCCGGCAGATCGTCTCCACCCTGCCGGAACGCGGCGCGCTCCCCTGGGGCGTGGAGCCCGCGGTCGAGCCCAAGGTCGACCCGCAGGGGCTGTACGGCGCGGTGCCGGTCGACTCCCGCACCCCCTACGACGTGCGCGAGGTCATCGCGCGCGTGGTGGACGGCTCCCGCTTCGCCGAGTTCAAGTCCGAGTACGGGCAGACCCTGGTCACCGGCTTCGCCCGCATCCACGGCCACCCGGTGGGGATCGTCGCCAACAACGGCATCCTGTTCTCCGAGTCGGCCCAGAAGGGCGCCCACTTCATCGAGCTGTGCGACCAGCGCGGCATCCCGCTGGTGTTCCTCCAGAACATCTCCGGGTTCATGGTGGGCCGGGACTACGAGGCCGGGGGCATCGCCAAGCACGGCGCCAAGATGGTGACGGCGGTGGCGTGCACGCGCGTGCCGAAGCTGACGGTGGTCGTCGGCGGGTCGTACGGCGCGGGGAACTACTCGATGTGCGGGCGGGCGTACTCGCCGCGCTTCCTGTGGATGTGGCCCAACGCCAAGATCTCCGTGATGGGCGGCGAGCAGGCCGCCTCCGTACTGGCCACGGTCAAGCGGGACCAGCTGGAGGCGCGCGGGGAGGAGTGGCCGGCCGAGGAGGAGGAGTCCTTCAAGGCGCCGGTCCGCGCCCAGTACGAGCGGCAGGGCAACGCCTACTACGCGACCGCCCGCCTGTGGGACGACGGGGTCATCGAGCCCGCCGACACCCGGCAGGTGCTGGGCCTGGCCCTGACCGCGTGTGCCAACGCGCCGCTGGGCGAGCCCCGGTTCGGCGTCTTCCGGATGTGAGGAGGGGACTTATGGAGAACACGAACGACACGCCGCGCATGTTCGAGACCGTGCTCGTCGCCAACCGCGGTGAGATCGCCGTCCGCGTCGTGCGGACCCTGCGCTCGATGGGCGTGCGCTCGGTGGCGGTCTTCTCCGACGCCGACGCGGACGCGCGGCACGTGCGGGAGGCCGACGAGGCGGTACGGATCGGCCCGGCGCCGGCGACGGAGAGCTATCTGTCCGTCGAGCGGCTGCTGGAGGCGGCTGCCCGGACGGGCGCGCAGGCGGTCCACCCGGGGTACGGCTTCCTCGCCGAGAACGCGGGTTTCGCGCGGGCCTGCGAGGAGGCGGGGCTGGTCTTCATCGGGCCGTCCGCCGACGCCATCGCCCTGATGGGCGACAAGATCCGGGCCAAGGAGACGGTGCGGGCGGCCGGGGTGCCGGTCGTCCCCGGCAGCAGCGGCAGCGGGCTCACCGACGAACAGCTCGCCGACGCCGCCCGCGAGATCGGCACACCGGTGCTGCTCAAGCCCTCGGCGGGCGGGGGCGGCAAGGGCATGCGGCTGGTGCGGGACACGGCCGTGCTGGCCGACGAGATCGCCGCCGCGCGGCGCGAGGCCCGCGCCTCCTTCGGCGACGACACGCTGCTGGTGGAGCGGTGGATCGACCGGCCCCGGCACATCGAGATCCAGGTGCTGGCCGACGGTCACGGGAACGTGGTGCACCTGGGCGAGCGCGAGTGCTCGCTCCAGCGCCGGCACCAGAAGGTGATCGAGGAGGCGCCGAGCGTCCTGCTGGACGAGGCGACGCGGGCGGCGATGGGCGAGGCGGCCGTGCAGGCGGCCCGCTCCTGCGGCTACCGGGGCGCGGGCACGGTGGAGTTCATCGTCCCCGGCAGCGACCCCTCCCAGTACTACTTCATGGAGATGAACACCCGCCTCCAGGTCGAGCACCCGGTGACCGAGCTGGTGACGGGCCTGGACCTGGTGGAGTGGCAGCTGAGGGTGGCGGCCGGTGAGCCGCTGGGGTTCACGCAGGAGGACGTACGGCTGACCGGGCACGCGATCGAGGCCCGCCTGTGCGCGGAAGACCCGGCCCGTGGCTTCCTGCCCTCCGGAGGCACGGTGCTGCGGCTGCGCGAGCCCGAGGGCGACGGCGTGCGCACCGACTCCGGGCTCAGCGAGGGCACCGAGGTCGGCAGCCTGTACGACCCGATGCTGTCCAAGGTGATCGCGTACGGCCCCGACCGGGAGACCGCGCTGCGCAGACTCCGGGCGGCGCTCGCCGGGACGGTCACCCTGGGCGTGCAGACCAACGCCGGGTTCCTGCGGCGGCTGCTCGCGCACCCGGCGGTGGTCGCGGGCGAGCTGGACACGGGGCTGGTGGAGCGCGAGGTCGACGGCCTGGTCACCACCGGCGTACCGGAGGCGGTGTACGAGGCGGCGGCGGCCGTACGGCTTCAGGCGCTGCGCCCCGGCGGCGACGGCTGGACGGACCCGTTCTCGGTGCCCAGCGGCTGGCGCACCGGCGGTGAGCCGAAGCCGGTCTCCTTCCCGCTGCGTGCGCCGGGACTCGAACCCGTCACGCACACCCCGCGCGGCACCCACACCGTCACCGACGACCAGGTCGCCGTGACGCTGGACGGCGTCCGGCACACCTTCCACCGCGCCGCCGACTGGCTGGGCCGCGACGGCGACGCCTGGCAGGTGCGCGACCACGACCCGGTCGCCGCCTCCCTCGACCGGGCCGCCCACGCGGGCGCCGACTCGCTGACCGCGCCGATGCCGGGCACGGTGACGGTGGTGAAGGTCGCCGTCGGCGACGAGGTGAGCGCCGGGCAGAGCCTGCTGGTGGTGGAGGCGATGAAGATGGAGCACGTCATCTCCGCCCCGCACGCGGGGACCGTCACCGAGCTGGACGTGGCGCCGGGCACGACCGTCGCCATGGACCAGGTGCTCGCGGTCATCGCACCCGCCGACGACGCGACGGACCCGAAGGAGGAGACGGCGTGAACACCCCGGAACAGGGTCTGCCCATGCCCGTGCCGGCCGAGGGCCTGCCCGCCCGGGTCCGCGTCCACGAGGTCGGCGCGCGCGACGGACTGCAGAACGAGAAGGCGACCGTGCCCACGGCCGTCAAGGCGGAGTTCGTCCGCCGCCTGGCCGGCACGGGCCTGACCACCATCGAGGCGACGAGCTTCGTCCACCCCAAGTGGGTCCCCCAGTTGGCGGACGCGGAGCAGCTGTTCCCGGCGGTGGCCGACCTGCCCGTCGAGCTGCCGGTGCTGGTGCCGAACGAACGCGGCCTGGACCGGGCCCTCTCGCTCGGCGCGCGCCGCGTCGCGGTCTTCGCCAGCGCCACGGAGTCCTTCGCCAAGGCCAACCTCAACCGCACGGTGGACGAATCGCTGGCCATGTTCGAGCCGGTGGTGTCCCGGGCGAAGGCGAGCGGCGTCCACGTCCGCGGCTACCTCTCCATGTGCTTCGGCGATCCCTGGGAGGGCCCGGTCCCGGTCCCCCAGGTGGTGCGGGTCTGCCGGGCCCTGCTGGACCTGGGGTGCGACGAGCTGAGCCTGGGCGACACCATCGGTGTGGCGACCCCGGGCCATGTGACGGCCCTGCTCACCGCGCTGACCGGGGCGGGCGTGCCGGTCTCCGCGCTGGGCGTGCACTTCCACGACACCTACGGCCAGGCCCTGGCCAACACATTGGCCGCGCTCCAGCAGGGCGTCACCACGGTCGACGCCTCCGCCGGCGGCCTCGGCGGCTGCCCCTTCGCCAAGTCCGCCACCGGCAACCTCGCCACCGAAGACCTCGTGTGGATGCTGCGGGGCCTCGGCATCGACACCGGGGTCGACCTCGGCCGTCTCGTCGCCACAAGCGTCTGGATGGCCGCGCATCTGGGCCGGCCGAGCCCGTCCCGCACCGTTCGAGCCCTCTCCCACCAGGAGTCGTGAACACCATGGACCACAAGCTCTCCCCCGAACTGGAAGAACTGCGCCGCACGGTCGAACAGTTCGCGCACGACGTGGTGGCGCCGAAGATCGGCGACTTCTACGAGCGGCACGAGTTCCCGTACGAGATCGTCCGCGAGATGGGCCGCATGGGCCTGTTCGGGCTGCCGTTCCCGGAGGAGTACGGCGGCATGGGCGGCGACTACTTCGCCCTCGGCGTGGCCCTGGAGGAGCTGGCCCGGGTCGACTCGTCGGTGGCGATCACGCTGGAGGCGGGCGTCTCGCTGGGCGCGATGCCGCTCCACCTGTTCGGCACCGAGGAGCAGAAGCGTCAGTGGCTGCCCCGGCTGTGCTCGGGCGAGATACTGGGCGCCTTCGGCCTCACCGAGCCGGACGGCGGCAGCGACGCGGGCGCGACCCGGACGACGGCCCGGCTGGACGAGGCCACCGACGAGTGGGTCATCAACGGCACCAAGTGCTTCATCACCAACTCCGGCACGGACATCACGGGCCTGGTCACGGTCACGGCCGTCACCGGCCGCAAGCCCGACGGCCGGCCCCTGATCTCGTCGATCATCGTCCCGTCGGGCACCCCCGGCTTCACGGTGGCCGCCCCGTACTCGAAGGTCGGCTGGAACGCCTCGGACACCCGTGAGCTGTCCTTCGCCGACGTCCGGGTGCCGGCGGCGAACCTGCTGGGCGAGCGGGGGCGCGGCTACGCGCAGTTCCTGCGCATCCTGGACGAGGGCCGGGTCGCCATCGCCGCGCTGGGCACGGGGCTCGCACAGGGCTGTGTGGACGAGTCGGTCGCCTACGCGAAGGAACGTCACGCCTTCGGCAAGCCGATCGGGGCCAACCAGGCCATCCAGTTCAAGATCGCCGACATGGAGATGAAGGCCCACACGGCCCGCCTCGCCTGGCGGGACGCGGCCTCGCGGCTGGTGGCGGGCGAGCCGTTCAAGAAGGAGGCGGCGCTGGCGAAGCTGTACTCGTCGACGGTCGCGGTGGACAACGCCCGGGACGCCACCCAGATCCACGGCGGATACGGCTTCATGAACGAGTACCCGGTGGCCCGCATGTGGCGGGACGCGAAGATCCTGGAGATCGGCGAGGGCACCAGCGAGGTCCAGCGGATGCTGATCGCACGGGAGTTGGGGCTGGTGAGCTGAGACCCGGACGCCGCGCGGAAGTCCGTGGGGTCGGGGTCGCGCGGACCCCGCCCCTGGACAAGATCTGAGGTTAGGCTAACCTACCTTCGAATTGTCCCGCAGCGCACGACGCTCCGCACCGTTCGAAGGCAGCCACCACCATGTCCAACGCCAGCGCTACCCACCCGACCCGCCGCGGAATCCTCGCCGCCGGCGGCGCCCTCGGCCTCGGCGCCGTGCTCGCGGCCTGCGGGGACGACGACGGCAAGAGCGGTGGCTCGGGCGACGGGTCGGGCGGCGCCGGCAAGTCCGGCCCCTGGTCCTTCAAGGACGACCGCGGTACGACCGTGAAGCTGGACCGGGTGCCGGCGAGCATCGTCGCCTTCACCGGCGTCGCCGCCGCCCTCTTCGACTACGGCGTCCAGGTCAAGGGCGTCTTCGGCCCGACCACCACCAAGGACGGCAAGCCCGACGTGCAGGCCGGCGACCTCGACGTGGACAAGGTCACCGTCCTCGGCAACGAGTGGGGCAAGCTCAACGTCGAGAAGTACGCCTCGCTCGCCCCCGAGGTGCTCATCACCACGACCTTCGACACCGCGGGCACCCTGTGGTCCGTCCCGGAGGAGTCGAAGGACAAGATCGCCAAGCTCGCCCCGAGCGTGGCGATCTCGGTCTTCGACCGCCAGCTCACCCAACCGCTCCAGCGCATGTGGGAGCTGGCCGAGTCGCTCGGCGGGGACATGAAGGCCAAGAAGGTCACCGACGCCAAGGCCGCCTTCGACAAGGCCGCCGCCCGGCTGCGCGCCGCCGCCAAGGCCAGGCCCGAGATCCGGGTGCTGGCCGGCTCCGCGAGCCCCGACCTGTTCTACGTCTCCGGCACCAACCTCTCGGTGGACCTGGAGTACTTCAAGGCCCTCGGCGTGAACTTCGTCGAGCCCTCCGAGGCGGCCAAGAAGGCGACCGGCGGCTGGTTCGAGAGCCTGAGCTGGGAGAACGTCGACAAGTACCCCGCCGACGTCATCATCATGGACGACCGCGCCTCGACCATCCAGCCCGCGGACATCACCGAGGGCACCTGGAAGAAGCTCCCCGCGGTCAAGGCCGGCCAGGTCATCTCCCGCTCCCCCGAGCCGATCCTGTCCTACGACAAGTGCACTCCCCTGCTGGACAACCTGGCAGAGGCGATCGAGAACGCCAAGAAGGTCGGCTGACCCACCACCCTTCCCCGGAGCCCCTCATGACGACGGCCGTCGCCGCCCCGTTCCGTTTCTTCTCCCTCCGGGTCGTACGGACGAGGCGGCTCGGCCCGTCCCTGGCCCGGGTCACCTTCGCCGGACCCGATCTGCGTGCCTTCCACTCCGACGGCCTCGACCAGTCGCTGTCGCTGTTCCTGCCGCACCCGGGGCAGGCGGAGCCCGCGGTGCCCGTCGAGCTGGGCGACGGCTGGTGGCAGGGCTGGCGCGAACTGCCGGACGACGTACGGGCGGTGATGCGCTCGTACACCCTGCGGGCGCTGCGCCGGGACGCTGACGGGCACACCGCCGAGATCGACGTCGACTTCGTCCTGCACGGCGTCGGCCCGGCCGGGACCGGCACGGACGGCGAGCCCGGTCCCGCCGCCCGCTGGGCCGCCGACGCCGCCCCCGGCGACCGCGTACTGCTGCTCGGCCCGGCGGTGGCCGACAACCGGGCGATCCGCTTCCGGCCGCCCGAGGACACCGACCTGGTGGTGATCTGGGGCGACGCGACCGCCGTACCGGCCGCCTGCGCGATCGTGGAGGCGCTGCCGGCCGGCACCCCCGCCCGGGTCTGGCTGGAGGTGCCGCACGCCGAGGACGTGCAGGACCTGGAGACGGCCGCGGACGCCGAGGTCACCTGGCTGGTCAGGGACGCCGCCGGCGGCCCCGGGGCGACCCTCGCCGCTCTCCGCGAGGCCCGGCTCCCGCCCGCCGGCCACCCCTACGTCTGGATCGCGGGCGAGTCCGGGTGCGTCAAGGAGCTGCGGCGGCACTTCGTGGGTGAGCGCGGCATCGACCGCCGGCGCGTCACCTTCGTCGGCTACTGGCGCCGGGGCCTGACGGAGGAGCAACTCCGCGAGCGGAGCTGACCTCCGGCCCCATGAAGCCGCAGTGACAGCGGTCACCCACCGGTGCGCGTTTGATCGACTTGCCTTAGGTTAGGCTAACCTAAGTCGAAGCGAGGGCTCCGCCCCTCTCCGCCCCTCTCGGACCGTCCCCACCGGAGGACCCCCACATGCGCTCGCACCTGCTCAACGACACCACCGCGGAGCAGTACCGCCGCTCCGTGACCGAAGGAGTCGAGCGGGTGGCCGCCAGAATCGCCACCACCGACCGCCCGTTCACCGGTGTCACGGTCGACGCCCTCTCCCCCCGCATCGACGGGATCGATCTCGACCGGCCCCTGCACGACACGGCCGCGGTCCTCGACGAGCTGGAGGACGTCTACCTGCGCGACGCCGTCTACTTCCACCACCCCCGCTACCTCGCGCACCTCAACTGCCCGGTGGCCATACCGGCGGTGCTCGGCGAGGCGGTCCTGTCCGCCGTCAACTCCTCCCTGGACACCTGGGACCAGTCGGCCGGCGGCACCCTCATCGAGCGCAAGCTCATCGACTGGACGACCGCCCGCATCGGCCTCGGCCCGGCCGCCGACGGCGTGTTCACCTCCGGCGGCACCCAGTCCAACCTCCAGGCGCTGCTTCTGGCCCGCGAGGAGGCGAAAGCCGAATCACTCGCCGACCTCAGGATCTTCGCCTCCGAGGTCAGCCACTTCAGCGTGAGGAAGTCCGCGAAACTGCTCGGCCTCGGCCCCGACGCCGTCGTGTCGGTCCCCGTCGACCGGGACAAGCGCATGCGGACCGTCGCCCTCGCCCGTGAGCTGGAGCGCTGCGCGGCGGACGGCCTGGTCCCCATGGCCGTCGTCGCCACCGGCGGCACCACCGACTTCGGCTCGATCGACCCCCTTCCGGAGATCGCCGGGCTGTGCGAGCAGTACGGCGTGTGGCTGCACGTCGACGCGGCCTACGGCTGCGGGCTGCTGGCCTCCCTGAAGTACCGGGACCGCATCGACGGCATCGAGCGGGCCGACTCGGTCACCGTGGACTACCACAAGTCCTTCTTCCAGCCGGTGAGTTCGTCGGCCGTGCTGGTCCGGGACGCGGCCACGCTGCGCCACGCCACCTACCACGCGGAGTACCTCAACCCCCGCCGCATGGTGCAGGAACGTATCCCCAACCAGGTGGACAAGTCCCTGCAGACCACCCGCCGCTTCGACGCGCTCAAGCTGTGGATGACCCTGCGCGTGATGGGCGCCGACGGCATCGGGCAGCTCTTCGACGAGGTCTGCGACCTGGCCGCCGAGGGCTGGAAACTGCTCGCCGCCGACCCGCGCTTCGACGTCGTGGTCCAGCCGTCCCTCTCCACCCTGGTCTTCCGCTACGTCCCGGCGGCCGTCACCGGCCCCGCCGAGATCGACCGCGCCAACCTGTACGCCCGCAAGGCCCTGTTCGCCTCCGGCGACGCCGTGGTCGCGGGCACCAAGGTGGCCGGACGCCACTACCTGAAGTTCACCCTGCTCAACCCCGAGACGACCACGGCCGACATCGCCGCCGTCCTCGACCTGATCGCCGGCCACGCCGAGCAGTACCTGGGAGACTCCCTTGACCGCGCTTCCTGAAGCCAGCGCCGCGTACGACTTCGTGGGGATCGGCCTCGGCCCCTTCAACCTCGGCCTCGCCTGCCTCACCGAGCCCATCGCCGAGCTGAACGGCGTCTTCCTGGAGTCCAAGCCCGACTTCGAGTGGCACGCCGGGATGTTCCTGGACGGCGCCCACCTCCAGACCCCGTTCATGTCGGACCTGGTCACCCTCGCCGACCCGACCTCGCCGTACTCCTTCCTCAACTACCTGAAGGAGAAGGGCCGGCTGTACTCGTTCTACATCCGGGAGAACTTCTACCCGCTGCGCGTCGAGTACGACGACTACTGCCGCTGGGCCGCGCACAAGCTGGGCAGCGTCCGCTTCTCCACCACGGTCACCGAGGTCACGTACGACGAGCGGGCGGAGCTGTACGCCGTCGCCACGACCTCGGGCGACACCTACCGCGCCCGCCGCCTCGTCCTCGGCACCGGCACCCCGCCGCACATCCCGGAGGCCTGCCGGGGCCTGGCGGGCGACTTCCTCCACAACTCCAGGTACATGCGGCACCGGGCCGAGCTGGTGAAGAAGAAGTCGATCACGCTGGTCGGCAGCGGCCAGTCCGCCGCCGAGATCTACCAGGACCTGCTGAGCGAGATCGACGTCCACGGCTACCGGCTGAACTGGGTGACCCGCTCCCCCCGCTTCTTCCCCCTCGAATACACCAAGCTCACCCTGGAGATGACCTCCCCGGAATACGTGGACTACTACCACGCGCTGCCCGAGGACACCCGCTACCGCCTCACGGCCGAGCAGAAGGGCCTCTTCAAGGGCATCGACGGCGACCTGATCAACGAGATCTTCGACCTGCTCTACCAGAAGGGACTCGCCGGTCCCGTCCCCACCCGTCTGCTGACCAACTCGGCGCTGAGACAGGCCCGGTACGCGGACGGCACCTACACGCTCGGCTTCCGCCAGGAGGAGCAGGGCGAGGACTTCGAGATCGAGACCGAGGGCCTGGTGCTGGCCACCGGCTACCGGTACACCGAGCCGGAGTTCCTCAAGCCCGTCCGCGACCGGCTGCGTTACGACTCCCGGGGCAACTTCGACATCGCCCGCAACTACGCCGTGGACGTCACGGGAGGCGGCGTGTTCCTGCAGAACGCGGGAGTCCACGCCCACAGCGTCACCAGCCCCGACCTGGGCATGGGCGCCTACCGCAACAGCTGCATCGTCCGGGAGCTGCTCGGCCGCGAGTACTACCCGGTGGAGAAGACGATCGCGTTCCAGGAGTTCGCCGTATGAGCCGTATGAGCACCGGCACCGCCGTCGGGGCACTGACCCTGCGCCCCGTCGACCCCCTCGAGGACGCCGTGCTGCTGCACGGCTGGCTCACCCACCCCAAGTCCGCGTTCTGGATGATGCAGGACGCCTCGCTGGTGGACGTGGAGCGGGCGTACATGGAGCTGGCCGCCGACGAGCACCAGCAGGCCCACCTCGGTCTGCACGACGGTGTCCCGGCCTTCCTGACGGAGCGCTACGACCCCGCCCACCGCGAGCTGGTCGGGCTGTACGAGCCCGAGCCGGGCGACGTCGGCATGCACTTCCTGGTCGCGCCGACCGACCGGCCCGTGCACGGCTTCACCCGGGCCGTCATCACCACCGTCATGGCCGAGCTGTTCGCCGACCCGGCGACCCGGCGGGTCGTCGTCGAACCGGACGTCGCCAACACCGCCGTCCACGCCCTGAACGCGGCCGTCGGATTCGTGCCCGAGCGCGAGATCCAGAAGCCGGAGAAGAAGGCCCTGCTGAGTTTCTGCACCCGCGAGCAGTTCGAGAAGGCGGTGTCCGCATGAGCCTCGCCGACGCCGTCGCCCATCTGACCCCCGAGCGCTGGGAGCGGGCCAACCGCCTGCTGGTCCGCAAGGCGCTGGCCGAGTTCACGCACGAGCGGCTGCTGACCCCCGAGTCCGAGGGGCAGGGGGCGTACGCCGTTCGCAGCGACGACGGCAAGACCGCCTACCGCTTCACCGCCACCGTCCGCGCCCTGGACCACTGGCAGGTGGACGCCGCCTCGATCACCCGCCACCGCGAGGGCGCCGAACTACCGCTCGCCGCCCTGGACTTCTTCGTCGAACTGAAGCAGACCCTGGGTCTGAGCGACGAGATCCTCCCGGTCTACCTGGAGGAGATCTCCTCCACCCTCTCCGGGACCTGCTACAAGCTGACCAAGCCGCAGCTCACCTCCGCCGAGCTGGCCCGGAGCGACTTCCAGGCCGTCGAGACCGGCATGACCGAGGGCCACCCCTGCTTCGTCGCCAACAACGGCCGCCTCGGCTTCGGCGTCCACGAGTACCTGTCGTACGCGCCCGAGACCGCGAGCCCGGTCCGGCTGGTGTGGCTGGCGGCGCACCGCTCGCGGGCGGCGTTCACGGCGGGCGTGGGCATCGAGTACGAGTCCTTCGTCCGGGGCGAACTGGGCGCGGCCACCGTCGAGCGCTTCCACGGCGTGCTGCGCGAGCGCGGCCTGGACCCGGACGACTACCTCCTCATCCCGGTCCATCCCTGGCAGTGGTGGAACAAGCTCACCGTCACCTTCGCCGCCGAGGTCGCCCGCGGGTATCTGGTGTGCCTGGGCGAGGGCGACGACGAGTACCTGGCCCAGCAGTCCATCCGCACCTTCTTCAACGCCTCGCACCCCGAGAAGCACTATGTGAAGACGGCCCTGTCCGTCCTCAACATGGGCTTCATGCGCGGTCTGTCGGCGGCGTACATGGAGGCCACCCCGGCCATCAACGACTGGCTCGCCCGGCTGATCGAGGGCGACCCGGTGCTGAAGGGGACGGGGCTGAGCATCATCCGGGAGCGGGCTGCCGTGGGCTACCGGCACCTGGAGTACGAGCAGGCCACCGACCGCTACTCGCCGTACCGCAAGATGCTGGCGGCGCTGTGGCGGGAGAGCCCGGTGCCGTCCCTCCAGGAGGGCGAGACGCTCGCCACCATGGCCTCCCTCGTCCACGTGGACCACGAGGGCGCCTCCTTCGCGGGCGCGCTGATCGAGCGGTCCGGGCTCACGCCGGCCGAGTGGCTGCGGCACTACCTGCGCGCCTACTACGTCCCGCTGCTGCACAGCTTCTACGCCTACGACCTGGTGTACATGCCGCACGGCGAGAACGTGATCCTCGTGCTGGCGGACGGCGTGGTGCGGCGCGCGGTCTACAAGGACATCGCCGAGGAGATCGCGGTGATGGACCCGGACGCCGTGCTGCCGCCGGAGGTCTCCCGCATCGCGGTGGACGTACCGGACGACAAGAAGCTGCTGTCGATCTTCACGGACGTCTTCGACTGCTTCTTCCGGTTCCTCGCCGCCAACCTCGCGGACGAGGGGATCGTGGAGGAGGACACCTTCTGGCGGACGGTCGCGGAGGCCACCCGCGAGTACCAGGAGTCGGTGCCCGAGCTGGCCGACAAGTTCGAGCGGTACGACATGTTCGCGCCGGAGTTCGCGCTGTCCTGCCTCAACCGGCTCCAGCTGCGCGACAACCGGCAGATGGTGGACCTGGCCGACCCGTCCGGCGCGCTCCAGCTGATCGGGAACCTGAGGAACCCGATAGCCGGCCTGTAGGCGGCCGGGCCCCAAGGGCCCCAGCAGACGGGCGGGCACCCCGGAGACGGTCCTCCGGGGTGCCCGTCGTGGCGTCGGATCAGGTCCAGGGCACCTGCGGCGAGCGGTAGTAGTCGATCCCCATCGCCTCCCAGTGCGGTGCCTGCGCGGCGAGCCGCACCTTGTAGGTGTCCCAGTCGTGCGTCGACACCGGGGACCAGCCCAGCTCGGCGACGCCCGGCAGCCTGGGGAAGGCCATGAAGTCCAGCTGGTCCGGGTCGGACAGGGTCTCCGTCCACAGCGGGGCCTCGACCCCGCGCACCGCGTCGGCCGGGGCGCCCGGCAGATAGGCGGCCGGGTCCCAGTCGTAGGACCGCTGCACCTCGACGTAGCCGGCCCAGGACAGGCCGAGCGGGGTGTCCTTGGTGTACTTCATGTCCAGGTACGTCCGGTCGGCCGGGGAGAGGATCAGCCCGGTGCCGTTCCTGGCGGCCTCGGCGACCTCGGCCTTCTCCGCGTCGCTGGTGCGGTCCAGGCCCCAGTACTGGACCAGCGCGCCCTCGGCCGGTTCGGCGCCCGCCAGCTGGTGCCAGCCGACGACCGTCTTGCCGTACTTGGCGACGATCGGCTGCACGCGCTTCATGAACGTCACGAAGTCGGCCTTCGGCGTGGAGTGCGCCTCGTCGCCGCCGATGTGCAGGTAGCGGCCGGGGGTGAGCGCGGCGAGTTCGCCGAGGACGTCGTCCACGAAGTCGTAGGTGACGTCCTTGTCCACGCACAGCGTGCTGAAGCCGACCTTGGTGCCCGTGTAGAGCGGGGGTGCCACCCCGTCGCAGTTCAGCTCGGCGTAGGAGGCGAGGGCGGCGTTGGTGTGGCCCGGCATGTCGATCTCGGGCACGACCTCCAGGTGGCGGGAGGCCGCGTAGCGGACGATCTCCTTGTAGTCCGCCTTGGTGTAGTAACCGCCGGGTCCGCCGCCGACCTCGGTGGAGCCGCCGTAGGTCGCCAGACGCGGCCAGGAGTCGATGGCGATGCGCCAGCCCTGGTCGTCGCTGAGGTGCAGGTGGAGCTTGTTGTACTTGTAGAGGGCCACGCGGTCGATGTAGCGCTTGACCTCGTCGACGCCGAAGAAGTGCCGGGAGACGTCGAGCATGGCGCTGCGCCAGGCATAGCGCGGGGTGTCCTCGATGGTGCCGCCCGCGACCAGCCAGGGGCCGGGCTGCGCGGAGTCCTTCTCGACGGCGGCGGGCAGCAGCTGACGCAGGGTCTGGACGCCGTGGAAGAGACCGGCGGCCTTGCGGGCGGTGATGGTGAGGCCCGAGCGTCCGCTGTCGAGGCGGTAGCCCTCGTCGCCGTACGGGCCCTCGGCCAGGCGCAGTCGTATGCCGCCGTGGCCGTGGGAGGTGACGGGGAGCCGGTATCCGGTGGAGGGCCGCAGCAGGTCCGCGAGGTAGTCGCCGACGCGGCGGGCCTCGCGCGAGTCGTCGACGCGGATGTGGGTGCCGGGAGTGATGCGGTACGGGGCGCCGCCGGGGTCGACTGAGGCGGGGGCCGGGATGACCCGGTCCAGGGGGGTCGGTTCGGCGGCCGTCCTGCGGTCCGGGGCGGCGCCGGCGGTCATGGCGCCGACCGCCGCCACCAGCAGCAGCGATCCCAGCAGCCGGGTGATGCGGGGAGTCGTTCTGTGGTGCCGTCGATGAGGTCTCACGTGCGCTCCCTTCGCGAGGCGTGCAATCAGGGTTTCGGGGACGGGGGTTGAGGACGGGTGCAGACCACTCTCCCGCACCATCACCGCCCGCAGAAGCGATGAAACAATCCCCGCATGGCGGAAATCATCCAGAAGGACGGAACGTGGGTCTTCGACGGCGACGCCCTGCGGCTGACACCCGGGCGGGACAAGAACGTCAGTCTGCTCCGCAGGGAACTGGGTGAACTGCTCGTGCCGCTCGCGGCGTTGGCGGGCATATCGTTCGAGCAGGGGAAGAAGTCGGGGCGGCTCAGGCTGCGGCTGCGGGACGGCGCCGACCCTCTGCTGCACGCGACGGGCGGCCGGCTCACCGAGCCCCACGACCCGTACCAGCTCCTGGTGGAGTCCGACCGGTACGGGGTGGCCGAGTACTTCGTGGACGAGGTGCGCAACGCACTGCTCCTGGACCAGGTCCCGTCCGGCCCGGTGGACGCCTATCTGCTGCCGGGGCCGGCGGTGCCGCTGTCGGTGTCGGCCGGGGACGGTGTCGCGAGCTTCGACGGGGAGCGGGTGCGGCTGGAGTGGAAGTGGCAGGCGGAGGACGCCAAGTCGGCCGCCGGACCGCGCACCCTCCCGCTCGCCGACATCGTCGCCGTGGAGTGGCAGCCGACGGTCGGCCTGGAGAACGGCCACCTCCGGTTCACCGTGCGGGCGGCGCCGGGCAAGGTGCCGCCGAAGTACGACCCCAACGCCGTGGAGCTGTGGGGCTTCAAGAAGGACCCGCTGATGGCCCTGGTGGCCGCGGCCGTACAGGCCCGCCTCCCGCACCCGGCCACCCGCGCGGCCCTGGAGGACGCCCGCGCGGGCGAGGACGCCGCCACGCCCCCGCCCCCACCGAAGCAGGCCGCCGAGGACGACCACGACGCGCTGCTGCGGCGGCTGCGGGAGCTGGGCGAGCTGCACCGCTCCGGGGTGCTGACGGACGAGGAGTTCACCCTGGCGAAGCAGGCGGTCCTGAAGCGGATGTGACCGGATGCCCCGCCGGGCCCCGCGCGTCCTACCGGGCCCGGCGCGCCACCGTGAAGTGGTCGACCGTCTCCCCGGTCTCCGCGATGCCCCGCACCTTCAGGGTCGCCAGCCGCCCCCGGGAGGCGGGCGTCACGTCCACGCGCAGGAAGGAGTAGTCGAGGTAGCGGACCCGGGACCAGGCCACGCTCTCGCTCTGCCGTCCGCCGTCGACGCACACGAAGGACGACACCGACTCGACGTCCTTCTCGTGGCCCTCGTAGCTCTGCTCGGCGCTGAACGCGTACAGGCTCTTGCCGGCCGCGCCCGCCGTGACGTAGACGACGCCGTCCGTCTCGGGGTGGGCGGTGCCGCCGATCGGCAGCTCCTTGGCGACCTCGCCGCCCTTGATGACGTCGGTGCGCTCGTAGACGTGGTTGTGCCCGTTGATCACCAGGTCGACGGTGTACTTCTCGAACAGCGGCACCCACTCGTCGCGGACGCCGCCCTCGGAGGCGTGCGCGGTGGAGGTGCAGTAGGCGCAGTGGTGGAAGAAGACGACGACGAAGTCGATGTCCCGGTCGGCCCGGTACTTCTTGAGCTGCCGTTCCAGCCAGCGGGTCTGGGTGCCGCCGGAGATGCCCAGGTTGGCCGGGATCTCGAAGGAGATGTCGTTGGCGTCCAGGGAGATGACGGCGGTGTTGCCGTGCACGAAGGAGTAGACGCCGGGGAGGTGGTCGGCGTCGGGGCCGTTGTCGGGCAGCTCCCAGCGGGCCCGTTCGCCGCCGTAGCCGTTGGGCGAGTACCAGGCCTCCATGTCGTGGTTGCCGTACGCCACCATCCACGGGACCTGCTTGGCGACCGATTCGGTCTGGTGGAGGAACTGGTCCCACACCCGTGCGTCGAAGCCGGTGTCGGAGGTCTTGCCCTGCCCGGCCGGGTCGCCGTAGGCGATGTCGCCGGCGTGCAGGTGGAAGGCCGGGTTCTGGGCGAGGATCAGGGCGTCGTTGGCGAGTCCGTGGTAGCTGACGCCCTGGTCGCCGAAGGCGGTGAAGGTGAACGGCTCGGAGCGCGCGGGCGCGGTGGTGAAGGTGCCGAGGGTGCCGGCCAGGTGCGGCTCGGCCGGGTCGAATCCGGCGTGGCCGACCCCGTAGTAGTAGGTGCGGCCGGGCTTGAGGCGGGTCAGCCTGGCGTGCAGGTAGTACTGCGTGTGGTCGCCGCTCGCGCCGACCCCGGCCGGGGTGTGCAGCGGGCGCGGCTCGGCGTCGATCTTGTGGGAGAGGTCCCAGGGGTGGGCACCGATGCGGATGAAGGGCTTGTCCACCGCGACCGGGACCTGCCAGGAGACGGTCATCTCGGTGCGCGGGTCGTTGCCGTAGGCGAGGTGGCGGCCGAAGGGGGCGACCAGGGCGCCGTCTACCGTGTCGGTCCCGCCGGGCCGCCGGTTCGGGGTGGCGGCCCGCGCGGTGGCGCCCGGCACGAACACGCCGCCCGCGACGGCACCGAGCGTGACCGCGCCGCCCCTGATCATCGTGCGCCGCGAGAACCTGGAGCGCAGGTACTCGTGCTGCTCCGCCATGCTCATACGGCCGGCCAGCGGCTCGGGAACGCCCATGCGAGGAATGTCCATGGCGTCTGAAACTCGTCTGCTCAGGCAACGAGATTCCGGACGTGAGATGGACGGGCCACGAACAGCCCCTCATGAGAGTTTCAACAGCGACCTGCCCGGAATCGGGCAGGATTCTTGCGCAGCGACCTTCCGTACCCCAGGATCTACCGGGTGCACGACGAACTCGTTGATCATCTGACGCGGTCCACCCCCCTGAGCCGGGGCGAGGCACTGCGCGTGGTCCAGGACGTGCTCGCCTACTTCGACGAGACGACCGAGGAGTACGTCCGTCGCCGCCACCGCGAGCTCCAGGCCCAGGGCCTGGTGAACGCGACGATCTTCGAACGGATCGAGGCGGAACTGAAATACCGGGCGGTCGCACCCCCGGAGCTGTCGCTCCGTCAACTGCGCCGCATCGTCTACGGCTGAGAGGCCGGCTACGGCCGAGAGGCCGAAGAGAGACACGAGGTTTACGGATACATGTGCGGAATCGTCGGATACATCGGCAAGCGTGACGTCGCGCCCCTGCTCCTGGAAGGCCTCCAGCGCCTGGAGTACCGCGGGTACGACTCGGCGGGCATCGTCGTGACCTCCCCGAAGACGGCCGGCCTCAGGATGGTCAAGGCCAAGGGCCGGGTGCGCGACCTGGAGGCCAAGGTCCCGGCGCGCTTCAAGGGGACCACCGGCATCGCCCACACCCGCTGGGCCACCCACGGCGCCCCCTCCGACCTGAACGCCCACCCGCACATGTCGGCCGACAACAAGGTCGCCGTCGTCCACAACGGCATCATCGACAACGCCGCCGACCTGCGCCGCAAGCTGGAGGCGGACGGTGTCGAGTTCCTCTCCGAGACCGACACCGAGGTCCTGGTCCACCTCATCGCCCGCTCCGAGGCCGTCAAGCTGGAGGACAAGGTCCGCGAGACCCTGCGGGTCATCGAGGGCACGTACGGCATCGCCGTGATGCACGCCGACTTCCCCGAGCGCATCGTCGTCGCCCGCAACGGCTCGCCGGTCGTCCTCGGCATCGGCGAGAAGGAGATGTTCGTCGCCTCCGACATCGCCGCGCTGGTCGCCCACACCCGGCAGATAGTCACGCTCGACGACGGCGAGATGGCCACCCTCAAGGCCGACGACTTCCGCACGTACACCACCGAGGGCACCCGCACCACGTCCGAGCCCACCACCGTGGAGTGGGAGGCCGCCTCCTACGACATGGGCGGCCACGACACCTACATGCACAAGGAGATCCACGAGCAGGCCGAGGCCGTGGACCGCGTGCTGCGCGGCCGGATCGACGACCGGTTCTCCACCGTGCACCTCGGCGGCCTCAACCTGGACGCCCGCGACGCGCGTGCCGTGCGCCGCGTGAAGATCCTCGGCTGCGGCACCTCGTACCACGCGGGCCAGATCGGCGCGCAGATGATCGAGGAGCTGGCCCGCATCCCCGCGGACGCCGAGCCGGCCTCCGAGTTCCGCTACCGCAACGCGGTCGTCGACCCCGACACCCTGTACATCGCCGTCTCCCAGTCCGGTGAGACCTACGACGTGCTGGCCGCCGTGCAGGAGCTGAAGCGCAAGGGCGCCCGGGTGCTCGGCATCGTCAACGTGGTCGGTTCGGCGATCGCCCGCGAGGCCGACGGCGGCATGTACGTGCACGCCGGACCCGAGGTCTGCGTCGTGTCCACCAAGTGCTTCACCAACACCTGCGTCGCCTTCGCGCTGCTCGCCCTGCACCTGGGCCGCACCCGCGACCTGTCGGTGCGCGACGGCAAGCGGATCATCGAGGGCCTGCGCAAGCTGCCCGCGCAGATCTCCGAGATGCTGGAGCAGGAGGAGGACATCAAGAAGCTGGCCGCGCAGTACGCCGACGCCCGCTCGATGCTCTTCATCGGCCGCGTGCGGGGCTACCCGGTCGCCCGCGAGGCCTCCCTGAAGCTCAAGGAGGTCTCCTACATCCACGCCGAGGCCTACCCGGCCTCCGAGCTGAAGCACGGCCCGCTCGCCCTGATCGAGCCGGCCCTGCCGACGGTCGCGATCGTGCCGGACGACGACCTGCTGGAGAAGAACCGCGCGGCCATGGAGGAGATCAAGGCCCGCAGCGGCCAGATCCTCGCCGTCGCCCACCAGGAGCAGGAGAAGGCCGACCACACCATCGTCGTCCCGAAGAACGAGGACGAGCTGGACCCGATCCTCATGGGCATCCCGCTCCAGCTCCTCGCGTACCACACGGCCCTGGCCCTGGGCCGGGACATCGACAAGCCCCGCAACCTCGCCAAGTCGGTGACGGTGGAGTAGCCCCGTACGTCGACATCACGACGGCCCCCGCGCGTGGTGACACGCGCGGGGGCCGTTCGGTGCGCCGGAGCCGTCCGCCCTGTCAGGGGATGACCACCACGGGCCGCTTCGCCCGCTTGGCGAGCCGGCCGGCGACGGAGCCGAAGAGGCGGCCGACCAGGCCGTGACTGGAGCCGACGACGATGGCGTCCGCCTCGTACTCCCGCCCCACCTCTTCGAGTTCGTGGCAGATGTCGCCGCCGCGCTCGACGAGGATCCAGGGCACCTCGGCGAGGTAGTCCGCACACGCCAGCTCCAGACCGAGGACCTCGGTGCGGTGGTCGGGCACGTCGACGAAGACCGGGGGTTCGCAGCCGGCCCACACCGTGGTGGGCAGCCGGTTGGCGACGTGCACGATGACCAGGCCGGAACCCAGCCTGGAGGCCATGCCGATGGCGTAGGCGAGGGCGCGCTCGCTGGAGGTGGAGCCGTCGAAGCCGACGACGACGCCGTGCTTGAAGGCTGGATCGCACGACTGGCGTGGCTCGTCGGCCGCCAGGGGCTCGGCCGCCGTAGGTTCGGCGACGGGCCGCTTGCGGTCCGCGGGTTCGAAGAATTCGTGACCGGCCATGGCTGTCTCGGCGTTTTTATCCTCTATGGGGGACAACAGTGTGCGGTGGAGCTGTGTGTCCGGGAATGGTCTTCCCAACCCCATACCCCCAAGGGTACGGCGGCACGCCTCCTTCGCCCAGATCCCGCGGAGGGTCCCCCGCGGGATTCACCGGAGCATGCCCGAGAGGGCGCCCGTAACGCAATGGTTGCTGCTCTGTACAGGCGGTTTGCACAGCATTCAACTGTCCGTGACCGGTCGTGACCGACGCGCCGCGCGGGCGTTGATCTCCATGCCGCCATCCCAGGGAGCACCCGTGTCAGGACCGCACCGTCCCGCCGAACCGACGTCCGGCCCGCCCGGCCGGGACGGCGTCACCGATCTCGTCCGCTGGGCGGCGTTCAGTTGCTTTCTCGTCCCCGTCGCGCTCCTCTGGTACGGCGCCTCCTTCGCGGGCGCCGCCGGCACGGCCTTCGGCCTGGCCGCCGTCACCGGCGTCTGCCGCCTGCTGCTGCGGCGTTCCGAGCGGGTCGCGGCCCGGCCGCGGGCTCGCAGGGGCGGACGGCACGCCGGGGAAAACACACCGGTCGACTGACCGGTTTCCGCGCACAGTTCCGCTTCTTTTCAGCCAACTTCCGCAGGTGGCGCATCCGCACCCCCCACCACCCCCAAACCCCCGTTCCACCTGCACGGAAAGGGTCTGGGGACCCCACCGCACCCTATGCGGATTGGCCACTGACACAAGGCGCACTTCCCAGGGGCTCCCCGGAATGCAACGCTTCGTGATCGACTGCTTCACGCCAAGTTGCCATGTCGACAATGTCCCGAGTGCCGAACCAGCCACCTCGGCGCGGCGGGACACAGTAGATTCGATCTTGACCGTCTACGGCGGGGGACTCGTGCAGGACCGAGGGGAAACGTGTTGGAGCGACAGACCCGAAGGGTGAAGGGCGCCGCGACCACCGAGGGGGGCTTAGCAGTATGAGCCACGACTCCGCTGCCGCGCCGGAAGCCGCGGCCCGGAAGCTTTCCGGGCGACGCCGCAAGGAGATCGTCGCGGTGCTGCTGTTCAGCGGCGGCCCCATCTTCGAGAGTTCCATACCGCTGTCGGTGTTCGGGATCGACCGCCAGGACGCCGGCGTGCCTCGCTACCGCTTGCTGGTGTGCGCCGGCGAGGAGGGCCCTCTGCGGACCACGGGGGGCCTCGAACTCACCGCGCCACAGGGGCTGGAGGCGATCTCGCGCGCGGGCACGGTCGTCGTACCGGCCTGGCGGTCGATCACCTCGCCGCCACCGGAGGAGGCGCTCGACGCGCTGCGCCGGGCGCACGAGGAGGGGGCGCGCATAGTGGGACTGTGCACGGGTGCCTTCGTCCTCGCGGCGGCCGGCCTGCTGGACGGCCGCCCCGCCACCACGCACTGGATGTACGCGCCGACGCTGGCCAAGCGCTATCCGTCCGTGCACGTCGATCCGCGTGAACTGTTCGTGGACGACGGCGACGTGCTGACGTCCGCGGGCACCGCGGCCGGGATCGACCTGTGCCTGCACATCGTGCGCACGGACCACGGCAACGAGGCGGCCGGAGCGCTGGCCCGCCGGCTGGTGGTCCCCCCGCGCCGCAGCGGCGGCCAGGAGCGCTACCTCGACAGGTCTTTACCGGAGGAGATCGGCGCCGACCCGCTCGCCGAGGTCGTCGCCTGGGCGCTGGAGCACCTCCACGAGCAGTTCGACGTGGAGACGCTGGCCGCGCGCGCCTACATGAGCCGCCGCACCTTCGACCGCAGGTTCCGCTCACTGACGGGCAGCGCACCGCTCCAGTGGCTGATCACCCAGCGGGTCCTCCAGGCGCAGCGCCTCCTGGAGACGTCGGACTACTCGGTGGACGAGGTCGCCGGCCGGTGCGGTTTCCGCTCGCCGGTGGCGCTGCGCGGCCACTTCCGCCGCCAGCTGGGTTCGTCCCCGGCCGCCTACCGGGCGGCCTACCGGGCCCGCCGCCCCCAGGCCGACCGCCAGCCGGACCCGGACACCGCCGCGGGAGCCTCCCGGCCCCAGCCCCCGTCCGACCCCGCGGCCGCCCTCCCCCCGGAGAACGCGGTCCCGTTCCAGACCCGCCGCACGGCAACCCCCATGCCGGCGGGCGCGGCAAGCGTCCCGGGCCAGCGCAGCGCCCCGTGACGTGACATGACGCAACACCCGAGCGCCGGACGGGCAGACCACCCCGTCCGGCGTTCCCGTCCCGCCACCGGGCAGACCGCCCCGGCCCGTCGGGGCGTTCCCGTCCGACACCAGGGAGACCGTCTCAGCCCGCCGGGGCGTTCACCTCCGACACCAGGGAGACCGTCTCAGCCCGCCGGGGCGTTCACCTCCGACGCCGGGCCCACCATCCCCGCGCGTCGGGGCGCCCTGTCCGACGCCGGGCAGACCAACTCAGCCCGTCCGGCGTTTGAGGACGAGGCCGTCCAGGCCGAAGCGGGGGTCCGGGGGCGGCAGCCCCCAGCAGCCCCAGCACGGACGCCGGGGACCCGATGAACAGCCGCCCACCGTACAGTGGCCGCATGAACGATCGCATGGTGTGGATCGACTGCGAGATGACCGGCCTCTCGCTGTCCGACGACGCGCTCATCGAGGTTGCCGCCCTCGTCACCGACTCCGAGCTGAACATCCTCGGCGAGGGCGTCGACATCGTCATCCGTCCGCCGGAGCGGGCCCTGGAGACGATGCCGGAGGTGGTGCGCGAGATGCACACCGCGTCCGGACTGCTCGCCGAGCTGGACGGCGGCACGACCCTCGCGGACGCCGAGGCCCAGGTGCTGGCCTATGTGCGGGAGCACGTGAAGGAGCCGGGCAAGGCCCCCCTGTGCGGCAACTCCGTCGGCACCGACCGCGGCTTCCTGCTGCGGGACATGGCGACGCTGGAGGCCTACCTCCACTACCGGATCGTCGACGTCTCCTCGATCAAGGAGCTGGCCCGCCGCTGGTACCCGCGTGCGTACTTCAACAGCCCCGAGAAGAACGGCAACCACCGGGCGCTCGCCGACATCCGCGAATCCATCGCCGAACTGCGCTACTACCGGGAGGCGGTCTTCGTCCCGCAGCCCGGCCCCGACTCCGACACGGCCAGGGCGATCGCCGCGAAGCACGTCGTCGCCGGTTAGGGGCGCGAGCCCCCGGGCGGCGGCCTCCGGAAAGCCGGGCGCGAGCACCCCTTCGGACCCTGTACACTTTTTCTCAGCCGGTCGGGAAACCCCGCCACGCGGGATTTCGAGCACCGGTCTTGGTGGGTGTAGCTCAGCTGGTAGAGCACCTGGTTGTGGTCCAGGATGCCGCGGGTTCAAGTCCCGTCACTCACCCTGAATGATCAAGGGCTGACCTGGAGAAACAGGTCAGCCCTTGATCTAGTTGTGCCTCCTTGGGAACAATCGGGAACACCGCCCCCTCCCCGACGCCCGATTCGGGCCGTATCTTCCCTCCATGGCGAGCATCGTTCCCCGCCCGAGGAAGTCGGGCGAGACCACCTTTCAGGTGAAGTGGCGGCAGGACGGGTCGTGGCAGACCGAGAACTTCGGCGGCGACGAGGGCGAGACACAGGCCGGCCAGTTCCGGGCACTCGTCGAGGCGCACGGCAACCGGTGGCCGCACGGCTGGGTCAAGGGCCGCGGCTTCGTCGAGCCGGACACCAACCCCGACGACGTCGACCTGATCACCTGGGCGCACCGGTACGCCGACGGACTGACTGGCATCGAGGAGCGGACCCGGGCCGACTACAAGCGGGACATCGACCGGCACTTCGCCGGCGTCCTCTACCGCCGGGAGGACGGCACGGAGGTCCGCCTCGGCGGCCTCGTGCACATGCCCGCCGGTGGGGGCGCCGCTGTTCCCGCGACCGTGTGCAACGTCACGGCCGACGACATCCGGGCCTGGGTCCGCACGCAGGAGGACGGCGTGCCGGACCCGACGACGGAGGGCAAGTGGCTGCGCCAGGAGGCAAGCGGCAAGAGCATCGCGAACCGGCACGGCTTGCTGTTCTGCGTCTTCCAGGCCGCGGTGGAGGCATCCCCGCAGCTGCGCCTGGACAACCCGTGCTCGAAGACGAAGCTCCCCCGGGGGGACGACGGCATCGAGGAGGACATGACCTTCCTCGAGCACGACGAGTACGCACGGATCAGCGCCTGCATGCGCGAGGCCGACCCGAACGCGGCGGATCTGGCGGACTTCCTCGTCGGCACCGGACTGCGGTGGGGCGAGGCGTCCGCGCTGCAGGCGCGCGACGTGAACTTGACCCGACGGACGATCAACGTGCAGCGGGCGTGGAAGCGCATGGGAGACGGCTCCACGTTCGAGCTCGGCCCGCCGAAGACGAGGAAGAGCCGGCGCACCCTGGCCCTGTCCGAGGGGCAGATGGAGATGCTGCGGCGGCACCTGCGGGGCAGGCAGCCGGAGGACTTCATCTTCCGGGGCGGGATGGGCAAGGCGTGGCGGCACAGCAACTTCTTCCACCGGAAGTGGCAGCCGGCGGTGAAGGCCGCGATCGAGCGGGGGCTGACGAAGCGGCCGCGGCTGCATGATCTGCGGCACACGCACGTGGCGTGGCTGATCGAGAAGAACATTCCGCTGCCCGCGATCCAGGCGCGGCTCGGGCACGAGTCGATCACGACGACGGTGGACCGGTACGGGCACCTGGTGCGGGCGCTGGACGGGGAGATCGCGGCCGCGGTCGAGGCGGCGATGGGGGCGCCGGCACCGCGGACGTTGCGGACGGTGGTCTAGGAACGCAGCGAGGGCCGCGCGGTGCGCGGCCCTCTGCTGTGCCGGAACGGTTCTGCACCGGCTACACGAGCTGCGGTTCCCCTCCGCCCCAATTCTGGGTCCACGTGCCGCTGCCGACGATGTGGAGCAGGTAGGTGCGCATCTCGCGGAAGCACTGTTCGGTCATGGCTCCCTCGGCGACGAGCCACACGAACTTGCCTTCGCGCTCGGCCGGGAAGACTGCTCGGCCGTCTGGGAGGTCGGGCACGAACTCCATGTCGAAGTCGGCCGCTGGTTGCTGGTCGGCGCTGTGGTTGGTGGACTCCCCCGAGTTGTCCAGTGCCATGACTCCTGGCCCCCTTGCATGAACGCGCACTCATGCCCTGGCCCCCCTCGTCAATGGCGTGGGGCATGAGTGACCTGTGTGAGTGATAGCGCTTCCCAGGCGGATCACTGACTGTGCCATATGGGTTACGGGGTGACCAGAGTTGAACAGGAAGTAGTCGAAAGTCCTACTAACTCTGAGTTAGGCAACCATAAGTCCTGGCCAGAGCCTTACTCGGGCTTGTCGTCCAGGGCCACGTCGGCGAGGCGCGTCAGCCGGTCGAGGTCGGCGTCGTCCATCTCCTCGATGCGGGCGATCCAGACGCGCGCTTTCTCGGAGCGGTTCCAGTGCTCGGCGATGTAGCCCTGGTACTGGGCGCCGACGGCGCGCTGGATCGCGACGAGGGGCAGCCGGAATGCCGCCGCGAGGGCGCGGCACTGCGCCTCGCTGGGTGCGCTGGCGACGCGATTCTTCAGGAGGTTCTCGAGGGTGCCGCGCCTGTAGAGGGGGCCGGCCTCCGGGGCCTGCGGGTCGACGGTCGCGTCGGCCGCCTTGCGGTAGGACAGGCCGAGCTCGGCCATGCGGTCGCGCAGGAGGTCCGACAGGTCGGTCCGCCCTGTCTCCTCGGCAGCAGCCTTGTCGGCCGTCATCATCTCGTCTCCTGGTCACGTAGGCCCGGGGGTTGCCCATGTGGCGCATGTGACGTGGCTGGCATATGCACTGCTCAAGCGACCAACCACCCACGTCGCATGGTCACAGTGTCCAAGATTCATAGGTCTGTGCGCCACCCCCGGCAGAGACCTTGACCAAAACCATCACGACCGACTGTCCAATTATTCTGGACACCACGCCCAATCCCGTGCCACTCTGGTGCTGCCCAACTATTCTGGACGCACTGCCCAAGAGGTATGCACGTGACGCGTGAACCCAGGTATCGCCTGCTCAAGCCGCACACCCTGCGCGACCTCATGAGCCGCACGGGTGACGGTTCCGAGATCAGCGGTCGTGCGCTGGCCTCCGCGGTCGGCATCCCCCACGGCACGATCGAGGGTCTGCTCAACGGCAAGACCAAGACACAGCCCGCCTCGGTCGCCCGCGAGATATGCCGAGTGATCGGCGTGGACGTCGGGTGCCTGTTCGCCGAGACCGGCCGCAAGGTCCCGGACGAGAAGACCGAGGCGCCGGTATGACCCGCCGACTCCGGTACCCGGACGCCGCCGAGATCCTCGGCGTGGAGGAGTCCTGGCTGCGCCGGCACATCAAGCAGCTGCCGCACTCGAAGCTCGGCCGGGTCGTGTACTTCACGGACGCCGACCTCGAGCGGATCGACGCGATCTTCCACCACGAGCCGGACACCGGCCCCTTGGCGGCAGCGCGTACCCCCAGCACCACGGCGACGCCCCACCCGCTCGCCTCCCTGCGCCCCCTGCCGCGCCGCGGCAAGGCACTCGCGAACGTCTCCTGACCCCACGCAAACGGGGCCGTCCAGACCCTTGCCCGGTCCGAACGGCCCCGCTCGAGACGTCGCCTCACATCACCACTCTGAAATGAGGCTCACGTGGAACAGGCTACCCAGCCCACCACGACCACACCGGCTGAGACCACCGAGCAGGACGCCGGCCGCGCCGCCTACGAGCGGGCCCGCGCCCTCGCCGACCGCCTGGTCACCAGGGTTCAGGTCTTGCCGACTTCCGTCGACATCCACCGCTACCTCACCGCCGAGGCCTTCGCCGTCCGCCTGCACTTCGGCACCGGCCTCGACGCCGGCCGCGGTGTCCTCGCGGCCGCCACCCTGCTCAACTCCGAGGTCCTCCGTGAGGACGAGCGGACCGGCTGGTGGGGAGGCACCGTCTGGATCGAGACGAAGACCATCGTCGACGGTGTCGAGGTCCTCGCCCGCGCGCTGACGAACACCGAGGACGCCGACGCTCTCCTGCCATCCGCCACCCCGGCGTCGGCCGAGGAGAGCGCCGAGGCTCCGGGCGAGGTGACGCAGCCGATGCCCACCGTCAGCGCCGACCCCGCCGCCGCCGTCGTCCCGGCCATCACCCCGGTTGTTCCGCTCGCCGCCATGAAGACCGCGGCCGCGCCGACCCCGGCCGCCGACCAGGACGACGAGGCGCGCTGCGTCAAGTGCGGCTGCACCGAGGACAGGGCCTGTGCCAGTGGCTGCTACTGGGTCCCCAACGAGCAGCAGGTCGACCTGTGCAGCGCCTGCGCCACCCCACAGCAGCTCGCCGCCATGGTCTTCGCCCCGGTCACGGAGACCCGCGCATGAGCCGGGGGGTGCAGCACCGGCTGCGCTTCCGCCTCGAGCTCGCCACCCAGATGCTGGACCTGCCGCTGACCGGCGAGCAGCTCGAGCGCCTGGCCGTCGAGCTCGCCCCCGCCGTCAAGGCGATCGTCGCCGAAGAGATGGAGGCGCACGCGGAGACGGTGCCCGTCGCCTACGGCGTCGTCCGTACCGACCTCGACGCGCAGGCCGGCGTGCACACCACCACCTATGCCGGGTGCACCGCACGCATCGGTACCGAGGTCGACCTGGAGTCTCCGGCGGCGTTACTCGCTGCCGAGCTCCGCGGGCGGCAGCCCGACGTCATCGCGACCGACGTCGCCTCCGCCACGTATCTGGGCCTGACGGTGCGGCCGCAGTCCCTGAACGCGTGGCGGTGGTGGATCGACAAGCTCGGCGTCCACCCCGACGCGGTCACGCGCCAGGACGACGCGGTCTTCGCCATGGGCGTGGTCGGCGACGTCGCCGTCGCGCTGTGCGGCGAGGGCGTGCCGACCCTCATGGTCGACGAGGGCGCGGCCCGGCTCATGGGCCTGCTCGCCGAGACCGACGAGGCCCCGGCATGAGCGGCACCACGTTCGCCGTCGAGTGGCTGCGCTCCGGCGGCATGGCGGCCGGCACCTGGACGGTCCTCGCCGTCCTGGTCAAGGTCGCCGCTGACCGCAGCGACCCGGGCCCCGCCGTCCGCCCGTCGGCCGAGCCCGCCCCGGGCCCGGCCACGGCGGCCGCCCCGCCTCGCCCCTCGTTCCCGCCGTCGACCGCCCGGCACGCCGGCCCGCCCGCCCTGGACGAAGTCCGCCTCCTCACCGCCGCATCCGTCTCCCTCAGCAAGAGGACCGCATGGACCTGATCACCGAGACCTACCTGGGGTGGGAACCCCTCACCCACACCGTCGACTGCACCGACCCCAGCTGGGACGACGTCGAGATCCGGCGCACCGAGGGCATCCGCCCCCAGTCCACCGGCACCGACCACCACACCTGCGCCCACCCGAACTGCGAGCACGCCGACAGCTTCCGCCGGGTGCAGCTGCGGATGGTCTGCCGGGGCTGCGGCACCGTGCGCATCATCAGCGGCGAGGGCCTGACCGAGGTCTACTCCACCACCCAGAACACGGGTTGGGGCCAGGCCCCCACCCAGTGCGGCGGCGTGTGGCTATGGCCCGGCCGCCCCGCCGCCCCCGGCGCCGACCCGCACGAGTACCTCGTCACCCTGCAGGGCTCGGCCCTCACCCCGGACACCCTGTACGGGATCATCACCGGCTACCGCGACAGCAGCGGCGCCCGCGTGTGGATGGCCGGCGCCGAGCCCGACCCCGACGGCGCCCACCAGATCTCCACCCTCCGCTGGCGCCACGCCTCCAACGCGTACGCGTCCGTCGAGGAGGCGGCCGAGTTCCTCGACATCACCGCCCGATTCCCGCACCGCCCCGTGGTGGTGACCGTCTGATGCCGAACAAGCCCACCACCCAGGTGACGATCAGCATCGACGTCGACCTCACCAACCTCGCCCGTGTGCCGGACGACCGCCTCGCGATGCTGTGGCACGCCGCTCAGTTCAACCCGGCGCCGTTCGGTGACGAGATGGCGGGCGAGCTCGTCACGAAGATCGGGTGGGAGATCATCCGCCGCTGGCTCAGCCAGACCCCGCCGGCGATGTACCACCACCAGCAGCACCACCACCACTGGCACCACCTCACGCGCTTCGCGGTCTACCGCGATGGCGAGTGGCAGCTGGACCCGGACAAGGTGGCCAACGAGCAGGCGGCGGTCGCCGAGGACGGTGACCGCTGATGACGAAGACCAACAAGCCCCGCAAGAGCTCTCCGCGCTTCGAGTTCAACGGGGGTCTCGTCGGCCGGCCGCGCGCGGCCGCGAACACTGCAGTGGTCGAGCCGTGCACGGTCGACGGCTGCGGGATCACCGCCGACCAGCCCCGCCCCGCGCCGGCCATGACCCGCGTCGAGGTGCCCGGCACCGGGGAGCCCGCCCGCTGGTACTGCCCCGGCCGCTGCTCCGCGATCGGCCGGGCCCTCGCCGAGGTCCGCGGCATCGACCGCCCGGGCGGTGAGGCCGCGTGATCTCCCGTACGGACACGATCGCCGCGGTGCTGCGCCGCCCGCGCCTGACCCGGCCGATTGTCGCGCACGAGCTGCGCGAGCGCCTGGTCCAGGGCCTCGAGCCCGGCGGTACCACGACGGACTGGACGGCGACCGTGCCGCAGCTGGCCGAGGCCATCAACGCCCGGCTCGAGGAGCGCGAGCAGAAGGACACCCGAGGCCGCGCCCAGCGGCCGGCGGGCGGCGCCACTGCTCGCGCGGAGATCCTCGCGGTCCTCGAGTCGGCCGGCTACAACGCGGCGGCCGCCGCCGAGCTCCTGGCCCGCGCGCACCGCGAGCCCCGCACCGATCCGGCGGACACGGAGTTCCGGGAGACGTTGGCGGGCGGTCACGCCCTGGTCGTCGAGTACGGGGACTGCGAGTTCCACGGCTCGTGCCAGTGCGGCCGCCGCCTCGGCACCGTCACCCAGTCCACGCCGGTCGACGTGCTCGCCGCGAAGTGGGAGCGCCACACCTGCACGGAGCTCACGGAGGTGGCGAGCCGGTGACCCCCGACACGATCCGCGTCCTCGGCCAGATCGAACGGGGCGAGATCTGGTGCGGCCCCGACGCCGCCCGCGCGATCGCCGCCCGCCACGAGACCCAGTACGGCCGGGCCTGGGCCCGCCCCACCACCGACACCGGACGGAGCGTCATGACGCCGCGCACCCTGCCCCACGACGACTACATCACCGCCGTCTCCGAGTCCCTCGACAAGGCCGGCCTCGAGGTGAAGGACGGCCGCACCGACGACTGCGAGACCCGCGGCACGTACTGCTACCTCAACGCCGTCATCGAGCTGGACATGGTGAGCGTCGGCCTGCAGGACGAGCGGCCCGGGCTGCTGCTGATCTGGGAGTGGCACACCGGTCGCGAGGCCGACGACGGTGAGCCGGACCGCGGCCCGGTCTGGAAGTTCGCCGAGCTCAAGGACGACGGCTCCTGCGAGTACCCCACGGACCTGCCGGTGTACGGGTACGCCGACCCGGCCGCCGTCGTCGACGCCACCCGCAAGGTCATCGCCTCCGAGATCCTGCCGGGCGACTTCTTCAACGTCGGTCAGTGGCGCGGCTGGACCGGCGGGATCATCGGCGGCTCCTGGGAGAACGCCGACCAGCTCGAGGCCGCCTGCGCCGAGTGGGACGCGCGCGAGTGACCGCCGACGCACCACGCGTTCCCGGCGTCGCCGGGGTGTGCGGGGTCCGTGCCGACGAGCACGACACCGAATCCCACCTCTACCCGTGCGGCTGGCGCTGCGTGCTGCACACCCCGAACGCCATGGCCGGTCGGCCCGAGCCCCCACCGGGCGAGGGCTGGCCCGCCCACCGCCGTCCCCCACACGGCACCGATCCCGAGGCTGCTGCCCCCACCAGCACCGAGCACAGGCAGGACGAGACCCGATGACCGCACCGGCCCAGCCCCGCAGCGTCCCGACCCCCGGCGACGTCTTCCCCCGCCCGGCCGCCACCAAGCAGCCCACCCCCGCTCCGGCTCCCGCGCCGGTGCCGGAGCCCAAGCCGGTGCCGGCACCGGAGCCGACCACGGTGGCGGAGTCCATCGCGCCGGGCAAGCTGAAGCCGGGCGAGGTCCTGCGCCAGCTGTACCAGCAGGCCATGCGCAGCAGCCGCATGAAGCCGCACTCCCGCCTCCTCGCGCTCACCCTCCTCGGCTACGCCGACCACAAGGACGGCCGCCTCACCTACGAGCCGACCGTGGCCCAGCTCTCCTACGCCACCGGCCTCACCGACGGCCAGGTCAGGGCTCAGCTGCAGGTCCTCACCGAGCGCGGCTGGCTCGACCGGCGCAAGCCCCGCGGCGGCGCCCGCTCCGGCCGCGTCGTCGGCCAGCTCCTCATCCCGGCCCTGGTCCTCGCCCAGCTCCGCAACCGCAAGGCCCACGCCAACTGATCACCCCACGAGCTGCCGGGCGGGCGCTGACCACGCCGCGCCCGCCCGGCACCCACCCCAACCCGCAACCTGATCAAGGAGAACCAGTGCTCTCGCTCAGCAAGGTCGAGGCCCAGGCACCCGCCCTCGTCAACCTCGCCAAGTCCGCCGCCGTCAGCCTCGCCAAGCACGGCATCGCCGGTCAGCAGGCCGCCGTGTACCTCGTCGTCGACCGCTCGTACTCGATGCACGAGTACTACGCGGACGGCAGCGTGCAGCACCTCGCCGACCAGGCCCTCGGCCTGTCCGTCAACGTGGACGACGACGGCGTCGTCCCCCTCGTCTTCTTCGACACCCGCCCCTACCCCGTTGTCGACGTCCACCTGACCGAGTACCAGGGCGTCGTGGCGCGGCAGCACGAACTGTTCGGCGGGGACCACACGATGGGCGGCACCAACTACGCCGCCGCCATGCAGATCGTCGTCGAGCACTACGCCAGCGCCGCCAGCAACGATCCGGCCCTGGTCATCTTCCAGACCGACGGCGCACCGCAGGACGCCAGCGTTGCCGCGCAGCTCCTCAGCCGCTACGCCCACCGCCCGCTGTTCTGGGCGTTCGTCGGCTTCGGCCCCCGGGAGGTGCCGTTCCTGCAGCGCCTCGACACGCTCGCCGGCCGGGTCGTGGACAACGCCTCCTACTTCCACGCCGGCGCCCTGCCGAAGAGCATCCCCGACAGCGCCCTGTACGACGGGATCACCGGCGAGTTCGCCCAGTGGCTGCCCGCCGCCCGCGCCGCCGGCGTCCTGTGATGCGGCGCCCCCTCGCCGCGTTCGGCGCGGCCCTCGCCGCCACGGCGCTGCTGCTGACCGCTGCCTGCTCGTCCGACCAGGAGCAGGGCCCGGCCGGCCGGGTGGTCGCCAAGGAGCGGGACCAGGAGTGCCGCACCGTCACGACCGGCACCGGCGCGAAGAAGAAGTCCAGCCGCGACTGCCACTGGGAGTACGAGCTCACCACCCGCGACAAGGCCGGTGACGAGCACGAGTTCGAGGTCCCGGCCGACGTCTACGACGACTGCCGCCGCGGCTCCGCCTACCCCTCCTGCATCAACCGCTGACCCCCGTATCCGCCCGGCGCATGCCACCACTGCGAAGGATCCTGATGCACCTCAGGCACACCGAACCCAGCCGCATCTTCAACGTCACCGGTGGCGGCGCTGGCCTCAGCCCCAGCCACCCCTGCGAGCACGGTCAGCCCGCCGTCTCGCTGCACCTCTTCAGCCAGAGCGACGGGCGGAGCGACGACATCGAGATCCTCATGCCGATGTGCGCCGCGCCCAGTCTCTTCGGCGCCGTCGTCGCCTTCATCGACGAGGCGATGGGCGCCGAGGCGGGCGACAACTTCCTGGCCGCCATCCAGAAGTCCCGGGAGCTGGCCGCCCAGCAAATCGCCCACGGCAAGGCCGAGCGACGTGCCGCGGCCGAGGCCTGCTGCGAGGCGGGCTACCGCACCCAGGGCCGCGAGCACACCTGCGGCAGCACCACCCCGCCCGCCACCGCCTGACCCACCCCGACACCGAAGGAATCCGATGTCCGCCGTCGCGCTCGCAGCCGCCGAGGCTGCACCGCACACCCCGCCGCCCCGCGCGGTCGAGGGTGCGCGGCCGCGTGCCGGCGGACTGACGGTGAAGGTCCCTCTGCGCCTGGTCGCAGGCAGCCAGTACAGCGACGCTGCCCTGGCTGTCTACGTCAAGATCGCAGCCTTGTCCCTCCGCCCGGAGGGCTGCACCGCCCGCGTCACCACCCTCGCCACCTACCTCGGCGTGTCGAAGAGCGCGGTCGAGCGCGGCCTCAAACTCCTGCGCAACCCCGACCCAGTCGACGGGATCGTGGAGGTGCCCACCACGCGGCGTACGGCGTCGGGCGGCACTGGCGAGTCCGCGCACCGCACCGTCCGCCCGCTCGGCGATGGCGAGCTGTGGGTGCGGATACCTGTCCGCGCCGCCGAGACGCTCAGCCCGCGGCTGCTGCGCACGTACGCGCTCCTCACCTACGCCACCGCTCGCCGTATCCCGGTCACCACGACGGAGCTCGGCGAGATGCTCCACCACCACAGCGGTGCGAAGGCCGGCCAGCACCTCACGGAGATGTCCGCCCGCCGCCTGGTCGACGAGCTCGAGGGCACCGGCTGGCTGACCGTCCGCCGCCGCGAGGGCGGGCAGGGCCGTCACGCCTACGAGACCAACCGGTCCCCGCTCCGTCCGGCGCCCGCCGCCGACCCGGTCGTCGAGGACGAGGGCCCGGAGCAGCTGCCGCTGTGGGATGCCGAGTCACCGGTCATTCATGACGGATCCGGTCCGAGCGATCATGACGGATCCCTCGCGTCTAAGGAAGATCACCTTGGACTGACCGACCTTGAAGAGACGGAGCTGGGTGGGGGTGCCCGCCGTAGGCGAGGTGACCGTAAGTGGGCCGCCGCCCCTGTGGACAACCCGCCGGTGCCAGACACCTTCCGGTCGGGCGAGACTCGCGCTCCGCGCGGCAACCGCCCCCCGCTCCCGGCCACCAACAGCCGCAACCCCGACCGCCCCGGCGCCTACTCGGGCCCGGAGCTGCGCTGGACGAAGCGCATCCACGAGGCTCTCGCCCCCGTACGCCACGAACTCGACGACGTCCGGCGCTTCGTGCTCCGCAGGGTCGCCCGGGAGATCGGCCGCCAACTCGACACCGGCATCAGCCCCGAGCGGATGGCAGCCCGGATCCAGGCCCGCTACCGGAGCGTCTCGCCCGGCGACATCCGCGACATGGGCGCCTGGCTCCTCGCCGTCGGCATCGTCCCCGGCGATTGCGACGACCCGCGCTGCGAGGACGGCGTCATCTGGGGTGCGGACCCCGACGACCACGAGGCCGGCGCAGCCTGCCGCACCTGCGCCCGCCAGCAGGAGGCGACCGCCGCCTGGTGGCGGTACGCCCGCGACCTCGAGGCCCGCCTGACCCAGCTCCGTACGGAGCGCCTGCAGGCCGCGGCCGCCGACCGCCAGCAGCCCGCCAGCGCGCGGCCGTCCGGGCCCACGGTGCTGCCGCCGAAGAAGACCTATCGCCAGCGCGATGCAGCATCGGACGAGGAGATCCTCGCCGCCGTCGCCACACACGGCGAGGCCGTCGCGCTCCACCTCTACGGCCACCTCAGGACGCTGCCGCTCCTGCACGGCCGCCCTCGCGGAGAGGACACCTGATGCCCACTACCCCGCACCCCCGCCGCGGCGTCACCACCTGCAACCGGTGCGGCGCCCCGATCCGCTGGGCGTCCGGGCCGCAGCCCGGGCAGCGCACGCCGCTTAACGCCCTGCCGTCGCCGGTGGGTGGGCTGGCCGCCCACACCACTGGGCTCGGCGGCCTGGTCGTGCGCGAGCTGACGCCGGACCGGCCGGAGCCGGAGCACATCGAGTGGAAGGCCGTCGCCCACTGGACCTCCTGCACCGGCAACGCGGCTGCCCGTCCGTCGCCGCCGGCCGTGCCGATGCGCCGGCCCGCGCGGCGCCGGCCGACCAGCCAGCCGCCGCTGTGGGGACAGGGCCGGTCTGGATGACGATCCGCGCGCTGCTCGACCTCCTCGAGGAGATCGACCTGCAAGGCGGCCCGGAAGCAGCCCGCGCCTGGCGCCTCACTCACCCCGACTCCCAGGAAGGACCAGCCCTCATGGCCACCGCACCCGAGCTCCACGCCGGCCCCGCCCTCACCATCGCCGTCACCGAATCGCAGCCGCTGCCCGTCGGCAAGCTCCTCAAGTGGGGCGACGACCACGACGACCCCGAGGTCCAGGACCAGGCCGCCCGCGCCCGGGTACTCCTCGGCGGCTTGCGCCGTCGGCACGACGCCGATCAGGAGCTGACGGCCATCACCAGCAAGCGTGAGCAGCTGGAGAAAGAACTCGCCGTGCTCGCCGCCCGCGAGGCCGAGCTCGCCCCGCCGAAGAAGAAGCGCAAGTCCGGCGCGTACGTCCGGGACTACGACACCCGCACCGTCCGCGCCTGGGCCATCGAGAACAACGTCGACTGCCCGGCGGTGGGCCAACTCCCCAAGCGCGTCCTCGACGCCTGGCGGGCGGCCCACCCGAAGACGGACGGCGGCGCGCCGTGACCGACACCGAGACCGAGTGCGCGCTGTGCCACAAGCCGATCCGGTCCGCGGCCGCGCGGAAGCGACGGATCGGATCGAGCTGCTGGCGCAAGCTCGCCCCCGCCCAGCGCGCGGCGATCCGCGCCAACCCGCGCGACATCCGCGCCGCCCTCGCCCAGCCCGTGCCCACCACCGACGGACAACTCCCGCTCGAGGAAGAGGAGCTCACACCGTGACCGGCCCCGCCTGCGGCAACAACCCGCACCACCAGCTGACCGACGGCGACCGCCAGGCCGTCGACAGCTTCCGCGCCTACCTCGCCGCCCGCGCCACCCTGAACCGAGTCCGCACCGTGCTGGAGACCGAGGCCGTCGTCGGGCGCGCCGCCCTGGAGTACCGAGGGCTGATCCTCACCGCGCTCATGTCCGAGGCGCCGCCCGCCGACCAGACCCCGCTCCTCGACCGCATCGCCGAGGTGCTGTGGCCGCTGACCGACTGGGACGGCGACGAGCTGAACGCCAAGCGCGCAGCCGACGCGGTGCTGGCCGTGCTGCCCGCGACCACCGACCAGACCGCCGACTTGGAGACCGCGCGGGCCACGAACCAGCGTCTCAACCGGGAGAAGCAGCAGCTGGAGTCCGAACTCGCCGCGTACCGGCGGGCCGTCGGTCAGTGGGAGGTCAGCGAGCGGGGCACGTACATTCCGCACTCCAGCCTCCGCGCCATCGGCCTCGCGTCCGGCAAGGACATCCTCGGCAGCGTCCGCCACCTGAAGCACTTCGAGCGGGTCGAGCAGGCCGAGGCAGAGGTGGAGCGGCTGCGCGCCGACCGGGCCGCCGTCCTCCGCGAAGCCGCCGACGCACTGCCGGACGCGGACCTGCCGTTCGTCTCACCGATGGGCCGCCAGCAGACCGCCGACTGGCTGCGCCGTGTGGCCGACGAGACACCAGCCGCCGAGACCACCACCGACGAGGCCGCCCGGCTCGGCATGACGCCCGAGGAGTACCGCGCGCACCGCCACCTCGCGGCCGTCCGCCAGATCCGGGCCGCGCTGCCCGGCCTCTACGCCACGACCGGGCTGCGGGTCGAGGCCGCGCTCACCGAGCCCCCCGCCGGGGCCCGGCAGGACGGGGCGGACCGGCCCGGCCTCCGTGAACGCCACCGCGCTGCCTGGGCCGCACTCACCCCCGAGCAGCAGGCCACCCGCCTCGCCGAGCTCGACCAGGACGACGAGCGGCAGGACGGGGCGCAGCCGTCGTGATGGCCGAAGCTCTCGAAACGATCCTCGTCCTCGGCTGGGCGCTCCTCGCCTGGGTCGCCGTGCTCTCCGCCCTCTTCACCCTCATCGTGCTCGGCGTCATCGCCGCCGTCTGGTGGACCGGCGCCCTGGTGTGGCGGCAGATCCGCCGGCGCCGCCCGGCCCGCGACGACTACGAGGAAGCCGCGTGACCGCCCCCGCCCACTCCGCTGCCCTGCCCGGCCCCGGCCGGGCAGGGCGCCCTCTCCACCGCCAGGAGCAGCTCGTGCCCAGTCCTCGCCGCTACCTGTACGCCGCGTCCGCCGGCGCAGTCCTCCTCACCGCCGCCACCCTGACAGCCCTCGCCCGCGGCCTCCCCATACCCGCCATCGGGTTCGCGGTCGGCGTCCTGGTCCTCACCGAGGCCGCCCTCCGCGAACACCGCCGCCTCCGTCGGCGTCGTCTTGAGGCCGAGTGGGCCAGACGCCGCGCCCTCGGCGAGCACCCGGCCCCGCTGCACCCGTGCTGTCTCCTCTCGCGCGCCTCGCGCGGCCAGGCCCACGACCGCAACTGCACCAGCGACCACAGCCTCGACCGGTTCCTCGCCCAGATCGAAGCCGAGTACCGGGACGCCTCATGACCACATCTCTCACCCCCGCCCCGGCCAACACCGACCAGGGGCAAGACGACCTCGTACACGTGGTCTGCATCTGCGACCCAGACACAGCGCTGTGCGGCACCAACGCCACCGGCCACGACTGGCTCGACCAGGACGAAGCCACCACGTGCGTCGTCTGCCAGGACCTCGAGCACAAGCCCTGCAAGCGGTGCGGCGCATGACAGCTCACCCCATCCCCGAGAACGCCGGCCACTGGTGGCTGGTCTCCGGGAAGCAGCGCCGCCTCCACGCCATCCCCAGCGCGGCCGCCACCCCCGACCAGATGCGCGCCGCGATCGACGCCGCCCGGCTCACCCTCGCCCGGGCGGCGTGCGGGATGCGCCGCCGCTGGTGGATGCCCGGCCTCTTCTCCCGCCTCGGCCGCCGCCGCTGCACCCCCTGCTGCCACGCCCTCGGTATCCCGCCCGGCTACGGCACCCCCGCCAACGAAACCGACCTCAACCGAAAGGACCACACCAAGTGACCAGCACCCGCTACCGCAAGCGCCCCGTCGAGGTCGAAGCCACGCAGTGGCACCAGAACGGCGACCACCCGCAGGACGGCCCCGCCCACAGCGAAGGCGCCATAGTGCGGTACTTCCGCCGCCCCGAGCCCGAGTACGCGGGGAAGAGCACCCACGGTTTGTGCGGCTACACCTGGCACCGACACGGTTGGATCGACACGCTTGAGGGCGGGCACACCGTCTGCCCCGGCGACTGGATCATCACCGGAGTACAGGGCGAGTTCTACCCCTGCAAGCCGGACATCTTCGCCGCGACGTACGAGCGTGTGGACGGCGCCCCGGCAGCGACCGAAGCGACCGAGCTGGAGACCACCGCCCGCGTCCTTTCCGCCCTGCACCGGGCCGCTGAGGACACCGTCACCCGCGTCATCACCCTGCACGAGCGGTGGGTGAAGGCCGGGCCTCCGCCGCTCGGCGCGAGCCTCGCCCGCTGGTGGGACAGGCGGCTCGCCGAGCTGCACAACGCGATCGTCCCGCCCGCCGAGCAGGGCGCGCCTGTCGACTGGCAGGCGATCGCCGAGCAGCGCGAGCGGGAACTGAAGGCGGTCGGCGAGGCGCGGCACAAGGCGGAGCGGGAGCGGGACGGTGCGTACGGCGAGCGGGCGCACCTCGTCGCGCTCCTGGCCGCGATGACCGACGGCGCGGTCATCGCCCCCGCCGTCGACGTCGCGGAGCCGGGCTGGCAGATCGTCTACCTCACCATCGGCGGCCGCCAGGCCAGCTGGCACATCAGCCCCCGCGACGCCAGCCTGTTCGACGACGTCGAGTACGTGTCCGCGGACGACCCCCGCGCCCACTGGGACGGGCACAGCACCGAGGACAAGTACGCGCGCATCCGCCAGCACACCCGGCTCCTCGCCCGCCGTCGGTGCGGGCCGGCCTGCGCCGAGGCCCACACCTACACCGGCCGCTGCGAGGGCGCCCACCAGGTGGGCGACTCCGACACCACCACGCCCGACGTCGTCCGCCCCGCCACGGAGTCGCAGGCCAGCAACCCGCAGGCGGTGGACGAGTGACCGGCCACGAGGAGGCCCTGCCGGAATGGGCGCGCGGGGCCGACGAGGCGTACCGCCAGGCCGTCAAGGACCTGTACTACAAGGCGTACCGAGCCGCCCCGTCCGTGACGCTGTTCGATGGGGCTCGGACGGCGTGGGTCCTGCCCGCCGGTGCCACCGAGTGGGAGCCCTCCGGCTACATCGACCCCCTCACCAACACCGTGTACGTGGAGCCCGGCCCGGCCGAGGTGCCCGTCGTCACGATGCCGTGCCAGCACGGCGACACCGCCGAGTGCACCACCACCGTCGAGGCCTCGCTCACCGGCGACCTGAGCGCCCTGTTCGACGCGCTCACCGCCGCCCACTCGGCCGACCTGGACCAGCGACTGCTGCGCCTGGCCGACGACCTCGGCCTGTGGGAGCCCGTCGCCCGCCGCCAGTTCCAAGCGGTGCAGTACCTCCTCGAGGTCGCCGGCGTCGCCGACGGCTACGGCCGCCTCACCGTCCCCCAGCCCGTACGGCCACCCATCGAACCGCCGGCCCGGCAGTAACCCCGTCCCGGGGCCGGGCCGCTCTACCACCGCGAGCGGCCCGGCCTCCGATCCGTACCACCAGCACAGCAAGGAGACACCCGGTGACCACCCACACGGCCCCGCCCTGCGCCGCCGCCACCTGCACCCGCAGTCTCCGAGACCACGAACAGACCACTGGCCAACTGCTCTGCGACCCGTGCGTCCACCTCATCGGCGTCTGGCTGCAGGTCGAACTCCCCCGGCAGATCATCGTCCTCGAGGCGTCTCGCCAGCGGGAGACCACCGGCTCCTCCACCGGCGGCCGCACCGCCCACCGCACCGCGCCCCTCCCCGGCCGCGACGACGTCCTCAACCTGTTGGGCCCCGCGGCCTGGACCGACACCAGCCGAGACCCCTACGGCCAGGCTGCCGCCGACCAGCACGGCACCGTCCCCATCCTCGGCGTCCTCATTCCCTGGGCCCGCACCATCTGCGACACCCGCCGCCTCAACCCGCCCGCCCTCACCCCGGCCGCCCTCGCCGCCTGGCTCGCCCACCCCCACGTGCTCGACTGGACCGCCCGCCAGCCCTGGGCCGGCGACATGCGCGACGAACTCCACCACCTCATGCGCACCATCCGCGCCACCACCCGCCTCCGCCCCCAGCGCCGGCCCGTCCCCCAGCCCTGCCCCCGCTGCGACGATCTCACCCTCGTCGCCACCGACCACCAGCTGTACATCGAGTGCACCGACGACCAGTGCAAGGCCATGTACACCCGCGAGGAACTCGCCCTCGCCGCACGCCTCGACGTCGCCCAGCACGGCGCCATCTGCCTCACCAAGAACTGCACCGGCCAGACCCACGAGATCCCCGCCGGCCGCCACACCCACCGCGTCCACTACTGCGCACCCGCCGTCCTCGAGGGAGCACAGCCGTGAACCGCCGGCCATCCCTCTGGGCCCTGCTCATCCCCTCCCGGAGCCGCCCGGCACCGACGCCACGCCCGGACTACGCACGCATCCACCGCCTCGAGCGGGAGCTCGGCCTGGTCGAAGAACGCCCGATGCGCTCGAACTTCACCGTGTGCCTGACGAAGAACTGCGATGGCGACACCGAGGAGATCCGCACCTGGTCCGGCCTGCTCGTCCGCCGCGTCCACTACTGCCAGCCCCACGCCGGAGAAGGAGCCCAGCGTTGAACACCATGTCCACCTACCTGCCCGAGGGCGTACTGGTCTTCGAGAACGACGGCCAGTGGATCACCAGTAACCTCCCGCAGCCCGACCCCTCCTGGAGAACGACCGACAGCCGTGGCCACGAACACGCCTACGCCGACGGCCCCGACCGCTACCCCACCCTGGTCACCGTCACCGGCGAGCCCTACTGGTGCGAGGACTGCCGCGACGAACACACGGACTCCTGGTACGAGTGCCGCCTGTGCCACGAGAAGATCACCCCCGGCACCTACGTCGACCACACCCCAAAGTGGATAGGCGGCCTCGGCAGCTACTACCTCGACGGCGAACCCATCACCAAGGAGCAGGCCGAGGAGCTCCTCAACAAGGCGGTGCGCGCAGCGGACGAGGCCGCCCGCATCCACGACCGGCCGTCACCCGGAACGCAGGTCCTCCTCGACCAGGACATCGTGACCATCGTGCCCACCTCGGTCTCGGTCCCCGTCCGACTCCGTGACGATCATGCGCCACGGCAGCGGCGCCTTCGAGACCGTACGGCTCGACGCGCTGCGCTCGAAGCGTCGGTCCGGCCTCGGCTGATACTCGGATGCCGCCACCGGCCGTGCCCGCTACCGTGGCCCGTGTCCAGGTGCGCAGGCTGCGGTTACTTCCTTGGACCGGACTCTGTACCGCCGCCGACCTCGATCTCTGGACCACCAGCTCGAGCCGCCCGCCACGGGGGATGCAAGGCGGGCGGCTCGCTCACGCTCAGTGCGTCCACACCTCAGGGCCACCGCCGCGCCACTCGATCAGGTCGGTCCCGGCCACGTCCAAGTCGTCCCAGCCCTCCAGCCCGGCGTGCTGGAGGAACACCGTCAGGTCGTGCAGCGAGTACGCGGTGCCGAGGATCTGCCCATCCACGCGGACACGCCGGCCGCCCGTCTCACTCGGCGGGTACACGATCACGGGCGTGGCAGACGTCATGGCCCCAGCGTCACCCGACGCTGGGGCCATCGCACGTTGGGCTACTCCCCGGTCTGCTGTCGCTTCTTCCGTGACGCGCCGCTGAGGCCGGCGCCGATCTGCTGCGCCCGGGCCGGGGTCACCCCGCCGAGGAGCTGGCCGATCTCGGCCCATGTCCTGCCCTGTTCCTTGAGCGCCTGGACGCGGCGCTGCCGCAGCTCACGCAGACGTGAGTGGTGGTCCGGCCACTGAGCCAGCGCCTGCGACACGGCCACGGCGCACGCCTCGTCGTCCTCGATGGCCTCGAACGCCTCGATGGTTTCCACCAGGCGCTGCACCTCCTCCAGCTCGTCTGCCACCCGCGCTCCTTCCTGCGGTGAGAGCGCGACATCGCCACCAAGCTAAACCCTAGGGTTGCGTTCATCAACCCTAGGGTTTAGCTTGTGCTGGCGAGGCCGCTCCTCGGTCTCGTGTCCAACAACAAAGCCCCGGCCCGGAGTTGCCGCTCCATGTGGGCCGGGGTGGACCCACCCCGAAGCGATCGAAGGAGCAGGCCCGTGGCAGACCTTACCCAGCCCCCCGACAGGGACGAAGCCCTGCGGACGCTGGTCGAACAGCCGTCCTACGCCGCGCAGGTCCTCACCGTCACCGCCCGCCTCACCGAGCGGCGCGGCACCACCCCGGTCAGCCCCTGGTCCCTGCACGAGGACCTGCTGACCGCGGAGGCCGTCATCCTCGACACCCTCCCCGAGGCCGTCCAGCACATCGCCTCCACCGGCGCCCGCACCCACCTCCCGTACCCGTACGACGGCACCGGCTACGAGTACGCCACCCGCCTGCGCAGCGCTGCCGAGGCCCTGTGATGAGCGCCGGACAGTCGGGCCGGCCGACCGGCCAGACCCTGGCGCTCGTGCGGCAGCTGCTCGGCGAGATGGCCGGCCGCCTCGAGACCCACCGCCCGGGCGCGACGATCACCACCATCGGACGGCACGCGCTGCTGCAGGCGACCACCATGGACCCGCCCGTCCTCCGCGCCCTGCGCAAGGTGGCACCGGAGATCGACGTCGCCCTGACCCGCCGCCAGTACGCCGCCCGCCTCCGTACCACCGCCGAGACCCTCGCGCGCGGTGGCACCGGCGAGGCGCAGCGCCTGGCCGCCCGGGTCCTGGCGCTCGCCGCCGACCGCCTCGACACCCTCCCGCTGTCCATGTACCCGGTCACCGGCACGCCGCCGACCGCCCGGTGCATGACCGCGGGCCTGCAGGACCTGGTCGTGCGCGCCGCCTTCGACACCGTCGTCGGCCCGGTCTCCGGCCACACCGTTCGCGAGGACGCCCGCACCGCGGTCCGCGCGATGCTGCCGCCGCCCGCTGGGACGGTCGCCGAGTACGCGGCCCGCCTGCGTCAGCTCGCGGGAGCCGCCGCGTGAGCGGGGCCCCGGTCTGCTGCGGCCGGCCGATGCGCCGCTCCGGCCGCCAGTGGCGATGCCGCAGGTGCAAGGCCTCGTACGACGACGGCACCACCCGCACGGCCCGCTGCCGCTGACCCACCCAGTCCGGCCGGGCCGCGAACCTCCCCCCGCGGCCCGGCCACCCACCCATCCAAGATCCAGAACAAGGACGTATCTCGTGTCTGACCACGCTCGTCTCGCCAGCACCGGAGCTCTCGGCGCGTTCGCCATCGGCGGCGCCGTCATCACCGGCTGGTGGCTCCTCGCCGCGGCCGCCGGCATCGTCGCCATCGGCGCCCTCACGATCCGCTTCGGCTTCCGCCGCGGCAAGAACGCGGGGCAGCAGTGACCACCACCAGCACCAGCCGTCCGCTGGCCGCGCGGGTCCACCGCTCCGGCACCGTCCTCGCCGCCGCGATCACCCTCGTCGCCGCCGCCCTCTGGGCCGGACACCACGGCATCACCGCCGCCTCCTACGGCGACGAGACCGGCAGCAGGCTCGCCGCAGTCTGGGCCGTCACCTTCCTGCTGCTGCTCTCCCAGACCCTGATGTACCACTTCGAACGCGCTCGCCGGGTCAGCCCACGCGCCCACCGCCAGCTCGACGCCCTCAACGTCGCGGTCCTGCTGCCCGTCTACAACGAGGACCCCGGCTACCTCCGCCTGGCCCTCGAGTCGTTCCTCGCCCAGACCCGCCGCCCCGACAGCGTCCACGTCGTCGACGACGGATCCACCAGCAGCGACTACGCCGCCGTCCGCGCCTGGTGGATGGCGGCCGCGGCCGACGCCGGCATCACCACCACCTGGCACCGCACCCCCAACCAGGGCAAGCGCCACGCCCAGGCCACCGGCGTCCAGGCGAGCCCGCACGCGGACATCTACATCACAGTCGACTCGGACTCCTGCCTCGCCCCGAACGCGATCGACGAGATCCTCGTCCCCTTCGCCCGGGCCCGCGTGCAGTCCGTCGCCGGCATCGTCCTCGCCACCAACCACCGGTCGAACTTGCTCACCCGGATCACGGACCTGTGGTTCACCACCGGGCAGCTCACCGACCGCAGCGCCCTGTCCGCCATGGGCGCCGTCCTCGTCAACTCCGGCCCTCTCGCCGCGTACCGGGCGCCCGTCGTCCGCGACAACCTCGACAGCTACCTGGGCGAGACCTTCCTCGGCCGGCCCGTCCGCTTCTCCGACGACTCCCTGCTGACCCTGTACGCCCTGCTGCGCGGCCGCACCGTCCAGCAGCCGTCCGCCGTGGTGTTCACCGCCCTCCCGGAGAAGGCGAGCCACTTCGCCCGCATGTATATGCGGTGGATGCGCGGCTCCACCATCCGCTCCGTGTGGCGCATGCGCTACCTCCCCGTCACCGGCTACGCCTACTGGGCCCACCTCCTGCGCTGGTTCCAGGTCGCCCTGTCCACCGTCGTCCTCGCCTGGCTCCTGGTCGTCGAGCCCCTCCGCTACGGCAACACCCCGCCCGCCAGCTTCCTGGTCGTGCCGTTCCTCATCGGCTGGGCACAGGCCCTGCGCTACCTCGGCGTCATCCGCACCGACGAACGCATGCGACAGCGCGCGATCACCTGGCTCCTCATGCCGCTGGCGGTCGTCGGCTCCTGGACAGTGCTCCGCGTCATGCGCTGGTGGGGCGTCGCCACCTGCGCCCGCACCGGGTGGGGCACCCGCCAGAACGGCGCCGAGGTCTCCCTCACCACGCCGGCGCTCGAGGCCGCGGCCGTCCCCCTCGCGCTGCCCGCCCCGCGGTCGGGCAGCGACACGGTGGAGATCCCCCTCGTCAAGCTCCTGGACCCGGACACCGAGAACACCCTCGAGCTCGCCTGGCCCGCCCGATGAGGCGCCACTTCGCCAGCCCGCTCGCCCGCTACGGCTTCACCGTCTGCGCCGTCGTCGCCCTGCTCACGGCGCAGCCCGGCCCGTTCCTCGTCACGGCCGTCCTCGCTCTGTACGCGTGGCGCTGCCGCCGCTGACCTACCAGCCGCGGGGCCTGCACCGCCCTCGAGCAGGCCCCGCCCCCCTTCGACTCCCGTGGGAGTACACCGTGTCTCTGGACCAGCCCATCGCCTGGACGGCCGCCCACCCGTGGCACGCCGCCCTGCTCGCGGGCGTCCTCCTCGTCGTCTGCACGGTCATCGTCCGCCGCACGAGCGGCGCCGTCCTCACCGCCGGCGTCGGCGCCCTCGTCTGCACCGCGTACTCCGGCGACACCTCCTGGAACTTCGCGCGCGACCACCTCGGCATGGCCAGCGTCGACGAGCGCCTCGTCATGTTCGCGGCCGGGGAGGTCGCCCTCCTCGCCTGCGCCGTCATGGCCCGCGCCAACAAGAAGGCCACGGCCACCGCCACGGAGGCCGGCACCCCGGGCGTGCCCGGCGTCCTCGTCTGGTGCATCACCGGCATCCAGGTCATCCCCGCGTTCGCCGAGTCCGGGTTCTGGGCCGGCCTGGTCCGCGCCGTCCTCGGACCGGTCATGGCCGCCCTGCTCTGGCACCTCGCCATGGGTCTCGAGATCCGCGTGTCCCGGCCCGAGGCACTCTCCACCGGCCTGCCCGCCCAGATCGGCCACGAACTCCGCGAGCGCCTCCTGTCCCACCTCGGCCTCGCCGTCCGCGGCCGCACCGCCGCACAGGTCACCCGCGACCGCGCCACCAACCGTGCCGTCCGCCTCGCCTCCCGCACCCACCTCGGCTACTGGGGCCGCGCCGCGCTCAAGGCAGCCGTCGCACGATCCGGCGCAGCCGTCGACGGCGAGCAGCGCCACCAGCTGCTGCAGCTCCTCGCCGCCCGCCGCAACGCGAGCGCCCTGCGCGACGTACCCGTCGTCTCCCCGTGGGTCACCGAGCCCGTACCCGACCCGTACCCGACGACCCCGCTCGGCGTGACCGGCGCCGCCCTGCGCCGCATGGACCCCGTCGACGCCGTCCTCGCCGTACGCGCCGCGCACCCCGACCGGACTCCGGCCGAACTCGCCTCGCTCACCACCGAGTACGGCGTACCCGTCACCGAGGCCATGGTCACCGTCGCCCTCCACGCCGTACCCAAGCCGTCGGGTACGCCCATACTCGCCGCCCCGGGGGAGCCGACCGCGCCGCTGCCCGAACCGGCCGACCGCCCCCAGCTCGCCGCCGTACCCGACCCCGACGAGCAGCGCGCACCAGAGCTTGCCGCCACCCCGTACCCGGCCGCTGGCCTGCACCTCGACGTCAGCACCGAACCCGAGGTACGGCCCGAGTTCGCGGCTGCCGTACCCGCCGAGACCACCCGTACCCGCCGTACCCGTACCGAGGTCCATGCCCGCGTACCCGACGCCCAGACCGTCGTCCCCGACGAGGACGACTTCGTCCGCTGGCTCGCCAACGAGGAGCACACGGCCGTACCGGACCCGGCCCGTACCCGGCGCGAGGTCCGCCCCGTACCCGTACCTGAGTCCGTACCTGTACCCGACCCGGACCCCGTACCCCACCCGTCGGGTACGGCGGACCCCGACGTACCCGCGGACCCGTCCGGCCTCCTCGCCCGCGCCCGCCAGGTCGACACCGACCACCGCCGTACCCACGGCCGGCCCGCCTCCATCAAGACCCTCAAGCAGCAGCTGCACGTCGGCCAGACCAAGGCGACCCAGATCCGCGCCGCCCTCGACGACGCCAGCCGAAAGGCCGACCGATGATCCTCTTCCTCCTCCTCGTGGCCGCGCTGCTGCCCGGAGCCTCCACCGTCTGGCTACTGCGCCACCACGGCTGGCTCCTCGCCGGCCTCGCCGGGGCAGCCGTGACCATCAGCCTGCCCGGCCTCCTCCTGGCCGTCATGGTCCTGTTCCCGCCGCTCGGCCTCGCGGCCGCGCTGCTCTCCGTCGCCGCAGCCCTCCACGCCTACGACGAGGGACGCGTCTTCACCGGCAGCGCCTGGACGGCCGCCGCGGTCCTCGCCCTCACCTGCGCGGCGGTGTCCCTGTGACCGACAAGAAGCCGATCACGCCCACCCGGGTCATACCGGCCGGTCAGCCGCTCCCTCTGCCCGCACCGGCCTCCCCCCCACCGCCGCCCGCTCCGCCGGCACCACCGCGCCCCCCGGACTGGTGGCGTGCGGGGCTGCCACCCGCCGGACCGCCGCCCGTACCGGTCGACGTCCACGTCACCGTGACCGTCGACCACGGCGGATGGCTCGCCGTGCCCGAGCCGGACCCGGGCCCGCGCTGGTGGCAGCGGATCCGCTGGGGCTACAACCTCGCCCTCGCCCTGCTGTCCCTGTCGCTGGCCGGGCCGTGGGGTGCGCTCCTCGCCACCGTCCGCGACGACGAGAGCTTGGCCGGCGCCTGGGTCATGGCCCTCGTGCCCCTCGTCGTCCTGGCGTTCCTCGACAACGCGCGCCGCGCCGAGGCTGCCGGCGCCAACCCGGACCTGTGGGCGCCGAAGTGGCGCGCCGCCCTCGTGCGCTTCCTGCTGTGGGCCGCGGTCCTCGGCACCGTCCTCACCCTCCCGCTCACCACGCTCGTCTACGCCCTCACCGGAGTGAAGCCCGCATGAACACCGTGACCGTGGCCGCCGGCCAGTACACGACCACCACCATCTCGACCGCTGGCTTCGCCCTCGGCCTGGCCCTCCTCGGCGCCGAGCTGTGGCGCTGGCACAAGGGCGGGAAGGGAGGCGGCGGCAAGGGCAAGGGCGACGACTCAGGCGGCGCAGCGCGCGACCCCAAGGCCCTGATCCCGCTGAGCTTCGGCCTCGTCTGCGGCATCCTCATGATCGCCTGCCCGGCCGGGCTCCTCGGCACCCTCGCCGGATTCCTCCGCTGGGGCGGCAACTCGGTGGGCGACCTGGCCATGAAGTGGCTGACCGGCACCCCCTCCCAGACCCTCGGCACCGCCGCCACACCGCGCATCGACGGGTACGGCGCGATCGTCGTGACCGCCGTCGTCGTCAGCCTGTGGGTCCTGCGGAAGTCCATCGGCAAGGCCGTCCGCGGCAAGTGGTGGAAGGGCGTCCTCATCGGCTGCCTGCTGTGCGTGTCCACCGGCACCGCAGCCCTCATCGCGCAGCAGGTCGTCGAGGGCGCCAACGGCATCGGCGCCTGGGCCATCGGCGGCATCGCGAAGGGCACGATCGTATGAGCCGCGCCCCGTCCACGATGCAGTGGATCCGGCAGGCCGGACAGCGGATCGCCACCGGATCCGGGCGCCTCGCCACCCACCTGGCGAGCCGAGCCCTGCACCTCGCCCGCCGGATCTGGCAGCGCTCCGCGGGCTGGCTGGGGGAGGCGTCCGGCCTCGGCTGGCTGCTGCGCCTGGCCCTCCTCCTGGCCGCCGCGGCGCTCCTCCGCAAGGTCGCCACAGCCGCCGCGGCCGGGGTGTACGCCCGGGTCGAGGCAGGGGCGGCGCCATGGCTGATGTGGAGCGCGGCCGGCCTGTGGGTGGTGGCCTCGTACCGGTGCGGCCCCGACGGGTGGAAGCCCAAGCAGCCAGCCGCCAAGCCGTCCACGGGCGAGGAGCAGCCGGAGGCCGACGACCAGGAGGAGGCCGCCGAGTCCCCCGCACCAGACAGTCCCCGTCCCGTCTCCCCCGTCGCGCTCATCGCCGCAGTCCGCGATATCGGCACCCCGCACGCCCAGCTGAAGCCCCTCGCCGAACACCTCTCCACGACCACCGACGCGGTGCGCGCGGCGGCGGCCGGGATCGGGTGGCCCGTGAAGGACGTGCGGATGGAGGGCCGCTCCTCGTCGGCGGGGCTGCGCTGGGACGAGTGCCCCTCTCCTGCCCCGGACGACCCCTCTACGGGTGTCGTCGGTGCAGGTCAGCCCGCCGACGACAACGACGACGACAGCGGCCGAGACGACCCCCGAGAGGGGATCGCTGTACGACACACCGATGGCGGGCTGGTCATCTACGACCTCGCCGAACGCCACCGCCGACGCGGAACCGTCGGCCACTGAAGCCCCGGGGCGGCCGCCCGCCTGCCAGCAAACCGGCCGCCCCGGTCCCATCCCAACGAAGAGACAGGAACACCATCATGGGCATCCTCAGCCGCAACAACCAGCAGCCCGCATCCAAGGCCCTGGACAAGGTCGTCGACAGCCTCCCCCGTCAAGTTGCCGACTGGACCCCCGAGCAGCGCGCCACCTACACCGCGGCGGCCAACCGGGCGACGCGCGAGCAGGCAGACCAGCAGACCCAGCAGCAGTAGCACTGCCACACTGGACCGGGCCCCGCCGTGCCACCCCGTCACGGCGGGGCCCACCCGTAGGAGAATCACGCCATGACCGACGAGCCCTTCAACGCCCTCCGCTTCGCTGCAGACTTGTCGCGCGTCCGGGCCGACCTCGAGCACACCTCCCACGAGTACCTCCCCATCGAGCACCAGTCCGCGCCCGCCGCCGGGTTCCTTGCGGTGATCAACGAGCTGACAGCCGGCACCGAGCCGACCACCGCCGTGGCGCGAGCTCTGGACGTCTACCTGGGCATCACCGCCCGCCAGAAGGAACATGAGGAGGCGACCCTGGCCCGCCGTCGTCAAGAAGAGGAGGACCTTGAGGCGGAGGAAGAGGTCACCAGGAAGGTCGAGTGCCCGACCTGCGGGTCTGCACCAGGCCTGAAGTGCCGCGGCACGGGCGCCTCCGGAGGCCTGAAGAAGAAGAGCCACGTAGCCCGGTACCGCCTCGCTCGCGGCCTCAATGACAAGGTCGATGACGCAACACCGGCGGGCGCCCCAACTCGCTGAGGACACGGCGCTGGACACGTAGTCGATCAGCACTGCATAATCCGGTGCCAACAGCACACTTGTGCCCACGCACCACACAACCCCCGCCCTGAGCGGGGGTTTCGCCGTTCCAGGGGGTGACCACATGCCCCACCCTGACGACCGCACCGCCGCCCAGGGCCGCGAAGACGCCGACGGCGGGATCTGGTTCACCATCTCCGAAGCCGCCGCCTTCATCGGCGGCAGCCCTCAGACGATCTACTCCTGGGAACGCCGCGGCCACCTCACCAACCCGAAGCGCGACGAGCGAGGCCGGCGCATCTACAGCCAGCAACAGATCGCCACCGCCCACCGCACCGCCCGCCGCTACAACCCCGCCACCCGCCGCCGCGTCGCGGCCTGACCACGGAGGCCGCCATGCCCCGCACCGCCATCCCCCTCACCGCCGTCACACGCGCCGGCATCGCCCCGCCCACCGAGACCAACGGCGACGCCGTCAACAACCACACCGTCTCGAACAACGGCCGCGTGATCCTCCTGGTGAGAAACTCCGGGACCACCGTCGCCCGCACCCTCACCCTCCGCGTACGCGGCCTCATCGACGGCCAGTCCGTCACGCCGCGCACCGTAAGCATCCCCAGCGAGGCCAGCCGCTACATCGGCCCGTTCCCCACCGAGGCCTACGGCGCCCAGCTCGAGGTCGACGTCGACAACGCCGAGCTGAAGCTCACCGCCCTCGCCATCTGATGGCCGCCCTGGCAAAGGTCACTGTCCGCTGCCCCGGCTGCGACGAACCCCTCGAGCTGAGCTTCGTCCTGGACGAGGACGCCAAGCCGGCGCCCGGCGAGATCGTGCTGAAGGCCGACCGCCGCATCGTCGACCAGCACCACGCCACAGCACACCCCGACACCGACACCACCTGAGAGCAGGCAACCCGCATGCCGCGCATCCAGATCCTCCCCCTCCCCGAAGGCGCCTCCGACGAACGCCCCCCGTTCGCCCTCGTCATCGACCAGGCCAACGAGGCGACGTACCAGACCCTCGCCTACGGCGTTGCCTACGACAGCGACAACGGCCACCGCCCGCTCCGCGAGACGCTCAAGGCCGACCTCGGCGCCCAGGCCATCCTGTGCTTCGAGGACACCGTCGAGATCCCCGCCAACGACGTCTCCGCCTACGCCACCCCGACCGTGAACATCCACGTCGACAGCCTCACCGACATGGACACTGCAGCCGTCGCCGACCAGATACGGCGCGGCATCGAGCAGGCCAACGCCAGGGTCGGATCACCCAGGTGAGTGGCGGTAGCTACAACTACCTGTACGCCGCGGTCGACCTCGAGGACCTCCAAGCACACCGCCACGACCTCGAAGACATGGCCGGCCGACTCGCCCGCCTCGGCTACGCCCAGGACGCCGCACGCGAGACCGAGGAACTCCTGCTCCTCTTCCGACAGTGGGAGACCCGAGCCGAGGTACGCATCGGACGCCTCTCCGAACTGTGGCGCGCCGTCGAACGCCTGGACTCCAACGATGGAGGCGAGGACGCCGTGAAGGCCGCCCTCGCCAAGTACCGCGCCGACACCGACGGCACGCCCCCGCCGTAAGACCCGGTCAGTCCTGGAACGATCCGTCCCGCCGCCGCTGGTGCCGACCCATCATGTGCCTGCACTGCGGACACGTCCGCAGGAACACTGGCTTCACCAACCAGGACAACGTGAACAGATACAGCGTGTGACGCCCCATCCGAGCGATCCACGACATCGTGCACGTCTGGCAGTCACGGCACCCTCCGGCCACGACAACACCCCCTCATCACCGGGGCCCCCTGCCCCGTGCCCGGCACCGTATCCCGCAGGAGGTGGTCACCGTGGCCAGACGTGCGATGTCCATCTGCACCACACCAGGCTGCCCCGAGTACACCCAGGGCGGCCGCTGCCCAGGCTGCCGCGCCGAGGCAGAGCAGCGCCGCGGTACGGCAGCCCAGCGCGGGTACGGCACCCGCCACCGCCGCCGCTTCCGTACTGCCGTCCTGGCACGCGACCCGTCCTGTGCGTGTACCGAGACCGGCCACGGACACGGCGACCCATGCGGCGAGCCGTCCCTCCACGCCGACCACCATCCCCGCAGCAGGCGGGAGCTGGCCGCCGCCGGCGAGGACCCAGACGACCCACGCCATGGCCGAGGGCTGTGCGGTCCCTGCCACAACAGTGAGACAGCGCGGCATCAGCCCGGCGGCTGGGCCGCCGACCACGCCTGACCCCCTCACCCCCTCCCCTCCCCCTGCCAGCCCCTCTGGTGGCAGGGCACAGGGCACAGGGCACAGGGCGGCCGACCACAGGCCAGCTCAGGCCTCAGCCGAGCCTCGCAGCCCGACGAGCTGATCAACTCGCTCGCCAACAGCACTCCGAGCCGAGCTCGCCGGCCGTCGCGATCATCGCTGATCAAGATCAAAGCGCAACGCCAAAAATCAAGATCATTTCGCCTCGCGGATGCGCGCACGCGCACGTGGGGGCGCACCCGCGAGCGGGCGCCCGTAGGAGACCGCGGGGGAGGGCAACTTCTGCCTGTACGGGTCTGGGGACCCCCGCTCGACGCGTCGAGCCCCACCGAGCACCGCCGGCCCCGGCGCAACGCCGTGGCCTCTTCCCGCCGCAACGGCTCCGGAAGGACACCTCATGGGTGGAATGGGACCGGCCCCCAAGCCGGAAGGAGCGCGACGCCGGCGCAACGCCACCGTCGCCATGACACCGCTGCCCCCCGAAGGGCGGAAGGGTCGCACACCGAAGTGGCCTCTCCTCGACGACGTCGTCCTCACCGCCCGCCGCGACCAGGCGCTGCGCAAGGCCGACGAGCTCGAGCTGGCTCTCCTCGAACCGGACCTCAAGGGCCGGGCCAAGGCGGCCGCCGAGAAGAAGGCGGACACCGCACGCGAGGCCGCACTCATCCTGACCAAGCAACTCGAGGCGCAGCAGCAGCTCGAGGGCGAGCTGTGGCGCGAGCTGTGGCGGACGCCGCAGGCCGTGATGTGGGAGCAGCTGAAGTGGTCGCGCGAGGTGGCGCAGTACGTACGGTGGAAGTCCCGTGCGGAGGCCGGCGACCTGGACGCGGCCAAGGAGGCGCGGCAGCTGGGTGACCGACTGGGGCTGACGCCGCTCGCGATGCTCCGTCTGCGGTGGAAGATCGCCGAGGCCGAGGACGTGAAGGCGGCGCCTCGCAAGCGGCGCCCAGCGACGACCGCCCGGCGGCAGAGGCCGGACGATCCGCGAGCCACCTTGCACGTGGTGGAGTAGGCCGTGGGCGTCCTGATGGTGCCCAAGCCGGACGGCGAGCTGTGGCCGACGCTGGGACCTCAGGTGTGCGACCTGCTCGAGGAGCGGGCCATCCACGGACCGGGCGCACTGCGCGGTCGGCCGTACCGGCTGGACGCGGAGAAGCGGGCGCTGATCTACAGCTGGTACGAGGTGTACCCGCAGGGGCACCCTCGGGCGGGCAAGCGTCGCTTCAAGCGCGCCGGGCTGTCGGTCCGCAAGGGCACGGCCAAAACCGAGCTGGCCGCGGCGGTCGCGTATGCCGAGCTGCACCCCGAGGGGCCAGTGCGGTGCGATGGGTTCGACGCGAACGGCGAGCCGGTCGGCGTGCCGGTGTCCGACCCGTACATCCCGATGGTGGCGTACACCGAGGAGCAGACCGAGGAACTCGCGTACGCGGCGCTGCTGGCGATCGTCTCGGAGGGTCCGGATGCGGACCTGTTCGACCCGGGCCTGGACCGCATCATGCGGTGGGACGGGCTGGGCCGGGCGGTGCCGCTCGCGTCGTCGCCGGACGCTCGTGACGGAGCCCGTACGACGTTCCAGCACTTCGACGAGACCCACCGGTTCACGCTGCCGCGTCACCGGTCGACGCATCAGACGATGCTGGGGAACATCCCGAAGATCATGCTGTTCGATCCGTGGACGCTGGAGACGACCACGACGTACACGCCCGGCGAGGGCAGCGTCGCGCAAGGCACGCACGAGTTCGCCGAGCTGGTCGCGTCGGGGAAGTCGAAGGACCGCACCCTGTTCTTCTTCCACCGGGAGGCAGCGCCGCGGCCGGACGAGGACCTCTCCGACGACGACCAGATCCGCGCGGCGGTGCGGGAGGCCTCCGGGCCGAGCATCGCCGCGTGGCCGGACTTCGAGGGCCAGGTCGACGCGGTCGTCTCCCTGTACAACGCGCCGGACACGGACCGGGCGTACTGGGAGCGGGTGTGGCTGAACCGTCGTGTGCAGGCCGGCCGACAGGCGTTCTCGGTGGAGCGGTGGACGGATCTGGCCCGGCCGGACCAGCCGCTGCCGGAGAAGGGCGAGCGGATCACGATCGGCTTCGACGGCGCGCAGTTCCGCGACGCCACGGCCCTCGTCGCAACCCACCTGGCTACGGGGTTCCAGTGGCCGCTCGGGATCTGGGAGGCACCACCCGGGGCCAACGAGGGCGACGACCCGGATCAGCAGTGGGAGGCGCCGGCCGATGAGGTCGACGCCGTGATGGTGGAGGCCTTCGAGACGTGGGATGTGGTGCGTTCCTACGTCGACCCGCCGTACTGGGAGGGCCTGGTCACCACGTGGCAGGGCCGGTGGGGCGAGAAGCGGATCACGAAGTGGTGGACCAACCGTCTCAAGGCCATGGCGTACTCGCTGCGTGCCTACGACGGGGCGATGAAGTCCGGGGCGCTGACGCACTCCGGGCACGAGGTGTACGCCCAGCACGTCGCCAACGCCCGCAAGAAGAAGCTGAAGATGCTCGACGAGCAGGGCAAGCCGCTGTGGGTGATCGAGAAGGAACGGCACCAGTCGCCGCTGTCCATGGACGGGGCGATGGCCGGCTGCCTGTCGTGGGAGGCATACCGCGACGCCATCGCGGCCGGCATGAACAAGCCGAAGAAGAGCGGCCGGATGATCGTCATGCGGCGATAGAGGGTGAGGTGAGCTGTGGAGCGCACCGAGCTGCAATGGCTGGAGCATCTGATCGCGTGCCACGACAAGGAGAAGGCCGACCTCAAGCGGCTGGACTCCTACTACGAGGGCACGCAGCCCCTGTCGTACATGGCGCCGGAGCTGCAGCGCGAGCTCGAGGAGACGGTGCGGCAGGTCGTCATCAACTGGCCGCGCCTGGTGGTCGACGCCATCGAAGAGAGGTTGGACGTCGAAGGCTTCCGGTTCCCGGGGCACGCCGAGGCCGACGAGGAGCTGTGGCGGATCTGGCAGGCCAACGACCTCGACGAGCAGTCCCAGCAGGGCCACCTCGACGCCCTCACCATGAAGCGGGCGTACGTGGTTGTGGGGTCGAACGAGGCCGACGACACCACGCCGCTGGTGTCGGTGGAGTCGGCGCTCGACATGTTCGCCGAGCACGACCCGCGCACCCGGCGCATCGCGGCCGCCGTGAAGCGGTGGTGCGAGGGCGAGGGCAAGGACGAGGTCAACCACGCCACGCTGTACCTGCCGGACGTAACGATCTGGTGGCTGCAGCAGGACGGCATCTGGGTGGAGGACCCAGACTTTCCCCGGGATGAGCACGACATGGGCGAGGTGCCGGTGGAGGTCCTCGCGAACCGGCCGCGGCTGAAGTACCGCAACGGCATCAGCGAACTGGCGGACGTGATCCCGCTGTCCGATGCCGCATGCAAGATCGCCACCGACATGATGGTCAGCGCGGAGTACCACGCCACCCCGCGGCGCGTCGCCTTCGGGTTCGGCGAGGAGGACTTCGTCGACGAGCACGGCAACAAGCTGTCCGCGTTCTCCCGGATCATCGGCCGGATGTGGGCGACGTCCAAGAGCAGCCAGGAAGGCGCGGACGTCAAGCAGTTCCCCGAGGCAGACCTGAAGAACTTCCACTCCACGCTCAGCCAGCTCGCGCAGCTGGTCGCCTCCCTCACCGGTATGCCGCCGCACTTCCTCGGCCAGAGCACCGCCAACCCTGCATCCGCCGACGCCATCCGCTCGAGCGAGGCGCGGCTGGTGAAGCGTGCCGAGCGGAAGCAGCGGGCCTGGGGCGGGACGTGGGAGCGAGTCATGCGCCTCGTGCTGCGTGTACGGGATGGCGAGTGGACCGACGAGGCACGCTCGCTGGAGACGATCTGGCGGGACGCGTCCACGCCGACGGTGGCGCAGCAGGCCGATGCCGCGGTGAAGCTGTACACGGCGAAGATCGTGCCGCTGCGTACGACGCGTGAACGCCTGCAGTTCTCCCAGGCGGAGATCGCCCGCATGGAAGAGCAGGACGAGGAGGCGGCGCAGCAGCTGATGCAGCGGATCGCGGACGGTGACGTCACGCCGCTGTTCGGGCCGAAGCCCGGCGATCCGCCGGAGGACCCGGAGGGCGAGGAGCCGCCGGAGGCGCAGCGTGGAAACGCCGCCTGAACTCGCCCGCGGCCGGTACGACCTGGTCACCGCGACGATCAGGGCGATCATCGAGCAGATCCAGGCGGTGTGGCGGACACTGACGGCCCAGACGGTCGAGGAGGGCATGTCCGGGGAGGCCGGGGCGCTGATCGCCGCGGCCGCCGTGGCCGGGCAGCTCAGCGTCGCCGAGGCCGCCTCCGCCTACATCGCCGCGCAGATGGAAGCGCAGGACGCCAGCCCGGTGCCCGAAGCCGCGCTGATCGCCCGCGCCTTCGCCGGGATCGCCCCGGACGGCGGACCGCTGGAAACGCTGCTGTACCTGCCGGCCATCGGCGTACGGCGCCGGATCGTCGCCGGGATGCCGCCGGACGAGGCGATGATCGGCGGCCTCGTCGACATGACGATGTACACGGCCACCGCGATCGCCGACGCGGCGCGCAGCGCGGACCAGGTGGCGATGGCCACGACCAGGTCGTGCGTGGCGTACGTGAGGGTGGTGCAGCTGCCGGCGTGCTCGAGGTGCATCGTGCTGGCCGGGCAGATCTACCCCCACAGCGAGGGGTTTCTGCGGCATCCGCGCTGCGACTGCCAGACCCTGCCGCTGGCGGAGAAGGACTGGCCCGGTGTCCCTACACCGGAGCAGCTGTTTGCCCGGCTCGACCGGAAGCAGCAGTCGAGGGTGTTCACCGTGGACGGGGCCAAGGCGATCCGGGCCGGCGCCGACCTCGGCCAGGTCGTCAACGCCCGCCGCGGCATGGACACCGTGCACATCTACCGGCGCACCCTGCAGGTCACCCACGAGGGCGCGACCCGGCGCAGCGTCTACGGCCGCAGCCGGGCCCGGGCCGGTGACCCGACCCGCCGGTTCGCCGGGCAGCGGTTCGGCCAGGCCACGTCGATGCGCTACTACCGCTCGGACCGGTCACCCCGGCTGATGCCGGGCCAGATCTTCCGACTCGCGGAAGGGAACCGCGACGAGGAACTGCGGCTGCTACGCCGCTACGGCTACATCGTGTAGCCGCCCCTACCCGCCAACCCGCCAGGCCCGGCGCAACGCCGGCGTCTCCGATCCCGCAACGGGAGAACCCCACCATGCAGAACACCCGTAGGAGCTGGCTGCCCGCCGCGCAAGGCGACTGGTTCCGGCTGACCCGTCACGACGACCCCGAGCCGACGCCGCCGGCCGACCCGCCCGCGGACCCTCCGGCCGACCCGGCCCAGCCGCCTGCCGATCCGCCGGCGGACCCGGACCCTGCCGACCCGGAGGGCGCCGACCAGCTCGGCGACGCCGGGAAGAAGGCCCTCGACGCCATGAAGGCCGAGCGGGCCGAGGCCAAGAGGACGGCGGCCGCGGAGAAGAAGCGGGCCGACGCCCTGGCGGCCAAGGTCGCCGAGTTCGAGGACCGCGACAAGTCCGAACTGGAGAAGGCCCAGGACGCCGCGACCAAGGCGGCAGCCCGGGCCGAGGCCGCCACGAAGCGGGCCGTCACCGCGGAGGTCCGCGCCGCGGCCTCCGACTTCGCCGACGCCGACGACGCGATCGCGTTCCTGGACGTGGCGTCGTACGCCGACGACTCCGGCGACATCGACACCGAGCAGATCCGCACGGACCTCGCCTCGCTGCTCGAGCGCAAGCCCCACCTTCGCCGCCAGCCGGCGGAGCCGGAGAAGCCCAAGGGTCCCCGGCCGGACCCCGGCCAGGGTGCCCGCCCGTCCGTTCCGCCGGCCGACTTCCGCACCGCCTCGAAGGACGACTACGAGGCGGCCATGGCCAAGCTCGGCGTCACCACCCGCCGTTGATCCGTATCACGGCTCGGCTCTCCGACGGCGTCACGCGCCTCGAAGTCGAGGGCCACGAGGGCCACCTCGAGGGCGGGCGGGTCTGCGCGGCAGTCAGTGCCATCACTCAAACCGCGCTGCTCGGCCTCGAGCAGGTCGCGCGTATGCATCCGGACCTCGTGTCCATCGACATCCAAGAGGAGTAGCCATGTCGCTTGCGACGCTCCCCACGCGCGGGGCCTGGTTCAACCTGGCCCGGCACGACATCCGTTCCACCCTCCCGGCGGCGATCCGGGAGATCATGCAGAACGGTCTCCTGTACAGGGCCTTCGAGGAGGCCCTGCTGCCGGAGTTCCTGTTCCCGGCGATCGCCAGCCCCCGGCCGTGGTCGCAGAACATCGGTGACACCGGCACGTTCACGCGGACCGGCCTGCTCACCCCGACCACTACCCCGCTGGGCGGGTCGGACCCGTCGCCGCAGACGTACAGCGTCGAGCAGTACTCGGTCACGATGGACCAGTACGGCATCACCATGGACACCAACATGCTGCAGTCCCGCATGTCGCTGGCGTCCAAGTTCATCGAGGACGCGCAGAAGCTCGCGATCTCCGCCGGGCAGTCCCTCAACCGGCTGGCCCGGGACAAGCTGTACGCGGCGTACTCCGGCGGCCGCACCTGGGTGACCACGGCCGGCTCCTCGGACACCAGCGTCGTCGTGTCGTCCGTGAAGGGCTTCGAGTACGTCCTCGTCAACGGCAAGCCCACCCCGGTCTCCGGAGCGAACCCGCTGACGGTGTCCATCGACGGCACCCCGAACACGGTGACGGGTGTGAACGCCGGCACCAAGACGCTGACGCTGGGCACGGCCCGTGCTGACGCGGTGGGTGAGGCGATCGTCGCGGCGAACGCGCCGTTCACCGTGCGGCCGTCGAACACCCTCGACACGCCGTACGACATCGGCACCAGCAACGTGGCCACCTTCAAGATGTTCCGGGCCGCCGTCGCGCGGCTGCGGAAGATGAACGTCCCGACGATGAACGGCTACTACACCGCGCACATCGACCCGGACACCGAGACCCAGCTCTTCGACGACGCCGACTTCAAGCAGGCCCTGCAGGGACGCGTCGACTCCCCGATCTACGAGGGCCTGTCCATCGGCCGGTTCGGCGGCATCGACTGGGTCCGCAACAACGAGCTGCCCACCGTCACCGGCGGATCCAGCGGCGACGTGACCGTCCACCGGCCGATCGTCTTCGGCGGCGAGGCACTCCTGTCCGCGCCGTTCGACGGGATGGGCAACCTCCTCGCCGAGTCCGACGTCTCCGACGTCCCGTCGATCCAGATGATCGGCCCGGCCAACGGCGTCCAGGTCGCCTACATCGTCCGGCCGCCGCAGGACCGCCTGCAGCAGGTCCTCGCCCACACCTGGTCCTGGGTCGGCGACTTCGGTGTCCCCTCCGACGCGACCACCGGCGACGCCGCCCTCTTCAAGCGGGCCGTCGTCCTCGAGCACGCCTGATCACGCGAGGGCCCACCCCGAACCGGGTGGGCCCGCGGCCCACCCCCAGAGAGGAGCCGGACGATGCGCGTGGTCGTACGGGAGGCCTTCCGGGCCTACATCAACATGCAGCCCGAGGACTTCACCGCCGGGCAGAAGATCAAGGGCGACACCGCCGTCCGCCTGCTGCGCTCCGGCGCAGCCGTCGACCCCGACGACGACGCCGCCCACGACCTCGCCGCGCAGCTGCGCGGCTACGAGGACGACGTCCAGGAGCAGGACGACGGAGAGCAGCAGGAGCCCGATCCGCCGCACCAGCCGCCGGCCCCCGGCGGCGACCCGGACGGCGGCCCGGCACACCCCGACCCGTCCACCCCGCCGGCGCCGCCCCTCGACGCTCCGGTCAAGGACCTCCTGGCCTGGGTCGGCGAAGACCCGGACCGCGCCCGCGAGGTCCTCGAAGCCGAAGAGGCCAAGGACAGCCCGCGGTCGACGCTGGTCAAGCAGCTCCAGAAGATCGCGGACGCGTAGCGGAGGGAGCGCACCATGGCTCTCCCCCTGCTCGCCTCCGTCGAAGAGCTGCAGGACTACCTGCAGCAGACCGTGCCGCTGGCGCCGGGCCCGGCGCAGCTGGCACTCCGTCTCGCGTCCGCGGCGATCCGCCGGTTCTCCCGGCAGACGATCAGCTTCGTCTCCGGGGAGACCATCACCACGATGGGCGGGGAGCGGGTACTGAAGCTGCCGCAGCGGCCCGTCGTGGTCGACGCAGACAACCCGCTCACCGTCGTCGAGCTCGTCGACGCCAGCGGGCTGGAGATCCCGGCCATCGAGGAGCGGGACTTCCTGCGGTACGGGTCCGAGCTTCACCGCGGCCAGGCCTGGCCCACCTCCCGGCTCATGGGCTTTCCTCGCCGCCATCCGGCAGGGATCTGGGCCGACCGGGTCAAGGTCACCTACTCGCACGGCTACGAGGAGATCCCGGACGAGATCGTAGGGATCGCGCTGGACCTCGCGGCCGCCTCCATGTCCAACCCGAGGCGGCTGCGGTCGGAGGCCTCCGGCGCCGTGTCGGTCACGTACACGGTGGAGACCTTCGGTACCGGCTCCCTCACCTCCGACCACCGCGCGATCCTGCGGGACTTCAAGCGGTCGACGCTGTCGGTGAGGCTGTCGTGAGCGTCCTGTACGAGCAGTCCGCCGTCGTCGTCCGTCCGGCCGTCACGACGGACCGGTACGGCAACAAGAAGTACGACTACGGGCCCGACGCGACCCGGACCCCGGTAGGTCAGCTGAACATCCAGCCGTCCGGCGGCAGCAAGGAGGACACGGAGGATCGGCAGGTCACCGTGACCGGCTGGCTGCTGATCTCCGCGCCGGGAACCCTGCCCGACCTCCGGGACACCGACCGGGTGGAGTTCGACGGTCTGGTCTGCGAGGTCACCGGCAAGGTCGGCCGCTGGCCCGTCCCCTCCGGGATCCGGCACATCGAGGCCCAGCTGAAGGAGGTCGACTGATGCCTGCAGCTTTCCGGTACGTGCCGAATCCGAGGATGTTCGCCGAGCTGGCCCGGGCCCCGGAGATGCGCGACCTCCTCCTGGACAAGGCCCAGCAAGGCGCCAACTTCGCCCGCGGCTTCGCCCCTACGTACTCCGGCCCGACATGGAAGCCGGGTGTCAGCAGGCACGGGGAGTACAAGGACTCGATCTACAGCGGCGTCCACCTGAATCCGAACGGCTGGCGTGCCGAGTACGGGGCGAACGCCGCGTGGGCGCTGCAGGTGGAGTTCGGTACGGGCGCCGATATGACCCGGCGGCGCGATGCCCAGGGCCGGTACCGGTCCGTGCGGGGCCGGCCTCAGGGCGGCTACAGCCCGAAGGCCAGGCCGCTCGGCCGCTCACTCGACTCCCTAAGGGGGACTGCCTGATGCACACGATCCGACTCGCCCACTGGCACGGCGGCAATCCGCCGGGCAGCGTGGTCGACGTCTCCGCCGAGGACCTGGCGCTGCTGAAGCGTGACGGCCGTGTCGCCGAGGTCCTGCCCGACAAGCCGGCGCCCGAGCCGGAGGCCGTGGCAGAGCATGCGGCCGCCCCGGCCGAGGAGCCGACGCCCGAGCCCGCGGCCGCCGAAGCGGAGGCTGAGGCTGAGGCGCCGGCGAAGAGCAGCCGCCGACGGCGATGACACAGCCGGTCGTCGTCTTCCCGGACGCCGAGCTCGTCGCCGTCATCATCCTGAGGGCCGCCCTCGACGCGGCCACCACGGTCGGTACCGAGTGGCCCGACGACCTCCTGCAGGCGGTCAAGGGTGGCGTCGTGTCCGTCACCCGCGGCGGCGGCGCCGTCGTACAGCGCTACGTCCTCGAGGACGTGACCCTCGACATCGACGTCCTCGCCGTCGACAAGGGCCAGGCGCACGACCTGGCGCAGCTGGTCCGTGCCCGCATGCAGGCGGCGCAGGGCACCACGGTCGACGGCGCGCAGATCTACGGCGTCGCCGATGTGTCGCTGATCTGGCTGCCGTACGAGCCGGATGCCGAGACCGCCCCGATCCCCCGGTACGTGCTTGTGATGCAGATGCGTCTGCGCGGCCGGCCAGCCACCTAATCCGCAGCCCTGCCCCACCCACCCCTTGCCCGTCGGTCGTCGGCCGCACGGGTCTCTCGCATGCCTGGAGGCATCCGTGGCGAATGACGCCGACAACGTAAGGGCCGCGCTCGACGGCTCCATCTACCTGGCCCCCAAGGGGACCACCGCACCCGCCGACCTGACCACGCCATGGGGCGCGGCCTGGGTCGACCTGGGCTTCATGTCCGACGACGGGGTCAGCATGGAGTACTCGACGGACGTCGAGGACATCAACGCCTGGCAGAGCCTGTCCCCGGTGCGGCGCATCCTGACCAGCGTCAACATGACGCTCGGGTTCACCGCGATCGAGCTGAAGGCCAGCACGATCACGGCGTACTTCCCGGACTCCACGATCACCGAGGTGTCCGAGGGAACCGTGTACCGGCTCGACATCCCGGCGGCGCCCGGCCCCGCCGAGTGGGCGATCGGCCTGGAGTGGCGCGACGGCGACATCACCAACCGCCTCGTGATCCCGCGCGGCGAGATCACCGACCGCGGCGCCATCTCGCTGGGCCGGTCCGCGGCGGTCGGCCTCGAGATGACCGTCTCCGCGTACGCCTCGTCGGCGCCGGAGATCGCGACCTGGCTGAGCAACGACCCCGCCTGGGCCCTCGCCGCCTGATCCCTTCCCTGACTCCCCGGCAGGCGTGCGATGCGGGTCGCGCCTGCCGGGGGCACAACCCGCACCCACCCGCAGGACCAGGAGCAGCACGTGAGCACCAGCAGCAAGGCCAAGAACGCGAAGGGGTCCGAGGTCGTCTCCCTCGACTCCCTCGCCCAGCAGAAGCGCGACGCGCTCCCCGAGGCGTGCACCTTCGAACTGCGCGGCGTCACCTTCACCCTGCAGCCGTTCAACTCCCTGCCGATGAACCTGCAGGAGCGGATGCACGGCCCGGAGGACTACCTCTCCATCCTGAGGGCCGCCCTCAGCGACGAGAAGGTCCAGGAGATGATCGACGCCGGGTACACCCTCGTCGAACTCGAAGTCGTCGCCAACGAGTGGATGAAGCGCTCCGGTGTGGAGCCGGGGGAATCCGCGGCCTCCTCCGCTTCCTAGCGGAGCACGGGGAGGCCGTCGAGTGGGACATGGCCCGGTACTGGCCGGGCCGGTCCCTGCTGGAGCTCTGGCGCGGCACCCTCAGCTGGCGCGAGCTCCGCGTCTTCCTGGACCACCTGCCGTGGGACTCCGCGACCTCGAGGGCCGTACGGAGGACGACGGCCGAAGAGGACTACTGGACGCCGGACCGGCAGCTGGACGCCGCGCTCATCGACGCCGTCCGCGAGCTCACGTACGTCACGGTCAAGCTCCACGGCGACCCGAAGAAGACCCGCAGGCTGCGGCCGCCTGAGCCAATCCCCCGGCCGGGCGTCGAGAAGCGCCGGCGCAGCAAGGTGATCCGTTTCGGTGGCCGCCACGGCAGCGGCGCCGAGCAACTGGCACAGGTCTTCGGAGGCCGCGCCACAACCCCCTGATCGGAGGTGGGTGGTGGCGGGTCCCGGTGGTGTCCTCGTCGGACGCGGCTACGTGGCCATCCGGCCGGAGTTCCAGGGCGACTGGAACCGGTCGGTCAACTCCCGTGCCAGCAGCGCGGGCAAGGCTGGCGCGGGTGCCTTCTCCAAGGCGTTCGGCGTCGGCCTCAAGGGCATCGGCGCGCTCGCCGGTGTCGCCGTCGCCGCGAACCTGAACGCCGCGGCGGCCGGCGCGGCGCTGCTGGCCCCGGCCCTCACCACGGCCGGGGCCGCGGCCGGCGCCCTCAAGCTCGGCCTGTCCGGGGTCGGCGACGCCTTCAAGGCCGGGTTCGCCGACACCTCCGCGCAGGCGTCCTCTGCCGCCTCGTCCACCCGCGCGGTGGAGGCGGCGCAGCGCGGGCTGGCCAACGCCCAGCGGTCGCTGGCAGATGCCCGCGTGCAGGCGGCGGAGCGAATCCAGGACGCGCTGCGGCAGGTGGAAGACGCCGAGCGGAACCTCACCCGCACGGTCGCCGACGCGGCGCGGCAGCAGGAGGACGCGAAGCGGAAGGTCACCGACGCGGTCCGAGAGCTGGCCGAGTCGCAGGAGGACGCGCGGAAGGTCCAGGCAGATCTGACCGAGGCGCGTAAGGACGCGGCGCGGGAGATCGAGGACCTCAACAACAAGCTCGCCAACTCCCGCCTGGAAGAGCGCGAGGCCGTCATCGCGATGGCCGACGCCGAGAAGGCTCTCCGTGCGGCGCAGGCCAAGCCGGGCAACCGGCCCGAGGACATCGCCAAGCTGCAGCTCGCCTACGACCAGGCAGCGCAGGCCGTCGAGAACCAGCGCCTGGAGACGAAGCAGCTCGGCGAGGACGCGGCAAAGGCCAACAAGGCGGGCGTCGAGGGATCCGACAAGGTCCAGAAGGCGCAGGAGCGGATCGCCGACGCGCAGCGCGAGGTGGAGGACCGGACCCGGGCCCTGGCCCAGGCCCGCGAGGAACAGCGCCGTACGGAGGTCGACGCGGCGCAGGACATCGCGGACGCGCAGCGGGCGCTCGGCGAGGCGCAGCGTGGGGTGGACGAGGCGCGCCGTGATGGTGCGCAGCAGATCGCGGATGCGCAGCGGGCGGTGGCGGACGCCGCGGCGGCGGTCGCGGATGCGCAGCAGGCGGCGGCCGGTCAGGCCTCCGCCTTCGACCAGGCGATGGCGAAGCTTGCGCCGAACGCGCAGAGCTTTGTGCGGGCGGTGCAGGGGCTGGCTCCTGCCTGGCGGGACATGAAACTCGCCGTCCAGAACCGCCTGTTCGAGGGCCTGGACCAGACGGTGACCACGCTCGGCCGGGCCACGATCCCAGTGCTGAAGCGCGGCCTCGTCGACATCGCCGGCGTGTGGAACCAGATGGCGAAGAACGCCGCTGGCGCCATCACGGAGATGGCCAAGACCGGGCTGCTCGACCAGATCCTGGCCGGGGCCAGGGACAACCTGGCCGCTTTCGCCAAGGCCCCGGGGCAGATCGTCACCGCGCTGGGCCAGCTGTCGGTGGCGGCGCAGCCGGCGTTCAACGCGCTGTCGCAGCAGATGGCCGGCGCCCTCACCAGCTTCTCGGACGGGATCGCGAAGAGCTTCGCGTCGGGCGGCCTCGAGCAGGCGATATCCAGCGCGTTCGAGATCATCTCTCAGTTCGGCACTCTCCTCGGTAACGTGCTGGGGACGGTGAGCCAGATCTTCAAGGCCGCCTCGGATGCGGGCGGTGAGATCGTCGGCGCGCTCGGCGCCGTGTTCGGCGAGCTCCGCAAGGTCCTCGCCACCGACGAGATGCAGGCCCAGCTCCGGAGCCTGTTCACGTCGGTCTCGCAGATTGTCTCCGCGATCGTCCCGGTCATCGGGGCGGTCGTGCAGGCCGCCGTGCCCCTGCTCGATGCGATCGCCGCACCGGTCGCCCAGCTCGCCCAGGTCCTCGGCCCTGTCCTGATCCAGGTCACCCAGGCGCTGGGCGCCGCGCTGCTGCCGGTGATCCAGTCGCTCGGCCCGGTCCTCGTCACGGTCGGTGCGGCGATCGTGCAGCTGGTCCAGGCGGTGACGCCGCTGCTGCAGCCGATCGCTGACCTGATCGCCGGAGTGATCAGCGCCCTGGCGCCGGCGCTCACGCCGATCGTCACTGTGATCACGGACCTGGTCAACGTGCTGATCGGGCCGCTGACCCAGGTTGTGACGGCCCTGACGCCGGTCCTGCAGGTGATCGGGCAGGCGGTCACTCAGGTCTTCCAGGCGCTGGAGCCGATGCTGGCCCCGCTGGTCCAGCTGATCGGGCAGGTCGCCGAGCTCCTCGCCGGTGTCCTGACCACGGCGGTGTCCCAGCTGATGCCGGTGCTGGAGCCGCTCATCGACACGGGCATGCAGCTCGTCGAGGCAGTCTTCGCCGCGCTGCAGCCGCTGCTGCCCGTGATCCGGGATGCCCTCGAGACGCTCGGCGGGGCGCTGCTGCAGATGCTGCCGGCGTTCGTCGGGATCGCCGAGGCCGCGGGCTCTCTGGTGGAGGGGCTGACGCCGCTCATCCCGGTCGGCGTGCAGCTGGTCACCGAGGTCCTCAACGCGCTGGTCCCCGTCCTGCCCGTGCTGGCGGATGCTTTCGTCGGGATCACGGAAGCGGTCGTCGCCCTGGTGCAGCCGATCGCCGAGCTGGTCGGGTCGCTGGCTGCGCAGCTCGCCCCGATCATCGCCGACATCGCCCCGCTCCTCGGCGAGCTCGTCGGGATGTTCGTGGGGCTGCTCGCTGAGGCGTTGCCGCCGCTCACCGATGCGCTGCTCATCCTCGTGCAGGCGGTCGTCCCGATCATTCCGCTGTTCGGTCAGCTCGTCGGGATGGTCCTGGAGATGGGCGCCGGCGTCATCATGCAGCTGCTGCCCGCGATCCTCGACCTGGTCCAGGCCGGCATCGACCTCACGATCGCGCTGCTGCCGCTGGTGCCGCCGCTCGTGCAGCTTGTCGGCCTGGTCGTCGAGCTCGCGGTCAAGGTCCTGTCGTGGCTGCTGCCGCCGCTGCTGCAGTTCGCGGGGTTCCTGATCGGAGCTCTGGCCGGGGCGCTGTCTACGGTGATCGGCTGGGTGGCCGGACTCGTCTCCGGGATCGCCGGCCTCATCACCTGGGTCACCACCAAGCTGGGCCCGGCCTTCAGGAACCTGAAGGACAAGGTCATCATCCCGGTCTGGAACGGGATTAAGCAGGCCATCTCCACAGCCTGGACCCAGATCAAGAGCTGGGTCTTGTACCCCGTCCGCGACTTCTTCACGAAGACCATCCCCGGCTGGGCGGGCCAGCTGAAGAGCAAGGTCACCGGTGCCTGGAACGGCCTGCGTGACGGGGCGAACACTGCGTGGAAGAACTTGAAGTCGTGGGTCGTCTGGCCGATCAGGGACTTCTTCACCAAGACCATCCCCGGCTGGGGAACCCAGCTGAAGGATAAGCTGGTCGATGCCTTCGAGGCCGCCCGCGATGGGATCAAGACGGCGTGGGACAAGCTGAAGGAGATCGCGAAGGCGCCGATCAGCTTCGTGATCAACACCGTGTACAACCGCGGGGTCGTCGGCGTCTGGAACAAGATCGCGAAGGCGTTCGGGGCGCCGGAACTGAAGGAGTTCCACCCCAAGGGCTTCGCTCGCGGTGGCGTGTACGACGTGCTGCCCGGCTACACCCCGGGCCGTGACCCGCACAAGTTCTACTCGCCGTCCGGCATGGCCCTCGAGATGAGCGGCGGAGAGTCCATCTTCCGGCCCGAGTTCACGCGCGCCGTGGGCTCCGGCTTCGTGTCGACCATGAACTACCTGGCCAAGTCGGGCGGGGCCGCGAAGGTACGGGAGGCCCTGGCGCCCGTCCTCGGCGGCAACCCCCGTACGCCGACGGACCGGTCCCTGCGCTACGCCTCCGGCGGCACCTTCCGCTTCGCGGACGGTGGCGTCTTCGGCTGGATCAAGGACACCGCGAAAGCCGCGGTCGGCGCGGGCAGCAAGGCCTGGAACCTCGTCAAATCGGGTGCCTCCTGGCTGGGTGACACGCTCGAGCGGTCCGCGCGGGCGGGCGTCAAGCACGTGGTCGACCCCCTGCTGCGGAGCTTCCCCGGCATGGACACCAAGTTCGGGCAGGCCATACGCCGCATCCCGACGAAGATCGTGGACGCGCTATTCGGCTACAGCAAGGAGGCCGACGACAAGGGCGCCGGCGGTATCGGCGGGCCGCGTATCCAGGCCGGCCTGAAGTGGGCGGAGACACAGGACGGCCTGCCCTACCAGTGGGGCGGCAACGGCAACCCGTCGTGGGACTGCTCGGGTCTGGTGAGCGCGATCGAGTCGGTGATCCGCGGCCAGAAGCCACACCGCCGCTGGGCGACGGGCAGCTTCCACGGGAAGACCGCCCCGCCCGGGTGGGTCCTGCACGGTGCCAGCCCCTACCGCATCGGCATCACCAACGCGGGCGTCGGCCACACAGCCGGCACGATCGCCGGCGTCAACGTGGAGTCACGCGGCGGCGACGGCGTGGTCATCGGCAAGGGCGCCCGCGGCTACCGCGACCGGCTGTTCACCGACTGGTACGGCTTCCAGCCCGGCAAGTACGACGACGGCGGCTGGCTCCCCCCGGGCGGCCTCGGCTTCAACGGGCTCACCACGCCGGAGGCCGTGTTCACCCCGGGGCAGCTGCGCTCCCTCGAGGGCGCGGCCGCCGTCGGCGTCGCCGCCGCACAGGGCGCCGGGTCCATCACCATCAACGCCCGCACAGCCGACTTCACGGTGGCCGACCTCGAGCGCGTGCAGCGGGTCCAGGAGGCCCGGGCCAGGGTGGGGAGGCCACGCTAGATGCCGATCATCACGACCCCCGTCGTCACCCCGCCGGAGACTGGACCGCCGGGCGGGACTCCGGTCCCGCTCCCGGAGATCGGCTACGCGACCGCCCAGTACACCGACCCCACCGGGAAGGTGTGGCCGCTCACCGACTGGGACGCCGGCTGGTTCACCTTGGCTGAGGGGGTGTCCGGGCTCGGTGCCGTGAAGTACGAGCTCACCAAGGACGCCCAGCCCCGCGGCGGTACCAGAGTCCGGCACGCCCAGGCGCAGGACCGGACGATCGTCTGGCCCCTATTCGTGCAGGGTGGCGACCACCTCGAGCTGGTGGAGCGGTGGCGGGCGCTGGCGACGGCGTTCACCCGCACCCTGCGGGAGGACGAGGGGCCGGGCATCCTCGAGATCGCCCGGCCGGACGGCACCCGCCGGCAGATCCAAGTGGTCTACGTCGACGGGTTCGAGGGAGAGAACAAGCAGGGCTGGGGGCGGGACGCCGACGCGTCGGTGCTGCAGCTGCTGTGCGAGGACCCGTACTGGATCGACCCCGTCCCCGTCACCGTCCACCGCGAGACCGGCGAGCCCGCCGACTTCCAGGACCCGTACCCCACGGTGTCCTCGTCGCAGGTCCTCGGCGACACCACCATCACCAACCCCAGCGACACGGTGGTGTGGCCGACCTGGGTAGTCACCGGCCCCGCCAGCGAGATCACCTTCACCGTCACCCGCCAGCTGCGCACCGGGCAGACGGTGACCGAGGCCTTCACCCTGGACCCGACGGCGGTCGGGCACGGGAATCTGTTGGCCGGTGAGCAGGTCGTGATCCGCACCCAGCCGCCGCAGGTCCGCTACCAGGACGGCTCCCTCGACGGTGCCCAGTGGATCGGTGCGCTCGACTGGCCGACGGCCGCGCTCTGGGGCCTGGCCCCCGGCGACAACCAGGTGTCGTTCGTGCTCACCGGCAGCGGCCCCGGCTCGGCGGTCGACCTGACGTTCAACCCCCGCTACGAGACCGCATAGGGGGTGGGCGTTGGCCATCACCCTCCTCATCACCGACAAGAACCTGGCGGTCCAGGGCGACCCACTCACCGGCTGGACTGGCCTCGACGTCACGCGGAAGTTCAACGAACCCGCCGCCGGGTCGGTCGTGTTGCCGGCCTACCCGGAGGTCATGGCGCAGCTGCAGCCCGGCAACAGGCTCGTGGTCATCCGGGACGGGTCCATCTGGACGGCCGGGCCGATGGAGCGGCCCACTGATTACGAGTGGTCCGTCGACGGGGAACCCGGCGTCGGACGGGTGACGGTCAACTTCTCCGACGACCTGGCCACGATCGCCGGGCACATCGCCTGGCCCGAGCCCGCGCTGACCTGGGCGGGCCAGCACGGGGACACATGGCGGTCGTTCGACACGATCAACTCCGAGACGGTCATCAGAACGCTGGTCAACGAGAACGCCGGGCCCGGCGCACAGGTCGAGCGTCGCATCCCGAACCTCGTCCTGACGGCGGCCGCAGGCGTGGGCACGACGACGTCGGTGCGCACGCGGTTCGAGCCGATCCTGGACCCATGCCGCCTCGCGGCGACCACCGGCGGGGGGATCGGGTTCCGCACCCAGCAGGTCGGCAGCCAGATCCAGTTCAGCTGCTACGCCCCCGCCGACCTCACTGCGGTAGCGCGGTTCTCCACTGGGCTCGGCAACCTGCGGGGGATCGCGTACTCGCAGTCCGCGCCCGAGGCCACGCACGCCCTGGTCGCCGGACGCGAGACCGAGGGCAGCAGCATCCGCACCTTCGTCCAGGTCGCCGACACCGCGGCGGCCGCCGCCTGGTGGCGGGTGGAGAAGTACGTCGACGGCGGCGCCGACGACGACAGCAAGGGCGAGCTCACCGCGTCGGGCACCAGCGAGATCGCCGACGGCGCGGCCCCGGTCTCCCTCGCCACCGTCACCGTCGACACCCCAGACCTGCGGGCCGGCGTCGACTACGACCTCGGCGACCGGGTCGCCGTCGCCCTGCCGCACGGCCTGCAGGTGACCGACGTCGTCCGCGCCATCACCCTCCACGCGAGCCCGGACGAGGGCGAAGAGGTCGCCTCGGTCATCGGCTCGCAGGACGCCACCACCGACCCGCACGTCGTGCGGCTGATCCGCACGCTCGGCCGCCGGCTGGGCCGACTGGAAACGAGGTAGAGCCTGTGGCCCAGAACAGCTGGCCCAGCCCGGACTACAACGCGCGGGCCGTCACGGACTCCGAGTACGAGCAGATGGCCGCACGCTTCTCCGACGACGGCATCGACGGCCGGCCCTCCGACCCGGCCGTCGTCACCGCCGGGGCCGGGCTGTCCGTCAACGTCCGCGCCGGCGTGTACGGCAACGTCCGAGGGAGGGCCTGGTACTCGGGGTCCACCACGGTCAACCTGCCCGTCGGGGCGAACGCGTCCGGCGCCACCCGCATCGACCGGGTCGTGCTGCGCCTGGACCGCGCCACCTGGACCGTCCGCGCGGCCGTTAAGGCGGGCACTCCCGGTGCTGGTGCGCCGGCCCTTTCGCAGACGCTCGGCGAGACCGGCGTGTACGAGGTGCCGGTCTCGCGGGTCACGGTGCTGGCCGGGGCCGCGGCTGTCAGCGTGACGCGTGAGGAGCTGTTCATCGGGACGCGGATCCGGCCGTGCACCGCCTCCACCCGCAACCCCATGCCGACGGTCGGGGAGTTCGGGGTGGAGACCGACACGGGCCGGGTCATCATGTGGGACGGCTCCGGATGGCGGGTCATCTACTACGACAGCGGTGAGTTCGTCCTGCAGGTCCTGGCCACCCCGGGCTGGTCCGTGCAGGGCGAGTCGGTCATCGAGATCCGTAACGGCATCGCGCTCGCCAGGTTCGGCGCCTTCAGGAGGAACAGCGTCTTGCTGGCGGGGACGGAGAGCCGTCTGCCCCTGGTCATCCCGTCGGCGTGCCAGCCTCACAGCCGCTGGCAGTACCCCACGGTGTACATCTCCGGTGCGGACGCAGGACGTCTCACGATCTACAACCGGGGTGACCCCAAGGGCGGGCAGATCGCTGTGACGGAGCACCCGACGATGGACCCGGGAGAGTTCATCGTCTCCACCACGACCTCCTGGGCGGTGTGACATGGCGCGCTTCCTGTTCGGTGCGGGCATGGCCGACTACGTGGTGCAGCCGGTCGATGGCTTGTGGGGTGTCGCACCCGGGGCAGCGATCACGCTCTGGGATGCGGCCGACGGCGGCGTCCAGTACACCGACCTCCTCGACGCGACCGGCACCCCCGTCACGGAGATCACCGCAGACTCCAATGGGTTCGTCCCGGAGTTCTCCGGGCCGGACGCGGTGACGGGGATGTGGGCGGCTGTCGGGGAGTCGACGCGGGTGTGGATCGAGGCCCGCGGTACGGGGTCCGGCGGCGGTGGTGGGGGCGGCGGTTACACGTCGATCTCCCGGATCGTCGCGTCGGCGACGGCGCCGGCCGACGTGCGGGCGGCAGCGACGTACGTGTGTGACGGCATCGCCGACCAGGTCCAGATCCAGCAGGCTCTCGACGACGCACGCGACGCTGGCGGCGGCGAGATCCAGCTGACCGTCGGCGACTACAACCTCACCGCCCCGCTGTCCGTGGAGGGCACGGATGATGTCGACGTGGAGATCGGGATCATCGTCCGTGGCCAGGGCGCTCGCGCCACACAGCTGGTGGCCGGGGCTGGGGTCGCCGCGGCGATCCACCTGACCAAGGTCGTCCGTGTCCAGTTCGAGAGCTTCGGGATCACGGTGGACGGGGCGACGGACGGCATCACCTCGTCCACCACGAACGGCCCGGCGTCCGGACACCGCAGCTTCTGGAACAGCAGCTTCAAGAACCTGCAGATCACCGGACCGTGGGACGGTTCGCACACCGGCTGGGCCATCAACATGGGCAGCCCGTTCCGCAGCGTGTTCGAGAACATCGAGATCGGCGGAGTCGGCAACGGCATCCGGTTCTACAGCGAGCACGCCGACTTCAACCCAGGCGACTCGACGATCGAGCGGGTCTTCGTCGAGCTCGTCGGCGACAACGGCATCGCCTACAAGATCGAGTCCACCACCGCCGACGGCGTGATGAACCAGATCAAGTTCGACATGGTCGAGGCCATCGCCAACGGCACCGGCTGCACCGGCATCGAACTGGGTGGCGGTGTCGGCCCCGTCCACCACACGCACTGGGAAGACGTCAATCTCGAGCAGTTCGACAAGCTCGTCAACGTCCAGCGCGGCGGCGGCAACTCCTTCAACCTCAGCTACGTCGAGCTGCGCACCGGCATCGCGGCACTGACCGCATTCACCTTCGGCGCGAACACCTACAACAACGCGATTCTCAGCTGCGGACTCCTGTTCGCCAGCGTCAACACGGTCCTGTTCGCCGACGGCAACACCTCGCTTCCGTCCCAGCCCAACAGCATCGAGCGGACCCGGATCTACGCGGACGGCACCGCCGTCGTCAGCGGCACGGCCAACCCGGCAGGGACGACGATCCGCCGGGGCATCGTCGGCTCCGGCACAGGCACGATCTCCGTGCTGCACCCGCCGGGCATCGACGCCCCGTCCCAGGTGATCACCCTCACCGACGGGGCGACCATCGCCACCGACGCCAGCCGCGGCCGCCACTTCAAGGTCACCATCGCCGGGAACCGAACCCTCAGCGCGCCGACGAACCCGGTCGACGGCCAGCGGGTGATGTGGGAGGTCGTCGCCTCCGGTGCCGCCCGCACCCTCACCCTCGCCGGCGGGGCGGGCGGGTTCGTGTTCGGGTCGGACATCACCGCCCTGTCCGCCACCGTGTCCGCGAAGACCGACTTCATCGGCGCCGTCTACAGCGCGGCCGCCAACGCCTGGCGGGTCATCGCCTACACCAAGGGGTACTGATGCCGGCCCTCGCGACGCTGGTCGACGACTTCGACGACAACGTGGTGGACGGCGAGCGCTGGCCCGGGAACTACGGCGTGTACTCCGAGACGGGTGGCCGGGCCCGGGTGCAGTGCGACGCCGATTACGGGGCGTACGTCTCGGCTGCCGCGTACACGCTGGCCGGGTCCTCGGCGTACGTGCGGATCTACCCGCCCGTCCTCGGCGGTGCCACCACCACGGCGTACGCGCAGATGTCCCTGCTCCACTCCGTGGAGGGCACGGAGATCGGCGCAAAGATCGACAGGTTCACCGGCAAGTTGCGGTGCCAGTCGAACGTGGACTACTACGACGGGGCCGCGGTGGAGGTCACCTACGACCCGGTCGCTCACGCCTACGTGAGGATCAGCGAGGCGGGCGGGACCCTCACCTGGTCGACGAGCCCGGACGGGTCGACGTGGACGACCAGGAGGACGCTGGCCACCCCGGCCTGGGTGACCGCGTCGACGACCGTCGAGCTGCGGCTGGAGACCCACCGCAACAACGGCACGACGGACTTCGCCGAGTTCGACAACCTCAACACCGTGCCCGTCACCCCGCCCGCCGGCAACGCGAAGAGGGCCGCGTTCTTCGCCCTGTTCTGACCCCCGCCCACCGCATCACCCGCACGCCCCGCGCCACCAGGCCGGGGCTTACCTCATGTCTGGAGACACCCATGTCCAGCAGCCAGAAGCCCAGCGTCGGCCGGATCGTCCACGTACCGATGCCGCCGGCGGCCAACAACGGGAGCGACACGGCGGCCGCCGTCATCACCCGTGTATTCGACGAGGAGACGAGCAACGTCCGGATCTTCGCGGACTCCACCGCCAGCCCACAGGAGTGGCGCACCTCCCTCACGTACGTCGACGAGCTCGGCTACGACCCGGAGGACACGACCAGCCTGTACCGCTGGACCTGGCCGGCGCGGGTCTGATGGCCACCCCGATGGGCGCCGGCAGCTTCCTGCAGGCGCTGCGTCACGAGGGCCTGGTCGTCGTCGAGGTCGGCGACTGGCGCGACCACAACCGCAACCACAAGGGCCCCTGGGGTCCGGTCAACGGGGTGATGATCCACCACACCGTGACTCGGGGCTCCACCCACACGGTGGAGCTCTGTCGCAAGGGCCACGCCGACCTGCCGGGGCCGTTGTGCCACGGGGTCATCACCAAGGACGGCAAGGTCCACCTGGTCGGGTACGGCCGCGCCAACCACGCCGGCCTCGGCGACGGCGACGTCTTCCAGGCGGTGGTCGCCGAGCACGCGCTGCCGCCGGACAACGAGGCGAACACCGACGGCAACCGGCACTTCTACGGCTTCGAGTGCGAGAACCTCGGCGACGGCGAAGACCCCTGGCCGGAGGTCCAGCTCGAGGCGATCGAGCGGGCAGCCGCCGCGGTGTGCCGGCACCACGGCTGGGACGAGCGCTCGGTGATCGGCCACCTCGAGTGGCAGCCCGGGAAGGTCGACCCGCGCGGCTTCACGATGGCGTCGATGCGCGCCCGGGTGCAGACCCGCCTTACCCACCCCGCCGGCTGGAGCGCCGACGCACCCGAGCAGGAGGAAGAGATGCCGCACCCCATCGGCTGGTACGACACGAAGGACCGGCAGCTGCAGCCGGGCAAGTGGACGACGCTGTCCGTCGAGAAGACCGACCTCCTGACCGGGGCGGTCCGCTACGACGCGATGGCCCAGGTGCAGGCGGACCTTCCGCCGGGCGCCACGCTGCAGGGCCGGTTCCTCCACGTCCGGCCGGACGGCTCCCGCTGGACCGGCCCGATCTGCGAGCGGCCCGCCACCGACGGCGCCACCTTCGCGGACTTCCACAACAAGGGCAGCATCGTCGCCAACGAGAAGCTGCGCCTCGAGGTCATCTACTACCCGGCCAAGGCCGGGGACAAGAAGCCGATCACGATCACGACCGCGTACGTGCGCGGCCTCTACTGGAAGTAGGCCACCGATGAAGATCTTCGGTAGGGAACCCGTCTACGTACTGGCGTTCATCTCGATCGTCCTCAAGCTGTCCTCGGCGTACGGGCTGGACGTCACCGACGAGCAGCAGGGCGCCGTCATGGCGGTGCTCTCGCTCATCGTCGCTGTCGTCACGGCGTTCGTCCTGAAGACCGGCGCGGCCGCGGCCTCGATCGTCAACTTGGCGCAGGGTGTCCTCGCCCTGTTCCTGGCGTTCGGTCTGCACCTGGACGCGCAGCTGCAGGCGCTGTGGATGCTGGCCGTCGAGGGCGCCGTCGCCCTGGTCCTGCGCAAGGAGGTGACCGCACCGGTCCCTCAGCTGCAGGTGGAGAAGTCCAGTCCGGTGAAGGCCGGCCCGGCAGGTAGCTGAGCGGAGGACCGATGGCCGACGAGCCGTCCAACGGCGAACTGGGGCGGCAGATCGGCGCGCTGCAGGCGCTGCTCGAGGCCCGCCTCGGGGAGCTACATTCGCGACTCGACAAGGTCGTGTCCTTGGACGTGTACACGATCCAGAACACGTACTTCGAGCAGCGCCTGGCCCAGCTGCAGGCAGATGTGCAGCAGGTGCGATCGGATCGGGACTCCCTCGAGGACGCGTTCGAGCAGTACCAGCTGGCGGAGCGGGACCGACGCGAGGCCGAGCGGCAGCGGCGCCTGTACCAAGCGGTGATCCCGGTACTGATGGCGCTGCTGTCGGCGGCGATCGCGGTGTGGGCGGTGGTGGCAGGGTGAGCACCAGGACGAAGAGGCGCCGACGGTGGCCGGTGCCGCGGGCCGAGTGGCTGATCGCCGTCACCGGCCTGCTGTCCGCCGCGTTCCTGGCGTGGCTGGCCGTGCAGGTCGTGGCTCTCACGCACGACTTGCGGTCGGCGCAGGGCGAGCGGGACGCGCTGGCCCGGCAGGTGGAGGACCTCGGCGGTACGCCGGTGGCGGGACCGCGCGGTGACAAGGGGGAGCCGGGCACGTCGGTGACCGGGCCGCCCGGGCCACGTGGGGAGTCCGGGCCGTCCGGCCCGCCGGGCCGGTCGGGTACGCCGGGCAAGGCCGGCGCCGACGGAGACGACGGGCAGGACGGGGCGGCCGGTGAGACGGGGGCGGCTGGCGTGGACGGCGAGTCGGGCGCCGAGGGTTCGCCGGGCCCGGCAGGTGTGGCTGGTCCCGCGGGGCCTGCTGGTCCGGCGGGTCCGCAGGGTGAGCCCGGCCCGGCCGGTCCGGAAGGCGCCGCCGGGGAGCGGGGCCCGGCCGGGCCGTCGTGCCCGACGGGGTACAGCCTGCAGGCGCCGGAGTGGGACGAGGACGCCCTCGTCTGCATGCGCGACGGTGCACCAGGCGACGAGGACCAGGAGCCGAGCTCGCCACCGGCGAGCCCGCTCGCCGGGGCCCTGGACCCGTCCCGCCGGCAGTACCCGTGAACGCTTCGGCCCCTCCCGCTTCGGCGGGAGGGGCCGCTTCGTCATGTGGTCAGTGCAGGGCTTCGATCGCGCGGAGGACCAGGGCGCGGGCGTCGGCTCCGTACACGGCCATGCCGCGCAGCTCCTCGAACGCGCGGGCGTACAGGCTGATCTCGGTGGGCTGAGTGATCCGCACGCGGGCGGAGACCAGCTCGACGGAGACGAGCCGGTCGTCGTACATGTGGAAGGTCTCGCGCGGCCACTGCCTCCGCTCGGTGGTGGCCATGGGGATGATGCCGAGGGAGACCTGCGGCAGGGCGCCGGCGGTGAGGAGGTGACCGAGCTGGGCGGCCATCGCGTCCGAGTCGCACACCTGGTATCGGAGCGCTGCTTCCTCGACGGCGAAGACGAAGGTGCGCCCTGGCTGGTGGATGATCTGCGAGCGGTCGACCCTGGCCCGGGCGGCTGCGGCGCTGTCGTCGACGGGGACGTCCCGGAAGCGGGCGCTGATGCCGAGGATGCCGGCGGCGTAGCCCTCGGTCTGCAGGAGGCCGGGGACGAGGGATCCGGAGTAGACCCGGAAGTGCCGGGTGTCCTGGAACAGGCGGGGCTCGCGCCCCTGTAGGGCTGCGAGGCCTTCGCGTACCTGGGTGCGCCATTCGGTGTACATGGACTCGGCGTGCAGGGACTGGGCGATCAGGTCGTCGACCTGGTCCAGGGCGTCGCATGCGCGGCACCACAGGCGGATGTCCGTGGAGGTGGGCGCGGTACGGGCGTTCTCGATCCTCGAGGTCTTGGCGTGGTGCCAGCCGCACCGGTCGGCCAGCCCAGTGATGGTCAGCCCTGCGGTCCGGCGCATGTCTCGCAGTCGCTGGGCCACGACCTCGCGCGCGGCCTGCGCCGAGGACGACGGGGAGATGGGCATGGGCTGGCCTGTCCGGTGCGTGCTGTCAGGTGATCGTGTACTGGTCGTGCGGGGTGGCCCGGGCCCAGACTTCCTCGAACGCGGTGGCGCACAGCTTGGCGGCGGCCGGGTCGTCGGTGACTTCAGGGCCGAGGCTGTGGCCTTCGCCGTCGAAGTGGTTCCACCTCACCACCTGGTCGTCGAAGAGCCAGAAGTCGTTGCCCGGCAGGGCGATGTCGCTCGCCTGCCGTCGGGGCAGCCAGCGCACCAGCTCGCCCGCGGCGACGTTCGTGAAGGTCGTGTCGTACAGGTAGCGGGTGTACTCGGTGACCGGCTCGGACACGATGCGCGCCCGGCGGATGGTGACGCCGCGGGCTACCGTCTCCTGGACCAGGTCGAGCCAGGGCCGCCACCAGGAGGTGCGGTCGGCCGGGTCGTGGCGGAACCCGCCGCGCCAGTCCGCGAAGGGGCCGGCCTCGTAGTCGACCGCGTAGCTGTCGCGCATCTCCAGATGAACGGCGGTGCGGGTGGCACCGGCCAGGAGGTCAGCGAACGACGCCGGCACGTTCGAGCGCATCGCACGCCTCCCTGATCATCGTCACCATCCTGGCGGGGATCCGGACGACACCCTCGCTGTCGGGGATGCCGACGGCGTGACCGGGCACCGTGAACGCAGCGGCCTCGGCCATGGTCTCCTCGTCGGGTAGCCATCCCTGCAGCACGAGTTCCTGCCGCTTCTCGTCGATCCAGACTGTGGGGCTTTCCTCGTCCCCGGTGTTCGGGTCGATGCCGATGAACGTTAACGACATGGTCGCCTCCGACGCTCGCTGTGTGCAGGACTGTGCGCAACGGTCACCCGCCTGGATCGCCGGGTCAAGAGCGCCATCAGGCCATCGGCCCCGGATGCGTGAATCCGTGCACAGAACTGCACATCGCTGGCAGTGCTGCACATCACACTCCTAGCGTCGGGCCAAGAGAAACCCCGGCGAGGCGTGGCGGCCTCCCGGGTGTGGACGACTGGATGGAGTCGACATGCCAGAGACTACGCACCCCCCGCAGGACAGCGACAGTGCACCGCGGGTCATCGGCTGGTGCGCCTGGCACAAGGACATCGCCGAGGGCGTCCGCGTCATACAGGTCGACGAGCAGGGCTCCGGATCCGGCGGCGTACGCCGAGCCTGCCCTCCGTGCATCGACACCCACAGCCTGGTCCCGTTCGCCGACCGGCCGCTCTGATGGCCACCGCGGACACCCCCACCAAGGGCGGCTACTGCTCGTGGCACAACCACATTGTCGACAACGTGCAGCGCATCCAGCTCAGCGAGGCAGGCAGCGGCGGCAAGGTGCACTACGCCTGCGTGCACTGCATCCGGATCTGGAAGCTCACCCCCTACGAGGACCAGGACCAGTGAGCCCGGTCTTGCCCGACGCGGCCTCCCTGTCCCGCGCGGTCTACTCCGGATGGGCCTGCGTCTTCTGCGGCGACTCCCTCGCGCTGCGGGGCGGCGTGTCCGCCGGCCGCGCCGAGGGACACTCCGGTGCCCACGATCTCAGCGTCGAGGTGTACGCCTGCCCGCCCACGTCGGGCTGCGGCCCGTCACGCCGCCGACAGACTCCCGCCCCCCACCAACGGGCGGGCCAGACGCCTCCACCCGGAGGCGACGTCCACCACAGGAGGACATTGTGACCATCGCGTTAGAGCGTCCCGTGGGCACCACCGACCCGGCCACCCTCGTCGACCCCGAGGTGACCGACCGGCTCACCCGCCGCATCACCATCGACCACCCGGAGATCAGCGAGCCGACCGCGCGCCGCATCGTCGGCCAGGCCGCCGCATTCATCGCCGCCTCCGGCCAGCAGCCCGGCCAGTCCCTCGCCCCCAGCGAGCTGGTCGACTACGGCTGGCACGCGTTCATCCTGCACACCGTCGACTACGCCGCGTTCCGCGAGCGGGTCGCCGGCGGCTTCGTCCACCACGTCCCCACCGACGAGGGCGACGAGATGCCGGGCGGCGCGCAGGCCACCCGCGCGCGGACCCTCGCCGCGATCACGGCCGCCGGGTACACCGTGGACGAGGAGCTGTGGCCGGCCATGGCCGACTGCAGCCAGTGCCACGCCGGGTGCACCGACAGCCCGAACAGCGGCAAGGGGAAGTAGCAGACACGCCCGTCGTGCAAGACTCCAGCCGTCCGGCGTTGCTGCCGGGCGGCTGGCCCGAGGAGCGGAGCATCACGTGACAGACACGGCGATCGCCTGGGACACCTACTCGCGGCAGCGCCCCGAGCGCCGGCCGACGAACAGCCGCGGCGAGACGACGTGGTTCAACTGGACCCAGTACCCCGACCACGGGCCGGGCGCGGAACTCCTCGATGCCCCGGCGGGCGGCCGGGTCCTGGACCTTGGCTGCGGGAAGGGCGGCAACGCCGCGCACCTCGCCACGCTCGGCCTGCGCGCCGTCGGTGTGGACGTCTCGCCCCAGCAGCTGGTCGCGGCCCGCGATCGGTGGGGCCAGGCGCCGGGGCTGGAGCTGCACCGGGTGGAAGCCGTTCGGTTTCTGGAGGAAGACCGGCTCGGGTTCGACGCCGTGTACTCGGTGTACGGCGCCGTCTGGTTCACCGACCCCGCGGTGCTGCTGCCCGCGATCCGTGAGCGGCTGCGCCCGGGCGGCAGGCTCGTCTTCTCCCAGCGACCGCCGGTGCAGGGCTGCTACGGCTGCCAGGCCTCGTACATCCCGCGCGGCGCCGACGAGGACCCGCTCGTCGTGAAGCGATGGGACTACGAGCCCGACGCCTGGGAGCGGCGACTGAAGGAGCACGGCTTCACCGACGTGAGCGCCGACGTGCTCGCCGCGCCGCCCGGCAACCGGACGATCGGCACCCTCATCGTCCAGGCGCGAGCCTGAGGCGCCCCTCGACCGCGGTCCGTCCTCGCCACCCCCGTCGGGGGCGGGCCGCCTTAGTCCCAGAGATCCGCGCCCGACATCTCGAGGACCCAGGCGATCCGGAGCAGTGTGCCGACTTTCATCTCGCGGCCGGCCTCGATGTTCTGCACGGTGCGCCGGTCGAGGCGGGCGGCCTGCCAGACCTGGTCCTGTGTGAGGCCCTGCCGCCGGCGTTCGGCACGCACCCGGTCCCCGATGGCTCGGAGGCGGTCGGGGGTCCACTCGTCATCGTCGGGCAGGTCTCGCACCCGTCACACGGTGAAGTGATCAAGGTCTGGCGTCTGCGTATTGCAGTACGCTTTTTGCGATCTTGATTCGGGCCGGTGCACACTGCTGCCGCGGGCGGAACCACGCCCTCCGGCGCGGTCACCGATCCCGCCGAAGATCCCTACAGGACCCGTCCTCCCCGTTCAAATAGAACGAATGTTTGAATAAGGCGGGCGCGGCGACGCGCCCCTCAGATCGGCCTTCGCTGACCCTGCTTCCCAGGCTGGTCGGCGCAGGGCCGCGCGGCACCCCCGCTCAGATCGGGGGTGCCGCTGCTGTTTGGTACGCGGTAAGGACGCTCTGCACTCACCTGACTAGGTCCGGCCCACTCCTCGGCAGGGCTGTTCCCGCGGGAACACGGACCCTCATTCGGCGGCATTAGGCGGCATTGAACGTCATCGAACGGGGGTGCTTTGTCCGGTATCCCCGCATCTTCGCAGGTCAAGTGTGTAACAAAATCTGGTTCAAGTCCCGTCACTCACCCTGAACGATCAAGGGCTGACCTGTGAAAACGGGTCGGCCCTTGATCTCGTTACGGCCCGCTCCCCCACCGCCGGGGCCTGCCGAGCGGGCCCCGGCTTCAAGCCTTTACGACGACCTGCGCTCCACCAGCTCCGTCGCCAGCACCACCTGGTGCCGTTCCAGGCCCCGCGAGACGGCCGGGCGGCGGTCGGCGATCTCGGTCAGCAGCAGGTCGATCATCGCGCGGCCCATCTCCTCGATGGGCTGGCGCACACTGGTCAGCGGCGGCTCCATGTGGCGGGCGATGGCCGAGTCGTCGTAGCCGACCAGCGCCACGTCGTCCGGGATGCGCCGGCCCGCCTCGCGCAGGACCTGGCTCGCGCCCGCCGCGGTCACGTCCGAGGCGGCGAAGACCGCGTCCACGTCGGGGTGGCGGCGCAGCAGCTCCGCCATCGCGCGGCGCCCGCCCTCCTCGGTGAAGTCGCCCGGTTCGATCAGCCCCTCGTCCACCTCGTGGCCCGCCTCCCGCAGGGCCTCGCGGTAGCCGTCGACGCGGCGCTGGGCGCCGTAGACGGCGAGGTGACCGGTGATGTGGGCTATGCGGCCGCGGCCCCGGGACAGCAGGTGCTCGACGGCCGAGCGGGCGCCGCCGTAGTTGTCGGAGTCCACGGACGCCAGCGGTTCCGCGGCCGAGCGCGGGCCGCTGATCACCGCGGGGATCTCCAGCTGGGTCAGCAGGTCGGGCAGCGGATCGTCGGCGTGCACCGAGACCAGCAGGACGCCGTCCACCCGGTGCGCCGCGAGGTACTGGGCGAGCCGCTCCCGCTCCCGGTCACTGCCCGCGAAGATCAGCAGCAGCTGCATCTCGGTGTCGGACAGCTCCGAGCCGACACCCTTCAGCATGTCCGAGAAGTACGGCTCCGCGAAGAACCGGGTCTCCGGCTCCGGCACCACCAGGGCGATCGCGTCCGTGCGGTTGGCCGCCAGCGCGCGGGCCGCCGTGTTCGGGACGTAACCCAGCTCCGCGACCGCCGCCTCGACGGCCGCCCGGGTCGCGTCGCTGACCCGCGGCGAGCCGTTGATCACGCGGGAGACCGTGCCGCGGCCGACGCCCGCGCGTGCCGCCACCTCTTCGAGGGTGGGCCGGCCACCGCTCCGACCACGCACTCCGTGGCTTGCCATCGGCTCCGCCTCCCGTCGTCACCCCCGCACTCTGCGGCTGGCCTGGAATTTAACAGGCCGGTCGGGTGTAATGACCGACTCCGGTCCCTCCCCGCCGTACGAGGGGTGTCCCGGTGCCGCTCGCAACGTCCAGTTAACAGGCCGATAACTGAACGCAATTCGTCGCGTCCGCTCCCTTGACACCCCCGCCCCGACCGACGACTCTTCAACACATCACTTGTGGGAGCGCTCCCACACTACCTGGCACATACACATCCCGCACGTTCCCCGCCCGAGCCGCAGCGACGAACGAAACACATGAAGCAGCGGGTCCAACCATGTAGTTGGCCGGGGGGTCGGCACGTCAGGGCAACAGGAGGACGCAATGCGAGCAGCACGCAGAGGATCGGCCCGCAAGGTGGTGGTCATGGCGGCCATCGCGTCGCTGGGCGCCGGGCTGCTGGCCGGCTGTGCCGACGACGGGAACGACGAGGACAGCTCGTCGTCGGGCGACAGCAGCGGCAAGACCACGATCACCCTTGGCCTGTTCGGGACGATGGGCTTCAAGGAGGCAGGCCTCTACGAGGAGTACGAGAAGCTCAACCCGGACATCAACATCGAGGAGAACGTCACCGAGCGGAACGAGAACTACTACCCCGCCCTGGTGAACCACCTCACCACCAACAGCGGACTCCAGGACGTGCAGGCGATCGAGGTCGGCAACATCGCCGAGGTCGTCGCCACCCAGGCGGACAAGTTCGAGGACATGTCCAAGGCCGCGGGCGTCCAGAAGAGCAACTGGCTGGACTGGAAGTGGCAGCAGGCCACCACCAAGGACGGCGCCACCGTCGGCCTGGGCACCGACATCGGCCCGATGGCCATCTGCTACCGCAAGGACCTGTTCGAGAAGGCCGGCCTGCCGACCGACCGCGAAGAGGTCTCCAAGCTGTGGGCCGGGGACTGGAAGAAGTTCATCGCGGCCGGCGAGCAGTACAAGAAGGGTGCCGGCAAGGACACCTACTTCATGGACTCCCCCGGCGGTCTGATCAACGCCATCCTCAGCAGTGAGGACGAGAAGTTCTACGACGCCTCCGGCAAGGTCATCTACAAGACCAACCCGGCCGTCAAGGACGCCTTCGACCTGACCGCCGAGGCGGCCGAGAAGGGACTGGTGCAGTCGCAGACCCAGTTCCAGCCGGCCTGGGACCAGACCATCTCCAACAGCCTGTTCGCCACCGTCGCCTGCCCGCCGTGGATGCTCGGCACCATCAAGGCCAAGTCCCAGCCGGACTCCGCCGGCAAGTGGGACGTCGCCCAGGCCCCGAAGGCCGGCAACTGGGGCGGCACCTTCCTGGGCGTGCCCAAGAGCGGCAAGCACGTGAAGGAGGCGCAGAAGCTGGTCACCTGGCTGACCGCGCCCGAGCAGCAGGCCAAGCTCTTCTCCAAGATGGGCAGCTTCCCGAGCGCGCCCGCCGCGTACAAGCTCCCCCAGGTGACCGGCGGCAAGAACGACATGACCGGTGACGCGCCGATCGGCGAGCTGTTCGCCAAGGCCGCCGAGCAGATCCCGACCCAGGTGATCGGCCCGAAGGACCAGATCGTCCAGCAGGGCCTGACGGACAACGGCGTCATCCTCGTCACCCAGGGCAAGTCCGCCAAGGACGCCTGGGAGAACGCCGTGAAGACCATCGACAACAACCTGGAGAAGTGACCGGAATGACCACCCGGCACGACACCGCCGCGTCCCCCGTCAAGGGGGGCGCGGCCCCGGGCCGCCCGCCCGGCGGCAGGGCGTCCGCCGAGGCGGACCGCAAGAGGCGGGCCAAACTCTCCCGCCGCTGGCAGCGGGACATGCGCTGGAGCCCCTACGCGTTCGTCTCGCCGTTCTTCCTGCTCTTCCTCGCCTTCGGCCTGTTCCCGCTGATCTACACCGGCTGGGCCTCGCTGCACACGGTGGAGCTGACCGCGCCCACCGACATGAAGTGGACGGGTCTGGACAACTACACCCGGATCTTCGACGACGAGTTCTTCTGGAACGCCGCCAAGAACACGCTGTGGATCGGCATCATCTCCACGGTGCCGCAGCTGCTGATGGCGATGGGCCTCGCGCACATCCTCAACTACAAGCTGCGTGCCTCGACCTTCTACCGGGTCGTGATGCTGGCGCCGTACGCGACGTCGATCGCCGCGGCCTCCCTGGTCTTCGTGCTGCTCTTCGGCCGCGACTACGGCATGATCAACTGGGCCCTCGACATGGTGGGCCTGGACAAGATCGACTGGCAGAACGACTCGTGGGCGTCGAAGTTCGCCGTGTCCTCGATCGTCATCTGGCGCTGGACCGGTTACAACGCCCTGATCTACCTGGCCGCGATGCAGGCGATCCCGCAGGACCTGTACGAGTCGGCGGCGCTGGACGGCGCCAGCCGCTGGCGGCAGTTCATCCACGTCACGCTGCCCTCGCTGCGCCCGACGATCCTGTTCACGGTCGTCGTGTCGACCATCGGTGCCTCGCAGGTCTTCGGCGAGCCGCTGCTGTTCGACGCGAACAAGGGCGCCTCGGGCGGCTCCCAGCACCAGTTCCAGACGCTCGGCCTGTACCTGTACGAGCAGGGCTGGGTCAACCAGCACCTGGGCCGCGCCTCCGCGATCGCCTGGGCGATGTTCCTGATCCTCATCGTGATCGGGGTCCTCAACGCCGTCATCTCGCGCCGGCTGCGCGCCAGTAGTTAAGGAGAACCGGCCGTGACGACGACCATGACGAAACCCCCGGCCGACGCGGCATCCGAGCCGCCCCGGCGGGGCCGACGACGTTCCAAGGCGGCCCGGGCGGGCGGCACGCTGCACGCCGGGCCGATCGCCTACATCATCCTCGCCCTGTTCACCATCGGCTCGCTGTTCCCGCTGGTGTGGACGGCGATCGCCGCCTCGCGCGACAACCAGCGGCTCGCCCAGACGCCGCCGCCCTTCTGGTTCGGCGGCAACCTCTTCGACAAGCTGGAGATCGCCTGGAACGACGCCAACCTCGGCGAGGCGTTCCTCAACACCACCATCGTGGCCGGGATCTCGGCGTGCACCATCGTCTTCCTGTCGACGATCGCCGGGTTCGCCTTCGCCAAGCTGCGCTTCCGCGGCCGCAACGCGCTGATGCTGATCGTCATCGGCACGATGATGGTGCCGCCGCAGCTGAGCATCATCCCGCTGTACATGATGGTCGCCAAGCTGGACTGGTCCGACCAGCTCCAGGCAGTGATCCTGCCGTCCCTGGTGAACGCGTTCGGCGTGTTCTTCATGCGGCAGTACCTGCTCCAGGCGCTGCCGGACGAGATCATCGAGGCCGCGCGCGTGGACGGCGCCAGCAGCTGGCGGGTGATGTGGCACGTGGTGTTCCCGGCGGCGCGGCCCGCGATGGCCGTGCTCGGCATGCTGATGTTCGTGCAGTCCTGGAACGACTTCCTGTGGCCGTTCCTGGTGCTGACGCAGAACGGCAGTCCGACCGTGCAGGTCGCCCTCGCCGGCCTGGGCCGCGGCTACACCCCCGACCAGTCCCTGATCATGGCCGGCGCGCTGCTCGGCACGCTGCCACTGCTCCTGGTGTTCGCGATCTTCGGCAAGCAGATCGTGGGCGGCATCATGCAGGGCGCCGTCAAGGGATGACAACCCTCCCCGGGGGCCGGGCCACCGCCGTCCCGGCCCCGCCTTCCCCCCTCGTACTTCCACGTGTCGGTCTTCCGTGACCCGACCCGCCATGACCCGCAATGGGAGCGCTTCCATGCCTGAGTCCGCAACGCCGGTGACCCCGGTGACCTTCCCCCCCGCCTTCCTCTGGGGCGCCGCCACCTCGGCGTACCAGATCGAGGGCGCGGTGCGGGAGGACGGCCGTACCCCCTCGATCTGGGACACCTTCAGCCACACGCCCGGGAAGACGGCCGGCGGGGACACCGGGGACGTCGCTGTCGACCACTACCACCGCTACCGCGACGACGTGGCCCTGATGAAGGACCTGGGCCTGGGCGCCTACCGCTTCTCGGTCTCCTGGACCCGGGTGCAGCCGACCGGCCGCGGCCCCGCCGTCCAGCGCGGCCTGGACTTCTACCGCCGCCTGGTGGACGAGCTGCTGGCCGCCGGGATCAAGCCGGCCGTCACCCTCTACCACTGGGACCTGCCGCAGGAGCTGGAGGACGCGGGCGGCTGGCCGGAGCGGGACACGGCGTACCGGTTCGCCGAGTACGCGCAGATCGTCGGCGAGGCGCTCGGCGACCGGGTGGAACAGTGGATCACGCTGAACGAGCCGTGGTGCGCCGCTTTCCTGGGCTACGCCTCCGGTGTGCACGCCCCCGGCCGCACCGACCCGGCGGCCGCGCTGCGCGCCGCGCACCACCTGAACCTGGCGCACGGCCTGGGCACGGTCGCGCTGCGTTCGGTGATGCCGGCCCGCAACTCGGTGGCGATCAGCCTCAACACGTCCGTGGTGCGGCCGCTGTCGCAGAGCCCGGCGGACCTGGCGGCGGCCCGGAAGATCGACGACCTGTCCGGCGGGATCTTCCACGGCCCGATCCTGCACGGCGCCTACCCGCAGTCGCTCCTGGAGGCCACCGCGCCGGTGACGGACTGGTCGTTCGTCCAGGACGGCGACCTGGGGCAGATCCGCCAGCCGATCGACGCGATCTGCCTCAACTACTACACGCCGACGGTGGTGTCGGCGGCCGACGCCGACTCGCGTGCGCCGCGCGCCGACGGCCACGGCGCGAGCGACCACTCGCCCTGGCCCGCCGCGGACGACGTGGCGTTCCACCAGCCGCCCGGCGAGCGCACCGAGATGGGCTGGACCGTCGACCCGAGCGGCCTGCACGAGCTGATCATGCGGTACAACCGGGAGGCCCCCGGCATGCCGCTGTACATCAGCGAGAACGGCGCGGCCTACGACGACAAGCCCGGCGCGGACGGCTCGGTGCACGACCCCGACCGGGTCGCCTACCTGAACGGCCACCTCACCGCGGTCCGGCAGGCCATCGCCGACGGCGCCGACGTCCGCGGCTACTACCTGTGGTCCCTGCTGGACAACTTCGAGTGGGCCTACGGCTACGAGAAGCGCTTCGGCGCGGTGTACGTCGACTACGCCTCCCAGCAGCGCACCCCGAAGTCGAGCGCCCTGTGGTACGGCCGCGCGGCCCGCACGGGGACGCTGCCGCCGCTGGACGCGGTCGGGTAACCCCTGCCCGGCCGGGTTGATGCGGGGCGCGGCATTCCACGGGGGGATGCCGCGCCCCGCTCGTGTGACCGGTGTGGGGCCCGGCCGCACGGGAAGGGGCCCGGCCCTACTTGTAGGCGGCAAGGGCCTTGGCGAAGGCGTTCGGCTCCTGGTCCACGGAGCTGCACGTGGCGTCGGCCGAGGGCTTCGGGCCGCCGGGGCAGGCCTTGTCGCGGGTCGCGGACCACATGGACAGGCCGCCCAGGCCCTTGGACCGGGCGAACTCCACCAGCTGGGCGGCGTCGTCGACGGTGAAGACCTCGGAGGCGACGTCGTTGACCCCGATCATCGGGGTGACGGCGACCGTCTTCCAGGCGTCCGCGTCGGACCGGCCGAGGACGCCCTTGACCTGGGCCTGGGTGGCGGTGGCGGCCTGCTCGGCGTAGGTGCCCATGTCGGCGCTGTACGCGGGGCCGTAGTCCATCGCCATGATGTTGACGGCGTCGATGTCCACGCCGTTCTTCTTCGCGTCGGCGAGGAGGTCGACGCCGGCCTGGGTGAGGCCCTCGGGCATCACCGGGAGGGTGAAGGAGACGTCCAGGCCGGGGTGCTCCTCCTGGAGCGCGGCGATGGCCTGGGCACGGCGGGTGTTGGCGGCCGTGTCGGGCAGCGCGCCGCCCTCGACGTCGAAGTCGACCTTGGTGAGCCGGTAGGCGTCGACGACCTTGCCGTACGCCGCCGCCAGCGCGTCGGCCGACGTGCAGGTCGTGCCCAGTTCGGAGCCGGAGGCGCCGCCGAAGGAGACCCGGACGTCGCCGCCCTGGGCGCGCAGGGCGCCTATCTGGTTCGCGACGGCGTCACCGCCGAGGTCGGTGACGCCGCCCCACTTCGGGGTGCAGCCGCCGCCGTCGGTGACGAAGGCGAGGTTGTACTCCTTCACGCCGGTCGCCCCGGCGTGCGCGAGCAGGTCGAAGGCCGGGTAGAGCGAGGTGTCGACGTACGGCGCGAAGCCGGCGCCCGCCGCGGTGCCGTTGCCGGGCGTGCCGGTGGGCGCCGGGGTGGTGGGGGTGCCGGTCGGGGTCGGCTCGGCGGTGCCGGTCGCCGTGGCGGTGGGGGTCGGCGTGGGTGTCGGGGCGGGGGGCTCGGTGGGGCGGCCGCTGGGCTCGGGGGTGACGCCGTCGTCGGCCGAGCACGCGGCGCCGTCGACCAGGCAACCGGTGGGTTCGGCGGTGCCGTTGACGACGAAGCCGACCGTGACGGACTCGCCGGCCTTCAGCCCGTCCGTGTCCCACTCGGGCGGGGTCACGGTGACGTGCTGCCCGCTCACCTTCGACTCGGCGTTCCACAGCGAGCCGAGCTTCGCGCCGTCGGACAGGTCGAACTCCAGGGTCCAGTCCGCCTTCGCCCGGCCGCTGGTGTTGGTGACGACGTACTGGGCGGTGTAGCCCGTCGACCACTCGCTGGTCTTCGTGTACGCGGCCCCGACCGGGGCGGCCTGGGCGGTGCTGGTGAACAGCAGCGCCCCGCCACCGGCCACGGCCGCCGCGACGAGGGCGCCGATCGCCTTGTTCCTGCCACTGACCTTGCGTCGGTGCGTGCGCATCACGTGCCTGCCTTCGCTGTTCACGGTGCCCCCGGCGGGAGGCCGGCGGGGGCGGGTGGGGGTGCGGCAGCACGCTAGCGACCCGGAAACGGGCAAAGAGCCTGATCCGGACGGGGATTGGCGATCTTAGGGTGGGCTTAAGGAAGGGATCGGGACCGATTAATGGTCGCGGGCGGCCCGGCCCGCCGGTGCCGGCGTCGGCGTACGGCCCTGCCTGCGCCGGCGTACGGCTCCCCGGTGCCCGCGCCGCACCGGCGCCGTCCGTTGGTCCAGCTGGATCCAGATCCGCACCTCGGTGCCGCCCAGCACGGAGGAGCCGATGCGGACGTCGCCGCCGGTCGACTCGGCCATCCTGCGCACGATGTCCAGGCCGAGCCCGGTCGACCCGTCGGTGCCCGAACCCCGGCCGCGGGCCATCGCCGCCTCGGGGTCGGCTATGCCGGTGCCCGCGTCGGAGACGAGCACGATCACCGCGTCCTCGCCGTTGTGCAGGTCGACGGCGAAGGCGGTGCCCTCGGGGGTGTGCCGGAAGACGTTGCCGAGCAGGGCGTCGAGGGAGGCGGCCAGGTCGGTGCGGGCCACGGGTATGCGCACCGGCCGGTCGGCGCCGGCCACCCGCCACTTGCGGCCCTCGTCCTCGGCGAGCGCCGACCAGAACCCCATCCGCTCCCGGACCACCTCGGCCGCGTCGCACCCGGCGCCGGGGCCGGCGGCGGCCGTCTGCGGCTTGGCGTCCCGGGCCGTGCGGATGATGGTGTCGACCTCGCGCTCCAACTGCTCGACGGCGGCCCGGGTCTGCTCGGCGGCCGGGCCTTCGCCCAGCGAGGCGGCGTTGAGGCGCAGCACGGTCAGCGGGGTGCGCAGCCGGTGGGACAGATCGGCGGCCAGCTCCCGCTCGTTGGCGAGGAGCTGGACGACCTGGTCGGCCATGGAGTTGAACGCGACCGCCGCGCGCCGCAGTTCGTCCGGCCCCTCCACGGGCACCCGCGCGCCCAGCTTGCCCTCCCCCAGCTCGTGCGCGCCCTCGACCAGACGCCGCGCGGGCTGCACCATCCGTACGCCCAGCCGGTCGGCGACCGCGACCGAGCCGACGATCAGGGCGGCGCCGACCGCGGCCAGCACCGCCCAGGCCGTGCCGACGCCGTTGGTCACCTCGGACTCGGGGACGTACACCTCGACGACGGCGATCTGGCCGGAGCTGAGCGCGACCGGCTGGAGCAGGGTGGAACCGCCGCCCACCTCGGTGGTGGAGGCCCGCCCCATCTCCCGTACGGCGGCGATGTCCTCGTCGGTGGCGCGCTGCCGGCCGATGTCGGTGGCGCCGCCGGCCTCCGCGGCCCCGGCGCCGGACTCCGACCGGGACCCGGCTGCGGGCGCCGGTATGTGCACGGCCATCCCGGCGTCCGAACCGGCGGAGGCGACGACGCGTTCCAACTGCTCCCGGTCGGTGGTGATGGACAGGGCCGGGGCGACGGCGGCGGCCTCCCGCTCGGCGTTGGAGAAGGCGCGGTCGCGGGCCATCTCCCGGATGACGAGTCCCAGCGGCACGGCGAAGGCGACCACGACCATCGCGGTGACCGCCAGCGAGACCTTGACCAGGGCCCATCTCATCGCGGTGGCTCCAGCTTCACGCCGACGCCGCGCAGGGTGTGCAGATAGCGCGGCCGGGCCGCGGTCTCGCCCAGTTTGCGCCGCAGCCAGGACAGGTGGACGTCGATGGTCTGGTCGTCGCCGTAGGACTGCTGCCAGACCTCGGCGAGCAGCTCCTTGCGGGGGACGACGACCCCGGGGCGGCCTGCCAGGAAGGCGAGCAGGTCGAACTCGCGGCGGGTCAGGTCGAGGGCCGCACCGTCCAGTTCGGCCTGGCGGCGCAGCGGGTCGACGGTGAGGCCGCCGACCCGCAGGACCGCGGGCGCCGCCGCCTCCGCGGGGCCGCCGCGGGCGCGGCGCAGCACGGCCGCCATCCGGGCCGACAGGTGCTCCACGGAGAACGGCTTGGTGAGGTAGTCGTCCGCGCCCGCGTTCAACAGCCGTACGATCTCCGTCTCGTCGTCCCGGGCGGTGGCGACGATCACCGGTACGTCGGTGATGCCGCGCAGCATCTTCAGCGCCTCGGAGCCGTCCAGGTCGGGCAGTCCGAGGTCCAGGATCACCACGTCGAACCGGAAATGGGCGACCTCGCGCAGCGCCTCCAGCGCCGTGCCCACGCTGCGCACGGTGTGCGAGGCGTCGGTCAGCTGCCGGATGAGCGCCGAGCGTACGAACTGGTCGTCCTCGACGACGAGCACACTTGCCATGGGCGGCACCGTACGCCATGCGGACCGACCCGGTCCGAGCCTGTGGACAACTCCCCTCCGGCCCGCGTCACACCGCTTTCGGGCGACACGCGTGGGGCGGGTGAGGCAGTATGGCCGCGATGCGCAGAGGACTCGTCCACGTGATCGCCTGGCTGCTCGCCACCGGCGCGGCGGTCACGCTGTCGTGGTGGGGCGTGCACACGGTGATGGCGGGCACGGCCTACGACGCCCCCCGGGCGCTGCCGATCACGGCGGCCGACGCGAGCGTGCGGGACGGGGAGGGCAGCGACGACGGGGAGTCCCTGGCGTCGTCCACCAGCCGGCCCTCAGCGTCGCCGTCGCCGTCGCCGGGCAGCGCGTCGCCGACACCGAGCGGGACGGCCCACGAGCCCGGTCCCGCGCCGACCCGCACCGCGCCGTCCGCCACGCCGTCCGCGGACCCGACGCGTCCCGCCCCCGACACGTCCGGCGAGGTGAAGAGTTACGACACCGACGGGGGCCGCGCGGTCTTCGACCTCGGCACGTCGTCGGCCTCACTGGTGTCGGCCACTCCGGGCCCTGGCTGGTCGATGCAGGTGTGGAAGACACAGTCGTGGATCCGGGTGGAGTTCACCTCGGGCGCGGACCGGGTGTCGGTCTTCTGCACCTGGCACGACGGGCCGCCGCGGGTGGAGATCGGCAGCTACTGAGCCGACGCGTTCGGTCCGAGGCTCACTCGCGAAGGCTCACTCGAAGAGGCCGGTCCCAAGAGGCCGGTCCGAAGAGGCTCATCCGAAGACGGACTCCGGCGGCGCGGGCGAGTCCACCGCCGCCGCGTCCGTCACGGGCTGGGCGCCGCCGGTGAAGTCGGTGAGCGCGCGGCCGTGTTCCACGCGCGCGGGGTGCGGGTCGGAGGCGGCCCGGCGGGTGAGTTCGGCGATCGGCAGCGGATGGTCGGCGGCGACCAGGATCGCGTTGCCGAAGCGCTTGCCGCGCAGTACGGCCGGGTCGGCGACGAGGGCGAGTTCGGCGAACCGGGCGGCGGCGGTGGCGATCTGGCCGCGCAGGTGGGCGAGCGGCGGGCCGTCGGCGAGGTTGGCGACGTGGACCCCGCCTGGCGCGAGCGCGCGCCGCACCTCGTCGAGGAACTCGGTGGAGGTCAGGTGGGCCGGGGTGCGCGCCCCGCCGAAGACGTCCGCGACGACGAGGTCCGCCCAGCCGTCGGGCACCTTGGCCAGCCCGGCGCGGGCGTCGGTGGAGCGCACCCGTATCCGGGCGCCGGGGTCGAGGGGCAGCTCCCGGCGGACCAGCTGGACGAGGGCGGCGTCCCGCTCGACGACCTGCTGGGTGGAGCGGGGGCGGGTGGCGGCGACGTAGCGGGCGAGGGTGAGGGCGCCGCCGCCGAGGTGGACGGCCCGGACCGGTCTGCCCGGCGGGGTGGCCAGGTCGATGACGTGGCCGATGCGGCGCTGGTACTCGAAGGACAGGTACGCCGGGTCGTCGAGGTCGACGTGCGACTGCGGGGCGCCGTCGATCAGCAGCGTCCAGGCCCGGGGCCGGTCCCGGTCCGGCACCAGCTCGGCACGCCCCCCGTCCACGTCCTCGACGACGGACTCGGCGGCTGCGCGCCCGCGGCGGGCGTTCCTGGACTTTCCCATCGTCCCATTATCGGTCGACGGCGGGTCCCCGCCCCGGACGGCCCTGCCCGGCGGTGCTCAACGGCAGCTGTCCGCGGCCCTGATCAGCCGGGCCGCCTCGCCCAGCGCGGCCCGCAGTACGGCGGGGTCGGTCGCCAGGTCCGCCTCGCCGGGCGGCAGCAGCCAGTCGGAGCCCTCCACGGGCGGCTCGGGCGCCGGGACGATGCTCAGTCCACGGCCGTCCGTCTCCGTGCAGGTGCTGCCCGGCACGTCCCAGGCGGCGGCGGTGCCCGGCGGCACCAGGAATCCGAGGGTGTCGCAGCCGTCGTCGTGGATCACCGAGCCCACCCCCTCACCGGCTCCCCGCCTGAGGATGTCGACCGCCTCCAGACCCTGCCGGGTCGGCACGGTGACGACGTCACAGGCCTCGCAGGGGGAAACGCTGACGCTGGTGTCCATCCCGGCCTCCACCACGGAACTCCTCCTCGGACGAGCGGCTCGGGAGTCGGGGGCCTCCCGGTCCACCCGGTTCAACGCGGCGGACCGTCAACGGCTACGGGCGGGGCCCGCCGCAAAGGATGGCACTTCATGGCAGATCGTGGAGGAGATATCCGGTTTGTAGCCAAACCGCGCGTGGCCGCTCCGTCACAGCCGGTACGTTCTTGCTCGCCGGAAACAGGGCGCCTCCAGCCTCACTCGCCCTTTCCCGGCATGGTTCGACGGTTCGCACGAGAGGACCCGGCCATGGCGTCGTCAACGGTGACCTCCGCCCAGCCCGAACGGCCACCCCGGCCGAACCTCGCCTTCAGGCGGTTGCGCGGCAAGCGCTCCCCGGCGGAGTTCGCGGCGGCGGTCCGTCGCGCCGCGCGCGAGATCGGCGAGCGGGTCAGCTGCGACGCGCGCTACGTCGGCCGGGTCGAGGCGGGCGAGATCCGCTGCCCCAACTACGCGTACGAGCGGGTGTTCCTGCACATGTTCCCCGGCCGCACGCTCACCGACCTGGGGTTCGCGCCCCGCTCGTCGGTACGCGGGCGCCAAGCGCGCACCACGAGTGAGCCGCAGGGGGCGGGTGAGCCGTATGAGACCCATGACACGCGAGACACGCACGACACGCAGGACCTGTACGAAACGCACGACGACAACGAGGAGAGCGACGTGCTGCGTCGCGCATTCATGACGAGCGGTGCCACGGTGGCCGCCGCCTCGCTCGGCCCCCTGACACTCGCCTTCGACGCCGCGGCGGCCGGGCGTCCCACGCGCCGGGCCGGGACGGGCGAGGCCGGTGCCCTCGAAGAAGCCGTCCGCCGGATCCGGGTGCTCGACGACCGGCACGGCGCGGACGGCCTCTACCGGCGCGCGGCGGCCCCGCTGCGCACCGCGTACGCGCTCCTGGACGCCGGCGCGTCCCGGCAGGCCACCGCGGACCGGCTCTACACGGGCGCCGGTGAACTGGCGATCTCCGTCGGCTGGCTGGCGCACGACTCGGGGCGCTTCGACGACGCCCGCTCCCACTACGCCGAGGCCCTGGCCACCGCCCGGATGAACGGCGACGCCGGCCTGGAGGCGCACGCCTTCTGCAACATGGCGTTCCTGGCCCGCGACGCCGGCCGCCCGCGCGAGGCGGTCCGGGCGGCCCAGGCCGCGCAGCGCGCCGCCCGCCCGCTGGGCTCGGCCCGGCTGATGTCCCTGCTCGCGCTGCGCGAGGCGGGCGGCTGGGCGGGGCTGGCGGACCGCGTCGGCTGCGAGCAGGCGCTGGTCCGCGCGCAGACCTTCTTCGAACGGGGCCCCTCGGACGCCGACCCCGAGTGGATGAGCTTCTACGGCGAGGCCGAGCTGGAGGGGCTCGAGGCGCAGTGCTGGTCCACCCTGGGCGACTGGCCGCGGGCCGCCCGGCACGCGCGGCGGGCGGGGGATCTCCAGGACCCGCACTTCACCCGGAACCTCGCGCTGTACTCGGCGGAGCTGGCGGACGACCTGGCCCGCGGGGGCCGCCCCGACGAGGCGGCGGGGGCGGGCATGCGGGTCCTCGACCTGCTGGACGAGGTCCAGTCCTCCCGCATCCACACGATGCTGGCGGGCACGGCCCGGGTCCTCCTCCCCCACCGCCGGGGAGCGGGCGTCTCCACCTTCCTGGACCGCCACGGGGCGCTGCCGCGACCGGCGTGACCGAGCTGCGGGCAGTCGTGCCGCCGGGGCGGCACGGGTGGGCGCAGCGGCACCCCGCCACGCCGGGCTGCGTCCCCACCCTGGACCAGCCCCGATACCGGGAACCGCCACAAACACCGGCACCGGCACCGGCACCGGCACCAACCGTCAGCCGACCAGGTGCCCCAGGTCGTTCCAGCTCTCCACCGCCGGCTCCCCGTACGCCCACCCCAGCACGGACAGCGACGTCGGGTTCAGCCGTATCCGCGCGCCGAAGGACACCGGCAGCCCCAGCCACCGCGCCCCGATCGCCCGCAGAACGTGCCCGTGGGCGAAGACGAGCACGTCCCGCTCCGCCTCCCGCGCCCACGCCACCACCTCGTCCGCGCGCGCGGTGACGTCCGCCACACTCTCGCCCTCCGGGACCCCGTCCCGCCAGATCAGCCACCCGGGCCGCACGGCCTGGATCTGCTCCGGGGTCATGCCCTCGTACGCCCCGTAGTCCCACTCCAGGAGCGTGTCCCACGCGCGTGCGCGCTCGCCGAAACCGGCCAGCTCGCAGGTCTCGCTCGCGCGCATCAGCGGACTGGTCCGCACCTCCACGCCCGGCAGCCCGTCCAGCGGCGCCCGGTGCAGCCGCTCGCCGAGCAGCTTCGCGCCGCGCCGGCCCTCCTCCAGGAGCGGCACGTCGGTCCTGCCGGTGTGTCTGCCGGACAGCGACCACTCCGTCTGTCCGTGCCGGGCCAGCAGAATGCGCGGTGCCATGAAGGGGCCTTTCCGGGAGAAATGTCTGAGGGGACCCCTCCATCATCCCGTACTGTCCGTGCGGGCAACCCGAGGGGCGGTACCCGCGTCTATCCGGTCCGAGGGCGCTTCGCGGAGCGGCCGCGGCGAGGCCGTAGAGTGGCTCGCCCGTGTCCGTACGGGTGCGCGAGTGAGCGAGAAGTGAGAAGCGTGAGAAGGGGGAGGGCGATCGGATTGCGGCACACCGAGACACCGGGCACCGAGGCGGCCCCGCACCCTCGGCTGCGCTGGTGGACCGAGCTGCCGCTCATCGTCCTCGTGTACGCCTGTTACAGCGCCGGTCGCCTGCTGGTGCGCGGCGACGTCTCCGACGCCGTGGACCACGGCCTGGCCATCCTGGACATCGAGAAGGCGCTCCACCTCAACGCGGAGCACCCCCTCAACCGCCTCTTCACGCGCGAGCCGTGGATCGGCGTACCGGCGGACTTCTGGTACGCGTCGCTGCACTACGTGGTCACCCCGGCGATCCTGATCTGGCTCTTCCGCTCCCGCGCGGTGCGCTACCGGGCCGCCCGCACGTGGCTGATGACGTCCACGTTCATCGGTCTCATCGGCTTCACCCTCCTGCCGACCTGCCCGCCCCGGCTGCTGGACGCCGGTCACGGCTTCGTCGACACGATGGCCCAGTACAGCTCGTACGGCTGGTGGGGCGGCGAGGCGAGCGCCCCGCGCGGCCTGGGCGGGATGACCAACCAGTACGCGGCGATGCCGAGCCTGCACGTGGGCTGGGCGCTGTGGTGCGGGGTGATGCTGTGGCGCCACGGCGGCACCCGCGCGGCGAAGGTGGCGGGGGTCGTCTACCCGCTGGTGACCACGATCGTGGTGATGGGCACCGCGAACCACTACTTCCTGGACGCGGTCGCCGGTGCGGCCGTGATGGGCGCGGGGCTGCTGCTGACGCCGTTCGTGCTGCGGACCGCGGAGCGGGCGCGTACCCGGCTCACGGCCCGTTTCGCACCGGCCGCGGCCGGCTCCTCGAGCGCCCCGGCGTCCGCCCCCGACTCCGTCCGGGACGGCGCGGGTTCCGCGATTGTCAGTGGTGGATGCCAGACTTCCGCGGGTGAGCGATTTCCACGGCAGCGCGAGCAGCGGTTCGGACCAGGGGCCGAGCCGGACCCCGCCCCCTCGGACGCGGGGGACGAGACTCCGGCACCGGCTCGCTGAGCTGCGCGGTCCCGACGTACCGGCCAAGGCGCTGGACGCCCGGGCCCTGGCCGCCCTCGCCGCCAACCCGGGGTGCCGCCGGCGCGCGATCCTGGACGGCGCGGGCGTGGACAAGGCCTTGCTGGCCGGTGCGCTGGGCTCGCCGTCGGCCTTCGGGCAGTCGCAGTTCGCCCTGACGCGGGGCAACGCCTTCGAGGCGAAGGTCAAGGCGGACGGCGGCGCCGAGCTGCTGCGCCTCGTGCACGAGAAGCTGGACCGGGCCGCCGAGCCGCCCGCCGAGGCCCGGGCCCAGGTGCCCGACCTGTCCGCGACCGGACCCGAGGGGCGCACGGCGCGCACGGCGCTGGCCCTGCGCGAGGCCACCGGCGCACCCGGCGTATGGACGCTGCTCGACCATCCGATGCTCGCCCTGGACGTCGCCGGTTCGCCCGCCTTCCTGGAGCCGGACGCGGTGGTGGTGCATCCGGACGGCAGCTGGACGGTCGTCGAGATCAAGTCCTTCCCCATGCTGGACGGCTCCGCCGACCCGGCGAAGGTCGGCGCCGCCGCACGGCAGGCCGCGGTGTACGTGCTGGCCCTGGAGCGGGTCGCCGCCCGGCTCGACCCGGCTCCGCGCGTGCGCCACCGGGTGCTGCTCGTCGGCCCCAAGGACTTCTCCAACCTGCCCACCGCGTCCGCGGTCGACGTGCGCAAGCAGCGCGCCGTCACCGACCGCCAGCTGGCCCGGCTGACCCGCATCGAGGACATCGCCGACGCGCTGCCGGAGGGCGTCTGCTTCTCCCCGGAGCTGCCTGCCGAGGAGCTGGCGGCGGCGGTCGAGGCGGTCCCGGCGGCGTACGCGCCCGAGTGCCTGTCCACGTGCGAGCTGGCCTTCCACTGCCGGGCCCGGTCCCGCGAGGCCGGTGCGGTCACCTGCCTGGGCCGCCCGGTGCGGGCCGAGCTGGGCGGTCTTTCCACGGTCGAGGACGTGCTGGCCGCGGCCCGCGGGGAGGCCGGCGATCCGGACGACCCGGCGGTGGCCGCGCTGCGCAGGGCGGCCCGGCTGCGGGCGGAGGCCCTCGCGACGGCGGGCGCGGGGACCGGCGCGGCAGCGGGTGGCGGCAGCGGCACCGGGGGCGGCGGGGTGTCCGCGTGTCGCTGATCACCACGCTGGCCCGGCTGGAGGCCGTGCGCACCGGCCGCGCCCAGCCCGCCGCCACCGTCCGGCACCGGCACCTGTCCGAGCGCCCGCTGGTCTTCGTGCCGCTGACCACCGCCGGTGAGGCAGGGGCCCCGCTCGGCGCGCTGGTCGGCACCGCCCGGGACGCGCCGCACCTGCTGGTCGTGCCGCAGCCCCGCGACCGCGACCTGCGCTTCGCGTTCCTGGCCGACCTGGCCGACATCGTGCTGCCGCACATCGAGGCGTACGCGGAGCGCGTCGAGGCCGCCGAGCGCACCGAGACCGCCCCGGAGACGGGCAAGCGGGTCAAGGTCGAGGTCGACCTGTGCGCGGACGCCGCACAGCTCGTCGTGCCGAGCCGCGCGGGCATCGACTTCGTACGGCTGCTGGGCCGGTCCATGCGCTTTCGACGTACGGCGGAACAGGACCCGGAGACCCCGCACCCCGCGCCGCCGCGGGTGCCGCTGCTCGGCCGGTGGCTGACCCACTACGGCGAGCGGGCCCGGGTGCCCGGTTCCGCCCTCCTGCTCGCCATGACCGACCTGCTGGGCCGGCACTGGGCGACCGGGCAGTCCACGCTGGAGGACCAGCACCTGGGGGCCCTGCTCGCGTGGATCGCGCCGGAGGACTCGCGGGAGCCCGGCCTGACCGGCGCGGAGGCCGCCCGCCGCGCCGAGCTGGCCCGCGACGCCGACGGCCAGCTGCTGTGCCCGCCCGCGGGCCCGGCGACCGACCCGGCCTTCGACAACAAGCTGCTGGCCCCTGCCATCGAGCGCCACGACCGCGCCCGTACCGCGCTGGCCGCCGCCGAGGACGGCCTGGAGGCCGACGAGCGGCTCGGCGCGCTCACGGCCGCCGAGCGCGAGATCCGCGCCCTGGTCGACAGCCGTACCCGGCCCACCTGGGACGCGGTGTGGCGGGGCCTGGACCTGCTGCGGGAGCTGCCCGAAGGGGCGCACGCCGAGGAGCGCTGGACGCGCGACCGCTGGTCGTTCACCTCCCACCGCGACCGCATCCTGGCCGGCGAGCCTCCGCAGCCGCGCCGCGACGACGCGGTGACGGCGGCGAACAAGCTGGCCACGCGCGAGCGCGAACAGGCCCGTCTGGAGGCGCAGGAGGCGTTGGACGATCCGCTGGTGATGGCCGGGCGGCGGCAGTCCGGGGAGGCCTTCGCGGGCGAGGTCGTCGACGTGGTGATGGCGTACAGCGAGAGCAAGCGGCCCAGTCCGCGCCCGCTGGTCACGGTCCGCACGGACGACCGCCCGCACCTGGGCGAGCGGGTGAAGGTCTACCGCTCGCTGGGCGGCAAGCCGCAGACCGCCGAGTACGTCGGGCCTGCGGCCCCCGACGACACCGACGACGGGACCGGCGCTGACGACGGCACGCTGGTCCTGCGGATCATGGACAAGATGGGCCGCGGCAAGGAGCCCGAGGCGGGGTCGGTGCCGGAGAAGGGCGACCTGGTCTGCTTCACCCTCTTCGAGCACGAGCAGCGGGGCGGCGCGAAGCTCCCCGACCCGGAGCAGACGCCCTGGACGCACGGCGGCCCGCCCGGTGAGGCGGCCACCGTGCCGGAGGCCGCCGACGCCCAGACCGAGGAGGACGTGCTGTGACCGCCGAGGCCCTCGCCACGTCCGCCGGAGCGGCCTTCGACCCGGGCGCCGAGGCCGCCCGCGCCACCGCCGCGATCCTGCGCGACACCCTGCACGGCACGGAGCGCGGTGTCGTCGTCGACTCCCCGCCCGGCGCCGGGAAGTCCACGCTCGTGGTGCGGGCGGCGCTGGAGCTGGCCGAGGCGGGCCGCCCGCTGATGGTGGTGGCGCAGACCAACGCCCAGGTCGACGACCTGGTGCTGCGCCTGGCCGAGAAGAATCCGGACCTCCCGGTGGGCCGCCTGCACAGCAGCGACGCCGACCCGTACGACAAGGCGCTCGACGCGCTGGGGAACGTCCGCAAGTCGGCCAAGGCCGCCGACCTCGCCGACCGGGCCGTGGTGTTGTCGACGGCGGCGAAGTGGGCGCACGTCAAGGTGGACGAGCCCTGGCGGCACGCGATCGTCGACGAGGCGTACCAGATGCGCTCGGACTCCCTGCTCGCGGTCGCCGGGCTCTTCGAGCGGGCGCTGTTCGTGGGCGACCCGGGCCAGCTGGACCCGTTCGCGACGGTGGGCAGCGAGCAGTGGGCGGGCCTGGCCTACGACCCGTCGTCCTCGGCCGTGACGACCCTCCTCGCGCACAACCCGGACCTGCCCCAGCACCGCCTGCCGGTCTCCTGGCGGCTCCCGGCGTCGGCGGCCCGCCTGGTCTCCGACGCCTTCTACCCGTACACGCCCTTCCGCAGCGGCACGGACCGCGGCGACCGGAGCCTGGCCTTCGCGGTGCCGTCGGACGGCTCGGGTCCCGACCGGGTGATCGACGAGGCCGCCGCCTCGGGCTGGGGCCTGCTGGAGCTGCCCGCCCGGCACACCCCGCGCACCGACCCGGAGGCGGTGCGGGCGGTGGCGGCGGTGGTCCGGCGGCTCCTCGACCGGGAGGGCCGGGCGACCTCCGAGCGCTCGCCGGACCCCGCTCCGCTGACCGCGGCCCGCATCGCCGTCGGCACCGCGCACCGGGACCAGGCGGCGGCGGTCCGCTCGGCGCTGGCCGACCTCGGGGTGGGCGAGGTGACCGTCGACACGGCGAACCGGCTGCAGGGCCGCGAGTACGACGTCACGGTCGTCCTGCACCCGCTCTCCGGCCGCCCGGACGCCACCGCCTTCCACCTGGAGACCGGCCGCCTGTGCGTCCTGGCCTCCCGGCACCGGCACGCCTGCATCGTGGTCTGCCGCGAGGGGGTGGACGACCTGCTGGACGACTATCCGTCCACGGAGCCGGTCCAGCTGGGAACGCTGGTGAAGTTCCCGGACGGCTGGGAGGCCAACCACGCGGTGCTGGCCCACCTCGCGGAGCACCGGGTGGCCTGGCGGCACGGGTAGGCCCCGGTGCCTCCGGCGGGGCGGGCCGGCGAGCGGAGAAATCCCCGCCCGCCCCTCCGACCGCCGTGCCAGAATCCGCCGTATGCCAGTTCGATACCCGCGCCCCTTGCGCCCAGGAGACCGTGTCGCCGTCACCTCGCCGTCCAGCGGAGTTCCCGAGAAGCTCCGCGAACGCCTGAACGTGGCGATCCGCGACGTGGAGGCACGCGGGTACGAGGTGGTCGTCGGCGAGTGCATGGACGGCTCGGGGCACGTCAGCGCTCCCGCTCCCGCGCGCGCCGCCGAACTGATGCGGATGCTGACCGACCCGGACATCAGGGCGGTGGTGCCGCCGTGGGGCGGGGAGTTGGCGGTCGACCTCGTGCCGCTGCTCGACTGGGACCGGCTGCGCGAGGCCGAACCGACCTGGGTCGTGGGCTATTCGGACATGTCGACCCTCATCACCCCGCTGACGCTGCTCACCGGCACGGCGACCGTCCACGGCAACAACCTCATGGACACCCCGTACCGGACCCCGGACGGGCTGGTCTCCTGGCTCGACATCGTCGGCGCGCCCCAGGGGCACCGGTTCACCCAGACCCCGCCGGGCCGCCACCGGACCACCGGCTGGGACGACTACGCGCTCCACCCCGGCGTACGGGAGTACACGCTCGACACCCCCGGCGGATGGACCCGGCTGGACGGGAGCGGAGACCTCGAAGTCGAGGGCCGTCTGATCGGCGGCTGCATCGAGACGCTCTGCAACCTCACGGGGTCCGGCTGCCTGGACGTGTCCGCCTTCGCCGAGGCCGAGGCACCGGAAGGGATGCTGGTGTACGTGGAGGCCTGCGGCGACGACGCCCTGGCCATCTGCCGCAACCTGCACGGCATGCGGCTGGCCGGCTTCTTCGACGCCGCGAACGCGGTGCTGGTCGGCCGGACCTCGGCCCCGGGCGTTCCGTCGCTCTCCCAGCACCAGGCGGTGCTGGACGCGCTCGGCCCGTTGGGGGTGCCGATCGTCGCCGACGTGGAGTGCGGCCACGTCCCGCCCTACCTGCCGATCGTCAACGGCGCACACGGCCGCCTGCTCCACACACCGACGCGGAGCGAACTCACCCAGACCCTGATCTGATCCCGCCCGGGAGATGTCCGGTGCGGCACCCGCCCGGCGGCCGTACTGTCGGACCCGACCCGCTACCGAGGAGGCCTTTCCGATGCGCAGGGTGACCTATTCGATGAACCTGTCCCTCGACGGCTACATCGTCGACCCCGACGGCGGCATCGACTGGAGCGACCCGGACGAAGAGGTCTTCGGGCACTTCACCGACGAGCTGCGGCAGTCCGGCGTCCACCTGCTGGGGCGGCGGCTGTACGAGACGATGCTGTACTGGGAGACGGCCGAGCAGGACGAGTCGCTCGGCGCCGCGGAGCTGGAGTGGGCCGCGCTGTGGAAGGCGCTGCCGAAGGTGGTGTTCTCCAGGACGCTGTCGGCGGTCCAGGGCACCAACACCCGCCTGGCGTCCGGCACCCTGGCACAGGAGATCGAGCGCTGGCGGGCCGAGCCGGGCGAGGGCGACATCGCCCTCGGCGGCGCGGACCTCGCCGCCGGGGCCGCCGCGTCCGACCTGATCGACGAGTACCGGACCACGGTCCACCCGGTCCTGCTCGGCGGCGGCACCCCGTACTTCCCCCGGGAAGAGCGCCGGGTGAAGCTCGAACTCGTGGAGGCGCACACCTACGCGTCGAACGTCGTCCGCCTCCGCCACCGCGTGCTCCACTGACCGGCCGACCCGCCCGGGAATAACCGGAGACTCCCTCCTGTTACGACGCGAAGCGACCCGCGTACGAACACGTCAAGCACAGGAGGCACCCGACCATGCCCGCAGACGCCGCAGCGGAGATCCGGGGCACCGCCCACGGCACCGCTCCCGTCCCCCTCTCCGTACTGGACCTGGTGACCGTCGGTGCCGGTCGGACCGCCACCGACGCGCTGCGGACCGGCGTGGACATCGCGCGGCTCGCCGAGGCCCGCGGATTCGAGCGGTACTGGGTTGCCGAGCACCACTCCATGCCCGGCGTCGCCTCGTCCTCCCCCGCGGTGATCCTGGCCCACCTGGCGGCCCACACCGACCGCATCCGGCTCGGCTCCGGCGGCGTCATGCTGCCCAACCACGCGCCGCTCGTGATCGCGGAGCAGTTCGGGACGCTGGAGGCCATGGCGCCGGGGCGCGTGGACCTCGGTCTGGGCCGGGCGCCCGGCACGGACGGGGCCACCGCCGCCGCCCTGCGCCGCACCGACCGGCTGAACGAGGGCGCCGACGACTTCCCGCAGCAGCTCGCCGAGCTGATCCGGTTCCTGGACGACGACTTCCCGGACGGCCACCCGTACGCCCGTATCCACGCCGTACCGGGCCCCGTACAGGCCACCTCGCCCGGGGGCGTGCAGTCGGCGCACCGGCCGCCGGTGTGGCTGCTCGGTTCCTCCGGGTTCAGCGCGCGGCTGGCCGGCACCCTCGGGCTGCCGTTCGCCTTCGCGCACCACTTCTCGGCGCAGAACACCATCCCGGCGCTCGACCTGTACCGCGAGTCCTTCCGCCCCTCGGCCGTCCTGGACGCGCCGTACGCCCTCATCGGCGTCTCCGCGCTCGCCACCGACGACGAGAAGGAGGCCCGCAGGCAGGTGCTGGCGGCCGCGCTGAACATGGTCCGGCTGCGCACCGGGCGCCCGGGGCTGGTGCCGACGCCCGAGGAGGCAGAGGCGTACGACTTCAGCCCGATGGAGCAGGAGTTCGTGCAGTCCTGGAACGCCAACGTCATCCACGGCACCGCCGACGAGGTCCGGGCCGGCCTCGACGACCTGCAGAAGCGCACCGGTGCCGACGAGCTGATGCTCACCGCCAACGCCCACGGCGGTGACGTGCGCCTGCGCTCCTACGAGCTGATCGCCGACGCCTACGGGTTGCCGACGCCGGCCTGAACCCCGGCGGGGCCGCCGGGTCCCGCGTGGCCCAGCAGCGCGGAGATGCGGTCCGGTGCCACCGGCCGGGAGTAGAGCCAGCCCTGGCCGGTGTCGCAGCCGATGCGGCGCAGCCGGGTCGCCTGGTCCGAGGTCTCCACGCACTCCGCGGTGACGGTCAGGCCGAGGCGGTGGGCGAGCTGGACCATCGCCTCGACGATGACCTCGTCGGCCGGGTTGGCGACCCCGGCCGCCGCGGAGGCCGCGTCGGAGGCGGCGGCGTCGTACTGGAAGCCCCGGACGAACGCGCCGTCCAGCTTCAGCACCGAGACCGGCAGCCGGCTGAGGTAGGCCAGGTTCGAGTAGCCGGTGCCGAAGTCGTCGATGGCGATGTGCACGCCCATCTCGCTGAGCGCCTTGAGGACCTGGAGCGGGCGCCCCGCCGAGCCCATCACGGCCGACTCCGTCAGCTCCAGCTGGAGCAGGTGGGGGGCGAGGCCCGTCTCCTCCAGGGTGCGGGCGACGTCCGCGACCAGGTCGGAGTCCCAGACCTGGCGGACCGCCACGTTGACGCTGACGAAGATCGGCGGCTCGTCCGGGTGGGCCAGCTGCCAGCGGCGGGCCTGGTGGCAGGCGGTGCGCAGGATCCAGCGGCCGAGGGGAACGATCGAGCCATCCTCCTCCGCCAGTGCGATGAACCGATTCGGCGCCAGTACGCCGAACTGAGGATGATTCCAGCGGATGAGCGCCTCGACGCCCCGCACGCGGCCGTCCTCCATGCCGACCAGTGGCTGGTATTCGAGGGCGAACTCGCCGCGTTCGATGGCGGGACGGAGCGTGGCCGCCAGCGCCTGGCGGGTCATGCGGTTGGCGTTGCGCTCGGGGTCGAAGAGGGTCCAGCGGGCCCGGCCGTCCGCCTTGGCCCAGTACAGGGTGGTGTCGGCGGCCTGCATCAGGGCGGTCGGGGTGGTGCCGGCGGTGTGGCGTTCGACGACGCCGACCGAGGCGGTGACCGACAGCCGGCGGTCGGCGAGCTCGAAGGGCGGCTGGAGGGCCGCCAGGACGGCCCCGGCCAGGTCGGCGAGCTGGTCGGTGCCGGTGGAGTCCTCCACCAGGAGGGCGAACTCGTCGCCGCCGAGCCGGGCCACCAGTGGGGCGCCGGACCGGGCGTGGGCGGCCTCCTGCGCGCACCTGGTCAGCCGTTCGGCCACAGCGGCGAGCAGCCGGTCGCCGACGCGGTGGCCGTGGGTGTCGTTGACGGCCTTGAAGCCGTCCAGGTCCAGGTAGCACACGCCGATCCGGCCGGTGCCGCCGTGCTCGTACGACTCCGCCTCCAGCGCGGCCGTCAGGCGTTCGAAGAACAGGGCGCGGTTGGGCAGCCGGGTCACCGGGTCGTGCATCTGGAGGTGGCGCAGCCGGGCCTGCAGTTCGCGCCGGGCGCTGACGTCGGCGACGGAGAGCAACAGGCCCGGGGTGTCCCCGTCCCCGGACTCCCCGGAATCGGACAGTGGCTCGACCGTCACCTGCGCCCACAGGGAGTGTCCGTCGCCCCGCTTCAGCCGTCGGGTGCAGCGCAGCCGGGGCCGGTGGCCGCGCAGCACCTCGCGGTAGGCGTGCCAGGTGCCGGCGTCGGAGGCGAGGTCGACGAGGTCGGCGGCCACACAGCCGGCCAGCGCGGCCGGGTCGGTGCCGAGCAGGGTGCCCAGGGTGTCGTTGGCGCTCACGACCAGGCCCTCGGCGTCGACGACGGCCATGGCGAGCGGGGCCGCGGTGAACACCGACCGGTAGGTCGGCGGGCCCGTTCGTCCGGTACGAGGAGCCAGGCCGCCGTTACTCTCTGTGACCACCGGGCCGAGGTCTGCCGCCGGCGCCGGCCCTTCGGAGGTTCCGTTCACCGCTCGCTCCCGCAGTGCCTCGATCTCTGTTCGTGCTCTGTTCGTGCAGGAAAGTGTGCCGATCATAGAGGCTGACACCGGCCCCTTCCAGCCGCCGTCCCGCGTTACGGACCGAGCGCCCCCTCCGGCAGATCGTTTCTGCTCACACCTGGACGGGTCCGTCACGCCTCCGACCAGTTGTGACGTTGCGTGAGTGCCTTCGAGGTGTCGTCCGGGAGGACTCCGGCGAAATCCCGGCCGACTCACCCATCCGGTGCAGGCGAACAGGGCGCAATACGACAATCATGCACAAGCTGGACGCGGTGTCCCGTCAACCGCGTCCGGAGGTCCATGTGCCGCGCCAGCTCCCCCTGAGGCGACTTCCCCGGGAGGCGGGCACGGCGCGGGCGGCCCGGACCAGGCTGCGCAGCACCGCCGCGGTGTGCACCACGATGTCGGCGCTCGCCGCCACCTCACTGATCACCGCTCCCTCGGTCGCCGAGCCCTTCTCCCCGGAGCCCTGTGCGCTCCAGCGCACCGATGTGCACCACTCCGAGGGCCTGGACACCTGGAACGCCGCCTATCCGCGGCCCGCCCGCACCCTGGACGCGGTGATGGTGTTCCTGTCCTTCCCCGACTCCCAGCCGCTCACGGCACCGGCGGAACTCGCCGCCGACCACTTCCCCGCCACCGGCGACTTCTTCCGGCGCGCCTCCTACGGAGCCTTCACGCTCCGCCCGCACCCGCTGCGGGACTGGGTCCGGATGCCGAGCCCGTCGACGTCGTACGCCATACGGCGTGACTGGAGCCCGGAGCACCGTGCCGCCTACCTGCGCGACGCGCTGGCCGCGGCGGACCGGTACGTCGACTTCTCCCGGTACGACGTCGTCTACTTCGCCGCGGACCCGGACGCGCCCGGGGTGGACTCCGACGCCACGAAGGTCGTCAACCTGGACACCCCGATGCGGGCCGACGGCACCGACATCCGGCGGGTCGTCACGGTCTTCGAGAACCATCCGCCGGACCGGCTGGTCCTGGCCCACGAGACGGGGCACGTCTTCGACCTGCCCGACCTGTACCACCGGCCGGTGGACGGCGAGGGGGACTGGGACACGCACGTCGGTGACTGGGATCTGATGGGCAGCCAGTTCGGCCTCTCCCCCGATCTGTTCGCCTGGCACAAGTGGAAGCTGGGCTGGCTGCAGCCCCGGCAGGTGGCCTGCGTGCGGGGTGGTGAGCCGACCCGGCTGACGCTGGAGCCGCTGGGGGCGGGCCCCGGGGTGGTGGTGACCGGCGCCGCCGGCGCGCCGGCCTTCGGCCTCGGGCGGGGCACGAAGCTGGCGGTGGTGCGCACCGGCGCGGGCAGCGCACTCGCCTTCGAGGTGCGTACGCCGGTCGGCAACGACACGTCCGCCTGCCGGGCGGGGGTGCTGGTGTACCGGGTGCGCACCGGCGCGGAGTCGGGGGGCGGGCCGATCGAGGTGGTCGACGCACACCCGCACACCGAGGCCTGCTGGCCCGACTCGGTCTACCCCCCGCTCGCCGACGCCCCGGTGGCCCTCGGCGAGAGCTTCACCGTCCCGGGCGACGGCGTACGGGTGAAGGTCGAGGACCGCACAGAATCGGGCACCTGGACCGTACAGATCACCCCACCCTGACCCCCGCACCCCGCGGCCCCGGCACCCACCCACCCCGGCCCACGACAACACCCGCCCGGGCCACCCACCGGGGCCACGCAAACCCCGGGCGAACCACGCACCCCAGTCCCACACCAAAACCCAGGCGAGCCCAGCACCCCCGGCCCACGCGGCCGAGCCCCACGCCCCGGCCCACGCAGACACCCGCGCGAGCCCAGCACCCCCGGCCCACGCAAACCCTGAGACGAACCACGCACCCCAGCCACCGCGCGCCGGGGGGGTGTGGGTGGCGAAGCCCCCACAACGCGCGGCGAAGCCGCGCAAAAACAACGATGGCGAGGAGGTTCGCGCTTTCCGCGAACACGCCTCGCCATCGCCATCGTGCGCCGCCAGGGACTCGAACCCCGGACCCGCTGATTAAGAGTCAGCTGCTCTAACCAACTGAGCTAGCGGCGCCTGCTGACGTCGTAGACCTTAGCACCCTGGTCGGCGGGAGGAAAAATCGAAATCCGCACCGCCGCGCGGGCCGCCCGCACGGCCGCCCAGAGCAGGATCTCGGGGCCGGGCAGCCACGGCTGGCGGGTGTCCGGGGCCACCAGCCAGCGGGACCCGGAGCGCGGAGGCGCCCCCGCGGGGGCCGGTACGGTCACCGCGTCCCCCGCGCCGTGGCACAGCAGCGGCGGCACCTCGCCGGTACGGCCGCTCTCCCGGCCGCGGGCGCTCCACTCCTCCCAGTCGAGCAGCGACGGCAGCCGCTGCGCGGTGCCCGGCGCGGCGAACAGCAGCATCCGGCCGCGGAACTCCGCCACCGGGCCCGATCCCGGGCCGTCGTCCCACAGCCGGTCCAGCATCCGGCGGCCGAAGATCGCGGGAGCGCTCACCACGTCGAAGGCGGAACCGCAGGGCAGGACGACCGGGGCGTCGGGCCGCTCCTCCCAGAGCGAGAGCGTGCTGCGCGGGTACGCGCCCGCCGAGGCCAGCCAGGCGGCGCCGTCCGAGGTGACGTGCGAGACGTGGGGCGTGGCGTTGCGTGTGCTGCTCATGCCGCCCATGTCTACCGGGCGTGCGGGGTCCACTCCGGTGGGTTACCGGAAACCGGGACACGACGGCCGCGAGGGGAGTATCTTGCCCACCCTCCTGGCATATGCGCCCCGGCTGCTCTGCCGACCGGCCGACCGGCGCCCGGCCGACCGGCCAACGGTTCACTCGGCCGGTTCGCCGCGCATCAGGTCCCGCCCGAACTCGACCATCTTCTTGGCGTAGTCCTCGGTCCACTCGGCGCGCTCGGCGATGTCGGCGGTCGTCAGCCGGTCGAACCGCCTCGGATCGGCCAACTGGGCCGCGGCGAGTGCCTGGAACTCCATGGCCCGGTCCGCCGCCGCGCGGAACGCCTGGGTCAGCTCGGTGGCCCGCTCCAGCAGGGCCCGGGGGTCGTCGATCGACTCGAGGTCGAAGAAGTGCTCGGGATCGGCGGCCGCCTCCGCCGGCTCGAAGAGCAGGGGCGCGGGGCGTAGCCGCGGTTCGTGCCGACGCGGCGTGGGCTCCGCCATGTCTTCTCCTCCTCGTACGGAACGACGGCCCGTCCCCGGGTGCGGGGGCACTCCGGTGGAGTGGGCCACCGTCCATTGTCCCGCGCCCGCGCAAGAGGGCGGGGCGTGCCCGGAGCCGCGATCCGGTCACACCCCGCCCGTCGGGCCGCGTCAGCCCGCGTACGTCTCGAACTCGGCGATCTTCGGGGTGCCCGAGGCGCTGGTGATCTCGAAGGTGATCTTCTCCAGCGAGACCGGGGAGAAGCCGATCACGCCCGCGCCGGTGCCGGAGGCCAGGACGGCGCCGGTGTCGCGGTTGACGACGCGGTAGGCGCCGATGGTGCCCTCGGAGCCGGCCGCCTCCCGGATGTTGATCTTGGAGACGGTGGTGGCGGAGGACCACTTGACGGAGATGGAACCGGTCGTGCCGGCCGGGGACCAGTACGTGCCGAGGTCACCGTCGCGCACGTTGCCGAAGCTGGTGCCGCTCGCCTTGGAGGAGCCGTCCGAGCCGGCCCCGACGCTCAGGTTGGTCCCGCTCGGCGGATCGGTCGGGTCCGGGTCCGTCGGGTCGGTGGGGCCCGGGTCCGTCGGGTCCGGGTCGGTGGGGCCGGTCGGGTCCGGGCTCTGCGGCGTGCAACTGCCGTCCGAGACCTTCAGGCCCTTGTTCGCGCCCGCCGTACCGCTCACGACGGACGGCACGCAGGAGGCGTCGTCGAGGGTGTAGGAGTACGGGATGGACACCGTGGTGTTGGACTTCGGGTCGGGACCGGCCGGGTTGTTGTCCTCGCCGGGCTCGGACCAGGTGACGTTGTCGTAGATGTTGCCGCTGACCTGCCAGGTGCCGGCCTGGTCGGTGTAGAAGGTGCCGAGGACGTCCTTGGAGTCCTCGAAGTAGTTGTTGTCCACCTTGGCCTTGGCGCCGGCCCGGGAGTTGATGCCGGACTCGTTCAGGCTCTTGTAGTGGTTGTTGTACATGTGGGCGATCCCGCCGCGCAGGAGGGGGGCGCGGGAGTCGATGTTCTCGTACAGGTTGTGGTGGAAGGTGACGTAGCCGTTGGAGCGGTCGCTCTCGCTGGACCCGATCAGCCCGCCGCGGCCGGAGTTGCGCAGGACGCTGTAGGACAGGGTCACGTACTGGGTGTTGTCCTTCATGTCGAACAGGCCGTCGTAGCCCTCCGACTCCCCGCCGGAGGCCTCCAGGGTGGAGTGGTCGACCCAGACGTTGCGGACGTCGCTCTCCATGCCGATGGCGTCGCCGCCGTTGGAGGTGGGCGAGCCGGACTTCTTGACGTTCCGTACGGTCACGTTCTGGATGACGATGTTGCTGGCCTCCCGGATGTGGATGCCCAGCTGGTCGAAGACGGCACCGCTGCCGACCCCGACGATCGTGATGTTGCTGACCTGCTTGAGTTCGATCCTGTCGGCCGCGGTGTTGCAGCTGTCGCCCGACACCTTGCTGGTGTTGCCGTGGTTGATGGTGCCCTCGACCTCGATGGTGATCGGGGTGCTGCTGCTGGCCCGGCCGCACAGGGCCTGGTGGATCGCGGTGCCGGTGGTGGCCCGCACGGTCTGGCCGCCCGCGCCGCCGGTCGTGCCGCCGTTCTGGGTCGCGTAGCCGGTGGCGCCGCCGGCCGCTGCCGCCGCCTCGGGCATCGTCAGCACCACACCGGCCGCGGCCGCGAGGGCCAGCGTGCCCAGTGCCGCTTGGAGTCGCAGCGCGACTGGTCGTCTCATCCTCGGTCTCCCCATTCGCCTTCACATGCCGGAACGGACGCCATGGCGTGATCATGTCAATCACACGATGGCGGAAAGCGCTTTCTCGGCGTGAGAATAGGGGGGCGTTCGAGAGCTGACAAGAGTTCAGACACACCCTCGACTGTTCAGGTTCACAATCGGTGTCCATCCACCTGAACGGGAAGTGGCCGATGTGCACCCCGGCCGGAGCTGCGGTACGATCATCTTGCCTGATCACGGGGACCAACTCCCCACAGCGGGCACTGCGTTGGTGGTCCAAGGAAAGACGCCCCACTTCCCGTGGGGAAATGCAGGTGCAAGGCCTGCCCAGCGCTCGACGAGAACCCCGGTTCCGCACTCGCGGACCGGGGTTCTTCCGTGTCACGCCCTCTCAGGCCTGCACCACCGGCTCCCGCGTGAACAGCGCGCCCAGCTCCGGTGCGTTGACCCGGCGGTCGGCCAGGCGCAGGCCCTCCCAGACGGTCACCTGGTTCGCGGTGAGGACCGGTTTGCCCAGGTCCTTCTCCAGGGCCGGGATGTGAGCCGCCGTGTGCAGGGCCGTGTCCGGCAGGAGCACCGCCTGGGCCTCCGGGCGGTCGGCGGCGCGGGCCAGCGCCAGCACCTCCTCCTCGGTCCACGTGCCGACCTCCGCCGCCGTGATGACGCCCGAGCCGACGACGTCGGTCACCTCGAGGCCGGCGGCGCCGAGGAAGTCCGCGAAGAGCCGCGCCACGTCGTCCGGGTAGGTCGCGCCGATCGACACCCGCCGCGCCCCGATCTCCTTCGCCGCGTGCACGAAGGCGAAGGAGGTGGAGGAGGCCGGCAGGCCCGCCGCCCGGGCCAGGGCGCGCACCTGTGCGTGGGCGCCGTCCCAGCCGTGCACGAAGCTGCCGCTGGTGCAGGCCCACACCACGGCGTCGGCGCCGGCGAGCCGCAGTTCGGCCACGCCCGCCTCCAGGCGCTGCGGCGAGCCCATCTCGAGGAGCGCGTCCACCCGGTGGGCGTCCTCGCCGATGTCCGTGTGCACCAGGTCCACCCGGATGTCGCTGCCCAGGAGCTGCTCGATGCGTGGGTAGTCGTCCTCGCCGGAGTGGCCCGGGTACAGGAATCCCAGTGCTGTCATGTCCACCCTTCCTGCTGCTGTTCCGTGTCCGGGCCGTCACCGACGCCCGGCATGTCCGCCGCCGCGGGTCCGACCGGGCCCGCCACCGCGGGGTCGACGGGACCCGCGGGTCCCACCACCGCGGGACCGGCCGCACCCGTCACCGCGGGGCCGAGGCGCGCGGCCGGATCGGTCAGCGCCTGGTACGGCCCCACCGCAGGGGTACCCAGTCGGCGCAGTGCCGCCCACATCGTCACTTGGTTGGCCGAGATCACCGGTATGCGCAGCTCGGCCTCCAGCTGCGGGATGACGTCGTAGGTGGGGAGGTTGGTGCAGGAGATGAACAGGGCGTCCGCCGCTCCCGGCGCGGGCACGGCCCGACGAGCCATGTCGGCCACCTCGCGGTAGGGGACCTGCCAGATGTGCCGGGTCAGTCCCATGAAGGCGCAGCCGGTGACGGTGACGCCGGCCTCGGCGACGTACGCCTCCAGCGCCCGGGTCACGGACACGGTGTACGGCGTCACCAGCGCGACCCGGCGTACGCCCAGCTCGGTCAGCGCGTCGAGCAGCGCGCCCGAGGTGGTGACGGAGGGGACCGCGCCCGCCCAGGTCATCGCCTCGCACATGGCGCGTTCCCCGGCGATGCCGCCGACGAAGCTGCCGGAGGTGCAGGCGTAGGCGACGACCTCGGGCGCGATGGCGTTGAGGGTGCGCACCGCCTCGCCGAGGGTCTCGTGCTCGCTGACCATCCGGGCGAGGTCCAGACTGACCTCGACGGGCACGAAGGGAGTCCGTGTCATGTGCAGTGACACGTCGTCGGGCACCCATCGCCACAGCTCGCGATCGAGTGCGAAGTCGAACGGGGCGACCACGCCGACCCCGCGTTGCGGAGCTGGTCCGCCGAGAAAGGAGATGTCCATGGCACGCACCGGCCTCACACTGAGGAAGGAGAGGGCAACGCACCGTTACGCACGGCCGTGTTGACGAAGGTAGGTTCCGGTGCGAGCGTGGTCAATCCGCCCGCGTCACTCCCAGGTCAACAGCCGGTTAACTTCCGCGTCACCACCGAACCGCCCCGCTTCCACCGACCGGAGACAGGCCGCCGATGACCACGTCCCCGTCCGCGCCCGCGCCGGCCCCCCTGCCGACCCTCCTCGTCCTGGACGCCGAGCCGCCGCCCCGGCTGGGTCGGCTGACCGGCCGGGCCCGGATCGAGCACGCCGACGCGGCGACGCTGGCCGAGCGGCTGCCGCACGCCGACGTCCTGCTGGTGTGGGACTTCACCTCGCACGCGGTGCGCGAGGCCTGGCCCGGCGGCGGCCCGCGCCCGCGCTGGGTGCACACGGCGAGCGCCGGCGTGGACCATCTGATGTGCCCCGAGCTGGCCGCGTCGGACACGGTGGTGACCAACGCGCGCGGCGTCTTCGACCGGCCGATCGCCGAGTACGTCGCCGCGCTCGTCCTGGCGATGGCCAAGGACCTGCCCACGACGCTGCGCCTCCAGGGCGAGCGGACCTGGCGGCACCGCGAGTCGACGCGGGTGGCCGGAACACGCGCCTGCGTGGTGGGCTCCGGCCCGATCGGCCGGGCGATCGCGAGCACGCTGGAGGCACTCGGCGTCACCACCGCGCTGGTCGGCCGCGCCGCGCGCCCCGGTGTGCACGGCCCCGAGGACCTGGACCGGCTGCTGGCCGGGGCCGACTGGGTGGTGGCGGCGGCGCCGCTCACCGAGGACACGCGCGGCATGTTCGACGCCCGGCGGTTCGCTCTGATGCGGCCCTCCGCCCGGTTCGTGAACGTGGGGCGCGGCGGGCTGGTCGTCGAGGAGGACCTGGTCGAGGCGCTGACCGCGCGCCGGATCGCGGGCGCCGCCCTGGATGTGCTGAGCCACGAACCCCTGGCTCCGGACAGCGCCCTGTGGGAGGTGCCGGAGCTGATCGTCTCGCCGCACATGAGCGGGGACACGATCGGCTGGCGGGACGAACTGGGCGCGCAGTTCGTGGAGTTGTTCGAAAGCTGGGCGGCGGGCGGACCGCTGGCCAACGTGGTCGACAAAGAGCGTGGATACGTGCCCGGACACTGACGTCGCCGACGTCTCCGACCCGCGGAGGGTGCCACATGACCGACCTCACCGAGCTGACCGCCGTACAGCTCGTCGACGGCTACCGCAAGGGCGAGTTCAGCCCCGTCGAGGCGGCCCGGGCGGTCCTGGAGCGGGCCGGGCGGATCCAGCCGGAGGTGAACGCCTTCGTCCGGCTGACCGGTGAGGAGGCGCTGGACCAGGCCCGGCGGGCCGAGGAGCGGTGGCGCCGCGGGGAGCCGTGCGGTCTTCTCGACGGGGTGCCGGTGACGGTGAAGGACATCCTGCTGACGCGCGGTCAGCCGACCCTGCGCGGTTCCCGGGCCGTCTCCGCGGACGGTCCCTGGGACGAGGACGCGCCGTCCGTGGCGCGGCTGCGCGAGCACGGCGCGGTGTTCGTCGGCAAGACCACGACCCCGGAGTACGGCTGGAAGGGCGTGACGGACTCGCCCCTGTCCGGCGTCACCCGCAACCCGCACGACCCGTCCCGTACCGCGGGCGGTTCCAGCGGGGGCGCGGCGGCGGCGCTGGCGCTCGGGGCGGGGCCGCTGGCGCTGGGCACGGACGGCGGCGGCAGCGTGCGCATCCCGGCGTCCTTCTGCGGCGTCTTCGGCCTGAAACCGACGTACGGCCGGGTGCCGCTGTACCCGGCGAGTGCGTTCGGCACGCTCGCGCACGTCGGCCCGATGACCCGGGACGCGGCGGACGCGGCGCTGCTGCTGGACGTCATCGGCACCCCGGACGCCCGGGACTGGTCGGCGCTGGGCCCGGCCCCCGGGTCGTACACCGAGGCCCTGTCGGGCGTGGTGCGGGGGCTGCGGGTGGCGTACTCGCCCTCGCTCGGCGGGCAGGTGGCGGTGCGTCCGGCGGTGGCCGGGGCGGTACGGCGGGCGGTGGAGCGGCTGGCGGGTCTCGGCGCGTACGTGACGGAGGCCGACCCCGACTTCTCCGACCCGGTGGGCGCCTTCCACACCCTGTGGTTCAGCGGGGCGGCACGGGTGGTGCAGCATCTGCGGGCCGGGCAGCGGGAGCTGCTGGACCCGGGGCTGCGGGAGATCGTCGGGGCGGGGACTCGGTACTCGGCGCTGGACTATCTGGCGGCGGTGGACGTCCGGATGGAGCTGGGGCGGCGGATGGGCGCCTTCCACCAGGAGTACGACGTGCTGGTGACGCCGACGCTGCCGATCACGGCGTTCGAGGCGGGGGTGGAGGTGCCTAAGGGATCGCGGCATCGGAGGTGGACGGGGTGGACGCCGTTCACGTATCCGTTCAATCTCACGCAGCAGCCGGCCTGCACCGTGCCGGTGGGGGTGGACGGGGACGGGCTGCCTGTGGGGATGCAGATCGTCGCGGCGCGGCACCGGGACGACCTGGTGCTGCGGGCCGCGCACGCGCTGTACGGGGCGGGGGCAGCGGGTACGCCGGTCCAGTAGTGACCGGCGTGGGTGTGGGTGCAGGGGGCGCCGACCGGCGCCGGCCGGGCGCCTCCCCCAGTGCCTGAACGGCCTGGGAGGTACCCCCAGCGCCCGCCCGTGCCGCCCCGGCGGCACGACTGCCCGCAGCTACGGTGCCCGGCGGAAGCTGAGCGTCTCCCCCGCCGCCCCCGTGCGCCACAGGTCGTTGCAGGCCTCGGCCATGGTGTCGAGGCCCTCGGTGATGCGGCCCCAGACGGTGCCGGGGACCCAGCCCACGTCGCCGTTGAGAAGCAGGTTGTTGCGTTCGTAGAACAGGGCGAGGTCGACGAGGGTGGTGCCGGGGCGGACCTCGCGGTCGTAGCCGTAGGCCTTCGTGCCCAACTCGGCACCCGCGAAGGCGAAATAGCACAAGTCGCCCGGAATGGGGGTGACCGTCGGATTCTCCAGCGGAGGTTCGGATGTCGCGAAGGGCGAAAAAAGGGCGTAGATCTCGTTGCGGGCGTATTTGGCGTGGTACACGTCGCCGCCGAGGGGGAGCGCGTCCCAGACGGCCGCGCAGGTGACCGGGGCCCGTTCGTCGAGCAGTTGGGCCGTGCAGGTGATCTTGCGCTTGACCAGCGAGACTTCGATGAAGCGATCAGCCATGCCCTCCATGGCAGTGCCCCGCGGCCCCGCGGTCAAGGGCGCCGGGCCGATGTATCGGACTGAAAAAGATCGGCATAACCTGCCCGCCTTCGGGTAGCTGCGCGCCCATGGCTCCACCACACAGAACCCCTCCATGGGGTATATCCGACCAAAGGCCCAGGACAGCCGGGCCCACTCGCCGGTCGCTGCTCGCGGGGGTCGCGGCGCTCGGCGCGCTGGGGGCGGCCGGCTGCTCGCGGGTGGCCACCGCCTCCGACGTGAAGGGAGGCGACCTGCTCGACCGGCTGCGGGCCCAGGGCGTGGCCCGGCTCGGCATCGCGGGCGAGGTCCCCTTCGGGTACATCGACAAGAACGGCGAGCTGACCGGCGAGGCCCCGGAGCTGGCGAAGGTCATCTTCAAGCGGCTCGGAGTGGACCGGGTGCAGCCCGTGCCGACGGAGTTCGGCTCCCTCATCCCGGGCCTGGCGTCCCAGCAGTTCGACGTCGTGGCGGCCGGGATGTACATCAACGCCGAGCGCTGTGAGCAGGTCATCTTCTCCGACCCCGACTACCAGATGCTCGACGCGTACATCGTGCGCAAGGGCAATCCGCTCGGGCTGCACAACTACCGGGACGTCGTCAAGAAGAAGGCCAAGTTCGCGACCGGCACCGGCTACGCCGAGATCGCCTACGCGGTGGAGCACGGGTACAAGGAGGACGACATCCTGATCGTCCCCGACCAGGTGGCCGGACTCAACGCCGTCGAGTCCGGGCGCGTGGACGTCTTCGCGGGGACCGCGCTGACCGTCCGGGACGTGGTGAAGAAGTCCAGCAAGGCCGAGGCGACCAAGGCCTTCGCACCGCTGGTCGACGGCAAACCGCACGTCGACGGCGGCGCCTTCGCCTTCCGTCCGGACGAGACCAACCTGCGGGACGCCTTCAACGTCGAGCTGCAGAAGCTCAAGAAGAGCGGCGAACTGCTGCGCATCCTCAAGCCCTTCGGTTTCACCCAGAACGAGATGACCGATCTGACCGCGAAGGAGCTCTGCGGCGGATGACCTCGGGACTGTGGGAACTCGTACTCCAGGGCGTCTGGGTCACCGTCCAGCTGCTGTTCTTCAGCTCGTTGCTGGCGGCGGCCGTCTCCTTCGTGGTCGGCATCGCGCGCACCCACCGGCTGTGGATCGTCCGCTTCCTCGCGGGCTTCTACACCGAGGTGTTCCGCGGGACCTCCGCGCTGGTGATGATCTTCTGGGTCTTCTTCGTGCTGCCCCCCGCCTTCGGCTGGCAGCTGGTGCCGATGTGGGCGGGCACGCTGGCGCTCGGTCTGACCTACGGGGCCTACGGCTCCGAGATCGTGCGCGGCGCGCTGGCCGCGGTCGACCCGGCGCAGAAGGAGGGCGGCATCGCGCTCAGCTTCACGCCCTGGCAGCGGATGAAGCTGATCCTGCTGCCGCAGGCGGTGCCGGAGATGATCCCGCCCTTCTCCAACCTGCTGATCGAACTGCTCAAGGGCACCGCCCTGGTCTCAATCATGGGCATGGGCGACCTGGCCTTCAGCGCCAACCTGGTGCGCCTGGCGCTCCAGGAGAGCGCGGAGATCTACACGTACGTCCTGCTGATCTACTTCGTGATCGCGTTCCTGCTCACGCGGGTGATGCGCGGCCTGGAGAAGAAGCTGAAGGCGGGCGTCGGAAAGGCTCCGGCGAAGAAGACGGCGGCCGTGCGCGTGCCTGAGGGAAGTGGTGTGTCGTGAAATGGGACTGGAGCGCGGTCTCCGACTTCATGCCGCACTTCTGGGACGGTCTGCTGGTCACCCTGCAGATCCTGGTCCTCGGCTCGCTGGTCTCCTTCGGTCTCGGCCTGGTGTGGGCGCTGCTGATGCGGGTGCCGAGCCGCTGGGTGACCTGGCCGGTCGGTGTGGTCACCGAGTTCGTCCGGAACACCCCGCTGCTGGTGCAGCTGTTCTTCCTGTTCTACGTGCTGCCCGAGTGGAACATCACCTTCTCGGCGCTCACCACCGGTGTGGTCGCCATCGGCCTGCACTACTCGACGTACACGATGCAGGTCTACCGGGCCGGCATCGAGGGCGTGCCGGTCGGCCAGTGGGAGGCCGCGACGGCGCTGAACCTGCCGCTGAGGCGCACCTGGACGGCGGTCATCCTGCCGCAGGCGATCCGCCGCGTGGTGCCCGCCCTCGGCAACTACGTGATCTCCATGCTCAAGGACACGCCGCTGCTGATGGCGATCACGGTGCTGGAGATGCTCGGCGAGGCACGGCTGTTCTCGCAGCAGAACTTCCAGTTCACCGAGCCCCTGACGGTGATCGGCGTGGCCTTCATCATCATCTCCTACCTGGCCTCCCTTGCCCTGCGAGCCCTGGAGCGACGCCTTGCCCACTGACACTCTTCCCAACCCCGAGAAAAGCCCCGAGCGCAGCTCCGGCGAGCTGATACGCCTGGAGCAGGTCACCAAGCGGTTCGGGGACAACACCGTCCTCGACCACCTGGACTTCTCCGTCGACGCCGGCAAGCACGTCACCCTGATCGGCCCGTCCGGTTCGGGCAAGACGACGATCCTGCGGCTGCTGATGACGCTCCTCAAGCCCGACGAGGGCACGATCACCGTGGACGGGCAGAAGCTCTTCCCGGCAACCGAGAAGGAGCGGCGCGAGGTCCGCAAGCAGATCGGGATGGTGTTCCAGCAGTTCAACCTGTTCCCGAACATGAGCGTCCTGCGCAACATCACCGAGGCGCCGGTCACGGTGCTCGGGATGTCCAAGGACGAGGCGGTGGAGCGGGCCAAGGGCCTGCTCGACATGGTGGGCCTGGCCGACAAGTGCGACGCCCGGCCGGCCCAGCTCTCCGGCGGCCAGCAGCAGCGGGTGGCGATCGCCCGGGCGCTGGCGATGCGCCCGAAGGTGCTGCTGCTCGACGAGGTCACCTCGGCGCTCGACCCGGAGCTGGTCGCGGGCGTCCTGGACCTGCTGCGGGACATCGCCCGCAGCACCGACATCACCATGCTCTGCGTGACCCACGAGATGAACTTCGCCCGGGACATCTCGGACCAGGTCCTGATGTTCGACTCGGGCCGGGTCATCGAGGCCGGTCCGCCGGAGAAGATCTTCAGCGAGCCGGAGCACGACCGGACGCGGGAGTTTCTCAGCGCGGTCCTGTAATTGCGCACCGCGCCTGCCCCAACGCCCGAGGTCGCGACGTTGGGGCAGGCCGGAGGCATATGCCAGTGGGCCTGCGCCGCAGATGAGGGCCCCGAAATCCGGTCAACACCCCCTCCCGAGTGGCCGCTTGGCGGCTATCGTGAACGCACGGACGCACCAGCGAGCGCAGGGGGAGACCACCGTGGCGCTGCAGCACCAGCCGACCGCGCCGCACCACTCGGCCCAGGACGCCCTGCGCGTGCTGGAGACGGTGGCGCGGCACACCTCCGGTGTCACCGATACCGAGATCGGCCGCGGGAGCGGCCTCGACCGGGAGCGGCTGACCCCGCTCCTGCGCATGCTCCGCCGCGAGGGCTACGTCGAGCAGACCGCCGACGGCGCGTACGTCACCGGGGAGGCGCTGGCCCGCCTCGGCTCGGCCCACGGCCGCGAGCAGGCCCTGCGCGAGAAGCTCCAGCGCACCCTGGACCGGCTGCGCGACTCGGTGGGCGCCGCCGTCTACATCAGCCGGTACATGGACGGAGAGGTCAGCGTCACCCAGTACGCCGACAGCCCGGCCACGCCCAGGGTGAACGAGTGGGTGGACTTCCGCGTCTCCGCGCACGCCACCGCGGTGGGCAAGTCCCTGCTGACCCAGCTGGACCACGCGGGCCGCCGCGACCACCTGTCCCGGCACCGGATGGCCCGCCTGACCTCGCGGACGATCACCAGCGACAAGCTGCTGCTGTCCCGGCTGGAGTCCCAGCCGGCCACCGTTCCCGTCCTCGACCTCCAGGAGTACGCGGTGGGCACGGTCTGCGCGGCCGTCCCGATCACCGCCGGTTCCGCCGTGGGCTGTCTGGCGCTGTCGCTCCCGGTCGAGCACGCCCACCGGCTGCGCCGGGCCGCGGACGAGCTGAACCGGAGCGCGGCCCCGGTGCTGCTGTCCCTGGCGATCTAGGGCCTGTGCCGCGACCGGTCCGGGACTGGTCACGAGCACTGCTCGGGACCGGGTAGTATTTTCGTCGTCGCCGACTGCGGGAAGCGGACGGCGGGAGTCATGCGCCGCTAGCTCAGTTGGTTAGAGCAGCTGACTCTTAATCAGCGGGTCCGGGGTTCGAGTCCCTGGCGGCGCACAGCGGAAGGGCCCCCTCGTTTCGACGAGGGGGCCCTTCGCCCGTTCAGGGCACCCGTTCAGAAGGTGACGTCCGAGCACGCGTAGAACGCGTTGCCCGTGTCGTGGACGGTCCACACCGCGAGGATCACGTGGTGCCCGCTCAGCCCGGACGGCAGCGTGCCGCTGTGGGAGAGGGTGGCCGGGGGCTGCTTGCCGCCGTAGGGCACCGTGAAGAACGGGGTGAGGTTGAGGTCGGACCGGGACAGGTTGTGGTTCTGGTTCCAGCCCGGCTTGGTGACGTAGTACTTGAAGTCGGTCGTGGCGTGCCGGGCGGTGAACTGCCAGCGGAAGGTGTAGCTCTGCCCGCCGTTCACCTTGGTGGTCGGCCACGCCTGGCCGTTCGGCTGCTTGGGGCTGTCGAGCGCGGCGAACGACCCGTGGCCCGCAGAACAGATCTGCCCGTCGGCCGGCCCGGAGGCCGGGAAGCCCTTGGGTCCCTCGACGCTCTGCGGCTCCCACTGGATGGCGCCGCACCCGCCGACCGTGCCGTTCTGGCACACCTTCTGCCGGCTGACGGGCAGGTCGGTGTAGCCGTGACCGCTGGCGCCGCCGGACGAGAGGACGAGGGCTCCGGTGGTCGCCATGCCCAGCGCGGCCGCGTACAACTTGGTCCTTGTGCGCATACTGCTGCTCCCTGTGACGTGTGGGGAAGTTCAGTGAGCCGTGCAGGTCTAGACCAAGTTCAGATTATTGCCGTGAGTTGAACATGTCCATACCAAAGGTGGAACGGGCTGCCCGGCCGCACCGGGCAGGTCAGGCCCCCGTGTCCCGGCGTCCCGCGCAGAACGCCACCGTCAGGTCCTTCACGAGCACCTTGCGCTCGTAGTCGTCCAGTTCGACCAGCCCGCGCATGGTCAGCCGGGTCACCGTGTCCTCCACCGAGTCCACGACCGAGGTGAGCACGCTCGCCCGCTGCGCCGCGTCCAGCGCGGCGATCCGGCGCCGGTGCATCGCGGCGGCGACCTCCGGGGCGTACTCCACCCGGACCGGCCGCACCGAGAACACCTCCAGGCCGACCGGCGCCGCGTCCGCCGCCACCAGCCGGGTCAGCGTGTCGCCGGCCACGTCCGCCGAGCTGCGGACCGTGCCGAGCGGCTCCACCGGGACCCGGGCCAGCGCCGCCTCGACGCACTCGCGCAGATACGTCTCGTGGTCCTCGACGCCCAGCGTGGCCTTCGCGGTGTCCCGCACCCGCCACACCACCAGCGTCACCGCCCTGAGCGCGACCCCGTTGCCGTCCGCCGCGGGCATCGGCTCGCTGCGCCAGTGCCGCAGCCGCACGTCCACCCGGCGGCGCAGCAGCAGCGGGTTCACCCACATCAGGCCGGTGCGCCGGACCGTCCCCCGGTAGCGGCCGAACAGACCGAGCACCCAGGCCCGTCCGGTCCGGCCCCGGGCGAGTCCGCCGAAACCGAACATCCCCAGCGCCCCCGCCGCCGCGTACGCCGCCCACTGCGCGGGGCCGAGCCCGGCGCCCGCGTACACCGGCAGCCCCAGCGCCTGGGCCGTGAGCGGCGGCACCAGACCGGCCCACCAGGAGGTGGCCGCGCACCCGGCCGCCCCGCACAGACCGGCGGCCACGCCCGCGGCGCCGGGCAGCACCCGGGCCGGACGTTCCGTCAGTTCCGGGTCGACCCGGGGCGCGGGGCGCGGCCGGGCGGCGACGGGGCGCCGGGTGCTCCGCCGCTCGCCCGGCCGCTCCCCGGTCCCCTGCCGCCTGGCGACGACCGCGGTCGGCAGCGGCACCGGCGCCGGGTCGGGGTCGTCACGGAACAGCAGGTGGACCGGGATCTCGGTGGTGGCCTCGTTGTGGATGAGCCGGACGGACCGCTGACCGGTGGCCGCCGCGGGCTCCTCCGGTGCCGTCGCCGTGGTCTCCGGATTCGTCGACGATGTCGTACTCATGCGTGCTCCAGCCTCCGCGCCAGACGCGTCATGAACGGGTGATCACCCCGGTGCGGTCAGGAGAAGAGCCGCCGCCAGGTCTCCGGGCCCGGGTGGCCGTCGGCCGCTCCGCCGCGCCACCCCTGGGCGCGCTGGAAGGCCTGGACACCCCGCCGGTCCGCCTCGCCCCAGCGCGGACCCGGTCCCTTCGTGTAGTGCGTGCCGAACCCCTTCTTCACCAGCTGCCTGCCGAGCCGGGTGACGTACGGGTTGTCCGCGCCCGGACCGAACATCGCCCGGCCGGGATATCCGGCCACCCCGTGGGAGGCCGGGCCCGCCGCCCCGCGCGGCGCGTCCTCGGCACCCGCCGTGCCCGTCTTGCCCTCCGTGACCCCCTTGTAGCGGTAGGGCAGGTACTTGGCGGAGTTGCTCCAGTAGGCGTAGGGCGTGTCGAGCTTGCGGGTGTGCGGCGGGGTCTGCTCGTACGCCGTGTAGGCGGTGTGCGTGCCGTCCGTCCAGCCGCCGAAGATCACCACGTGGGAGCCCTCCTGGGGGTCGGACGCGTTGTGGTACAGCAGGATGTCGCCGGGCTGGAGCTCCTCCTTGGTGATGCGGTCGGCGACGGTGGCGAGGCTGCCGGTCCATTCGTTGGCGGGCAGCTTCCAGGCCATCGACACGAAGCCCGAGCAGTCCTGCCGGTAACCGTCGGACCAGTAGGCGGTCATGCTGTACGGCACCTTCGCGGCCACCCAGGTGCCGGCCCGTTCGATGATCTCCGCACGGGTGACGCCGGCCAGCTCCGCACCGGCCGGGGGCGCCGCGGGCCGGCCGGTCGTGCCGTGCAGCGGACCCCGGGGTCCCTGGGGGGTGCCGGGCTCGTCACCGGCGGGAGCGCCCGGCCGCTGGGGGGCGTGCGCGGCCGCGGGGAGCGCCGCCGCCTGCCCGGCGCCGAGGGCGGACACGGCGGTGGCGGAAGCGGCGGCGGTGGCCACGACCAGCGCGCGGTACGCCGCCGGATGGGCGAGCGCGCGCCCTGCGGGGGCGTGCGGCAGAACGCGCCGCCAGTGACGGCAGCCGGCGCAGTCGCAGTCGCTCGCGGGCTCGATCTCCTCGAATACGGGAGTCTCCATTGCGATTCCCCTCACACTCCCGACGGGCAGGTCCGCGGCGGTGCACTTCGGTACATGTCGGCCAGTTTCGCAACTGTCTTCCGTACGCGCATGTTGACGGTCCGAATGATGTACCCGGCGGACGCAGGCGGACGCGGACGGCGGGCGGGGCCGCGGGCGGTGGTCCGGAGCACCGGTCGGCATCGGGTAGAGTCGTGCAGGTCAGCAGGCGCCGCTAGCTCAGTTGGTTAGAGCAGCTGACTCTTAATCAGCGGGTCCGGGGTTCGAGTCCCTGGCGGCGCACCGACAGTCGAAGGCCCTCCGTATCACACGGGGGGCCTTCGGTGTATCCCGCGCCGGGACGTCTTGCGATCATGACGAACGCCGTAGAACCCTGGTCCGGTTGGGGGGCCGGGTGCCGAGGGGGGCATCATGCAACCGGGGGCTGCCATTCCATGTCTATATAAGGTGTGGATGCCGTGGTGACAGTGACCCGCCACTGTGACGTCCGTGACGGTCGAGGGGGACCGGAGCAGGCGAAGGAAGCGACGAAACACGCATGACCCGCGTGTGGGGGGAATGACTCATGACGTCGACGCCGACGGGCGCCGGGCCGGACCACGACCCGTCCCAGACCACCCAGCTCCGGGTGCCCGGGCACCGGAACTGGAACACCGGTTCGTTCCGCCGGATAAAGAAGACGCTCCCGAAGTACGACTACGAGCACTACAGCCGCCTCGCGGGCCCCCTCACCCAGCCCGACCCGAACAAGCCGTACCGGGTGCAGTACCGCTCGCTGATCTCGCAGGAGCCGCACCGCATCCGGGTCGCCCTGATGCTGGCCGCCGCCCCGCTGCTGTCGGTGGTGCTGCTGGTCTGGCTGCTCCAGCCGGAGCACTGGACCGAGCGCGACTACGTGGCCTTCGACTGGCTGCCCGCGCTCGACATCGTGATGCTCGTGGCGATCGGCCTGATCGAGCTGTTCCGCTGTCTGAACGTGCTGTCGAACGCACACGCCACCCTGGTCGCCCGCGACCCGGTCCCGGTGGTGCCCGAGACCGGCACCCGGGTCGCCTTCCTCACCTCCTTCGTGCCCGGCAAGGAGCCGCTGGAGATGGTGACGAAGACCCTGGAGGCGGCCGTGAAGATCCGCCACCGCGGTCTGATGCACGTCTGGCTCCTCGACGAGGGCGACGACCCGGAGGTGAAGGAGGTGTGCGCGCGCCTGGGCGTGCACCACTTCTCCCGCAAGGGCGTCGCGAAGTGGAACCGGAAGAAGGGCCCGCACCGCGCCAAGACCAAGCACGGCAACTACAACGCCTGGCTGGAGGCGCACGGCGACGACTACGACTTCTTCGCCTCCGTCGACACCGACCACGTGCCGCTGCCCAACTACCTGGAGCGGATGCTCGGCTTCTTCCGCGACCCGGACGTCGGCTTCGTCATCGGCCCGCAGGTCTACGGCAACTACGACAACCCGATCACCAAGGCCGCCGAGTCGCAGCAGTTCCTCTTCCACGCGCTGATCCAGCGCGCCGGCAACCGCTACGGCGGGCCGATGTTCGTGGGCACCTCCAACGCGGTGCGCATCAGGGCGCTCAAGCAGATCGGCGGCCTGTACGACTCGATCACCGAGGACATGGCGACCGGCTTCGAGATGCACCGCCACAAGAACCCGGCCACGGGCCGCAAGTGGCGCTCGGTGTACACACCGGACGTGCTCGCGGTCGGCGAGGGCCCGAACGCCTGGACGGACTTCTTCACCCAGCAGATGCGCTGGTCGCGAGGGACGTACGAGACGATCCTCAAGCAGTACTGGAAGGGCTGGTACTCGCTGCCGCCGAGCAAGCTCTTCAACTACACGATGATGATCATCTTCTACCCGATGTCGGCCCTCAACTGGATCCTGGCGGCGCTGAGCTGCTGCCTGTTCCTGGGCCTGGGCGCCTCCGGCGTCAACATCGACCCGGCGGTGTGGCTGATGCTGTACGGCAACGCCTCCGCGCTCCAGATCGGCCTGTACGTCTGGAACCGCCGCCACAACGTCTCGCCGCACGAGCCGGAGGGCTCCGGCGGTGTGGCCGGCATGATCATGTCCGCGCTGTCGGCGCCGCTGTACGCCAAGGCGCTCATCGACTCCGTGCTGCGCCGCAAGAGCAAGTTCGTGGTGACCCCGAAGGGCGACTCGGCCAGCCCGGACACCCTGTTCGGGACCTTCCGGTACCACTGGTACTTCATCGTGATCTTCGCCGGTTCGATCGCCGCCGGCATCGTCCTCGGCCACTCGCACCCCGCGATGATCATCTGGGCGACCTTCGCGCTGCTGATCACCGCGTCGCCGATGTTCGCCTGGCGCCACGAGCTGAGGAAGGCGAAGAAGCGGCCGCCGGTCGCGGCGGCGGAGCCCGCGCCGCCGGTCCCGCCGCAGCAGCAGGCGCCGTACGGGCAGCACGCGCCGCAGCAGAAGCCCAGCTGGGCCGCCTCCGCCGACGGGGGCGACGACCAGACCATGCAGATCGCCCTTGGTGGACTTGGGGGACGTAAGGAATGAAAGACCGTGCCGGCCGCCGCCGCGCCCGTCGCTTCGCGATAGGTACGGCGGTGGTACTAGCGCTGGCCGGGATGAACGGGCCGTGGCTCTACCGCTTCGGGACCGAGAAATACCACCAGTACAAGATCAACCAGCCGGAGTACAAGGCCGCCAACGGCAAGTGGGAGATCATCGAGTTTCCCGAGAAGTACCGGCAGAACACCATCCACGCGGCGCTGCTGCGCACCGGCAAGGTGCTGATGGTCGCCGGGTCCGGCAACAACCAGGACAACTCCGACGACAAGCAGTACGACACCCGGATCTGGGACCCCGTCAAGGGCACCGTCAAGAAGGTGCCGACGCCCACCGACCTGTTCTGCACCGGCCACACCCAGCTCGCCAACGGCAACCTGCTGATCGCGGGCGGCACCAAGCGGTACGAGAAGCTCAAGGGCGACGTCACCAAGGCCGGCGGCCTGATGGTCGTCCACAACGAGAACCCGGACAAGCCGATCACCCTGCCGGCCGGCACCAGGTTCACCGGCAAGGAGAACAGCAAGACCTTCGTCTCCAAGGACCCGGTCCTGGTGCCTCGCGCGACGAAGGTCTTCGACCCGGCGACCGGCGAGTTCCTGCGCAACGACCCGGGGCTCGGCCGGATCTACGTCGAGGCGCAGCGAAGCGGCAGCAAGTACGAGACGGGCACGGAGGACAACTACCGCGTCCAGGGCCTGTCGGGTGCCGACGCCCGCAACACCTACGGCATCGCGCAGAAGCTCGCCCTCGACAAGAAGGACTTCCAGGGCATCCGGGACGCCTTCGAGTTCGACCCGGTCGCCGAGAAGTACATCAAGGTCGACCCGATGCACGAGGCCCGCTGGTACCCGACGCTCACCACGCTGGGCGACGGCAAGATCCTCAGCGTCTCCGGCCTCGACGACATCGGCCAGCTGGTCCCGGGCAAGAACGAGGTCTACGACCCGGAGACCAAGCAGTGGACCTACACCGACAAGGTCCGCCAGTTCCCGACGTACCCGGCGCTGTTCCTGATGCAGAACGGCAAGGTCTTCTACTCGGGTGCGAACGCCGGCTACGGCCCCGACGACGTGGGCCGCACCCCGGGCATCTGGGACGTGGAGACCAACAAGTTCACCAAGGTCCCCGGCATGAGCGACGCGAACATGCTGGAGACGGCGAACACGGTGCTGCTGCCGCCCGCGCAGGACGAGAAGTACATGGTGATCGGCGGCGGCGGGGTCGGCGAGTCCGAGCTGTCCAGCGAGAAGACCCGGATCGCCGACCTCAAGGCGGACGACCCGAAGTTCGTGGACGGGCCGTCACTGGAGAAGGGCACGCGCTATCCGCAGGCCTCGGTCCTGCCCGACGACAGCGTGCTGGTCTCCGGCGGCTCGGAGGACTACCGCGGCCGCGGTGACTCCAACATCCTCCAGGCGCGGTTGTACCACCCGGACACCAACGCGTTCGAGCGGGTCGCCGATCCGCTGGTGGGACGCAACTACCACTCCGGTTCGATCCTGCTGCCCGACGGGCGCCTGATGTTCTTCGGCTCGGACTCGCTCTACGCCGACAAGGCCAACACCAAGCCGGGCAAGTTCGAGCAGCGGATCGAGATATACACGCCGCCGTACCTGTACCGGGACTCGCGGCCGGACCTGTCCGGCGGGCCGCAGACCATCGCGCGCGGTGAGTCGGGGACGTTCACGTCGCGGGCGGCGTCGACGGTCAAGAAGGTGCGGCTGATCCGGCCGAGCGCGTCGACTCACGTCACGGACGTGGATCAGCGGTCCATCGCGCTGGACTTCACGGCGGACGGGGACAAGCTGACGGTGACGGTGCCGGAGGGCAGGAACCTGGTGCAGTCGGGGTGGTACATGATGTTCGTGACCGACGGGGAGGGGACGCCCAGCAAGGCGGAGTGGGTGCGGGTGCCGTAGCGCTCCCGGGTGCGCTGTCGGGCGCGGGTGGCGTCGTGGCTGACCGCGCCCACGCGGCGGTAGCCGCACATGTCACGGCCCCGCGCCCGTAGGGCGTTTATCCTTGCGCCAGTTTCAGGGCGTACTCGGGGTACCACTCCCCCGCCTTCGGGCCGCCCTTGCATTCGCCGTCGGACTCTCCCGGGCGCTTGACCCACAGGTAGGCGTCCACGAGGGGGTCGGCGGTCTTCGTCGTCGGGGTTTCGCCGAGGGCCCGGCCCGGGGGGTTGCACCAGCGTTCGTCGGAGGCGCCCTCGGTGTAGGGGCCGTTGCCGTTGCGGCTGGTGTCGATGACGAAGTGCTTGCCGCCCACCTTGGCGGAGAGCTGCTTGCCGTAGGCGATGGAGTCCTCGGTGCGGTAGAAGTTCGACACGTTGACCGCGAAGCCGTCGGCCTGGTCGATGCCGGCCCGCTTCAGGGGGTCGAAGATCTGGTCGGGGTGGCCCCAGCCGGCGTTGCCCGCGTCCAGGTACACCTTGGTGTTCTTCAGGGCGCCGAGCTTGTCGACCGCGCCCTTGAGCAGGTCGTAGCGCTCCTCGTGGAACTCCTGCGGGGTGCAGCCGTCGACGAGGTGGAGCACCGCGTCCGGTTCCAGGACGACGGTGGCGGCACGGTCGCCGATGCCCTTGGCCACGCCGTCGACGAAGGAGCGGTAGGCGTCGCCGTCGGCGGCGCCGCCGCCCGAGTACTGGCCGCAGTCGCGGTGCGGGATGTTGTAGAGGACGAGCAGCGCGGTGCGGCCGGCCTCGTCGGCGGCCTCGGTGAAGCCGCGGGCCTGCTCCTCGGGGTTCTCCGGGCTGATCCACTCGCCGGTCGGCTGCTGGGCGATCTTGCGGATCTGTTCGGCCTGGTCCTTCTTGCCCGCCTCGGTCAGGGAGGCGACCTGCCGGGCCGCGGTGCCGTCGGGGTTGACCCAGAACGGGTCGGTCTCCTTGGGCTGTTGCGTGATCCCGGCGCCCGCGCCCTTGTCGTCGTCCCCGTCGCCGGACGAGGAGCAGCCCGCGAGCAGCAGGGCCGCCGCCCCCAGCGCCGCAGTCGCCGCAGCTCGCCTCCTGGACACGTTTCCGGCCGGCTTGCTGCCGTACATCCAACCCCCCTGGTGCACTGTTCCGAGGCTCAATCCTGACATACGCCCACTGCCCCCACGCGGTTCCCGGGCGGGGGCGGTGGGGTTGTGCTAGGAGGCGGTTCCGGTCAGGTAGGCGGAGACGACGACGTTGGCCGTGTAGCCGGCGGTGGCGCGGTCGAAGGTGCCGCCGCAGGTGATGAGGCGGAGTTCGGCGCGTTCGGAGTCGCGCGGCCCGTAGGCCTGCTGGGCGTCGAAGCCGTCGCGGGTGAGGACCTGGACGTCGTCGACGGTGAACTCGGCGACCTCGGCGTCGTCGCGGACCACCCGGATCGTCTCGCCGGGTTCCAGGGTGCTCAGCTCGTAGAAGACGGCGGGCCGGGTCTCGGTGTCGACGTGGCCGACCATCAGGGCGGTGCCGACCGCTCCGGGGGTGACGCCGGCCGCGTACCAGCCGACGGCGCCGGGCTGGTCGAAGGGCGGGGGCTCGATGGCGCCCTTGCCGTCGAGGCCGCGGGCCACGACGGGGGCGTCGATGCCGAGTCCGGGGACGTCCAGCCGCTGCGGCCGGGCGTCGCCGAGCGGTGCGTGGGCCGGCGGCAGGGGGACGTCGGGGGGCCGGCCGGCCGCCGCCATGTCGCCGGTGGCCGGCCGGGATATGCCCTCGCGCACGTCGGTGGCCTCGCGGCCCCACAGCCACAGCCCGAGGAGCAGCACCGCCCAGGCGATGCCGGTCACCAGGCGGCCGCCGGGGGCGACGGACGGTGCGGTGGTCGGTGCGGTGTCGGGTGCGGTGGCCCGCGCGTCCTGTTCGGACATGGTCAGTCCGTCCTGCGGCTCCGGCTGCGGACGCCGCGCAGCGCCACGGCGACGGCGGCGATGCCCGCGAGCACCAGGCCGGTCACGGTGTGCGCGGTGCCGGGAGGCTCGGAGCGGGCCTGCTCCGCGCTGTCGGCGGCGGCCAGCCGCGCGGTGCCGCCGCCGCCCGCGTCGACGGGGGCGACGGGCGAGGCGGGTGCGGACGGCCTGGTGTCCGGGCGCCGGTTCTCCTCGACGGTGATCGTGCCCTTGCGGGCGCGGTCGCCGCACTTGACCTGCACGGCGTAGGCACCTGCCCGCACGGTGGTGCGCACCCGGCTGGAGCCGACGAGGACCCCGTCGCCCGCGGCCAGGCTGAGCCGTACGTCCGACTCGAAGGCCGCGGACACGGCGACGGCCGTCTTCTCGGTGCAGTCGGGTACGCGGAGCGTGACGTCGGTGCCGGGGGCGGGCGAGGCCGGTGTCACGGAGACACCGCCGCCGTCCGCCGCGTAGGCGTGGGCCGCCGGTGCGCACAGCGCGGTGGCCAGCGCCGCCCCGGCACAGAGTGTGACTTTCAGTGAGCCCATCGTGTACCTCCAGTTACCTGGAGGCTCCCCCGAGGACCCGGCCCCCGCATCCCGCACGGGGGCCGGGTTACTCCGATCGGGTCATGCGGGGGACCGACACGTTTTGGCGCCGGGCGGCTCGGGCGCGCTCGGCTCAGACCCGTTCGACGAGGTCCGCGATGGAGTCGACCACCTGGGACGGGCGGTACGGGAAGTTCTCGACCTGCTCGGGCCGGGTGAGGCCGGTGAGCACCAGGTACGTCTGCATGCCGGCCTCGATGCCCGCCAGCACGTCGGTGTCCATGCGGTCGCCGATCATCGCGCTGGTCTCGGAGTGGGCGCCGATCGCGTTCAGCCCGGTGCGCATCATCAGCGGGTTGGGCTTGCCCGCGAAGTACGGCTGCTTGCCGGTCGCCTTGGTGATCAGGGCGGCCACCGCGCCGGTCGCCGGGAGCGGTCCCTCGGTGGAGGGGCCCGTCTCGTCGGGATTGGTGCAGATGAAGCGGGCGCCCGCGTTGATCAGGCGTACCGCCTTCGTCATGGCCTCGAAGGAGTAGGTGCGGGTCTCGCCGAGAACCACGTAGTCGGGTTCGTGGTCGGTGAGGATGTAGCCGATGTCGTGCAGGGCGGTGGTCAGGCCGGCCTCGCCGATGACGTACGCCGAGCCGCCGGGCCGCTGGTCGTCCAGGAACTTGGCGGTGGCCAGCGCCGAGGTCCAGATGGACTCGATCGGCACCTCCAGGCCCATGCGCCGCAGCCGGGCGTGCAGGTCCCGCGGGGTGTAGATCGAGTTGTTGGTGAGCACCAGGAAGGGCTTGCCGGATTCGCGGAGCCTCTTGATGAAGGCGTCGGCGCCGGGGATCGGCACGCCTTCGTGGATGAGGACCCCGTCCATGTCGGTGAGCCATGACTCGATGGGCTTGCGGTCTGCCATGTGCGGGTCTCCTGCCTGCGCGGTCCTGCGTGCGGCCCAGCCTAGACAAGGCACGTCACGCCGCGGCCACCGCGGGCGGCATCCGAGACGCGCATGCCCCAACACGCAGCAGGGAAAGGGGGATTGCGCGCTCGGCGCCGACCAGGAACCTTGCTGGCCGCGAGCGGCCCAGACAGTATAGTGGCCAACACGACCTCGTTACTCTGAGTGACGGCGAGGTCACTGTCCGGGCTGCGGGGTGAGCCTCGAGCTCCGAAGAAGCGGGAGCAGCATGAACACAATCCTCCGCATCCCTCATCCGGTCGAGGGGGTGTGGACATCCTCGCCGACGAGAAGGACGTCGTGATCAGAGCGCACTGGCCGTTCGACCTCCAGACCGATGAATGGGTGGACATCACCGGCCGCTTCCGGCAGGAGGACCTGACCGGTCTCGCCGCCTTGGTGATCGAGCGTTCCGGACCGCACTCCATCGAGTCGGAACACGATCACCTCACCCTGGAACGCGACGGGGAGACGTTCTCGTTCGACCTGTCCAGAAGCGGATTCATGCCCAGACGCTTAATCCTTGATTTCCCACTCGAACACCTCCGGGCACTCAGCGCGGCGACCCCCCAAGGCGATGCATAGATGAACGACACCTACAACTCGGACAGGTACTTCCGGGAAGCGCTCATGGCGGCCACCGGATTCCGCGAGTACGACGCACGCTGGGTCATCGAACCGACCGGTGACGGTACGCCCGTCGGTCTGAACTACGTGGGGGTCCGCACCCTCGGACTCCACCTCGGCAGGTTCCTCGCCGACCGGCTCGACGCCGGCCGGCGCATCGTGGTGGGCCACGACTTCCGGAGCTACTCCGAGAACGTGAAGAACGCGCTGGTGGTCGGGCTGCTCCAGTCCGGAATGGACGTCGTGGACATCGGCCTCACCACCACTCCCGGCGCCTACCACGCGCAGTTCGCACGGGATGTCCCCTGCGTGGCCATGGTGACGGCCAGCCACAACGAGAACGGCTGGACCGGGGTCAAGATCGGGCACCGGAAGGCGTCCACGTTCGGCCCCGCGGAAATGCGTGACTTCGCGTCCTTCACGCTGGAGGGCCGGGCCGAGGACACGAAGGGCTCCCGGGCCGGCTCCTACACGTTCGACGCGGACGCCCGCGACAACTACATCGACAGCCTGGTCGAGTCCTGGACCGAGCGGTTCCGGGGACTGCCGCGCATCAAGGTCGCGGTGGAGACCGGGAACGGAACGGCCGGCCTCTTCGCCCCGCAGGTCCTCGAGAAGCTGGGCTTCGAGATCGTGCCGGGGAATGTGGAGCCGGACTGGACGTTCCCCCACTTCAACCCGAATCCCGAGAGCGTTCCCTTCCTTCGTTCGGTGGAGTCCCTCGTCGCCGGGAGCGGAGCCGACGTCGGGCTCTGCTTCGACGGGGACGGTGACCGGCTGGGCGTCATCGACGACCGGGGGAACCTCGTCTTCGCGGACCGGGTAGGGCTCGTCATCGCGAAGTTCCTCGAAGAGCGGCAGGGCTCGTCCGGCCCCTTCGTCATCGACGTCAAGTCGACCTCTCTCTACGAGTCCGAGCTGAACAGCGACGTGGTCTGGGCGAAGACGGGCCACTCCTACGTCAAGGCCAAGGTCGCCGAGGCCGGGGCGGTGGCGGGGTTCGAAAGGAGCGGACACTTCTTCTTCAGCGAACCCCTCGGCCACGGCTACGACGACGCCTGCGTAGCCGCCCTCGCGCTGCTCTGGATGCTGTGCAGCGCGAAGGCCACCGGCGAGGAGTGGAGCCTGTCGCACAAGCTGGCGGCGCTCCCGAGGTCCTTCTCGTCCCCCAACCGCCAGCCCTACGCGTCGGACGAGACGAAGTACGCCGCGGTGGACAAGCTGGCCGCGTACTTCGAGCAGCGGGAGAGCCTCGCCGGCAAGCGCGTCACGAACATCAGGCGGATCAATGGAATCCGTCTCGAACTGGAAGACCGCAGCTGGCTTCTGATCAGGGCCTCGTCCAACTCGCCCAACCTGGTGATCATCGCGGAGGCGTTCGACCACGACGGCACCGTGCTCAAGCTCATCGACGCGGAAGTCAGGGCCGCCGTCTCGGAAACGGGGGTCGACATCGGCCGGTTCGACTCACTGGCGGAGTACTAGTGGCCCCTCCGGTCGACCCGGCCGCCTTGATCCACGCAACCCCAGCGGAACGCCCGCATCTCGTCTTCGACCTCGGAGGCACGTGGTTCCGCCGCGGTGTGAGGCGGCCGGACGGAGTCCTGGAGCAGGTGGCCAGGCAGCCGGCCGTGAACTACCTGAATCACCCGCGCCTGTCCCCACCGGAGTTGCGGCAAGGTCTCGTGGAGTACGTCCTCACGGAGACGCGGCGCCTGGCGCCCCCGGACTCCGGTCGTTCTCCGCGGGTCAGCATCTCGATGGGGGCCGCCCTCAACGGCCACACCGGCGTCGCTCGCCGTACGGGATGGTGGACGTGAGCGCCCCCGACTGGAGCAGCAGGAAGAGACAGGCGCCGAGCGCGAGGACACCGGCGACGCTGACGACGGTCCGCACGCGCCTCTTGCGTTCCTGGGCGTCGTGGAAGTGGTGGATGGCGTTGGAGTGACTGCGCGCTCCCACGACCAGCGACTCCATCAGGTCGGCGACGTTGGACGAGGCGATGAACATGGTCGAGACGATCCACAGACCGAGTCCTTCGGTCTTCACCAACAGGACGGGATTGTGGCGGTCTTCCGTGTGGAGCAGCGGAAGCCAGCCCCTCGACCAGCTCCGGAAGGCGCCCGTGTACATCTTGGTCGGTTGCAGTTCCTCGATCGACCGCGGACTCGTCGACCCCGGAGGGAACCAGGACGTGTCGAGGGGGTGGGAGTAGGCGGAGTTGACGGTGCCGGGAATGCCCTGGAGGAGCGGATGGCCCCGCAGGGCGGCATTGGTCTGGACGGTGGAGCTGTAGACGTACGTCTCGCCCTGGGTGACGACGAGCTGGCCCGGGAAGAGGACGTCGTAGGCCTGCTGGGCGGGACGCCAGCGCTTGGGCTGGTTCTCCATGATGACCACGCCGCCCGGGCGGACGTACTGGAAGAAATGGTCGTCGTAGAACGCGAGGATGTCCCGGGCGCGGTCGGACGCGTACATCACCGCCCCGTCGAGGACGCACCAGTTGAATATGACGACGTCGAACTCGTACACGTTGAAGAAGCGACGGCTCTCCATGTTCGCCAGCAGGCTGACGAGTCTGTACTCGACGCCGTCCATGGCCGAGAGCCGCTCCTCCCAGAAGCACCTTCTGCGTCTGGCGGGGTCCAGGTCGTCCACGATGACGGCCACCTTCATCCGCTGTGCCCCCTCTCCGTCCCGTCCAGGCATTGCGTGACCATGTCCAGATCCCCTACGGAAAGGGCCCGGTCGCTCTCCACCCGGGCCGCGGACTGCTTCCGCCGGCACAGGATGCCGACGGCCGATTCGACCAGCGCGAGCGGGGTCTGGATGTCGGACCGGTAGGAGTCGCCCACGGCGGCGACGAAGAAGTCGCCACGAGGTGTGTTCAGGTCCTCCGCGATACCCGAGAACACCAGGTCGTAGAAGGCCTCTGACGGTTTGTCCGTCGGATCGCCGATGCGTTTACGGCTGATCCGGTCCGCGGCCGGGTCAGTTCCCGGTCGCCTCCTTCCAGGCGTCGATGTAGGAGGTGAGGTTCTCCTCGATGTCGTTCCAGTCGGGTTCGAATACCTCCACGCCGTCCATCAGCCTGGTCAGGGCGATGGCGTTGGCGTCCGTGGCCTTGACGTCCTGGCGGGCCGCGAAGCCGCCGCCGATCTCGCTGACCTGCCGCTGCGCCTTCTGGCCCAGGAGGTGGTCGAGGAGCTTCCTGCCGTTCTCGGTGTGCGGGGCGCCGGTGACCAGACCGGCCGCGTAGGGCAGGGCGAAGGTGGTGGGCTTGCCGCCCTCGCGGGCCGGGAACCAGATGCCGAGGTTCGGCATGGACTTGGACTGGGCGTGGTTCATCTGCACGTCCCCGTTGGCGACGAGCAGTTCTCCCTTGTCGACCTTGGGGGCGAGCTTGCCGGTGGAGGCGGACGGGCCGACGTTGTTGGCCTGAAGCTTCTTCAGGTACTCCATGGCGGGCTGCTCGCCTTCGAAGTCGTGCATGGCCTTGATGAGCACGGCGGTGCCGTCGCCGGCGACGCCGGGGGTGGAGTACTGGAGCTTGTTCTCGTACCTGCCGTCGAGCAGGTCCTCCCAGGTGGTGGGGGCCTGCTTCAGCTCCTTGGTGTTGTGGACGAAGCCGACGTAGTTGTTGACGACGGCGGTCCAGGTGCCCGTCGCGGACTTGTCGGCGCCGCCGACCCGGTCGGCGCCCTTCGGGGCGTACTCCTGGAGCAGGCCCTTGGTGTCGGCCTGCTGGATGAAGGGCGGGAGGGTGACGAGGACGTCGGCCTGCGGGTTGCGCTTCTCGCGGACGGCGCGCTGCACCATCTCGCCGGAACCGCCCTCGACGTACTCGACCTTGATGCCGGTCTCCTTCTCGAAGTCGGCGAAGACCCGGTCGTACCAGCCGTCGCCGTTCTCGCCCTTGAGGCCGTCGGCGCTGTAGACGGTGACGACGTTCTCGTCGGAGGCGGCGGAGGTGCCGGAGCAGGCGGTCAGCGGGACGGCGAGGGCGAGGACGGCGAGGGCGGCGAGCGGCCTGAGGGCGTTCTTGGGCATGGCGAGGCGAACTCCTTGCGGGTCGGGGCGGGGCTGGTTCAGCGGTAGGAGGCTGTGGTGCGGATCCGGGAGACGGCGAGCAGCACCAGCAGGGTGGCCGTCATGAGGACCACGGCGACGGCGGAGCCGGTGAACAGGGCGCCGCGGTCGGTGGCCGCGTAGACCAGGACGGGCAGCGGGGTCCAGTCGGGCGGATAGAGCATCATCGTGGCGCTCAGCTCGCCCATGGACAGGGCGAAGCAGAGTCCGGCGGCGGCGGTCAGGGACGGCAGCAGCAGGGGCAGCCTCACCCGCCACAGGACGTACGCCGGTGAGGCGCCGAGGGAGGCGGCGGCCTGCTCGTAGGCCGGGTCGAGGCGGGTGAGGGCGGCGGACACGGACTGGTGGGCGAAGGCGGTGACCAGCACGGTGTGGGCGATGATCACGATCCAGCGAGTGCCGTTGAGCAGCATCGGCGGCTGGGAGAAGGCGACGAGGGTGGCGAGGCCCACGACGACGGAGGGCACCGCGAGGGGCAGCACGAACAGGGCGTCGAGCACCTTGCGGTACCGCTGCTTCAGCGCCGCCGCGGCGAGGGCGGCCCAGGTGCCGGTCGCGAGGGCGAGCAGGCTGGCGGTGACGGCGGTGACCAGGCTGGTGGTGAGCGCCTGGAGGGCCTCGCCGCGGGTGGCGGCCTCGTAGTGGCCGGTGGTGAGGCCGGAGGGCAGGACGCTGGACCAGTGGGTGGCGAAGGAGGCGCCGAGGACCACGAGGAGCGGGAGGGCGAACAGGGGCAGGAAGAGGACGAGGAAGACCGTCCACACGGCCCACCTCGCTCGGCGGCTATGCACCAGCACGGCGGCTCACCACCCGGTAGAGGCCGTAGAGGCCCACGGAGATCAGGACGTTGACGACGGCGACCACGCAGGCGCCCGGGTAGTCGGACTCCAGGATCGCCTTGCCGTAGACGAGCGTCGGCAGGGTCGTGACGCCCTTGGCGCCGGTGAACAGGACGATGCCGAACTCGTTCAGGCACAGGACGAGGACCAGGCTGCCGCCGGCCGCGAGGGCGGGCAGTGCCTCGGGCAGGATGATCCGCCGGACGATGCGCGGCGCGCGGGCGCCCAGCGAACCGGCGGCCTCCAGTTGCCCGGTGTCGAGCTGCGAGAAGGCGGCGAGCAGGGGGCGCATCACGAAGGGCGTGAAGTACGTGATCTCCGCGAGGAGCACGCCCCAGGGCGTGGTGAGGAACCGGAACGGCCCCTGGGCCGCCCCGGTCACGTCGGTCCACGCCCCGTTGGCCATGCCGACCGTGCCGTAGACGAACAGCAGGGCGAGCGTGATCAGGAAGGACGGGAAGGACAGGAAGACGTCGATGAAGCGGGCCACCGCCTTCGCCCCGGGGAACGGCACGAAGGCGATGACCAGCGCGAGGACGAACCCGAGCACCAGGCAGCCCGCGGTGGCCGCCACCGCCAGCCAGACGGTGGTCCACAGCGCCTCGCGGAACGCCGACGACGCGAAGACGTCGGCGTACGGCTGGATCGAGGTGCCGCCGGTGTCCGGCTGGAAGGACTGCTGGACGACGAGGGCGAGGGGGTAGAGGAAGAAGAGGGCGAGCAGGGCCGCCGGGGGCAGTGCCCACACAAGCGCCCCGAAGGCGCGCGGGGCTGTGCCCGGTTTCCGGCCGCCGCCGGGCGGGCGCGACCGGCCGGCCGCGGCCCGCGGCTCACGGACGACATCAGCCATGGTCCACCCCCGCGGGCAGCAGCACCGCGTCCTCGGGCGAGAAATGCAGACTCACCGGCTCCCCGTGCACCGGCGGAGCCTTCAGCTCCCGCAGATCCGCCATCACCCGGTGTCCGCCCACGTCGACGAAGAGCCGGTGGGTGGCCCCCCGCCACTGGATCTCCCCCACCGTGCCGGTGAGCCGGTTGGGCCCGTCACCGAGCCCCACCAGATGCGGCCGTACGCACAAGGTCGCCGTCGCCCCGGGGGCGACACCCCCCGTGTCGACCTTGATCTCCACGTCCCCCAAGGACACTCCCCCGGTTCCGACGGTCACCGGCAGCAGGTTCGCGCCGCCCACGAAGGACGCGGTGAACGCGTCGGCCGGCGCCCGGTACAGCTCGCGCGGGGTGCCGCAGGCCTGGAGGCGGGCCTTGTCCATCACGGCGATCCGGTCGGCGAGGGTGAGCGCCTCGACCTGGTCGTGGGTGACGTAGAGGATCGACACGTCGGGCAGTTCGCGGTGCAGCCGGGCCAGTTCGGCGAGCATGCCGGAGCGCAGCTGGGCGTCGAGGGCGGACAGGGGTTCGTCGAGGAGGAGGACGCCCGGGCGGATGGCGAGTGCGCGGGCGATGGCGACGCGCTGCTGCTGGCCGCCGGACAGTTCGCGCGGGTGGCGGCGGGCGTAGGCGCCCATGCCGGTCATCTCCAGCGCCTCGGCCACGCGTGTGCGGATCTCGGCCTTGGCGACCTTGCGGGCCTTCAGTCCGAAGGCGACGTTGTCCGCCACCCGCATGTGCGGGAACAGGGCGTACTGCTGGACGACCATGCCGATGCCGCGCCGGTGCGGGGGCAGGCCGGTGACGTCGCGGTCGCCGAGGAACACCCGCCCGGAGGCGGGCCGTACGAACCCGGCGACCGCCCGCAGCGCGGTGGTCTTGCCGGATCCGGACGGCCCGAGCAGCGCCATGACCTCGCCCGGTCCGACGGTGAGGTCGAGGGCGTCCAGGACGACGTTGCCGTCGTAGGCGACGGTGACCGAGTCGAAGCGGATGCCGCTGCTGACGCCGCTGCTGGTGGTGCTCATCAGCCGGCTGCTCCCCGCAGGAGGGCAGGCAGGGAGGCGACGGAGTCCAGCACGTGGGTCGCGCCCGCCGCGCGGAAGGCGTCGTCGCCGTGGGCCCCGGTGCGCACCCCGGCGACCAGTCCGGCGCCGGCCCGGACACCGCTGAGCACGTCGTAGGACGTGTCGCCGACGACGGCGACCTGGCGGACGTCGTCGGCGGCCCCGGTGCGCAGGAACGCCTCCAGCACCATGTCCGGGTACGGCCGTCCGCGGCCGCCCGCGTCGGCGGGGCACAGGGTGAGCGGCACCAGGTCGCGCCAGCCGAGCGCGTCGAGGATGGCGTCCTGGGTGACGCGGGCGAAGCCGGTGGTGAGGACGACGGTGCGGCCGTCGGCGGCCAGTTCCCCGACGGCCTCGCGGGCGCCGGGGACGGGGGCGATCAGGCCGTCGTCGACGAGGGCGCCGTACGCCTTCTCGAAGGCGGTGTTGGCGCGCCGGGCGCGGTCCTCGTCGCCGAACAGGTGCCGGAAGACGGAGATCTTGGACTCGCCCATGGTGGCGCGGACGTAGTCGAGCTTCTCGGCGTGGTCCGGGGTGCCGGGCTCGACGCCGAGTTCGCGGGCGGCCGTGTCGAAGGCGCGCTCGACGAGGCCGCCGTCGGCGACGGTGGTGCCGGCCATGTCGAGGACGACGAGGCGGACGCGGGTGTCGGGGGAGGTCGTGGTCATCAGGGGTTCACCAGCCCAGTTCGTTCGCGGTGGTCTCGGCTATCGCGGGTGAGCAGGTCATGCCGCGCCCGCCGGGCCCGGTGACCAGCCAGACGCCTTCGCGCACCTGCTGCCGGTGCACGACACGGCTGGTGTCCGTGCACTGCGCGTACACCCCGGCCCAGCGGCGGCGGATCCTCGGCAGCGGGCGGCCGAGCAGGGACTCGACGACGCCGGTGAGGTGCTCGTAGGGGTCCTCGACGGTGTCGAAGGCGAAGGGGTGCTCGTACTCGTGGGTGTCGCCGATGGTCAGGCCGCCGTCGGCGCGCTGGACCATCAGCAGCTGCATCCGGTGCTCGGCCGCCGTGGCCGGCTGCGGCTGCCGGGCGTTCAGCTCGTCCAGGGCGGGCGAGCCGTACGCCGGGTAGTAGCGGAAGCTGTCGGCGTCGCCGACCGAGGTGGTGAGCGGTTCGCCGAGGGGGTCGGTCTGCATCATCTGGAGCCGCACCCGGCGCACCGGCAGGCCGGGGCCGGCCAGTTCGCGCACGAGGCCGCCGAGCCAGGCGCCGGTGGCGAGGACGACGACGTCGCCGGTGTGCACGTCGCCGTGGTCGTCGCGTACGGCTGCCTCGCCGACGACGTCGCGGACCTCGCGGCCGGGCAGGAAGGTGTAGCGCGGGGACTTCAGCAGTTCGGCGCGCAGGGCGAGCTGGGCGGTGCGTGGTTCCACGGCGGCGTCGCGCTCGCAGTACAGGGCGGCGTCGAACTCGCCGCGCAGGGCCGGGTTCAGGGCGCGGGCCTCATCGGGGGTGAGCAGCTTGTGGCCGCGGGCGGCGGCGTCCGGGCGGGCGACGGCCGCCTCGGCGACGGCGCGCTCCAGGTCGCCGCGGAGCGGGGTCAGGGAGCCGTTCGGGCGGAAGCCCAGCGCCGGGATCCGGCCGCCGATCTCCTCCCACAGCTCACGGGCCCGCAGCGCGGTCTCCAGCTCCTCGCCGCCCGCCCGGCCGCTGACCCAGATCTGGCCGAAATTGCGCAGTGAGGCGCCGCGGGCCTCGGTCTCGCGCTCGATCTGTACGACCTCGTGGCCGCGGTTCACTGCGTGCCACGCGTGCATGGTGCCCACCACGCCGGCTCCGACAACTGTCACTCTCACGACCGCCACGCTCCTTGGCATCGGGGAACCGGAGGGATCCGGCTGACAACGAGAGCGTGAACTGGGCATCACGTTTGGGCTAGACCCGTTATCTCTTCGTTACTTTCCCGGGTGGTCGATGTGGGCGTTTTCAGTCGTTTTTCAGCCGCTCAGGTGGGCCGTGAACGAGAACCGGTCGCCCCGGTAGAGCGTGCGCACCCGTTCCAGCGGGCGGCCTCCGGTGTCGCGGGAGACACGGTGGATGAGCAGCATCGGGAGGGCCGGCGGGGTGCCGATGAGCAGGGCCTCGCGCGGGGTGGCGAGCACGGTCTCGATGCGTTCGTCGGCGTCCCCGAAGGCGATGCCCTGGGCGGCGAGGTGGGCGTAGAAGGACGAGTCCGGGTCGAAGGCGGTGTCCAGGTCGGGGATGCGGGCCACGGCGACGTAGGTGCTCTCCAGGCCGACCCGCTCGTCGTCGGCGAGCAGCACGCGCTCCAGGTGCCAGACCGGCTCCCCGCGCGTGAGGCCGGTCTCGGCGGCGAGCGCGTCGGGGCAGGGGAAGCGGTCCAGGGTGACGAGCGCACGCCCGGGGGTGCGCCCCTGGCGCCGGACGCCCTCGGTGTAGCTGGCCAGGGACAGCGGCTGGGCCAGCTTGGGACCGGCGACCACGGTGCCGCGCCCCTGTCGGCGGAGCTTGCCCTCGAGCACGAGTTCGCGCAGGGCCTGCCGCACGGTCTCGCGGGCGACGCCGTAACGCTCGGACAGGTCCCGCTCGGTGGGGATGGCGCTGCCCTCCCCCAGCTCGCCGACGAGCCGGTCGATCCGCGCCTTGACGGCGTAGTACTTCGGCACCCGCCCGTGCTCGGGAATCCCGGAGCGGACGGGGGCACCCGGGGCCTGGTCGTTCGGATAGTCCACGCAGGGATGGTCGCAGACGCGGGCGACGGGACCGCCGGGACCCGGCCCTGCCGCAAATCGGCGGCGCCGTGGGGGCCCGGGAGCGGAACTCGGCGGGACCGGGTCCGGCATGGCCCGCCGGGGGCGGTGCCGTCGAGCCCTGGCGGGGACGGGCTGCCGAAATCGACGGTGCCGTCGGGGCCCCGGGGAGCGGGCCTCGTCGGCGCCGGGTCCGACGTGGCCCGCCGGGGGAAGGAGGGGCGGTGCCGTCGAGGCCCGGGAGAGCGGGGCTGTCCGCGGGGCGGCGGGGCAGCGCCGTCGCAGCCCGACGAAGGCGGCGCCGTCGCGGCCCCGGAGGGGGGACTGCCCGCCGCCCGACGGAGGCGGCGCCGTCGCGGCCCGGCGAGGGCCCGGAAGACGGGTGCCCACGCTCCGGCGGGGCAGCACCGTCGCAGCCCGGCGAAGGCCGGGAAGACGGGCTGTCCGGCCGCCCGACGAAGGCGGCGCCGTCGCGGCCCCGGAGGGGGGACTGCCCGCCGCCCGACGGAGGCGGCGCCGTCGCGGCCCGGCGAGGGCCGGGAGGACGGGACTGTCCGCACTCCGGCGGGGGCGGTGCCGTCGAGGCCCGGCAGAGGACGGGGCCGTGGGGCCCGCCGGAGACGGTGGGTGCTGTAGCTCGGTGCTCAGCCGCCGTCGCCCCGGCCGAACAGGGGGGCCAGCAGTAGTTGGGCGGCGCCCTCCGCGACCCCGCGCGTGCCGCCAGGCGCGAGCCGTACCGGTACGGCTCCGTCGTGACCGCCCTCGCGCCGGGCGCGGGCGTCGAGGACCGCGCCGACGCCGTGGACGAAGGCCTCGGGCGCGGCGGCGACGGTACGGCCGCCCAGCAGCACCAGGTCGATGTCCAGCAGCCCGGCGAGGTTCGCGGCGCCCGTGCCGAGCACTCTCGCCGCCTCCGCGAGGTCGCCGCGGGCGACGGCGGCGAGACACAGTGCCTCTATGCAGCCCCGGGCCCCGCAGGTGCAGGGCGGCCCGTCGAGCTGGACGACCTGGTGCCCGAACTCCCCGGCGCCGGTCCGGGCACCCCGGTGCACACCGCCGCCGAAGACTAGCCCCGCGCCGAGTCCGGTACCAAGATGCAGGTAGGCGAAGGAGCCACCGCCGCCGCCCGTCCGACCCGCCTCCTCCCCCGCGCCGCCGACCGCCAGGCCGAGCGCCGCCGCGTTGGTGTCCTTGTCGACGACGACCGGCACGCCCAGCCGCCGCTCCAGCGCGTCCCGCAGCGGGTAGCCGTCCCACTCCGGGAAGCCCGTGACCCGGTGCAGCACCCCGCGGACGTGGTCCAGCGGCCCCGGAAGCGCGACGCCGAGTCCGAGGAGGGTGGGAGCGTCGGCGAGCACACGCCCCGACGGCCGCGCGTCCTCCCCTGCGGCGTGCCCCGGCCCCTCCGGGGCACGCTCTCCCGGTACCGGCGGCTCCAGCCCCGGCGCCGCGGAAGTCCGCGAACCACCCCCGGCGGGCGAACCACCCCGGGTGGGCGAGCCGTTCCCGGTGGGCGAACCACCCCCGGCGGGCGAACCGTTCCCGGTGGGCGAACCACACCCGACGGGCGAACCACCCCCGGTGGGCGAACCACACCCGACGGGCGAACCACCCCCGGTGGGCGAACCGCCCCCGGTGGGCGAGCCGAGACCGTCCACGGCAGCCGCCCGTGCGCCGCCCGCCGCAGCCGCCCCCGGGCCGCCCCGGCCGGGCCGCCTCACGCCCTCCTCGGCGGCCGGCGTCAGCCCCTTCTCGACGGGACCCCGCGGGCCACCCGTGCCGGGCACCCGCAGACCATCCGCGTCAGGCGCCCCCAGACCATCCGCCCCGGACACCCGCAGGCCCTCCGCGTCAGGCACTCCCAGTCCCTCCGCCGTGAGTTCCTCAGCCGCCCGGGCCACCTCCTCCAGTACGGTCTCCGCCCCCGCGCCCAGGTCCAGCGGGGCGCGCCGCTCCGCCACCACGGTGCCGTCGAGGTCGACGAGGACCGCGCGCAGCTCGTCGCGGTCCAGGTGGACGCCGAGGGCGTGGCCCGCGCCCGGCACCAGGCGCAGTACCGTGCGCGGCTTGCCGCCGGTGGACGCGCGGCGTCCGGCCTCGGCGGCCAGGCCCTCGCCCCGGAGCCTGGCGGTGATCTTGCTGACCGCCTGCGGGGTGAGCCCGGTGCGCTCGGCGAGTTCGAGCCGGCTGATGCCCTCGCCGCCGGCGGTGCGGAGCAGGTCGAGCACCAAGGCGGTGTTGTGGCTGCGCAGGGCGAGCAGGTTGGCGCCGCCCGCCGCGCCCCGCATACCGCCGCCGGTCCCCGCGCCCCCGCCGTTGCTCCTGTTCACACCCCCATTGTCCCCGGCGCTTGCACTTTGGCAACACCGTTGCGAAAGTAGGACGCATGACTGGTACTCCTCCCGGCAATCCCCTGCGCGTCGGCCTCGTCGGCTACGGCCTCGCGGGCTCCGTCTTCCATGCCCCGCTGATCGCCGCCACCGAGGGCCTGACCCTGGACACGGTCGTCACCTCGAACCCGGAGCGGCAGCGGCAGGCCCGCGCCGAGTTCCCGGACGTACGCACCGTCGCGGGCCCGGACGAGCTGTTCGACCGGGCCGGCGAGCTGGACCTGGTCGTCGTCGCGTCCCCGAACAAGACGCACGTACCGCTCGCGACGCGGGCCCTGGAGGCCGGTCTGCCGGTCGTGGTGGACAAGCCGGTGGCGGGCACGGCGGCCGAGGCGCGTGCGCTGGCGGCACTGGCCGAGGAGCGCGGCCTACTGCTCTCCGTCTTCCAGAACCGCCGCTGGGACAACGACTTCCTCACCCTGCGCAAGCTGCTCGCCGAGGACGCGCTGGGCGAGGTGTGGCGCTTCGAGTCCCGCTTCGAGCGCTGGCGGCCCAAGCCGAAGGGCGGCTGGCGCGAGTCCGGCGACCCGGCGGAGATCGGCGGCCTCCTGTACGACCTCGGCAGCCACGTCGTCGACCAGGCCCTCGTCCTGTTCGGCCCGGCCACGCAGGTGTACGCCGAGTCCGTGGTCCGGCGGGCGGGCGCGGAGGCGGACGACGACACGTTCCTCGCGCTCACGCACGCGAACGGCGTCCGCTCCCACCTCTACGTCTCCTCCACCGCCGCCCAGCTCGGCCCCCGTTTCCGGGTGCTCGGCTCGCAGGCGGGCTACGTCAAGCACGGCCTCGACCCGCAGGAGGCGGCGCTGCGCGAGGGCAAGCGGCCGGGCCCCGGCTGGGGCGAGGAGGACGAGTCGCTGTGGGGCCGCGTCGGTGCCGGGGACTCCCCGCTGACCGGCGGCGGGCAGGTGACGGCGACGGTCGCGGGCGACTACCCCGCGTACTACGCCGCCGTGACGAGGGCCCTGCGCGAGGGCGGCCCGAACCCGGTGGACGCGCTGGAGGCGGCCGCCGCCCTGGACGTCCTGGAGGCGGCCCGCCGGTCCGCCCGCGACGGAGTGGTGGTGTCCCTGTGAGCACCGCACCGACGGCACCCACCGTGGCGGAGCTGGAGGAGCAGGAGCGCCGCCTGGTCTTCCGCCGGTTCACCAACGACGACGCGTGGGCGCTGGGCTCCCTGCTCGTCGAGCTGGCCAGGGAGCGCGAGGCCCCGGTCGCCATCGACATCCACCGCGCCGGACAGCAGCTGTTCCACGCCGCGCTGCCCGGCTCGACCGCCGACAACGACGCCTGGATCGCCCGCAAGCGCCGGGTCGTGGGGCGGTACGGCTCGGCGTCGTACCTGGTCGGCTCGCGTTTCCGGGCCAAGGGCACGACCTTCGAGGAGTCCTCGCGGCTCGACCCCGGCACGTACGCGGCGCACGGCGGCTCCTTCCCCCTCACGGTCGACGGTGTCGGCGTCGTCGGCGCGGTGACGGTCTCCGGGCTGCCGCAGGTGGAGGACCACCGGCTGGTCGTCGAGGCGCTGGAGCGGTTCCTGGGCGAGTGACCCGACCGGCCCCGGGCGCGTGGTCGGGGAATCCCCGGTGGGTACCCGTGGTTGGTCAGGCAGACCCGCAGGATGATCACGGTGCCCACCGGAGGGATCGCAAGCGATGAACGAGGCGACGGCTTCCCTGAAGGAATCGGTCGGACGGTACGGCGTCTGGAGTGCACAGCTGCGCTCCGAGGACCCAAAGGGCGCGGCGGAACGCGCCGAGACCGCCGCCGAACTGGAGCGGCTCGGCTACGGCGCCCTGTGGCTCGGCGGCAACAGCGCCGCCCGGCACGCCGCCCCGCTGATCGGAGCGTCCTCGCGGATCGTGGTCGGCACCAGCATCCAGAGCATCTGGGAGCACAAGGCGTCCGAGGCGGCGGCGAGCTTCGCCGAGCTGGAGGTGTCCCACCCGGGCCGCTTCGTGCTCGGCCTCGGTGTGAGCCACGGCCCGCGCGTGGAGGGGTACCGCCGTCCGTACTCGACGATGGTCGGCTACCTGGACGAGCTGGACCGGGCCGGGATGCCCTCCGGCCACCGGGTGCTGGCCGCGCTCGGCCCGAAGATGCTGGACCTGTCCCGGGACCGGGCGGCGGGTGCCATCCCGTACCTGGTCACGCCCGAGCACACCGCGCAGGCTCGCGAGCGGCTCGGCGAGGGCGCGCTGCTGGCCCCGGAGTTCAAGGTCGTCCTCGACTCCGACCCGTCCCGCGCCCGTGCGACGGCCCGCGCCTATCTGGCCATGTACCTGAAGCTGCCGAACTACACGAAGAACTTCCTCAGCCTCGGCTTCACCGACGCCGACGTCAGCGGCGGCGGCAGCGACCGCCTCATCGACGCCGTCTTCGCCTGGGGCGACGAGGCCACGATCCGCGCCCGCATCGACGCCTTCCACGACGCGGGCGCCGATCACGTCGCCCTCCAGCTGGTGGAGGACGACATGACCCGCCTCCCGAGGGAGGGCTGGCGCACGCTCGCTTCACTGCTGACGTGAGAGAACGCGCCCCGAAGGGGCGCGGGGCCGTGACATGAGCGGCTCCGCCGCGTGGGCGCGACCAGCCGCAGTCAGCCCGCGGCCGACAACGAACCGCACTCCCCGGCGCCCCTCCCCCGCCCCAGCGGAGCGACTACGCGTTCTTCAGCTCCTGCCGCTGCCGCCCCAGTCCCTCGACCTCCAGCTCGACCACGTCCCCGGCCCGCAGGTACGGCTTCGGCTCGGGCCGCCCCATCGCCACCCCCGCCGGCGTCCCGGTGTTGATGACATCACCGGGACGCAGCACCATGAAGTGGCTGACGTACCGCACGACCTCCCCCACCGGGAAGATCTGCTCCGCGGTGGTCCCGTCCTGCTTCAGCTCGCCGTTCACCCACAGCCGCAGTGACAGCCGCTGCGGGTCGGGCACCTCGTCGGCGGTGACCAGCCACGGGCCCAGCGGGTTGAACGTCTCGCAGTTCTTGCCCTTGTCCCAGGTCCCGCCGCGCTCGATCTGGAACTCCCGCTCGGACACGTCGTGCGCGACCGCGTACCCCGCGACACAGGCGAGCCCCTCCTCCGCCGACTCCAGATAGCGCGCGGTGCGCCCGACGACGACCGCCAGCTCCACCTCCCAGTCGGTCTTGGTGGAACCGCGCGGCACGAGCACCGTGTCGTGCGGCCCGACCACCGTGTCCGGCGCCTTGAAGAAGACGACCGGCTCGGCGGGCGGCTCGGCCCCGGTCTCGCGGGCGTGGTCGTGGTAGTTCAGCCCGATGCACACGATCTTGCCGATGCGTCCCACCGGCGGTCCGACGCGCAGGCCGGTGCCGTCCAGGGCGGCCAGCTCACCGGCCGCGGCGGCCGACCGTATCCGGTCGAGCGCGCCCTGGTCGGCGAGCAGGTCGCCGTCGATGTCCGTCACGACGCCCGACAGGTCTCGCAGGGTTCCGTCGGCGTCGAGCAGCGCGGGCCGCTCCGACCCCGCCGTACCGACTCGCAACAGCTTCATGATCCCCAACTCCTCGATCGCGGGCAGCCCGCCCGACGATGCGCGACCTGGGTGCGGCAGCGACGCGACAGCCATCGGAGGACTGGTCGATCCTCCAAGGCCGGGTTCCACTCCGCAATACCCCGTTCACGTACTGGACCGTAGCCAGGCGCCCGGCCGGCCCGCGCTCAGCGGTAGAGCACGGCCCGCTCGACCGCGCTCCACGTCGTGCTGGTGACGACGTACAGCGCGGCGGCCAGCGGCACCACGGCCACGGTGACGAGGGTGAAGAAGGACATGAACGGCATGACCCTGGTGATCGCGCCGACGCCCGGCACGGCCTCCGCGTCACCGGCGGGCAGCACCGGCCGGTCGGCCGTCGTCCGCCTGGTGAGCCGGTAGCTGAAGGTGGCGACCCCGGCGACGACCGCGAACAGCGCCACGTACACGAGCCCGGCTCCGCCGGTGAGCCCGCCGTCCCCGAACGCGTCGGCCCACCGTCCGCCGAGCGGGGCGGCCAGGAGCCGGTGGGAGAGGAGTGCGTTGGCCTCGCCGCCGATCGTCGAACTGGAGAAGAGGTGGTAGAGCAGGAAGAACGCGGGGATCTGGCACAGGCTGGGCAGGCAGCCCGACAGCGGGGACACCTTCTCCTCGGCGTGCAGTTCGAGCACGGCCCGCTGGAGTTTCTCGGGGTTCTTCGCGTGCTTCAGGCGCAGTTCGGCGATCCGCGGCTGGAGTCGGGTGCGCGCCTTCTGCCCGCGGGCGGCGGCCCGGGAGAGCGGGTGGACCAGGAGCCGTACGAGGGCGGTGAACAGGACGATGGCGGCGGCCGCGGCCGAGGCGCCGAACAGGGGCTGGAGCAGGTCGGCGAGGTGCTCGACCAGGCTGGCGAAAACGGACATGGGTGGGTGAGCCCTCCGGGGGTCTCGTCGTGCCGGTGACGGTGGCGCCGGTGAGGCCGGCGCAGGGCGGCATGACGACACGGCCCGCGCGGGGATGTGCCCTGGTGGAAGGGGTGCCCTACGCGGCGGTCGCCGGGAGGGCGTGTCCGGGCGCTCGGGGCCGGCGGCGGCCGGGCGCGTCGGGATCGCGTTGGGGCAGGAAGGCCGTACGCAGGTCCCGGTCCCTGATGGCCGTACGCACCCGTGTGGGGGGCACGGCGGGCGCGCAGCGTGCGGCGATGACGGCGCACACGGCGAGCGCGGAACCGACCGCGGCGGTCGCGGCGAGCGCGACGGTGGCGGAGAGGCTGCCGACGTCGACGAGCGCGACGGGCAGGAGGACCAGCAGCAGGAGGAGGGGGCGGAGCACCGGGGCGACGGCACGGCGGTCCCGGTTCGTCGGCGGCATCGGCAACTCCTCTCTCCCGCGCGCGTGTTTGTCCCAGTTATACAGGACGGCGTTGTGCGGGAGACGGCTCGGTCTCGATCGGCTGGAGCAGCCGACGGGGGCCGAGGAGCGCCCGGCTGACCGGGTCCGCGGGGTCGGGGTCGAGCCCCGGGCCGGGCCGCACCTCGATGTCGGGGACGGCGACGAGGGCCCCGCAGGTGGGGCAGGCACCGTAGGGGCTGAGTTCGGTGCCGCAGTCGGCGTGCCAGTAGGTGCGCATCGGCTCGCCGCCGAGCTGGTCGCGCCCCCAGATGCCGAGTGCCCGCAGGGCGGGCCACAGGGCGGTGCCGCGGTCGGTGACGACGTACTCGTCCCGGGGCGGCGACTCCTGGTACCTCCGCTTCTCCAGGATCCCCTCGGCGGTGAGCGCCTGGAGGCGGTTGGCCAGGACGGCGCGCGGGATGCCGAGGTGGACGAGGAAGTCGTTGTACCGCCGGACGCCGTAGAGCGCGTCGCGGATCACCAGCAGCGTCCAGCGCTCGCCGACGACCTCCAGCGCGCGGGCGATCGAGCACTCCTGCGTCGCGTAGTCCTTGCCCAGTGCCATGCCTCCACTGTAGCCACTTTCCGCCATCAGGTTCAGTCATCGAACCGACGGTGCTAGGTTGGTCCGCCTGATGTCAGTTCATTGACCGAACCCGCACGGTGGACCCACCCTCCGTCGAGCCAACGAGAGCGGACCGCGACTCATGACCGACACCGGCACGGACTCCCCCACCACCCCGGCACCCGCGGCGGCCGCGCCGCCCGCGGAACGGGCCTCGCCGCCCCCGCACCCCGGCCGCACCCTCGCGCTGACCAGCGCCGCGACCGCCGTGGCCCTGATGGCGTTCGCCGCGCCGAGCGTCACGCTCCCCCAGACCGCCGCCGACCTGCACACCCCGCTGTCCGCCCAGGCCTGGCTGCTGAACGGCACCCCGCTCGGGCTGGCCGCCCTGCTCCTGGTGGCCGGCAGCCTGGCCGACGACTACGGGCGCCGCCGGCTCTTCGTCTCCGGCACGCTGACCCTCGGCGTCACCACCGTCCTCGGTGCCTTCGCGTCGACGACCTGGCTGTTCACGCTGGCCCGCATCGCGCAGGGCGCGGCGAGCGCGGCGCTGCTGGCCAGCAGCCTCGGCCTGCTCGTCCACGCCTTCCCGACCCCGGCCGGACGGCTGCGCGCGACCGGCGTGTGGGGCGCCTTCGTCAGCGGCGGGATAGCCGTGGGCCCCGTCCTCGTCGGGGCGATTCCCGACTGGCGGGTGGCGCACGGCATCCTCGGCGCCGCCGCGCTGGTGGTGGCGGGACTCGGCGCGCGGGCCCTGTCGGAGTCGCGCTCACCGCGGCCCGGCCGGCCGGACCTCGCCGGGGCGCTGACGTTCGGACCGGCGCTGGTCGCGCTCGTGGCGGCGCTGACGCTGGGCCGGGACGGGTGGCTGCGGGCGCCGGTGGGCCTGTTGCTGGCGGCCGCCGTACTCCTCGGCGCCCTGTTCGTCGTACGGGAGCGCCGCGCGTCCGCCCCGATGATCGACCTGTCGCTGCTGCGCCGCCCGCTCTTCCTGGCGTCCTCCGCGGGCGGGCTGTTCACGGGCCTGTCGGTGATCGGCCTCTTCAGCTTCCTGCCCACGGTGCTGCAGCGGGCGCTCGGCCTGTCCCCGATGGACACGGCGCTGCTCTCCCTGCTCTGGGCCGGTCTCGCCTTCGCGGTCGCCCTCCAGGCCCGCCGCATCGCCCACCGCGTCTCCGCACGCCACCAGTTGACCGTCGGTTTCGCCCTGCACGCGGTCGGCGTCCTGACCATGCTCGGCGCGGTCGGCGCGGGCTCCTGGGCCCGGCTGCTGCCCGGCCTGGCACTGGCGGGCGTCGGCAGCGGCCTGCTGAACGCCGCGCTGCCGCTGCTCGCGGTGGAGTCGGTACCGGCGGCCCGCGCGGCGATGGGCTCGGGCGCCCAGCAGACGTTCCGCTACATCGGTTCGTGCGCCGGGGTCGCCCTGACGGTCGCGATCGCTACCTCGGCGGGGACCCCGGGGGCGGGCACGGACGTGGCGCTGTGGGTGTCGGCGGGACTGGCCGTGGTGGCGGCGGTGCTGGTGGGAACGCTGCGGGAACGGCGCTGAGCGGTCCGGTCCCGCCCCGGCCCGCATCGGCACCGCTGCCCGGCCTCCGGCCGGGCAGTCGCCCCCCGGGGAGGCTGACCCTCGTCACCTCACGGCAGTACGGTGTCCCCCATGCGCCCCGACACGCCCGCCGAAAACGTCGACCACGCCGCCGAGGCGGCCCGCCTGGAACGGACCGCCGGCCTCTACCCGGAGGACGCCGAGGCCCTGCTCCTGCGCGCCGCGGCCCACCTGGAGCTGTCCGGCGACCGCCCGGCCGCGACCGGGCTCTACGACCGACTGCTGTCCTCCGAGACGTCCGCGCCCCTGGACAACCCCTCCCTGGTCCGCGCCCTGAAGGCGTCGAACCTCTGGGAGTACGACCACGAGGCGGAGGCCAGGGCGATCATCGACGGAGTGCGCGCGGCGTCGCCGCGGGACCCGGCTCCCTGGGTGATCGTGGCCGAGGCCCTGGAGTCCCACGACGAACTGGAGGCGGCGCACGAGACGTTCACGGAGGGCGCCCGCCTGCTCCTGACGGACGTGCCGGAGCCCCCGTACCCCACGCATCCCCTCCTCTACGGCCGCCACCGCGTCCGCAGGATGCTGGGCCTGGACCACGACGAGTGGGACACCCTGGCCGACACCCTGCACTCGATGCCGGTCTCCCTGGACGAGCTGCACGACCCGAAGCGCGTCTGGTCCCTGGGCTCGGACGACCCGGCGGACCTGGAGGCGGAGATCTCCCGCCTGCGCGCCGAGTTGGGCGCCTACCGTGAGGCCCTGTCCCGCCCTTTCCCGGTCGCCATGCTCCACTGGCCGGCCGGCGAACTGGGGGAACTGGTCGAGGCGTACCCTCCGCTCGCCGCCGAGTACCCCTCCTACGAGGAGCACCTGGCGTCGATAGAGGCGGCCCTGCGCGAACTGGCCTCGTCGGGCACCGCGAACCTGGGCGTGGTCCCGGGCACGGTCCCCTCCTACGAGGCCTTCGCCGCGTCGGAGGGCGCGTCCCCGGCCGACCCGACCCTGCTCCCGCAGTACGCGACGACCCTGGCGGCCCGGGGCCTCGCGGTGGCCTGGCCGCCGCAGCGCGGGGCGGCGTGCTGGTGCGGGTCGGGGCGGACGTACGGGGAGTGCCACGGGCAGGACGTCGCCGGGAACCGATGAGATCGGGCGCCCCCGGGCGTCTACCGGTGCGAGAGCCTGGCGCGGCACGCGACGCGTCAGTGGAGTCGATCCGATCCCACCCGAGGAGACACGACGACATGAGCACCGAGCAGACGCCCACCGCGGCGGAGAACGGCTTCTCCTACACCCTGACCCGAACCCTCGACGCCCCCGCGTCCGAGGTCTGGCGGGCCTGGACCACCCCTGACCAGTACGCCCGGTGGGCCTACGCCGTCCCCGGCTCCGTGGAGATGGACGTCCGCCCCGGCGGCACCTGGAAGGCCACGATGCGTACGCCGGAGGGGGCGGAGTTCCCGTTGACCGGCTCCTACATCGAGGTCGCCGAGCACCGGGCCCTGACCATCGGCATGGACGTCCCGGGCCGCCCGGACCCCGCGACGATGACCGTCGAACTCACGGAACAGGGCCCCCGCAACACCGTGATCACCCTCCGCCAGACCTGCGCCACGACGGAGGAACGGGACGGCGCGGAGCAGGGGAGCACGATGCTGCTGGACAGCTTGACGGGGTTCCTGGCGGGCGGGGCGAAGGCCTGACCCTCCCTCCCCGGCCGCGCCCGCACGGCTGCGGCGGTCGCGTTCAGACCCGGCGAGCCCGCCAGAGCCATGCCGAGGTACCGGCGATGACGGCGAGCGCCACCAGGTTGGCCACGAGGGCCGGGGTGTCGCCCGCCGGGGCGACGGTGGTCTCCCGCCAGACGATCCCGGCGACCGTCGGCGCGACGAGGCTCAGCAGCACGCCGACGGCCTTCCGGACCGGGGCCCAGTGCACCGAGGTGCACAGCAGCACCCCGCCGGCGATGCGGATCAGACCGCTGCACAGCGCCAGACCGGGCACGTCGGGGAGGAACGTCGTGACGAGGTACGGAAGGGTCAGCATCAGCAGCGGCACCAGCGGGTGCACCTTGCCACGCCGCACGGGCGGGACCGCCCCACCGGTCCCCGACTCGGCCAGCGCCGTCGCCGCGATCGTACGGGGGTCCCCCAGCTCCGCCAGGATCTCGCCGGGCGCCGCGTCGGGCCGTTCGGCGCGCGTCACGTCGATGTGCTCGGCGAGGTCGGCGAGGAGCTCCTGACGCCGGTCGGCGGGGAGTGCGGCGGCCTCGCGCTCGACGGCGCGGAGGTAGTCGCGCACGAGGTCGGCGGGGGACGTGGGGGTCTTCATACGGGGTCTCCGGCGGAGGGGTGCGGGGTGGTCAGGAACGCGTCGACGGCATCGCGGAAGCCGGGCCAGACGTGCGTGAACTCGTCCAGCGCGGCCCGCCCGCCGGCGGTGAGCGCGTAGTAGCGACGGGGCGGGCCGGAGGCGGACTCCTGCCAGGTGGTGGTGACCAGATCCTCCCGGCGAAGCCGGGAAAGCAACGGATAGACCGTCCCCTGACTGGTGGCCAGCGCCCCGGACTCCTCCAGAGCGTGCAGGAGTTCCACGCCGTAACGGGGACGGTCCCGCATCAGGGCGAGCACGCAGTACTCCAGCACACCCTTGCGCAGCTGAGCGGCTGCGCGGGCCCGCTTGGTCGGTTCGCCGGGTTCCATGCATAGCAAGATACCAGGCGGGGCAAGGGTGCCGTTCACCGCCGGACGGGGAATGTCAGTGACGCCTGGTACAACTGCCTCCACGTCAACACGGTGGTGAAGGGGGACGGGGTGCAGCAGGCGGGAAGTCCGGAGCAGCCGGTCGCGGGGGTGTACGAACAGCTGGTCACAGACCGCGTGCGCGGTGAACTGGAGCGGCTTGAGGCCGCAGGCTGGAAGGCCATCCACGCAGAGGTCGGTGCAGAATCGTCATCCCACGTGCTGGCCCGGCACATCGGTGACATGGTGGCCCGCCACCTCAGCCAACTCCGGCCCGAACACCGAGTTCCCTTTGCCAACCGCATCCTTGAGTCCCTGGCAGCAGGGGTCGGTGAACAAGGCGGTTCTGAGCCCGTCAGCGCCATCGTCGAGGGCCCCAGGCAGTTGCTGGCTCTGGCGGAGCAGGAGGCGCCGGGTGCCTATGCGATCCGTCCGCTCACGCCTCTCTCCGAGACGTCGCTTCTCACCAACTCCCCCGAGGACCTCAACCTGGGCTCGGAGTTGCGAGCCGAGTTGGCCACCGCGGATCGGATCGACCTGCTCTGTGCCTTCGTGAAGTGGTACGGCATCCGTGTGCTGGAGGACTCACTCCTCGCGGCCAAGGAGCGGGGCGTCCCGATCCGGATCATCACCACGACCTACATGGGCGCCACGGACCGGCGTGCGCTCGACCGGCTCGTGCGCGAATTCGGCGCCACCGTGAAGGTGAGTTACGAGACCCGCTCGACCCGGCTGCACGCCAAGGCGTGGCTGTTCCGGCGCGGGACCGGGTTCGACACGGCGTACGTCGGGAGTTCGAACCTCTCCCGTGCGGCGCTGCTCGACGGCCTGGAGTGGAACGTACGACTGTCGTCGGTGGCCACACCGGCGGTGATGGACAAGTTCGAGGCCACCTTCGATGCGTACTGGAACGACGTGGCGTTCGAGACCTACGTCCCGGATCGGGATGGCCAGCGCCTCGACGATGCGCTGGCCCAGGCGGGTGGGACGGCGTCGACCACCGAGCTCAAGATCAACCTCTCCGGCCTTGAGGTGCGTCCCTTCCCGCACCAGCGGGACATGCTGGAGCGCCTGAGCGCCGAACGCGAGATTCGCGGACGGCACCGCAATCTGCTGGTCGCCGCGACCGGCACCGGGAAAACCGTGATGGCCGCCCTCGACTACCGCGATCTGGAGAAGCACACGACTTCCGGTCGACCGCGGCTGCTCTTCGTGGCGCATCGCAAGGAGATCCTCAAGCAGTCTTTGCGTACGTATCGCGAAGTGCTGGCCGACGCCTCGTTCGGCGAGTTGCTGTACGGCGGGGCCGATCCACAGGATTGGACCCATGTCTTCGCCAGCGTCCAGTCACTCAACGTCCAAAGGCTGGAGCAGCTGGCTCCAGACCACTTCGACGTCATCGTCATCGACGAGTTCCACCACGCCACGGCCAGTACGTACCGCCGGGTGATCGAACACTTCACGCCGAAGGAGCTGCTGGGACTCACCGCAACCCCGGAGCGGATGGACGGGCTCAATGTCCAGGACGAATTCTTCGACGGCCGCATCGCCGCCGAGATGAGGCTTTGGGAAGCCCTGGAGAACGACCTGCTGTCTCCCTTCCACTACTTCGGCATCCCCGACGGAACCGACCTCACGAACCTCACCTGGCAGAAGGGTTCGTACACCGATCAGGAGCTCGGCAACCTCCTGACGGGCAACGACGCGCGAGCGCGCATCATCGTCAAGCAGGTCCGGGACAAGATCTCCGACCCCGGCTCCATGCGTGCACTCGGCTTCTGCGTCACCAAGGCGCACGCCCATTTCATGGCCGACTACTTCCGCAAGGCCGGACTCCAGGCTGCAGACCTCGACAGCGACTCGTCATCCGAGGTACGCGCTCAAGCGCTGCAGGACCTCCAGGACGGCAAGCTCCAGGTCATCTTCTCGGTGGACTTGTTCAACGAGGGGCTCGACATCCCGGACGTCGACACGTTGCTGTTGCTGCGGCCCACCAACAGCGCCACGGTATTCCTCCAGCAGCTGGGGCGGGGACTACGGCGTACCGACAAGAAGCCGGTGCTCACGGTCCTGGACTTCATCGGACAGCACCGCGCGGAGTTCCGCTTCGAGGAACAGTTCCGGGCCATGACCAATCTGTCACGCAATCGGCTGGTCGAGCACATCGAGCGCGGCTTTCCGCAGTTGCCGTCCGGCTGCCAGATCATCCTGGAGGGCAAGGCCAAAAAACTGGTCCTCGACAACATCAGGACGCAATTGGCCGCCACGGTGAAGACCCTGGTGAAGGAGGTCAAGGAGTACAGCACCCCCCTCCTCGCCGACTACCTCCGGGAGAGCCGCCGAGAGATCAAGGAGCTGTACAAGAACGGCAACTCCTGGACCCTCGTGCTGCGGCGTGCCGGCCTGATCGCCGAACCGGCTCCCCCGGGCGAGGAGACCCTGCTCAAGCGGGTCCACGCCTTCCTCCACGTGGACGACCCGGAGCGCGCGCAGGCGTACCTGGACCTTCTGGCCGAGGACGCCCCTCCGTACGAGGAACTCGACCAGACCGGCCAGGCCTACGCCCGCATGCTGTTCTTCAACCTGTGGGACAACGCGGGCGGTTTCACCAGCTACACGGAAGGCCTTGCGGCGCTACGTCCGCAGCATGCACTGAGGGAGGAACTCCGGCAGGTGCTGTCGTACGTCATGGACCGAGCCGACCATGTCCCGATCCCGCTGTCCGATGGCCTCGGCACCGTGCCGCTGAAGGTCCACAGCTCGTACAACCGGTCGGAGATACTGGCCGCCCTCGGCATAGCCCGGTTCGGTGGACAGATGCCGAGATCCTTTGCCCAGGGCGTGCAGTGGGCGGAAGATTTCCAGACAGACGCATTGCTGATCACGCTTGAGAAGGACGAGAAGGACTTCTCACCCACCGTCCGGTACAAGGACTACGCGATCAGCCCGAACCTCTTCCACTGGGAGTCCCAGAACGCGACTTCCCCCGACTCCGCCACGGGCAAGCGCTACCAGCAGCACGCCGATCGCGGCTCCCACGTCCTGCTGTTCATGCGCCGGTACGCGACCACGGACACGGGAAAGTCTCAGCCGTGGATGCTCCTGGGCCCGGCAACCTACGTGGAGCACACCGGCAGCAAGCCGATGGCGATCACCTGGCACCTCGACCACGCACTCCCGGCCGACGTGTGGACCTACTCGGCAGCGATCCAGGCGAGCTGATCCACGCACCTCGGCCGTCGTCGAACCACTCAGGGCAATCGCGCTTCGCACTCCACCTCGAAGCGCGACTGCGCCTGGTCGAGCGCGTCGTCAGCGTCCCATCCGTGCGCGCGGAACCAGTAAAGGAGGTCGGCGATGACGTTAATCGCGGCCTCCTCCGCCAATGCCGTCGACAATCGGCCCCGGCACAGCGGCCGCTGCACCGCGCCCGTACCGGTGTACAGGCTCAACACGTCCGCTGCCCGGGCCAGTCGCGGCGTCGGCATGTGCTGCCGCTCGGCTCGGGCGACATCCATACGGAACTCGCACCAGGTCACCTTGTGATCCCCCGCAAGTTCCACGCCCCAGCGATCGCTCATGGCGTCGATCAGCGTCAGCCCTCGGCCCGCCTCCGCGTCCAGGTTCGCGCAGGTGAGCGTCGGTAGGGCACGAACGTCAGGATCGTGCACCTCGATGCGCAGGTGGGAGCTGCCAAGTGAAACGACGAGGGTGGACGGCGTCTCCGGCCCGATGTGCTTGATGACGTTGCCCACGAGTTCGCTGGCACAGATCTCGGCGGCGTCCGTCAGCTCGTGCAGCCCCCAGTACTCCAGATGGATTCGCAGAGCGCGCCTGAGGGCCCGGACCTGATGGGCCTCGGCCACAAAGGGCAGTCGCCAGGGCCGCGTCGGCCTCCATAGGGGGTCATCCATGTCTTACTCGCCTTCACTCTCGATGCCTCACCGTGATGGTGTCGCAACTCAGAGTTGCATTGAAACTCTCGAAATGGAACTCTCACCCTGACTCGCCGGGAGCATGCACCCGCAGCACGCGCCCCCGGCGCACATCGTCTTGCCGCCAGCGCCAGCGGAGCACGACGATCTACTGACCTAAGTGAGGACAGAGGACATGGCAGTCGGACCCACCACCCGCAGGCGTCAACTGGGCGCCGACCTGCGACGGCTCCGGGAGCGCAAGGGGCTGACCCTCGAAGAGGCAGGATCCCGGGTCGGCATCTCGAAGGCGACACTCAGCCGCTACGAGACGAAAGAAGGCACGGTCAAGTGGCCTGCCGTAGACGCCCTGTGTCGCGAGTACTCCGCGACCGACGAAGAGCGTTCGGCCCTGGTCGAGTTGGCGAAGGGGGCCAAGATCCAGGGATGGTGGCGGTCGCTCGCCGACCCCATCCCCGACTCCATGAATCTGATGCTCACCTTGGAAGACGAGGTCGTACGCGAGGATCACTACGCGTGTATGTACATCCCCGGGCTCCTCCAGACCCGCGCCTACGCGGAGGCGGTCCATCGCGCTTCAGAGGTGCACTGCGACGAGCGCGAAGTCCAGCACATGGTCGACATCCGCATGAAGCGCCAGGAATTGCTGGAGCGCAACGAGCCCCCGCGCGTCTGGTGCGTGATCGACGAAGCCGCGATCCGGCGTCAGGTCGGAGGCCGCGAGGTTATGCGAGAGCAACTCGCGCACCTGTTGACCTGCGCAGAGCGACCCCATATCACCGTCCAAGTCCTCCCGTTCTCCCTCGGCGCGCACGCGGCCGCGGTCGGGAGCTTCGTCACACTTCGTGGCCAAGCCCGTGAGTTGGACGTCGTGTACGTGGATCTCCTCGGTGGTGGGCTGTTCATGGAGAAGCCGGAGGAACTGGAGCGATATAGGTTGGCCTTCGACTACCTCAGCGCACAGGCGCTCGACCTCGAGTCCTCGATCGAGTTCATCGACAGGGTCAGCAAGGAGTGAGCCTTGATAGCAGTCAACCCGGCGCCCCACTGGTTCAAGTCCTCCTACAGCGGCGGTAGCGGCACGGAATGCGTGGAGTGCGCGCACGTCTCACACGGCGTGTTGATACGCGACTCCAAGACCATCGACGGGCCCGTCCTCCATGTGCAACAGACGGCCTGGCGCCGATTCATCGACGCGATAGGCCACGATGGGTAGACCGATCGCGTCCTTGCAACCGTCGGTGAACTGCGAGCCGCACTGCGCGCCGGTCGCGGGTTCCCTGGCGATCTGGATGACTTCGAAGCAGATCTCCAGCGCGCACTAGAGAGTATCTCGGAGGCCGACCTCAAGGCCGTAACCTCGGTGATCGTGGATTACCGAGGACGGATCCGCCTGCGTCAGGACCCCGAATTCGACGTCGCCCTCCAGCTCAGGCGCAGCGGTTGAATCCGTAGCTGCCGTAACACGGCGGAGTCGTCACTGCATCGGTCCGGGTCATACACCGCGCCATAGCTGTGACACCACAAGGGGTGGCCTGATTGACCGGCCGATAGCCTAGGCGTCGTCGACCAGTTGTACAGCCGGTCAGCCAGAGCGCGGACGCCTTACCCGTGCTCATGAGGGCCGCCCGCAGGACGTGGGCCGTCAGACGCCGGTCAGGGCGAACGTGCCCGTGCCGTCCTGTCTGCCGGTGGAGTACTGGCGTATGAACTCACCGTCGGCGTACCGGTCGTAGCCCATCATGGAACCGGTGTACTTGTTCTGCACACCGATCTTCGAGCTGCCGGGTACGTCGCGGTAGATGTAGAACCGCTGGAGGTCGTCCTCCGCGCAGGAGGCCGTCATCAGGACCGCTCGGTCGGTGGCCGCGTTCTCCGGGGCGATGGTCGCGCATCCGCCGTTGCCCCAGTTCCACAGGGACGCTTCGAGGACCCCGTCCTGCTCTGTCACGTCGCACAGGCGCCAGTTGTCCAGGTGGGCGCTGAAGATCGTCGAGGGCCGCAGCCGGACACCGTCGTCCGCCAGGAGTGGCGCGCCCCAGGACAGGGGCTTGCCGGGTACGGCGATCTTGTAGGCCTCGGCCGAGCAGTCGAGGGCGGCGCGCGCACCGGGCCCGGTGGCCCTGGGCTGTACGGCGACGGAGGTGCCGCCTGTGGGAGCCGCGCCCGGAGCGGGGCGCTCCTGCTCCTGCCGCGCCGCCGGTGCCACGGCATCCGCCGGGTGGTCCGCTGCCGCGGTCGCGGAGCCGCAGTCCAGGAGGGCTTGCGCCTTGGCCATGATGCTGTCGGCGGGCACGCTGTCCTGGCAGCGCACGGCGCCTTCCTCAAGGGTGGTGAAGGTGGTGAAGCTGCCGCTGCCGGGCCCTTCGGTCCACTCCAGCGACCAGCTTCCGTCGTCCTGTTGGGCGCGGTTGCAGTTGAGGCTTCCGTAGGTGCCGGTGACCTTCTTGGTGCCCTTGTAGAAGCCGTAGTAGCCCGGCTGGGTCAGGTTCCAGGTGACCGAGTTCGACTCCTTGCTGGTGGAGGTGTACTCGAGCTTCACGTCCAGACCGACGGTCGCCTTGACGTTGCTGAGCGCCTCGACCGCGAAACTGGTCTCGATCGTGTCGTTGAGGCCGACGGAGACCGCGATGACCGTCGTGGTGTCGGTGCTGACGGTCTGCTGACCGGTGGTGCCCTCGGTGACGTACCAGCCCTTGAAGTGAGTGATCGTCGGCGACACTTCGGTGGTCTTGATGTACGGGTGGCGGGTGCCGAGGTCGGCCGCCGTACAGCTGTCGCCGGGCCGGGGCGCCGCGGTGTCGGTGGGCGCCGTGCTGTCGGTGGGTGCCGCGGTGTCGGTGGGTGCCGCGGTGTCGGTGGGTGCCGCGGCGGCCGGTGAGGCGGCAAGGCTCGTGGCGGTGACCGCCCACGCGGCCGCCGCGGCCGTCACTGCCACGAGCGATCTGGCGACGCGGCCGACGGGTCCTGTGGAACGCATCGTTTCCTGTTCCCCCCTGTGCGTATGTGTCCGGTCGGGGTGAATGTAACGGCCAACCAGGGTGGTGGCGTGAGACCCGAACTCGCCACGAATGACCACGGAAGGGCCTGTTCCGCACCCCTGTCGCAGGCCGTTGCGCAGGCCGTTGCGCAGGCCGTTGCAGGACCGGGCCGGGGACGGATATTCGCTGTCCCGCCGACCCCACGAGGGCGCAGGATGACGACCATGACTCTGGCCACCCCCGCCCTGCACACCGCTCGGCTGCGACTGCGGCCCTTCGCCGAGGCGGACGCGGACTTCCTCTACGCCCTGCACAGCAACGCCCACGTGATGCGCTACTGGGACTCCCCGCCGTGGACCGGACGGGCTCGCGCCGAACGCTTCCTCGCGATGTGCCGGACGATGGCGGACGAGGGCACCGGAGTGCGGGTGGCCGTCGAACGCGCCTCCGACGGGGCCCTCGTCGGGTGGTGCTGCCTGGTCGAGTGGAACCCGGTCTACCGCAGCGCGTCGCTGGGCTACTGCCTCGACGAGGCGACGTGGGGCCACGGTTACGCGACGGAGGCCGCGCACGCGCTGCTGAAGTGGGCGTTCGGCACGCTGGACCTGAACCGGGTCCAGGCCGAGGCGGACACGCGCAACGCGGCGTCCGCCCGGGTGCTGGAGAAGCTCGGGTTCGTGCGCGAGGGGACGCTGCGGGAGGACTGCGTCGTCGACGGCGAGGTGTCCGACTCCTGGGTGTACGGGTTGCTCAGGCGGGAGTGGCGGCCCACGGCCGTACCGGGCTCGGCCTCGGCCCCGGACCCGGCCCCGACCTCGGCCCGCTGAGTGGGCCTCGCGCCCCCTTCCCGCGGCGGCCTCGTCACCCGCGCAGTGCCGCTCTGCGCATGAGCCTCTCCAGGTCCCGTTCACCGTCGGGGGTCTGCGCCCCGTCGCGCAGACCCCGGCCGATCAGTTGCCGCACGGCGGGCAGCGCGATCTGGGCGGCCCACGCCTCGTTCTCGCGGGAGAGTCCGTCCGTGAGGGGTTCGGCGGGCAGCGCTCGCTTGGCCGCTTCGACGACGCCCGCGGGCAGGGCGGCGATGTCGCGGGCGACGCGGTCGACGTACGCGTCGAGCCGGTCGGCCTGCAGCGCCCGGTTGATCCAGCCGTAGGACGCCGCGGTCTCGGCGTCGAAGAGGTCCGCGGTGAGTACCGCCTCCAGCGCACGGTTGCGGCCCACGCGCTCACGGAGGTACTGCGTCCCCCCGCCGCCGGGGACGATGCCCATGAGCGCCTCGATCTGGCCGAGGCCGGCGGTCTCGACGGCGGCGAACGCCATGTCCGCCGCGGCCACGAACTCCGCCCCGCCTCCCCGGGCCTTCCCGGCGAGCTTGACGATGGTCACCTGGGGCTGGTGGCGCAGGAGCTCGCCCAGCGCCTGGAAGACGTTGACGCCCGGCGGCGCCGACGCGGCGAGCTCTTCCAAGACGTCCATGTCCTCCGCGATGCCCATGTCCACGTGGGCGAGGAAGAACTCCGGGTCGGCGCTGGAGAAGACGATGACCCGGACCGACGCGTCACCTCTCAAGGCGTCGAGCACCGTGCGCAGTTCGCGCATCATCGTCGCGTCGAGCACGTTGACCGGCGGGTTGTCGAGGACGATCCGGGCGACGCCGCCTTCGACGTCCAGGCGCAGGGTCGTACAGCCAGAGGTGTTCAAGAGCGTCTCCATCGGTTACCGGAAGATGTGTAGGTTTGCGATGCATACCTACCGTCGATGACACCTTCGGGACCGTCAAGAACGCACTTCGGAGGAACCAGGGATCATGAGGGATACCGATCCGTACGGCGTCGGCACGGGCACATCCGTCGTCTTCCGGGCGGACTGCCCCAGCCGGCCTATCCTCGACCAGATCGCGGACAAGTGGTCGATGATGGTGATGGCGCTGCTGGAGCGGCCGATGCGGTTCAACGAGCTGAAGCGCCGCCTGGAAGGTGTGACGCAGCGCGTCCTCACCCAGACACTGCGCCGCCTGGAGCGGAACGGAATGATCCGGCGCAAGGTACTGCCGACCTCACCGGTCGGTGTCGAGTACTCGCTCACGGCGCTGGGCGAGTCCCTGCGCGAGCCCTTCGGGCATCTCTACGACTGGACCGTCGAGCACAGCGAGGAGATCCACGACTGCCGGCGGGAGTACGACAGCAGGACCGGCGCGTAGCGGAGGCCCGCCCGGGCCGCCGGTGCTGCGGAGCCTGCGGTGGGCCGGTGTGAGCGCTCCGCCGAAGGCCCGGGCCGCTACGCGTTCCGCGCGCGTCCCTGAAGTGTTTCCCCGTCACACCCCTTCTGTTCGCCGTGCCCGGCTACTTTCGCGTGGCCCGGTCCGGCAGCAGGAGAGGTATGTCCATGAGCGCCCCTGTCCACCGCACCTCCGAACGGCCTTCCGCAGCCGCCCTGGCAGCGGCCCGGCAGCGTCGTGAGGAAGGACGGACCGGGCGTCCGTCCGGGACCGGGACCTCGGCGGAGCAGGCGTTGCTCGGGCTCCAGTCCAGCATCGGGAACCAGGCGGCGGCCGCCACGGTGCAGCGCGCCAGGGGCAGGACGCTGGAACGGGCCCCGGGGACCGACGCCGACCGCCCCGGCTCGGCGCCCGGCGCCCGGCGCGCCCCCGGCGGTCCCACCCGACGCGCCTCCGACTCCGGCACCCAGGGCATGGAAGTCGACCCCGCCCTCCGGGAACAGGCCACCGCCGCGAGGCGCGCGGCCCTCGCGGCCGGATTCCCCCCTTCGGGCCGCACCCGGCGCGGCTCCGACACCGACACCCGGCCCGGTCCCGCCGGTCTCCCCCGACGCGGCTCCGAGTCCGGCACCCACGGCATGGAGGCCGACCCCGCCCTCCGGGAGCAGGCCGCCGCCGCGAGGCGCGCCGCCGAGGAGAAGGCGGCGGCCGAGGAAGCGGCGGAAACGCGACGCCGCGTGCGCGCGGGGGCGGAAGCGACCGCGGGCACGGCACGGAACCGCAACACGGCGAAGAAGGCGGCAGGCGAAGCGGCGGCGAAGGGAGCACGTCTCCTTGCGGAGGCGGAAGCAGCCGCAGCGGAAGCGGCGGAAATACAGCGACGGCGTCGCGCGGGGGCGGAAGCGGCGGCGGCCAAGGCGCGGGAGCGCATCGCGGCAGCCGAAGCGGCGGCAGCGGAAGAGGACCGGCTGCGCCGCGAGGCGGAAGCAGCCGCCGAAGCGGATCGGAGCCGCCGCCGCGAAGAGGAAACACGGCCGGCCGTCGTGGAGGAAGCACGTCCGGCCGTCGTGGAGGAAACACGTCCGGCCGTCGTGGAGGAAACACACACCGCCGTCGAAGAGGAAGGGGAAGCAGCGGTACGCGCCCCGGTCGAAGAGGAGGAAGAGGCACGCACCGCCGTCGAGGACGTCACGCTCACGCCCGAGGAACGCGCGGCCAGAGACGCACGCCTCGCCGAACTCGCGGCCCGCTTCGCCCCGTCGGGCCGCACGCGACGCGGCTCGGACCTCGACTACTGGCCCGACCCCGCCGACCTCACCCGGCGCGGCTCCGACTCCGGCGTCCGGTACACGGACGTCGGCGCCGCTCCCTCGGAACACACCGACACGGCCACGGACGACACACGTGCCGCCGCCGATGCCAGGGCGGAGGCCAGGAGTGATCGCCTGAAGGCGGTCGCCGAGAACGCGGACCAGGGGAAGAAGCTCCTGGAGCCCGGGGACGCCCTGGGCAAGGGTGTCCAGGCTCCCACCGCCGCAGGTCTCGGCCAGGAGGCCACCGAAGCGGCGGCCGCCGCCCCGGAGAACGACACCGCCGCCGCCGCGAACGCTTCCGCCCTGAAGCACGACGCCTCCGCGACCGGGGTCTCCGGCGCATCGCTGAGCGCCGTCACGGAACTCCTCTCCTTCGGGGCCAGCGTCGCGGACTCGTTCAGGAACCTGAGGACGGCCCTGGAAAAGGGGAGCGGGGCCGGCTACCACAACGCTCACAAAAAGGGCAAGACCAAGGCGACCGACGCGGGCGTCAGCGTCGCCAGTACGGGTGCCAACGCCGGCACCATCGCCAAGGAGGCGGTCAAGCTCCAGGGTGTGGCAAGCACCGTGGCCGCCACCGAGGCGAGCGGTGTGCTCAGCGGCGTCGCCGGTGTGGCCAAGAGCGTCCGGGCCGCCTTCAAGTCCAAGGGCGCGATCGAGAAGATCCACGGTCTGAGGCGGCTCCAGAAGGACAACGCCGCCCACTCCAAACGGCTGCTCCGACTGGAGGCCGAGGCCAACACCGCCGAGCTCAACGCCCGTTTCGCCCGCGAAGCCGTGGAGCGGGCGAGGAACGACCGCGAAGGCCGTACGGAGGAGGAGTGGGCGGCGGGCGTCAGGGCCGCCGGGGCCGCATACGAGCAGGTGGCGCTGATCGAGGCCCGGGCCAAGGCCGACTTCCTCAGTAACGCGCGGGACCTGGAGGACCTGAACTTCGCCACGAATCTCGCGAAGAGCAGGAAGGTCAGCCAGGCGGTCAAGGAAATGGGAGGCGGCGTCGTGGGCGAGGGCCTCAAGGGAGGGGGCGGCATCGCCACCGTGGCCATCGTCGCCACCGGGGCTCTGGCGTCCAACCCGGCGGGCTGGATCACTGCCGCGGTAGGGGCGGGCCTCGTCCTCACCACCGCCGCCTACAAGGGAGGCAGCGCGGCCTACGGACGATTCCAGGAGGCCCACCATCCCGAGCTCTACACGCCGGAGGGCGAGCCGATACCGACGGCCAAGGGCTCCGGGGATTCGCTGCTGCACGCCATGAAGTTCTGGAAGAAGATCACGAGGTACAAGCGCCAGCTGGCGGCACACAAGATCTACAACATGGTCGCGCGTGAGGACACCGATCCCGCCCTGCGCGCCTCCGCCCTGCAATTGCTGATCCTGATCAAGGCCGGTCCCACGGACCACAAGCTGGATCGGGACGAGTGGGAGGCGAGCCTCAAGCAACCGGCGAAGAAGGGCGACTGGATCAAGGAGATCACAGACCAGCTCGCCTCCAGTTGATGACGCGGCGGGGCGGGAGCAGGGGGAAGCAGGCGGTACCGGCCCCCAGCTCCCGCCCTGCTCGGTCGGCCCGGACCGCCAGGTCGGCCCGCTCAGCCGTCGGCCGGATGCTCGCCCGGCGCCTCCCGCAGCGCCTCTCCCAGCACCTCCCGCATGCCGACCGGTTCCCGTCCCAGCAGCGCGGCCAGCGTCGGGTCGGCCGTGGCGAACTCACCGGCGCGGGCGGCGGCGAAGATGCCGAGGATCTGGTCGGCGTACTGACCGGGCACGCCCTGGGCCACCAGCTGGTCGCGAAAACCGGTCTCGGGTGCGGTGCTCCTCCTGAACTCCCGGCCCGTCACCTCGGACGCGAGGGCCGCGATGTCGTCGAAGGTCAGCGCCCGCGAGGCGGTGAGGGGCGGGGTGGGACCCTCGAAGCGGCCCTCGTCGGCGAGTACGGCGGCGGTCGCCTCGGCGAGGTCGCCGTGCGTGGTCCAGGCGACCGGGCCGTCCTCGGGGAGCCGTATCTCACCGGTCTCCAGGGCGTGGTCGAGGAAGCGCGTCGCGCTGGCGGCGTAGAAGCCGTTGCGCAGTGAGGTGAAGGGGGCGCCGCAGTCGCGCAGGATCTCCTCGGTGGCGGCGTGGTCGCGGCAGGCCTGGAAGCAGGACGCCGCGCCGGCGCCCATCTGGCTGGTGTAGAGGACGCGGCGGGCACCCGCCGCGACGGCCGCCCCGATCGCGGTGCGGTGCTGCTCGACGCACTCCTCGCCCATTTTGTCCACGGAGACGACGAGGACCTGGGAGGCGTCCTCGAAGGCGTGGGCGAGGCTACCTGCGTCCGTGAAGTCGCCCCTGCGCACCCGCACCCCCCGGTCGGCGAAGGCCCGCGCCGGCGGACTGCCCGGGTCGCGGACGCTGATGCCGACCTGCTCCGGCGGGACGCGGGCGAGCAGGTGCTCGACGATCCGATGCCCCAGCTGTCCGGTGGCTCCGGTCACGATGATCATGTTGCGCTCCTGTGGTCACGGGCAGTGGGTTCCCAAGGGAATGTTTCCAATGGAACCATCTCAACAGTAACAGCGATATTCACGATGGCAACACACTTCCGATATCCGCGGTATCGTCAAGCCATGTCCTCCCGTTCAGACCAGACCCGGCAGCGGGTCATCGAGGCCGCGATCGGCCTGCTGACGCGCGGCGGCCGCGACGCCGTCACCACCCGCGCGGTCGCCGAGGCGGCGGGGCTGCAACCGCCGGCCATCTACCGGCTGTTCGGCGACAAGGACGGACTGCTCGACGCGGTCGCCGAGCACGGCTTCGCGAGCTTCCTCGCCACCAAGCACGTCGACCCCGACCCGCGGGACCCCATCGAGGACCTGCGGGCCGGCTGGGACCTCGCGATCGAGTTCGGTCTGGCCAATCCCGCGCTGTACACGCTGATGTACACCGAACCCGCGCGGACGGGATCGGCCGCCTTCAAGGCCGGCATGGAGATCCTGATGGGCCGGATGCGGCGGCTCGCCGCCGGCGGATGGCTCCGCGTGGACGAGGAACTGGCGGCCCAGATCATCCACGCCACGGCGCGCGGCGCGGTGCTCACCTGGCTGTCCCTGCCCGAGGAGCGGCGCGACCCGGCCCTGTTCACCACCCTGCGCGAGTCCATGGTCGCCGCCGTCACCCACGAGCGTCCGGCCGTGCGGGACGCCGGTCCCGCGGGCGCCGCCCGCGCGCTGCGCGCCACCCTCCCCGAGCAGACGGTGCTCAGCGAGGCGGAGCAGCGGCTGCTGACCGAGTGGCTGAAGCGTCTCGCCGACGGCGACTGAGCCTTTACCAGCGAGCCGCTTTCAGGTCCAACTCCCTTTTCAGCCAAAGGGGTTCGGCCGTCATGGGGGCATTTTTCGCGTCAAACCACCGACGGTTCCGGGTCGTGGTCACGAGACCGACACGACCAGTGAGCACGACGTGAGCACAAACGGTATGGTCCCTTCCCGTACGCCGAACACCGGTCGCGGATACGGGAGTTCGAGGCGCCTCGGGACGCGCGGTCCCGGTCCGTCTCGAGTCCGCGTCATCGGCATCCCCTGCTTCGTACCGGCCCTCGCGTGTTCCCGGGAGATCCATGTCGTGCGCCTTCGCCGTCCTCCGCATCGCTGCTGGCTCCGCGGCCCGGAGCGGCCGCGGGAGACAACGGTCCGCTCCGGCCCGCTGAGAGCCCGACCGACGGCTTCCGATCCGTGAGGACCTGATGACTGAACTGATAGTGACCGCCACCGCCGTGCTGGCGGTGGCCGGAGTCGGGGCCGCGTGGTACTTCCGGCGCAAGGGCGAGCAGGCCCGGCGCCGGGCCGAGCAGCTGCGCGAGCACGCCGACCTGCTCACCCTGCAACTCGTCGCCGCCGAGCAGTGCGTGGGGCAGCTCGCGGCCACCGTGATCCCGGCGGCGGCGAAGGGCGGCCAGGGCGACTCGGGCCCTGCGGGCGGGCTGCTCGTACCGGCGCAGCTCGACGGGACACCGCTCGCCGAGCGGCTGCGTGCCGTACCCGGCGCGGTGGCCTCGGCGGTGGCGGACGTACGGGCGCGGGAGCGGGCGGCCGCCGAACGGACCGCGGCCCACGCCGCCGACCAGGTGCGGCAGGACGCCGAGCGGCAGATCGCACAGGTGCGGCGCGAGTCCGTCGGCGTGGCCCGGGCCGCGGTGCGCGGCTTCGCCAACAACATCGTGGCCCGCTCGGCGCGGCTGGGCCGGGCCGTCAGCCAGGGCGTACGGCGGCACATCTCGGACGAGGCGTACGCGACGCTCGTGGAGATCGACCACCTCGCGCAGCAGATGCTGCTCACGGCGTCGGGGTACTCCGTGCTCGCCGGGGACAAGCTGTCCCGGCGCTGGCCCGCCACCACGTTGACCGACATCGTGCGCGCGGCCATGGGCCGGATCGAGGGGTACGAGCGGATCAAGCACCCCGAGATGGGGTCCGTGGTGGTCGAGGGCCGCGCCGTGGAGGCGGTCGTGCACGCGCTGGCCGTACTGCTGGACAACGCGCTGCGCTACTCGCCGCCCGCCGCCAGTGTCCACGTCTCGCTGGAGCAGGGGCACCACGCCTGCTTCCTGATCGTGGACGACGCCGGACTGCGCATGGACGACGAGCGGCTGCTGTGGGCCAGCGACGTGATGTCCGGCGAACAGCGCGACGACATCACGCGCCTGGGCGCCCACCCCCAGACCGGGCTGCGTGTCGCGTCCCTGCTGGCGGAGAACTACGGCTTCCGCGTCGAGCTGACCGCGCCCAACATCTACCAGGGGACCCGGGCCATGGTCGTCCTGCCGAAGAACCTGATCGTCGACCCGGGGGCGGCCCAGCCGGTGCCGCACGCGGCGTCCCGCACGGCGCCGCCGAAGGCCGTCGCGCGGGCGGCGGATCCGGCCGGGGACCACACCACGGACCAGACCGGGGAGCAGGCCGCGGAGCACACCGCGACCGCGCCTTCCGTCACGCCCGCCGCCCCCGAGCCGGTGCCGATCGCCGAACCGGCCGCGTCCCAGGCCGGCCCCGCCGCCCCCTCGGCCCCCGCCCCCGCGAGCACCACCGCCAGCGGCCTGACCGTCCGCCGGCGCTCCACCGCGCCCACCCCGGCGCGCCGCACCACCGCCCCCGACGACACCGGGCCCGGTCGTCCCGCCGTCGCCGCCGCCTGGGCGGCCGGCACCCGCCGCGGCCGGGAGGGGGAGCAGCCTTCCCCGGCCTCCGCCGACACCACCCGCACCGTCACCCCCACCGCCGCCCGCACCACCCCCCACGACGCCGCTGACGACGAAGGACTCTGATCGTGCAAGACACACACACCAACAGCCTGGGCTGGCTGCTGGACCAGGAACTCGGCAGCGTCGAGGGCGTCCGGTACGCCGTGCTGATGAGCAGCGACGGGCTGCTGAAGGCCCGCACCCGGACGATCGGCCAGGACGACGGGGAGAAGTTCGCCGCGCTGACGGCGGCGCTGCGCGCGGCGGGCAAGGCCTGGGACGAGTTCACCGGCGGGGCGGGGATGCGGCAGCTGCTGATCGAGTCGGTCGGCTGCATCGGCCTGACGACGACCGCCGCGAGGAACACCATGCTGTCGGTGTGCACGACCGGCCCCGACGCCGACGTCGGGCTGATCTCGCACCACATGGTGCGGCTGGCCACCCGGGTGGGACACGAGCTGGCCACGGAGGAGCGCGTACCGGTCGCGGACGGCGGCTCACCGGTATGAGCGGGCCGCGGCGCGATCCCGACATGGTCCGGCCCTACGTCCGCACCGGGGGCCGGATCCGCGCGCGCGAGGACGTGCGCCTGGAGAGCGTGGTCATCGCCGCGACCGGTCCCACGGACACCCTCGGCCCGGACGCCCGCCGGGTGATGCGGCTCTTCGCGGGTGCGGACGGCGGCCTGGCCGTCGCCGACATCGCGGCCGCGCTGGAGCTGCCGCCCTCCACGGTGCGCATCCTCGTCTCCTCGCTGATGGACTCCGGCCACCTCTCCAGCCCGGTCGCCGCGATCGACGACCAGCCCGACTTCGACCTGCTGCAGGAGGTACTCCGTGGACTTCGCTCCCTTGTCTGACCGGGCCGACCGGACCGGCCGGACCGGCCGGACCGACGAGTCCACCGGGGCCGAAGGCACCGACCGGTCCGTCACCTACGTCCCCGCCACGGTGACCCGGTCGGCCAAGATCGTGGTCGCGGGCGGCTTCGGCGTCGGCAAGACGACGCTGATCGGCAGCGTCTCGGAGGTACGTCCGCTGCGGATGGAGGAGCCGATCACGCAGGCCAGCGCCGGTGTGGACGACCTGCGCGGCACCCCGCACAAGACGACGACCACCGTGGCGATGGACTTCGGCCGCATCCACATGGCCGGCGGCCGGATCGCGCTGTACCTGTTCGGGCTGCCGGGCCAGTCCCGCTTCCAGCCGCTGTGGGAGGACCTGGCCGAGGGCGCCCTCGGCTGCCTGGTCCTGGCCGACACCCGCGACCTCGACGCCTCCCACGACGCCCTCGGGCTGCTGGACGGCGCGGGCATCCCGTACGCCGTCGCCATCAACACCTTCCCCGGCGCGCCGGCTTACCCCGAGGCCGAGCTTCGCGAGGCGCTGGCCCTGGAACCGGCCACGCCGCTGACGTACTGCGACGCCCGCGACCGCACCTCCTCCCTGCACGCCCTGATCACGCTCACGGAGTACCTCTCCGAGCACCGTTCAGCCGCCCTCCTGGAGTCCCGCCGATGACGTTGCCCTCCACCGAGACCGCGCCGACGAGTGAGCCGGGCCGGTTCGCCCTGTACGCCCCGGAGTTCGCCGCCGACCCGCACGCCGCCTACCGGCGCATGCGCCGCACCCACGGTCCGCTCGTCCCGGTGGACCTGGCGCCCGGCGTCCCCGCGACCCTGGTGATCGGCTACTACCAGGCCCGCCGCATCCTGAACGACCCGCTGCACTTCCCGGCCGACCCCCGCGCCTGGGAGAAGCTGATCCCGGCGACCTGCCCGGTGCGGCCGATGATGGAGTGGCGGCCCAACGCGCTGCGCTCGGGCGGCGCCGAGCACGCCCGCTACCGGGCGGCCAACACCCACGCCATCGACCAGGTCGACCAGCACGGGCTGCGCGCCCTCGTCGAGCAGGTCGCCGACGGCGCCATCGACGCGTTCCGCGCCGCCGGTTCGGCGGACCTGCTCACCCAGTACTCCTTTCCCATCGCCTTCCGCGTGCTCAGCGCGCTGCTCGGCTGCCCGGACGAGATCGGGCAGCGCATCGCCGACGGCATGGCGAAGATCTTCGACACCACCAACGCCGACCAGGGCAACGTGATCCTCGCGCAGGCCGTGTCCGACCTCGTGACCCTGCGCCGGACCCACCCGGGCGACGACATCACCTCCCGGCTGACCCTCCATCCCGTCGGGCTGAGCGACGAGGAGATGAGCCATCAGCTCGTCACGCTCTACGGCGCCGGGATCGAACCCATGACCAACCTGATCAGCAACACGATCCTGAAGATCCTCACCGACGAGGAGTTCTCCGCGGACCTGCACGCCGGGCTGTCCACGGTGCGCGACGCGCTCGACGCCGTCCTCTACACCGACCCGCCGATGGCGAACTACTGCATCTCCTATCCCCCGTACCCCGTCGACGTCGAGGGCGTGCTGCTGCCGGCCGACCAGCCGGTGGTGATCTCGATGGCGGCCGCGAACAACGACCCGGCCCTCACCGAGGGCGTGCCCGCGGGACAGCACGGCGGCAACCGCGCCCACCTGGCGTGGAGCACCGGCCCGCACACCTGCCCGGCCCGCTCGCACGCCTACCTCATCGCCGAGACCGCGGTCACCCACCTCCTGGACGCGCTGCCCGAGACGGACCTCGCCCGTCCCGCCGCCGAACTGACGTGGCGCCCCGGCCCGTTCCACCGCGCCCTCGAATCCCTGCCCGTCACCTTCCCCGCCGCGCAATCCGCCGCACACTAAGGAGCCAGGCCATGGCGACCCAGCAGCCCGTCCTCGTCCTCGACCCCACCGGCGCCGGTCACCACGCCGAGCACCGCACCCTGCGGGAGGGGGGCCCGGCCACCCGGGTGGACGTCCTCGGGGTCCAGGCCTGGTCGGTCAGCGACCCCGTCCTCCTCAAAAAGCTGCTGACCAGCCCCGACGTCTCCAAGGACGCCCGGGCGCACTGGCCCGCCTTCGGCGAGGTGGTCGGCACCTGGCCGCTCGCCCTGTGGGTGGCGGTGGAGAACATGTTCACCGCCTACGGGCCGGGCCACCGCAAGCTGCGCCGTCTGGTGGCGCCCGCCTTCAGCTCCCGTCGCGTCGACGCGATGCGGCCGGCCGTCGAGTCGATGGTGACCGGGCTCGTCGACCGGCTCGCGGAGCTTCCCGCCGGTGAGCCGGTGGACCTGCGGCAGGAGCTGGCCTACCCGCTGCCCATCGCGGTGATCGGTCACCTCATGGGCGTGCCCGAGGACCGGCGCGACGGCTTCCGCGCCCTCGTGGACGGCGTCTTCGACACCACCCTGGACCAGGCCGAGGCGCAGGCCAACACCGCGCGCCTGTACGAGGTCCTTGACCAGCTCATCGCGGCCAAGCGCGCCACCCCGGGCGACGACATGACGTCCCTGCTCATCGCCGCGCGGGACGACGAGGGCGACGGCGACCGCCTCTCCCCCGAGGAGCTGCGCGACACCCTGCTGCTGATGATCAGCGCCGGTTACGAGACCACCGTCAACGTCATCGACCAGGCCGTGTACTCCCTGCTGACCCGCCCCGACCAGCTCGAACTGGTCCGCAAGGGCGAGGTCACCTGGGGGGACGTGGTGGAGGAGACGCTGCGCCACGAACCGGCGGTCAAGCACCTGCCGCTGCGGTACGCGGTCACGGACATCCCGCTGCCGGACGGGCGGACCATCGCCCGCGGGGAGGCGATCCTCGCCTCCTACGCCGCCGCCAACCGACACCCGGACTGGCACGAGGACGCCGACACCTTCGACGCCACCCGCACCCTCAAGGAGCACCTCGCCTTCGGCCACGGCGTCCACTTCTGCCTGGGCGCGCCGCTGGCCCGCATGGAGGTGACCCTCGCGCTGGAGAGCCTCTTCGGCCGCTTCCCGGACATCCGCCTCGCCGATCCGGCCGAGGAGCTGCCGCCGGTGCCCTCGCTGATCAGCAACGGCCACCAGCGGCTCCCGGTCCTGCTGCACGCCGGCTGAGCGGCACGCCGCGGGACCAGGGGTCGGGAAGCCGGGGGTCGACGGCCGGAGCCGGGGGGTTCAGCCGAACATCCCCGGCTCGTAGTCGCCGGCCGGCTGCTGGGTGATGACGTTCAGCCGGTTGTAGGTGTTGATGACGGCGATCAGTCCGACGAGGGCGGTGAGCTGCTCCTCGTCGTAGTGCTTCGCCGCTTCCGCCCAGGCCTCGTCGGTGACGCCGCCGGAGGCGTCCGCGATGCGGGTGCCCTGCTCGGTCAGCTCCAGGGCGGCGCGCTCCGCGTCGGTGAACACCTTGGCCTCCCGCCAGGCGGCGATCAGGTTGAGGCGCAGCGAGGTCTCCCCCGCCTTCGCCGCGTCCTTGGTGTGCATGTCGAGGCAGAAACCGCAGCCGTTGATCTGGCTGGCGCGGATCTTGACCAGTTCCTGGGTCGCGGCCGGCAGCGTCGAGTCGCTCACGGCCTTGCCCGCGGAGTTGATGTGCCGCAGCAGCTTGCCGGCGAGCGGGTTGGCGAACAGGTTGAGGCGCGCTTCCATGGTGGATTCCTCCGTCGTCGCATGTCTGGTGTCCGGCTTCCGGGCCGTACACAGCTACGACGGATGCCGGCGGCGCGATGTGACAGGTGGCGGCGCGACCCGCCTGTGACCTGCGTCTCACCCGTTGGGGATCGTACGTTCCAGCAGTCGGCTCAGCGCGTCGGTCACGACGGCCGGGCGCTCGTCCATCACCCAGTGACCGGCGTCCTCCAGCATGGTCAGCTCGGCGCGGGGCACGGACCCGGCCAGCTCGGTGGCGATCGCCGGGCTCAGGTACGGGTCCGCGCGGCCCCAGACGACCGCCGTCGGGCAGGTGATGCCGCGCAGCCGCCGGCGCAGTTCGGGGCGGACCGGGGTGCGGTACTCGGCGAAGTAGTGGAGCAGCCAGCGGCGGCCCTCGGGCGTGGCCATCCAGCCGACGTAGCCGTCCAGGACGCGGGCGTCGAGGTGGCCGGCGCGCACGAGCGGCGCGAAGGAGCGGCGGTGCAGGGCGGCGTACGGCAGGTGCCGCGCCGGGCGGCGGAGCACGGGGCTGCGTCCGAGGAGGCCCAGCAGGCTGAACACGGCGTACCAGCGGCGGGTGAAGGTGGCGTGCGCGCGGCTGTTGAGGAGCGCCAGCCTGCGCACCCGGCCGGGGTGGTCCTCGGTGAAGCCGAGGGCGAGGAAGCCGCCGTAGTCGTGGCCGACCAGGTTCACCGAGTCCAGCTCCAGCGCGTCGAGGAGCGGGCCGAGCCGGGCGACCTCCGTGCCGTAGTCGAAGGGCAGGTGCAGGGGGCGCTCGGAGGCGCCCCAGCCGAGGAGGTCCGGCGTGATGACCCGGTGGCGGGCGGACAGGGCCGGGACCTGGTGGCGCCAGCTCCGGTGGTCGGCGGGGTAGCCGTGCAGGAGCAGTACGGGCTCGGCGTCCGGCGGTCCCGACTCCCAGCAGGCGACGCGGGCGCCGTCCAGCGTGATCGTCCGGGGGCGGGGCGGATCGTACGTGCCGGGACGCTGCGTGGTCATCGGTCTCCTTAGGGTGCTCATCTCCCCCAACGGAGCGGATACCCGCAAGTGTCACGATCAGGGCTCGGTGTTCGGCCGAAAGGGGCGGGGATTAGCCTCGGTCCCGACAAGTCGGTACGGCCGGAGCGGGTCCGGCCGGCGTCGGAGCAGGAGGCACAGATGGCGAAGGTTCCCAGCGCGGTGGTGGCCGCGGGCGGTCTCGTCGGCGGGTACGGCGTGGCCCGCTGGACCAGGAAGCGGCAGCTCGGCGGGGCCGTGCTCGCCGTCGCCGGGGCCGCCGCCGCGCAGCAGTGGCGGGCGCGGGCCGGCGGGAGGGCCGCGGGCGCGCTGACGGCCGCGTACGTCGCCGGCTTCGCCGCCTCGCACCCGCTGGCCAAGAAGGTGGGCGCCTGGCCCGCCGTGTTCGGTGCGGCGGGCGCCGTGGCCCTGGCCTCGTGGGCGGTCGCCGACCGGCGCGCCTGAACGCCCGCGGCGCCGGTCAGGGGCGGTGGGTGAGCACGTTGATCACCCGGCCGTTGGGATCCCGTACGAAGAAGCGCCGCACGCCCCACTCCTCGTCCCGCGGCTCCCGTACGATCTCGGCGCCCGACGCGGTCACCTGGGCGTAGACCGCGTCGACGTCCTCGACCTCGACGCTCAGGTCGGGGACGACGGGCGCCGTGCGCTCCTCGGTGAAGAGGCTGATCTGGGCCGTGGGGTTGGACGGGGAGGCCAGGGTCGTCACCCAGCCCATGTCCATGACCTCCTCGAAGCCGAGCAGGCCGTAGAACTCGCGGCTCGTGTTCCACTGCCCCTCGGTCTCGACGTGGATGTTGGGGACGATCCTGCGGATGGTCATCGGAGGCTCCTCGACGTCTGTGCCGGGTCGGGTCGGCGTCTGGGACGCTACGCGGTCCTCGCCGCGGAGCCGGCCGTTCCGGGCGAGTCCGGAGCCGCCGTCGACAGCGGTTCGGCGATGTCCTCCAGCGAGCGGCGTTCCGCCTTGACCGCGAGGAACGCCGCGACCAGACCGGCCGCGCACATCAGGCCGGCGCCGATCTGGAAGGCCATGACCGTGTCGCCGACCACGCCGGACTCGGTCAGGTCGGCGAAGAGCAGCGGGCCGCTGATACCGCCGGCGGCGGTGCCGAGGGCGTAGAAGAAGGCGATGGCCATGGCGCGGGTCTCCATCGGGAAGATCTCGGAGACGGTCAGGTACGCGCTGGAGGCGCCCGCCGAGGCGAAGAACAGCACCACGCACCAGCAGGCCGTCATGGTCGTCGCCGTGAGCGAGCCCCGGTCGAAGAGCCAGGCCGTGCCGAAGAGCAGGATGCCGGAGAGCAGATAGGTGCCGGAGATCATGATCCGGCGGCCGACGGTGTCGAAGAGCGGGCCGAGCACCAGCGGACCGCAGAAGTTGCCGGCGGCGATGACGGCGAAGTAGTAGCCGGTGCTGCCGGTCGGCACGTCGAAGAAGGTGATGAGGATGGTGCCGAAGCCGAAGGTGATCGCGTTGTAGAGGAAGGCCTGGCCGATGAAGAGGGACAGGCCGAGGATCGCGCGGCGCGGGTAGCGGCCGAAGACGGTCTTGGCGATCAGGCCGAAGCCGATGGACTTGCGCTGGTGGATGGTGATCTCACCGGCCGGCGGCGGCAGTTCCTTGCCTTTCTCCTCCTCGATCTCCCGTTCGACGGAGGAGACGAGGGCGTCCGCCTTCTCGCCCTGGCCGTGGATGAACTGCCAGCGTGGGCTCTCCGGGACGTGCCGCCGCACCAGCAGCACCACCAGGCCCAGGATCACGCCGAGGGCGAAGCTGAGCCGCCAGCCGAGGTCCTTGGCGAAGATGTCGGTGTCCAGCATCACGATCGACAGCAGGGCGCCGCCGATCGCGCCCAGCCAGTAGCTGCCGTTGATGATGAGGTCGACCCGGCCCCGGTAGTGGGACGGGATCAGCTCGTCGATCGCGGAGTTGATCGCCGCGTACTCGCCGCCGATACCGAAACCGGTGAGGAAGCGGAAGAGGAAGAACCACCAGGACTCGAAGGAGACCGCGGTCAGCGCGGTGGCCGCCAGGTAGACCACCAGCGTAATCATGAACAGCTTCTTGCGGCCGTGCCGGTCGGTCAGCCAGCCGAAGAACAGGGCGCCCGAGCACGCACCCGCCACGTACAGGGCGGCGGCGAGGCCGGTGATCTGCGCGGAGCTGATGTCCAGGCCGCTGCCGTCCTCGGCGATGCGTCCGGCGACGTTGCCGACGATCGTGACTTCCAGGCCGTCCAGGATCCAGACGGTGCCCAGACCGATCACGATCATCCAGTGCCAGCGCGACCAGGGCAGCCGGTCCAGGCGGGCGGGGACGGCCGTGGTGACCGTCCCGGTGGAGGCGGGCACCGGACCCGACGACGACGCTTGTGCTGTCATGGCTCCCTCTCCGTCGAGCGAACGCCTCACGTGTGCCCAACGCGGGAGGGAACACGCCCGCCGCGCCGGGAGCTACGCCCCCAGGATGCGGGAGACCGTGTAGATCAGCAGCCCGGCCAGGGAGCCGACCACGGTGCCGTTGATGCGGATGAACTGGAGGTCGCGGCCGATGTTCGCCTCGATCTTCTTCGTGGTGTGCTCGGCGTCCCAGCCGGCCACCGTGTCGGTGATCAGGGAGGTGATCTCCTTGCGGTAGGTGGTGACGACGTACACCGCGGCGCTCTCCACCCAGCGGTCGACCTTGCCCTGCACCTTGGGGTCGGAGGCCATCCGGGAGCCCAGGGACAGCAGGGAGGCGCGCACCCGCAGCCGCAGCTCGCTGCGCTCGTCCTCCGCCGCCGAGACGATCATGGATCGTACGGCCGTCCAGGCGGACGCGATCAGGTCCTGGACCTCGCCGCGGCCCAGTACCTCGGTCTTCAGCCGCTCCACGCGCGCGCGGGTCTCCGTGTCGGACTGGAGGTCGGCGGCGAAGTCGGTGAGGAAGCGGTCGAGGGCGCCGCGCGCGGGGTGGGCGGGCATGTCGCGCATCTCGGTGACGAAGCGCAGCAGCTCCTTGTAGACCCGGTCGCCGATCTTCCGGTCGACGAACCGGGGGGTCCATCCGGGTGCCCCGCCCTGTACGGCGTCCATCACCGAGTCGCCGTGCAGGATCAGCCAGTCGTGGGCGCGGGAGACGATCAGGTCGACGGCGCGCTTGTGACCGCCGTCGGAGACGACCCGGTCCAGCATCTTGCCGATGCCGGGGGCGATCTCCTGGGCGTCGGCACGGCGCGTGATCGCCTCGCCGACCACCGCCTGGACGTCGGAGTCGCGCAGCACGGTGAGGGCGCCGCGCAGGGCGGCGGACAGCTCGGCCGTCACCCGGTCGGCGTGTTCGGGCACGGCGAGCCAGGCACCGAGGCGGCTGCCGATGCCGACGGCGCGCAGCCGCTGGCGCACGACGGCCTCGGAGAGGAAGTTCTCCCCGACGAACTCGCCCAGCGAGACGCCGAGCTGGTCCTTCTTCTTCGGGATGATCGCGGTGTGCGGGATGGGGATGCCCAGGGGGTGGCGGAAGAGCGCGGTGACCGCGAACCAGTCGGCGAGCGCGCCGACCATGCCGGCCTCGGCGGCGGCCGACACGTAGCCCGCCCAGGCGCCCGCGCCCCGGTGGGAGGCCCACTCGGCCAGGACGTAGACCACGGCGACGAAGAGCAGCAGGCCGGTGGCGGTGAGCTTCATCCGGCGCACCCCGCGGCGCTTCTCCTCGTCCGCCGGGCTGAAGGACGTCATCGCGCGGTCGCGGACCGCACCGGCGCCCGCACCGCCGAGGTCCGCCCCCGCACCGCCCTCCCCGGCACCCCCGGAACCACCTGTACCTCCCGCGCCCTCAGGAAGTTCCGCCCTCGTGCGTTCCATCCGCTCCACCGTTCGCTGATACGTACCTCACACATTGTCCCTTCCTGACCGACTCCTGGAACGGAACACAAGTTCCCGGCGTCTGTCCCGGGAGGGGGAACGCCCGGGGCTCCTGCGGCCTTTCCTCCGCCCGTGACGCATCATGGGTTCATCGGACCGGAGCCTCGGGGCTCCCCTCGCCCGAGGAGAACAGAACAGCATGACCCGGGGTCGTGACGGGGGTGCGGGGGCGCCTCCCACCAAGCACCGTGCCCTGCTCGCGGCGATCGTCACCCTGATAGTGGCGATCTCCGCGGCCATATACGCCGGAGCGTCCGCGGACGACGGCACCAGGGACCACGCATTGCAGGCCGGAGGCCGTCTCCCGCGGGGTGACGCCGCCCCCGCCTCCACGGGCGCCTGGGTGGGCGCCTGGGCCACCGCACCGGCCGCGGCCGAGCCGGGCACCGAGACGACCGGCATGGCGGGCCGCTCCGTGCGCAACCTCGTGCACACCTCGGTCGGCGGCACCAGCGCGCGGATCACCCTGTCCAACCTGTACGGCCAGTCGCCGCTGACCGTCACACACGCCTCGATCGCCCTGGCCGCGGGGCCCGGCACGCCCGCCGCGGCCACCGGCACCCTGCGCGTGCTGACCTTCGGAGGCAGCACCCGGGTGATCATCCCGGCGGGCGGCCAGGTGATGAGCGACATCGCCCGCATCGCGATCCCCTACGGCACGGACGTCCTGGTCAGCACGTACTCCCCGATCCCGTCCGGGCCGGTGACCTACCATCCGCAGGCCCGGCAGACCAGTTACCTCGCCGAGGGCGACCGCACGGCCGACGTCACCGCCGTCGCGTACACCACCCCCACGCCGTACTGGCGCTACCTGACCGCGCTGGACGTGCTGAGCCACGAGGCCGACGGCACGCTGGTGGCGTTCGGCGACTCGATCACCGACGGCCTCGGCGCCGAGGCCGACGCCAACCACCGCTGGACCGACATCCTCGCCGCGCGCCTGCACGAGGCGGCCGCCACCGGCCGGAACACGCCCCGCTACAGCGTCGTGAACGAGGGCATCAGCGGCAACCGGATCCTGACCAGCAGGGCCGGCCGCCCGGCCGACAACCCGAGCGGGCTGAGCCGCTTCGAACGCGACGTACTGGAGCGCACCAACGCCAAGGCCGTCGTCATCGCCCTCGGCGTCAACGACATCCTGAACAGCCCGGAGCTGGCCGACCGCGACGGCATCCTCACCGGCCTGCGCACCCTCGTCGACCAGGCGCACGCCCGGGGGCTGCGGGTGGTGGGCGCGACGATCATGCCGTTCGGCGGCCACCGCGGGTACACGAAGGCCCGCGAGACGATGCGGCAGGAGATCAACGAGGAGATCCGCGCCGGCCGGGTCTTCGACGCGGTCGTCGACTTCGACAAGGCGCTGCGCGACCCCTACGACCCGCGCAGCCTGCGCTCCGACTACGACAGCGGCGACCACCTGCACCCCAGCGACAAGGGGTACGCGCGCATGGGCCGGATCCTCGACCTCGACGCGCTCAAGGGTGCGACGCCGGTCGCGGCGTAGCGGGACCCACCCGGGGTGCCAGGGGGCGCGGCCCCCGTCCCGCTCAGTTCTCGCCCCGCCGGCGGCGGTCGCGGTCCTCGCGGCGCAGCTCGCGCTGCTCGCGGCGTTCGTCACGCTGCTCGCGCAGCATGTCCCGGTGGCCCTCCAGCATCCTGCGGTGGGGCCCCTCCACGCTCTCCCGGACGGAGTCGTGCAGCTCCCGCAGCGCGGCCTTGCGCTCCAGCTTCTCCTGCCGGCGCTCCTCCTTCAGCCGCTGCCGCTGCGCCCGCGTCACCTTGCGCTCGACGCCGACGCCGCCCCAGAAGGCGAAGCCCGTCACGATCACGCGCGGGGCGCCCGGGTCGCCCGGGACGCCCTCCTCGCTGTGGTCGAAGCCGCCCATGATGCCGAGGCCGCGCACGACCACCTCGACGCCCGGCGGCACGACCACGTTCATCCCGCCCATGATCGCCACGCAGTTGATCACGATCTCGCCGGCCGCGAAGTCCGCCTCGCGCAGGTCGATCTCCCCGCCGCCCCAGAACGCGAAGCAGTTGAACCGCCTCGGCGCCGTCCAGCGCCCCTTGCGCTGGAAACCGGACATCACGGCGACCGCCCAGGTCGACGAAGCCTCGCCGCCGGTGATCCGGCCCGACCAGCCGCCGGCCCGCTCGGGCTCCTTCGTCATCGAGACCCGCGGCGCCTCGGCCACCGCGCCGACCGGCAGGTCGCGGGTGATCGGCGCCAGTTCCCCGTACGTACGCGCCTTGTACGTGGCGTCCAGCCGCTCCTCGAACTCGGTCATGTCCAGGCGCCCCTCGGCGAGGGCGTCGCGCAGGACCTCGGCGACTCGTTCACGGTCGGCGTCGGAGGCGCGGAGTTCCGGGGCGTCGTCGGTCATGTACAGCAGCCTACGAGGTCACCGCGCCCGGCACTACGCGCCCGCGCGTTCCGCGTACATCTTCGCGATGACCGACTCGATGTCCGGCTCCCGCACCGACAGGTCCACCAGCGGATACCGGGCCGCGACCGCCGCCACCAGCCCGGCCGCCGACGCCGACGCCGGGAACGCCAGCCACTGCCGGGGCCCCTCCACCCGCACCACCCGCGCGGGCTCCGGCGCCTCGATCGGCGGCAGCTCCCGCTCCAGGTCCACCACCAGGGTGCGTTCACTCTCCCCCGCCTCGTGCAGGCCGTCCAGGGGGCCGTCGTACATCAGCCGCCCGTGGTCGATGACCATCACGCGCGAGCAGAGCTGCTCGATGTCCTGGAGGTCGTGCGTGGTCAGCAGCACGGTCGTGCCGCGCTCGGCGTTCAAGTCCCGCAGGAACCCCCGCACCTTGGCCTTGGAGACCACGTCCAGGCCGATCGTCGGCTCGTCCAGGTACAGCACCTCCGGATCGTGCAGCAGCGCCGCCGCGATGTCGCCGCGCATCCGCTGGCCCAGCGACAGTTGGCGCACCGGCACGTCCAGCAGCTCACCGAGCTGGAGGAGTTCGACGCAGCGGTCCAAGTTCTCCCGGTAACGGGCGTCCGGGATGCGGTACATGCGGTGCGTCAGCCGGTAGGAGTCGATCAGCGGCAGGTCCCACCACAGCGTCGTCCGCTGCCCGAAGACCACCCCCATGCGGTGCGCCAGCCGGGTCCGCTCCCGGGACGGGTCGATGCCGGCCACCCGCAGCCGCCCGCCGCTGGGCGTCAGGATGCCGGTGAGCATCTTGATCGTCGTCGACTTCCCGGCGCCGTTCGGGCCGATGTAGCCGACCATCTCGCCGCGCGACACCGTGAACGACAGCCCGTCCACGGCCCGCACCTGCCGCCGCTCCCGCTTCAGGAAGCCGGTCTTCTTGCGCACGTCGAAGACCTTCTCGACGCCGTCCAGCTCGATGAAGGCCGCCGCGTGCGGCGCCGCCGCGCCCACCGCCGCCGAGGACTCCGCCGCCCGCTCCGCCTCCGCCGCCCGCTCCGTCTCCGTCCCGGACTCCGCCGTGTCCGCCATGCCCGCCGTCTCCGTCCCGGACCCCGCCGTGTCCGCCATGCCCGCCGTCTCCGTCCCGGACCCCGCCGTGTCCGCCATGCCCGCCGTCTCCGTCCTCTCCGCCATCTCCGTCAGCTCCCCGTACTCCGGTACGCACGCAGTCCCGCCCGCCAGGCCAGCCCCGCCGCTGCACAGCAGGCCACGGCCACCAGCGGCGGCGTGAACGCCACCCACCCGGGCAGGTCCAGCGGATAGGGCCGCCCCAGCACATAGCTCGCCGGCAGCCAGTTCACGAACGCAAGCGGCACCACGAAGGTCGCCCCGCGCACCAGGTCGAGCGCGAACACGGTCGGCGGGTACTGCAACATCGTCGTACCGCCGTAGGTGAAGGCGTTGGACACCTCCGAGGCGTCCTGCGCCACGAACTGGAACGCCGCCGCCGCCACGAACACCGCGCCGAAGATCGCCGCCCCGCTGAGCAGCATCACCGGCATCAGCAGCAGCTTCCCCGCCGTCCAGTCGATGTCGACGACCACCAGCGCGTACCCCAGCACCAGCAGCCCCTGCGTCACCCGGCCGAGACGGCGCAGCGCGAACCGGTCCGCCGCCACCTGCGCCAGCACCGGCGCCGGACGCACCAGCAAGGTGTCCAGCGTGCCGTCGCGCACCCGGCGCCCCAGCCGCTCCATGGAGCCGATCGAGAGGTCGGCGAGACCGAAGGAGACCCCGGACAGCCCGTACAGGAACGCCACCTCGGCCAGCGTGTAGCCGCCCAGCGCGTCGACCCGGGAGAACATCAGCAGGATCGCCACGAAGTCCAGCGCGGTCATCGCGAAGTTCCCGAGCGTGGTCAGCGCGAAGGACGTCCGGTACGCCATCGTCGACCTGATCCACATCCCCGCGATCAGCCCGTACGCGCGCACCCCCTCGACGACCCGCCCGCGCGGCACCCCCGTCCCGGCCGCCTCGACCGACTCGACCGACTCGACCGCCTCGACCGCCTCGACCGCCTCAGCCACCCTGGACCACCACCCGTCGCGTCGCCGCCGATTGCACCAGCCGGCCCAGCGCCAGCAGCGCCACCGCCCAGGACGCCTGGAAGAGATACGTCCGCAGCGGATCCGCCTCCCCCAGCAGCACGTCCGCCGGCGCCTGGAGCAGCGACGACCAGGGCAGCGCCCGCACCACCTCGCCGAGCACCCCCGGGAACACGTTCAGCGGCAGCAGCATCCCCGAGCAGAACAGCCCCGCCAGCCACGCCATCTGGGTCACCCCGGTGCCGTCGAGCAGCCAGAACGCCGAGAGCGCCACCAGATAGCGCAGCGCGAAACCCACCAGCATCGCCAGCAGCAGCGTCACCAGGAACGCCGCCCACACGGACACCTCCCGCGGCAGCGCCACCGGGAAGAACAGCGACCCGAACACGAACGGCACCACACCGCGGCCCAGCAACTGGAACAGCGCCCGCCCCACGTCCGCCGCCAGCCACCACAGCTGGAGGTCCACCGGACGGTACAGATCGACGGCGACATCACCCGTACGGATGCGCTCCATCAACTCGTCCTCGAACCCGCCGCCCCCGATCGCCAGCGCCGCCAGCAGCGCCTGCCCCAGCCACACGAAGGTCACGGCCTGCGCCTGGTCGTACCCGCCGAGCTGCGGTTTCTCGTCCCACAGAGCCAGATAGGTGTACACCAGGATCAGCCCGAAGACGGTGTTGGTGAACACTCCGGCCGCGGTGGCCGCCCGGTACGTCGCGTACCGTCGGAATCCGCCCGCCGCGACGGCCGCGTACAACCGCCCCGAGCCCGCGCCCACTGCCCTCCCCCTCCGATCGGCACCAAAGCGCAGGAGCCTAGTGCGACGGCGGGGCCCCCGGCCACGGAATTTCACGGGTGTGCCGTCGAGTGGGAACGGAACGCCCGGTGCGAGAGTCTTCTTCAGAGGCGTCAAAGACGTGGGAACGCGCCAGAGGGCGCACAGACGCACAAGGCCGTACGAGACCAGACCGACCAGACTGTACGACCCGAAAACCGTACGATGCGAAAACCGTACGAAGCGAAGCAGAAGCGAAACAGGAGTCCGTGCACGAGATGAGCGACGAGCCGCAGCCGCAGCAGCCGGGCTGGGCCCCGAGAGATCCCCAGGCGGCCGGCAAGGGGCAGACGGGGGAGCCGGGCACACCGGGAGCAGCGGGAACGCCGGGCGCGTCCGCGAAGGCGAAGAAGCCCAGGCGGCCCAAGCGCACCGGATGGCGCCGCCTGATCCCGACCTGGCGCATCGCACTGAGCACCGTCGTCGTCGGACTCCTGCTGATCGTCGGCGGCTTCTTCCTCGGCTACCACCTCGTCCAGATCCCCGCCGCCAACGCGCTCGCCACCAAGCAGTCCAACGTCTACCTCTACGCCGACGGCAGCGTCCTCGCCCGCGACGGCGAGGTCAACCGCGAGAGCGTCGGCCTCGCCCGCATCTCCAAGGACGCCCAGCACGCCGTCCTCGCCGCCGAGGACCGCGACTTCTACACCGAGTCCGCCATCGATCCCGGGGCGATGGTCCGGGCCGGCTGGAACACCGCCACCGGCAAGGGCAAGCAGTCCGGCTCCACGATCACCCAGCAGTACGTCAAGAACTACTACCTGGGCCAGGAGCAGACCGTCACCCGCAAGGTGAAGGAGTTCTTCATCTCGATCAAGCTCGACCGGGAGAAGAGCAAGAGCGAGATCCTCGAGGGCTACCTCAACACCAGCTTCTTCGGCCGCGGCGCCTACGGCATCCAGGCCGCCGCCCAGGCCTACTTCGGCGTCGACGCCAAGGACCTCACCGCCGCCCAGGGCGCCTACCTCGCCTCCCTGCTCAACGCCCCCAGCCAGTACGACGTCGTCGCCCACCCGGAGAACAGGCCCGCCGCCGAGGCCCGCTGGGACTACGTCATGAACGGCATGGTCGACAAGGGCTGGCTCACCCCCGCCGACCGCGCCGCCGCGAAGTTCCCCAAGCCCAAGCAGTCCACCATCTCCACCGGCATGTCCGGACAGCGCGGCTACGTCGTCAACATCGTCAAGAAGTACCTGATCGAGAACGACATCGTCGACGAGGAGGAACTCGGCCGCGGCGGCTACCGCATCACCACCACCCTCCAGAAGGACAAGCAGGACGCCTTCGTCAAGGCCGTCGACGACAAGCTGATGTCCCAGCTGGACAAGAAGGAACGCAAGGTCGACACCTACGTCCGGGCCGGCGGCGCCTCCGTCGACCCGAAGACCGGCAAGGTCGTCGCGATGTACAACGGCATCGACTACGTCAAGCAGTACACACCCAACGCCGTCCGCCGCGACTTCCAGGTCGGCTCCACCTTCAAGCCCTTCGTGTTCACCTCCGCCGTCGAGAACCACTCCGAGACGCAGAGCGGCCAGACGATCAACCCCAACACCCGCTACGACGGCACCAGCGAACGCCCCGTCCAGGGCTGGAGCGGCGGCCGCTACGCCCCCGAGAACGAGGACCACCGCGACTACGGCCACGTCACCGTCCGCGAGGCCACCGACAAGTCCATCAACGCCGTGTACGCCCAGATGGCCGTCGACGTCGGCTCCGACAAGGTCAAGCAGACCGCGATCGACCTAGGACTCTCCCCGGACACCCCCGAACTGACCCCCTCCCCCTCGATCGCCCTCGGCGTCGCCACCGCCAGTCCCCTCGACATGGCCGAGGCCTACGCCACCCTCGCCAACCACGGCAGGCACGGCACGTACACGCTGGTCGAGAAGGTCACGAAGGACGGCAAGCAGGAGGTCGAGCTGCCCGAGCGGCGCGAGCACCAGGCCGTCAGCCGCGAGTCCGCCGACACCACCACGTCAGTGCTGCGCAGCGTCGTCCAGAACGGCACCGCCGTCGCCGCCCAGGCCGCCGGCCGCCCCGCCGCGGGCAAGACCGGCACCGCCGAGGAGGACACGGCCGCCTGGTTCGCCGGCTACACCCCCGACCTCGCCACCGTCGTCGCCGTCATGGGCCAGGACCCCAAGACCGCCGCCCACAAGCCCTTGTACGGTGCCATGGGCCTGGAGCGGATCAACGGCGGCGGCGCCCCCGCCGAGATCTGGGGCCAGTACACCCGCAACGCCCTCAAGGGCGAACCGGTCGCCGACTTCGACCTCCAGCTCCAGGACGGCGCCGACGTCACCGCGCCCCCGTCCGGCGACGCCTCGGACGAACCGGGCGACGGCGAGGAGAGCCCCGGCGACGAGAGCGACGAGAACTCCACCGGCGACCAGGACGGCTCCGGCACCGAGACCCCGGGCGACTCCGGCAGCAGCACCCCGCCCGGCGACTCCGGCGGCACCGAGAGCGACCCCCCGTCGACCGGCGGCGGCACCCCCACCACGGGGGGCCCCAGCACCGAGCCGGGCCCCACGGGCGGCGGCGACGGAGGGGGCGGCGACGACTCCTCGAACGGCGGCACAGGGCCCGGCGGCGGGGACACCGACGGCGCGGGCGGCGGGGACGGCGACGGCGCGGGCACCAACGCCGGCGCGGTCGCCGGCATCCCCGTCACACCCCGGCGTCAGTGACCGGAGGTCGCCTTCAGACCCACCACGGCGACCAGCAGCAGACAGATGAAGAAGATCCGGGCGGCGGTCGCCGGCTCCCCCAGCACCACCATGCCGAGCACCGCCGCCCCGGCCGCGCCGATGCCCACCCACACGCCGTAGGCGGTACCGATGGGCAGCGTCCGGGCCGCGTACGACAGCAGCATCATGCTCGCGACGATCCCGGCACCGGTGAACACACTCGGCCACAGCCGGGTGAAACCGTCGGTGTACTTCATCCCGATCGACCAGCCGACCTCGAGCAGACCGGCGACGAACAACAAGACCCACGCCATGACAGGCACCTCCGTGAAGCGAACTGAACGGTGGTGCGTCGTCTTTTCCTTCAGCCCGGTACGGCGCGTCTCGTCGGGGTGCTTCCAAGGTAGCAAAGACAGCAGAAAGGGGCCGGTGACACTGGTCACCAGCCCCTGCCGCTCTACTGCCTTACTGCTTACTGCCCTACAGATACAGCCCGGTGGAGTCCTCCGACCCCTCGAACCGGTCCGCGGCCACGGCGTGCAGATCACGCTCACGCATGAGCACGTAGCCCACGCCCCGCACCTCGACCTCGGCACGGTCCTCCGGGTCGTACAGCACCCGGTCGCCCGGCTCCACGGTCCGTACGTTCTGCCCGACCGCGACCACCTCGGCCCAGGCCAGCCGCTTGCCGACGGCCGCCGTCGCGGGGATCAGGATGCCGCCCCCGGAACGCCGCTCGCCCTCTCCGGTGTCCTGCCGCACGAGCACGCGGTCGTGCAGCATCCGGATGGGCAGCTTGTCGTCCTGGGGACCGTGCTCGTTTCTCTTGGCGCTCACGCCCTGAACCTACCTGCCTCCGCTCAGCGCCGGCGCCGCCGGGTGCCGCCCAGGGCGAGCAGCCCCACGACCCCGACCACCACCAGCGCGACGGGCACGACCCGCTCCATCCGCGGGGCGCCCTCCTCGTCCACGAACTGCGCCTTCACATCGCTCACCACGCGATTGACCTGGACGTAGGCCCGGCCCAGCGTGTGATCGACACTGGAGGCGACCTTGGCCTTCGCATCGTCGACGATCGTCTTCGGGTGCACCCGCATCCCGAGCTCGTCGAGCGTCTCGGCCAGCACCTCGCGGCGGCGCTTGATGTCCGCCTCGATCTGCGCCGGGGTTCTGATGTCCGACGTGTCCGCCACCGTACGCCTCCGAAGTCTTCCGACACTGTCCCGGACAGTCTGTCAGCTCCGCGCCTCTCCGCACTGTCAGGACCCCCCGTTACGCTGGATCGATGAGCGAGCGACTCCAGCCCGGGGACACGGCCCCCGCCTTCACCCTCCCGGACGCCGACGGCAACGAGGTGTCCCTGTCCGACCACAAGGGCCGCAAGGTCATCGTCTACTTCTACCCCGCCGCGCTTACCCCCGGCTGCACGAAGCAGGCCTGCGACTTCACCGACAACCTGGAGCTGCTGGCCGGCGCCGGGTACGACGTGCTCGGCATCTCCCCCGACAAGCCGGAGAAGCTGGCCAAGTTCCGCGAGGCGGAGTCCCTGAAGGTCACCCTCCTCGCCGACCCGGACAAGAAGGTCCTCGACGCCTACGGTGCCTTCGGCGAGAAGAAGAACTACGGCCGCACCTACATGGGCGTCATCCGCTCCACGATCGTCGTCGACGAGGAGGGCAAGGTCGAACGCGCCCTGTACAACGTCCGCGCGACGGGCCACGTGGCCAAGATCATCAAGGACCTGGGCATCTGAGTCCCCTTTCGGCGGGGCCCGTACCGAAGCTTTCCGGTACGGGCCCTTCCGCATGCCGTGCGTGACTGTCCGATAACCGGTTCGTTACTCCGTACGAGGCCACGAACGCGTGGCCGGGAGCGGAGGGGTGTGATGGGGGCGAGCGCGTACAGCCGGGAGCGGCTGGCGGAGGCCGTTGCCGCAGCTCGAAACTGGACAGATCTGGTGCGGCGACTCGACCTCAAGGTGAGCGGCGGTCAACGAAGGGTGCTCCAGGAAAGGGTCAACGGTTACGGTCTGGACACGAGCCACTTCGTCAAACGCAGCCCTTGGTGCACATATCCCGACGCGGCCATCGCTGAGGCCGCCGCCTCGTCCTCCTCTCTACGGGAGGTGGCGCTGAAGCTCGGTGCGACCCCGGCCACCGGCACCCTGTCCCACATCCGGCGCCGTATCAGCGCGGCAGGAATCGACGTAGACCACTTCCCCGGCCTCAATCAGGAAGATGTGGACCTGCCCTTCACTACCGAAGAACTCCGTACCGCAGCGGCAGCGGTGACCAGCGTGCGGGCCGTCGCACGTGAGCTGGGCGTACCGGACGACAGTCGCTCGCGCGCCGCACTGCGTCGCATGATGAGCGCCCAGGGCATCGACACGAGTCACTTCTCTCACCGGCGACTGCACATTCCCGAAGATCAGCTCCGGGATCTTGTTCCTCGCTGCACGAGCTACGCCGACGTCATGCGCAGCCTCGGTCTGGAGGCCAGTGACGTCAATCATCGCCGAGTCAGACGCGCGGTCGGGCGTCTCCGCATCGACACCAGTCATTTCGAGCGCAGGTCCTGGGGGCGGGCAGAGCCGCCGGCCCCAGATCCTGTCGCTGACCGAGTGCTGATCGTTCTCCCATCTCACGCCGGTCGAACCAACAGGGCCCAACTGCACAGAGCTCTGGGCGAGATCGGCATGCCGTACTCCTGCGAGACCTGCGGCAACGCCGGCGAATGGCTCGGCCGGCCCATCACCCTTCAGATCGACCACGTCAATGGGAACTGGCGGGACAACCGTCGGGAGAACCTGCGGTACCTCTGCCCCAACTGCCACGCCCTGACGGAGACCTGGTGCCGACGGAAAGGCAGAGCGGCCCTCGCAGGGTGACCCGTTCTCCCCGTACACTGAATGCCGCTGGTCGAGCATGATGACCGTTTTTGAGCGGCCGTGATGGAATTTGGCAGTCATGCTGGGTTTAGGTCCCAGTGGGTTCACACCCGTGTGGGTTCGAGTCCCACCGGCCGCACACGTGTCCGGAGGGGCCGCTCAACGAGTGGCCCCTCCGAGGTCATTCATCCGAGCAGCTCCCGCACCACCGGTACCAGCGCCCGGAACGCCTTGCCGCGGTGGCTGATCGCGTTCTTCTCGGCCGCCGTCAGTTCCGCGCAGGTGCGGGTCTCGCCCTCCGGCTGGAGGATCGGGTCGTAGCCGAAGCCGCCCGTGCCGGCGGGCTCGTGGCGGAGGGTGCCGTGGAGTTGGCCCTCGACCACCCGCTCCGTGCCGTCGGGCAGTGCCAGGGCCGCCGCGCAGGCGAAGTACGCGCCTCGGTGCTCGTCGGCGATGTCGCCGATCTGGGCGAGGAGCAGGTCGAGGTTGGCCTTGTCGTCGCCGTGGCGGCCGGCCCAGCGGGCGGAGAAGATGCCCGGGGCGCCGTTCAGGACGTCGACGCAGAGGCCGGAGTCGTCGGCGACGGCGGGCAGGCCGGTGGCCCGGGCGAGGGCGTGGGCCTTGAGCAGGGCGTTCTCGGCGAAGGTGACGCCGGTTTCCTTGACGTCGGGGATGTGCGGGTAGGCGTCCGCGCCGACGAGGTCGTGGGGCAGGCCCGCGTCGGCGAGGATGGCCCTCAGTTCGGTGATCTTTCCGGCGTTGCGGGTGGCGAGGATCAGGCGGGTCATGGGGTCCAGTATTCCGGACCCCCCGCCCGGCCCGGGCGCGCCTCCCTACGGCGTGCAGACCTTCGTCAGTTCGCCCGCCGCGTCGGTGACGGGGCTGAGGTCGGGGGTCTCGTCGCCGTTCTTCACCGAGGTGCGGACGTTGTCCACGGCCTTGCCGAGGTCGTCGACGGCCTTGTTGACGTCCGTGTTGTCGGTCTGGTCGCCGATCTTGTCGAGGTTCTTGTCGATGGAGTTCAGGGATTCCTCCCACTGCGTGGGGTCGTCCGTGTTCTCCACCGCCTGCTGGAGTTCGGTGACGCTGTCGGCTATCGCGTCGGCCGTGCGCACGCAGTCGAGTGCCTTGTCGACGGCGTCGCATCCGGTAGTGAGGCCGGCCGTCAGGGCGATGGCCGCCGCGGTGGCGACGGCGGTGGCGGTGCGGCGAAGGCTGCGGTGGCGGCTCGCGGCCATGGGTCTCGGTCCTCCCCTGGAACAGGGCCGGGCGGCCCGTGTGCGGTGCGGCGTCGGGCGTACGGCAAGGTCTGCCGTACGCCCGTGGTGCTGTACTGCTAGGGACGCGCCGGTGGGCGGCCGAGTTGCGTGGGCGGCCGCCTTTCCTTGAGGCGTCTTTGGTGTTCTCTTTACCTCACGCGGGTCTTCAGCGTTCGAGGACCGCTTCGAGTGCCGTGCGCTGGAGTTCGGCCAGTTCCGTGCAGCCCGCGGCGGCGAGGTCGAGCAGGGCGTTGAGTTCGTCGCGGGCGAAGGGCTCGGCCTCGGCGGTGCCCTGGACCTCGACGAAGCGGCCGTCGCCGGTGCAGACGACGTTCATGTCGGTGTCGGCGCGGACGTCTTCCTCGTAGCGGAGGTCGAGGAGCGGGGTGCCGTCGACGATGCCGACGGAGACGGCGGAGACGGTGCCGGTGAGCGGCTTGCGGTTGGCCTTGATCAGTTTCCTGCCCTGGGCCCAGCCGATGGCGTCGGCGAGGGCGACGTAGGCGCCGGTGATGGCGGCGGTGCGGGTGCCGCCGTCGGCCTGGAGGACGTCGCAGTCCAGGACGACGGTGTTCTCGCCGAGTGCCTTGTAGTCGATGACGGCGCGCAGGGACCGGCCGATGAGGCGGCTGATCTCGTGGGTGCGGCCGCCGATGCGGCCCTTGACGGACTCCCGGTCGCCGCGGGTGTTGGTGGCGCGCGGGAGCATGGCGTATTCGGCGGTGACCCAGCCTTCGCCGCTGCCCTTGCGCCAGCGCGGGACGCCTTCGGTGACCGAGGCGTTGCAGAGGACCTTGGTGTCGCCGAAGGAGACGAGGACGGAGCCTTCGGCGTGCTTGCTCCAGCCGCGTTCGATGGTGACGGGGCGGAGCTGCTGGGGGGTGCGGCCGTCGATTCGTGACATGCGGGTGAGCCTAGCGGCCCATGGGGAAGGGGCCTTCCCCGCGGTGGAGGAGGCCCCTTGCCGGTGCAGCGTTGAGCGGTGCTGCGGTGAGCCGGTGGCTCACATCATGTCTTCGATCTCCGCCGCGATCGGGTCGGCGTCGGTGCCGATGACGACCTGGATGGCGGTGCCCATCTTGACGACGCCGTGGGCGCCGGCGGCCTTGAGGGCGGCTTCGTTGACCAGCGCGGGGTCGTTGACCTCGGTGCGGAGTCGGGTGATGCAGCCTTCGATCTCGTCGATGTTGTCGATGCCGCCGAGGCCGGCGACGATCTTCTCAGCCTTGCTGGCCATGTTCCTTCTCCCTGATCCGAGCCGCTTTGTCGCAGTAACCCACAGTTGGCCCATCTTCGCGAGCGGTCGTCCGGTGCGTACCGAATGATGGCGTCACGACGGCGGTGCCGTCTGTCAACTGGTCTACACCAGTGTACCGGCGACCGGAGGGAGACCGGATGAGTGCCGACAGCGCGGTCAGTCCCGCTCGCGCCCACTGGAACAGGGCGTTCCAAGGGTTGCAGAAGATGGGTCGCTCCCTTCAGTTGCCCATCGCGGTCCTGCCCGCCGCCGGCATCCTCAACCGGCTGGGGCAGCCGGACGTGTTCGGGGACGACGGTCTGGGCTGGACGAACGTCTCGAAGGTGATGACGGGCGCGGGCGGTGCGCTGCTCGACGGGTCGCTGGGGCTGCCGCTGCTGTTCTGCGTGGGCGTGGCCATCGGGATGGCGAAGAAGGCGGACGGTTCGACGGCGCTGGCGGCGGTGGCGGGGTTCCTCGTCTACTTCAACGTGCTGCGGCAGTTCCCGGAGGACTGCCCCGAGGGGTCGAAGACGGTCCCGCAGATCGGCTGCCAGGTGACCGACGGTTCGGGCGAGGTGACCTCGTTCGTCTTCCAGAATCCGGGGGTGTTCGGCGGCATCGTGATGGGGCTGCTGACGGCGTACTTCTGGCAGCGCTTCCACCGGACGAAGCTGGTGGACTGGCTGGGCTTCTTCAACGGGCGCCGGCTGGTGCCGATCATCATGGCGTTCGTGGCGATCGTGTTCGCGGCGCTGTGTCTGTGGGTGTGGCCGCCGATCGGTGACGCGCTGGAGAGTTTCAGTGACTGGCTGAACGGGATCGGCGCGTGGGGCTCGGGCGTGTTCGGTCTGGCGAACCGGGCGTTGCTGGTGATCGGTCTGCACCAGTTCCTGAACGTGCCGATGTGGTTCCAGTTCGGTTCGTACACGAAGCCGGACGGCACGGTGGTGCACGGTGACATCAACATGTTCCTGGCCGGCGATCCGAACGCGGGTCAGTTCACGACGGGCTTCTTCCCGATCATGATGTTCGCGCTGCCGGCGGCGGCGCTGGCGATCACGCACTGCGCGAAGCCGCACCGGCGCAAGGAGGTCGGCGGCCTGATGCTGTCGGTGGGGCTGACGTCGTTCGTGACCGGGATCACGGAGCCGCTGGAGTACTCGTTCCTGTTCATCGCCCCGCTGCTGTACGCGGCGCACGCGGTGCTGACGGGTGTGTCGATGGCGGTGACGTGGGCGCTGGGGGTGAAGGACGGGTTCAGCTTCTCGGCGGGGCTGATCGACTACGTCATCAACTGGAACCTGGCGACCAAGCCGTGGCTGATCATCCCGATCGGGCTGGGTTTCGCGGTGGTGTACTACGTGGTCTTCCGGTTCGCGATCACGAAGTTCGACCTGAAGACGCCGGGGCGGGAGCCCGAGGACGAGGTGGAGGACGTCACCAAGGTGTAGACCAGTTCTGTCCTCACGTACCCTTTGAGGGTGGTCTCGCGAAGGCCCCCGGACCCTCGGTCCGGGGGCCTTCGACGCGCCCTCGCACGCTTGCGAGCAGGGGACTTGACCGGGTACTGCGCGTAGCGGTCCGGTCGCGGAATCGTGGGTTCCTTATGCCGCCTTCATCGTGCTACAACAGGTCTACACCACTGAGTGGTGTAGACCACCACCCGATGGAGGAAGCATGAGCACCGCCACCGACACGGCGGCCCCCGCAAAGAAGCGGGGATCCGGTCTTTTCCAGGGGCTGCAGAAGGTAGGACGCAGCCTCCAGCTCCCGATCGCCGTGCTGCCGGCGGCGGGCATCATGGTCCGCCTCGGCCAGCCGGACATCTTCGGCGCGGACGGCCTCGGCTGGGACAAGGTCGCCGCCGTCTTCAACAACGCGGGCGGTGCCCTCACCGGTTCGCTGCCGATCCTGTTCTGCATAGGTGTGGCCATCGGCTTCGCGAAGAAGGCCGATGGCTCGACCGCGCTGGCCGCGGTGGTCGGCTTCCTCGTCTACAGCAAGGTGCTCGAGGCCTTCCCGGTCACCGAGGCGGTGGTCAAGGACGGCCCGGACGTCGCCGCGACCTACAACGACCCGGGTGTGCTCGGCGGCATCATCATGGGTCTGCTCGCCGCCGTGCTGTGGCAGCGGTACCACCGCAAGAAGCTGGTGGACTGGCTCGGCTTCTTCAACGGGCGCCGGCTGGTGCCGATCATCATGGCCTTCGTCGGCATAGTCGTGGGTGTCTTCTTCGGTCTGGTCTGGGAGCCCATCGGCGACGGCATCTCGAACTTCGGCGAGTGGATGACCGGCCTCGGCTCCGGCGGCGCGGCTCTGTTCGGTGGCGTGAACCGTGCGCTGATCCCGGTCGGCATGCACCAGTTCGTGAACACCGTGGCCTGGTTCCAGCTCGGCGACTTCACCAACTCCGCCGGTGACGTGGTGCACGGTGACATCACCCGCTTCCTGGCCGGTGACCCCTCCGCCGGCATCTTCCAGTCGGGCTTCTTCCCGATCATGATGTTCGGTCTGCCCGCCGCCGCCCTGGCCATGGCGCACACCGCCCGCCCGGAACGCCGCAAGGCCGTCCTCGGCATGATGCTCTCGCTGGCCGCGACCTCGTTCGTCACCGGTGTGACCGAGCCGATCGAGTTCTCGTTCATGTTCATCGCGCCGGTCCTGTACGTGCTGCACGCGGTGCTGACCGCCGTGTCGATGGCGGTGACGTGGGGTCTGGGTGTGCACGCCGGCTTCAACTTCTCGGCCGGTGCCATCGACTACGCCCTGAACTGGCACCTCGCCACCAAGCCATGGCTGATCATCCCGATCGGTCTGGTGTTCGCGGCGATCTACTACGTGACGTTCCGCTTCGCGATCGTCAAGTTCAACCTGAAGACCCCGGGCCGCGAGCCCGAGGAGGAGATCGAGGACCTCACCAAGGCGTGAGCCCCGGCCGTACGGCGTGACGAAGGCCCCGGAACCGCGGAGGTTCCGGGGCCTTCCTGCCGTGTCGCGGCTGTCGCGGGCTCAGATCTCGTAGACCGCGCCCGTGGTGGCGACCTCCACCGCCCCGGCGTACGCCTCGCGCGCGTCGGCCAGGTTGACCGCGGGGTCGGTCCACGGGGGGATGTGGGTGAGCACCAGGCGCCGGGCACCGGCCCGGGCGGCGCTCTCGCCGGCCTCGCGTCCGTTGAGGTGCAGGTCGGGGATGTTCTCCTTGCCGTGCGTGAAGGCGGCCTCGCACAGGAACAGGTCGGTGTCGCGGGCGAGTTCGTCCAGCACGGGGGTGACACCCGTGTCGCCGGAGTACGTCAGTGAACGGCCGCCGTGCTCGACGCGGACCGCGTAGGCCTCCACGGGGTGGGCGACGCGCTCGGTGTGCACGGTGAACGGGCCGACCTCGAAGGTGGAGGGCTTGACCGTGTGGAAGTCGAACACCTCGCTCATGGAGGACGCCGAGGGGGTGTCGGCGTAGGCGGTGGTCAGCCGGTGCTCGGTGCCCTCGGGTCCGTAGACCGGGAGCGGGGCGCAGCGGCCGCCGTCGTGCCGGTAGTAGCGCGCCACGAAGTAGGCGCACATGTCGATGCAGTGGTCGGCGTGCAGATGGCTGAGGAAGATCGCGTCGAGGTCGTAGAGACCGCAGTGGCGCTGCAACTCGCCGAGGGCACCATTGCCCATGTCGAGGAGCAGCCGGAAGCCGTCGGCCTCGACGAGGTAGCTCGAGCAGGCCGATTCCGCGGACGGGAACGACCCCGAGCAGCCGACGACGGTGAGCTTCATGAAGCAGAAACCTCCGCTGGCGCGTGTGGAGAGACGGGGGTCGTGCGGTCCGTCGAGCGTAAGGCGCAAAACCTGCGGTCGCTCCTCCGCCAGGGGCCGTTGTGGGCGAACTCACCTGCGGGATCACCGGTTCGGCTGGAAGCGGGGAGTGCGGGGCCCTGGAAGGGGCGCGCGGTTGTGGCGCGCGCCGGTACCGTCGTCGTTATGCACACGTCCTGGTGGCTCGTCTTCGCGGCGGTGGTGCTGCTCGCGCTCGTCGCCACGGTCGTCGACGGCTGGGGCCGCGGCCGGCGGCCTCCCCGGCAAGGCGGCGTACGGCGGCCGCCGGGGCGTCCCCGGGAGCCGGGAGGGCGGACGGTCCGGCCGCGGCCCGCGGAGATCTGGTGGGCGAACGTGCCGTACGAGGACTCCGGCGGCGCGAAGGACCGGCCGTGTCTGGTGCTCTCGGTGCGCGGGCGGCGGGTGCTGGTCGCGAAGATCACCACGCGTCACCGGGACGGGCCGGCCGGGGTGATCACGCTGCCGCCGGGCTCGGTCGGCGACGCGCGGGGGCGGACGAGCTACCTGGAGACCGGCGAGCTGCGCGAGGTGCCGGTGGGTGACTTCCGGCGCCGGGTGCGGGTGGTGGACCCGGCCCTGTGGGACCGGGTCCGTCACCTCGCCGAGTAGGGCCGCCTCAGGCCCAGAGCTGTCCCTGGAGGGTCTCGATGGCCTCTTCGGTGGTGGCCGCGGTGTAGACGCCGGTGGAGAGGTACTTCCAGCCGCCGTCGGCGACGACGAACACGATGTCGGCGCTCTCGCCGGCCTTCACCGCCTTCTTCCCGACGCCGATCGCGGCGTGCAGGGCGGCGCCGGTGGAGACGCCCGCGAAGATGCCCTCCTGCTGGAGCAGCTCACGGGTGCGGGTGACCGCGTCGGCGGAGCCCACCGAGAAGCGAGTGGTGAGCACGGAGGCGTCGTACAGCTCGGGTACGAAGCCCTCGTCGAGGTTGCGCAGGCCGTAGACCAGGTCGTCGTAGCGCGGTTCGGCGGCGACGATCTTCACGTCCGGCTTGTGTTCACGCAGGTAGCGGCCGACGCCCATGAGCGTCCCGGTCGTCCCCAGGCCCGCGACGAAGTGCGTCACGGAGGGCAGGTCGGCGAGGATCTCCGGGCCGGTGCCGGCGTAGTGGGCGCCGGCGTTGTCCGGGTTGCCGTACTGGTAGAGCATCACCCAGTCCGGGTGCTCGGCGGAGAGTTCCTTGGCGACCCGTACGGCGGTGTTGGAGCCGCCCGCGGCCGGGGAGGAGATGATCTCCGCGCCCCACATGGTGAGCAGGTCCCGGCGTTCCTGGGAGGTGTTCTCGGGCATCACGCAGACGATGCGGTAGCCCTTGAGTCTGGCGGCCATGGCCAGGGAGATGCCGGTGTTGCCGCTGGTCGGCTCCAGGATCGTGCAGCCCTTGGTGAGGCGGCCGTCCTTCTCCGCCTGCTCGATCATGTGGAGCGCGGGGCGGTCCTTGATCGAGCCGGTCGGGTTGCGGTCCTCCAGCTTGGCCCAGATCCGGACGTCGTGGGACGGCGAGAGCCGCGGCAGGCGCACCAGGGGGGTGTTGCCCACCGCGGCCAGCGGGGAGTCGTAGCGCATCGCCGATCAGGCCATGCCGCCGGCCACCGCCGGCAGGATCGTGATGCTGTCGCCGTCGCCGAGCTTGGTGTTGATGCCGTCGAGGAAGCGGACGTCCTCGTCGTTCAGGTAGACGTTGACGAAGCGGCGGAGCTGCTCACCCTCGACGATGCGGGCCTGGATGCCCGTGTGCCGGGTCTCGAGGTCGGCGAAGAGCTCGGCGAGCGTGTCCCCGGTGCCCTCCACCGCCTTCTGGCCGTCGGTGTACTGGCGGAGGATGGTCGGGATGCGGACCTCGATGGCCATGGCTGAGTGCTCCTGTCGGAAGTTTGTCGTGGGTTCGTAGGGCGCGCGGCGGCACACGTCAGCACGCCGCGGCTCACGGCCGTACGGCGGCAACGAAGATCAACAGATGGCGCTTTTCAGCCTGCACAGGTCGACGTGCAGCCGCGCCACGAGCAGCGTGCCCGGCGCCTTTTCGCTCACGTCGAGAAGAACCATGGGCTCATCGTATCGATTCCCGGTCCGGCATCCGGAGTGTGATCTCACCTGACGGACTCTTTTCGTCCGAAGTGCGAGATCAGTACGCCTCCACGACCTTGACCTCCTCCTCCGTGACCTCGCCCTCCACGATGCGGAACGAGCGGAACTGGAATTCACCGGCACCGTCGGTGTCCGCGGTGGAGACGAGGACGTAGTGGGCGCCGGGCTCGTTGGCGTAGGAGATGTCGGTGCGGGAGGGGTGGGCCTCGGTGGCGGTGTGGGAGTGGTAGATGACCACCGGCTCCTCGTCGCGGTCGTCCATCTCGCGGTAGAGCTTGAGGAGGTCCTGCGAGTCGAACTCGTAGAAGGTGGGCGAGCGGGCGGCGTTGAGCATCGGGATGAACCGCTCGGGGCGGCCCTCGCCGACGGGACCGGCCACCACGCCGCACGCCTCGTCGGGGTGGTCCTCGCGCGCGTGGGCGACGATCTGGTCGTACAGGGCCTGGGTGATGGTCAGCATGCGGCCAGGATAAGCAGACGGGCTCCCCCGTACCGGTGGGTGGTACGGAGGAGCCCGTATACCGGACATCCTGAGCGGTGGCCGTGGGGACGCCACGAGCGTTCCCGGTGGCCGGACGTCCTGGGGTGCGCGCGAAGGCGCAGGTCAGCGGCGTTTCGGTGGGTCCGTCAGCCGATCTTCTCGAACTCCGGCTCGCCGGGCCGCTCGGTGATCTGCGGGTTGCGGCTCTTGAGCACCGCCCAGCCGATGCAGAGGGCGACCGCCCAGCCGGCCATCACGTACAGGCAGACGCGGGCGTCGGCGTCGTAGGCGATGAGGCAGGTGACGAAGAGCAGGAAGGCGATGGCGATGTAGGAGCACACCGAGCCGCCGGGCGCCGGGAAGGACGAGGCGGGCAGCCGGCCCGCGACGACCTTGCGGCGGTAGAGCACGTGGCTGATCAGGATCATCAGCCAGGTCCAGATGCCGGCGGCGGTGGCGACGGAGGTGACGTAGCCGAAGGCCTTCTCCGGGACGAGGTAGTTCAGGACCACGCCGATGGCCATGAAGACCACCGAGACGGCGATGCCGATGGCCGGGGTCTTCGTCGAGGACAGCTTGTTGAAGACCCTGGGGGCCTCGCCGTTGTCCGCGAGGGTGCGCAGCATGCGGCCCGTGGAGTACATGCCGGAGTTGCAGGACGACAGGGCGGCGGTGAGCACGACGAAGTTGACGATGCCGGCGCCGGCCGGGATGCCGATGACCGCGAAGGCCTCCACGAAGGGGCTGACGCCCTCGGCGAACTCGGTCCACTTGACCACCGCCAGGATGACGGTGAGGGCGCCGACGTAGAAGAGGGCGATGCGCCAGGGCAGGGTGTTGATCGCCTTGGGGAGGGTCTTCTCCGGGTTCTCGGACTCACCCGCGGTGACGCCGACCAGCTCGACGGCGAGGTAGGCGAACATGACGCCCTGGAGGGTCATCAGGGACGAGCCGATGCCCTTGGGGAAGAAGCCGTCGAACTCCCACAGGTTGGAGACGGCGGCGGTGTCGCCGGCCTGGCTGAAGCCGAAGGTGAGGACGCCGATGCCGATCACGATCATGCCGATGATGGCGGTGACCTTGACCATCGAGAACCAGAACTCGATCTCGCCGAACAGCTTCACCGAGATCAGGTTGGCCACGAACAGCAGGACCAGGAAGACCAGGGCCGAGACCCATTGCGGGATGTCCGGGAACCAGTAGTGGATGTAGATGGCGGCGGCGGTGAGTTCCGCCATGCCGGTGACCACCCACATCAGCCAGTACGTCCAGCCGGTGAAGTAACCGAAGAAGGGACCGAGGAACTCGCGCGAGTACTCGGCGAAGGAGCCGGAGACGGGTCGGTAGAGGAGCAGCTCGCCGAGCGCCCGCATGATGAAGAAGATGATCACACCCGCGAGGGCGTACATGAGGATGATGCTGGGGCCGGCCTTGGCGATGTTGGCCCCGGCGCCCAGGAAGAGGCCGACGCCGATGGCGCCGCCGATCGCGATCATCTGGACCTGGCGGCTGTTGAGACCGCGCTCGTAGCCCTCTTCGGGGGCCTTGTCCGTGTCGACCTGCGCAGAGGTCATGTGTGGTGCGCCTTTCTCCATGCCGATCCGGACCTTCGTCGGCCTCGGATCGGGTCTCGATCCCCCCGGATGATGGAGCTGAGCGGGCCTCACATCCCGCTCGGTGCCTGGCCGGCGGTCTGCCGGCTCGGTGGCGCACCCGGCCGAACATTCGGGTGGTGTTCGCCGGGCGGTCGTGAAGATTTACCACGACGGCGGCGCTGATCACAGGGGCCGACTGTGACGTGTCCCACGGGGAGAGGCGGACAAAAGCCGCATCCGCGGGTCAAAAGAGGCGCGGCTTTGACGGGATCGTTATCCGGATTTGAGACTCCGCTGAGCGGACACGGAGAGTGACGAAACCGTCTTGTTCAGGGCATAAGGGTGGCGACCAGCGACTCCTGGAGCCCCCCGAGCCACAGGTAGGCCATCACCATCGGCTTGCGCGGGTCCTCGTCGGGCAGCCGGTAGAGCAGGTCGGTGTCGTCCTCGTCGGCGATCTCCAGGCGGGAGCCGATCGCCAGGCGCAGGTCGTTCAGGGCGCGCAGCCACTGTTGGGACTCCTCGGGCGACAGTTTCAGCACCGCGCCCTCCTCGCCCGCCGACGCCGAGGAGAGGGCGTCCAGGGTGCGGACCACCGCCAGCGCGTTGTCCCGCTTGCCGGCCCGCAGGTCGTTCTCGGTGTAACGGCGGAACTCCGCGGAGTGCGCCCGCTGCTCCTCGGCCTCCCGCGCCTGCGGGGCGCCCTCGGGGTCACCGTACGCGTCCGGGAACAGCCGGCGCAGCACCGGGTCGGAGGGCGGCTCGCTCGGGCCCTCGGCGAACAGCTCGGCGAGCGGGTCGTCGGAGGCGTCCTCGGCGGGTCCCGGGCCGATCAGCTCCAGGAGCTGCACGGCCAGGGAGCGGATGATGGAGATCTCGACGTCGTCGAGCGCGACGGCCGCGCCGCCGCCGGGGAGCGGTTCGAATTGTCCGGGCATGAAGGCGATTCAGCTGCTTCCGTCCTGCGGGCGGGCGTGGGTCATTTCCGGTCCTGCTGGAGGGTGGCCCACAGACCGTAGCCGTGCATGGCCTGTACGTCCCGTTCCATCTCCTCCCGGCTGCCGCTGGACACGACCGCCCGGCCCTTGTGATGGACGTCCATCATGAGCTTGGTGGCCTTGTCCTTGGAGTAGCCGAAGTACGTCTGGAAGACGTACGTCACGTAGCTCATGAGGTTGACGGGATCGTTGTGGACGATCGTCACCCAGGGCACGTCGGGCTCGGGTACGGCGAAGACCTCCTCCGCCGACTCGGTCTTCTCGATCTCCATGGGTGCGGCTGCCGTCACACTGCCCATGCTGCCACCACAGGGGGGCACCCGCACAAACGGGCCTGTGGCGGGCGCCACGCGAACCGGACGGGCATCGAAATCGTCAGACTGACGAAATGGGGGTACGATCCGTCGTATGAACACAGCGGACCTTGGGCTGCCGGTGGACGTCCCCTCGACGGCGCTCTTCACGGACCAGTACGAGCTGACCATGCTCCGAGCCGCGCTGAAGGCCGGTACGGCCGGGCGGCGGAGCGTGTTCGAGGTCTTCACCCGGCGCCTGCCCGACGGCCGCCGGTACGGCGTCGTGGCGGGCACCGGCCGGGTGCTGGACGCGGTGGAGAACTTCCGCTTCGACGCGGGCGTCCTGCGCTTCCTGCGCGAACGGGGCATCGTCGACGAGGAGACCCTGGACTGGCTCGCCGAGTACCGCTTCCGCGGGGACATCTGGGGCTATCCCGAGGGCGAGGTGTACTTCCCGGGCTCGCCGATCATGCGGGTGGAGGGCACCTTCGGCGAGTGCGTGCTGCTGGAGACGGTGATCCTGTCCATCCTCAACCACGACTCGGCGATCGCGGCCGCCGCCTCCCGCATGTCCTCGGCCGCCGGCGACCGGCCGCTGATCGAGATGGGCGCCCGCCGCACCCACGAGCTGGCCGCCGTCGCCGCCGCCCGCTCGGCCTACGTGGGCGGCTTCGCGACCACCTCCGACCTGGCCGCCGGCTTCCGCTACAACATCCCCACCGTCGGCACCTCCGCCCACGCCTTCACCCTGCTGCACGACCACGAGCGCGACGCCTTCCGCGCCCAGGTGGACGCCCTGGGCCGGGACACCACGCTGCTGGTCGACACCTACGACGTCGCCGAGGCCGTCCGTACGGCCGTCGAGGTCGCCGGGCCCGAGCTGGGCGCGGTGCGCATCGACTCCGGCGACCTGCTGCTGGTCGCCCACCGGGTGCGCCAGCAGCTCGACGAGCTGGGGGCCACCGAGACGAAGATCGTGGTCACCTCGGACCTGGACGAGTACGCCATCGCCTCGCTGGCGGCGGCGCCCGTGGACGCGTACGGCGTCGGCACCCAGCTGGTGACCGGCTCCGGGCACCCGACGGCCTCGATGGTCTACAAGCTGGTCGCCCGCGCCGAGTCCGGCGAGGAGGGGGCGCCGCTGGTGCCGGTGGCCAAGAAGTCCAGCGGCGGCAAGACGTCGATCGGCGGCCGCAAGTGGGCCGCGCGGCGCCTGGACGCGGACGGGTACGCCGAGGCCGAGGTGGTCGGCACCGGGCCGGTGCCGGACGCGCTGGCCGACCGGCAGCTCCTGGTCGAGCTGGTCAAGGGCGGCGAGGTCGTCGCCCGCGAGCCGCTGGACGCCGCCCGGGACCGGCACGCAGCCGCCCGCGCCAACCTCCCGCTGTCCGCCACCCAGCTCTCCCGAGGGGAACCCGTCATTCCGACGGAGTACGCGCACGGGGGCTCGGGTAGCTAAAGCTGGTGCGGCCCCGCAAGGCCCGTATCAGCCCCGTTCCTCTGGCCCCCGCTCCCCGCTCCCCGCTCCCGACCCACAGTCGACCCAGTCGAAGGACACCGACCATGCGCCGCGCCTTGATCGTCGTAGACGTGCAGAACGACTTCTGCGAGGGGGGCAGTCTCGCCGTGTCCGGCGGTGCGGACGTGGCCGCCGCCATCACCGAGCTGATCGGGCAGGCGCCCGCCGGCTACCGCCACGTGGTGGCCACCCGCGACCACCACGTCGCCCCGGGAGGCCACTTCGCCGACAACCCGGACTACGTCCACTCCTGGCCCGCGCACTGCGTCGCCGGCACCGAGGGGGTCGGCTTCCACCCGAACTTCGCCCCCGCCGTCGCCTCCGGCGCGATAGACGCCGTCTTCGACAAGGGGGCCTACGCCGCCGCCTACAGCGGCTTCGAGGGCGCCGACGAGAACGGCACCGGCCTCGCCGAGTGGCTGCGCTCCCGCGAGATCGACGAAGTGGACGTCGTGGGCATCGCCACCGACCACTGCGTCCGGGCCACCGCCCTGGACGCCGCCCGCGAGGGCTTCCGTACGCAGGTGCTACTCGACCTGACCGCCGGGGTGGCCGCGGAGACCACCGAGCGGGCACTGGAGGAGCTGCGGGAGGCGGGCGTGGAGCTGTCCGGCAAGCCGGTCGTGCAGTAGCGCCCCCGGGGCCCGCCTCAGGCCTGGGCGGCCGGGCGTCTGAGCAGGGCGCGGATCGGGTGCCACAGCTCCTGGACCAGGTCCGGGCCGCCCACGGCCCCCGCCACCGGTGCCGTGCGCCATATCAGGCCGTCCGGGTGGTGCAGTACCGCGGTGACCTCGTCCGGGGTCGGCGGGGCCGCGTTGCCCCGCAGGTAGACGCTGCGCAGCCCCAGGTTGCGCAGCCTGGTCAGGGCGCGCGCCCGGTTCTGGGCGTGGACGAGAAAACGCACGCTGCCGGCGCTCGCCGGGGCGGGGCTGGGCAGGTTCAGTGCCACCACCACCGTGCCGTTCGGCAGCTTGCAGAAGCCTCCTGCGGCCATGCGGTCATACCCCCGAGTCAGCCTGGGTCGGTCCGGGCTCCCGGCCCGGTGTCAATAAGAGAACCACAGGACGCACCTAAACACGGATCGGCGGCGACCCGCCAGGGGGTCACCGCCGATCATGCTCTGACCTGGGCAGATGCTATTTACCTGCCCGCGGGGCCAACCTCCAGCTCGATCGTCGAGCCGTTCTTGGCCTCCTTCAGGATCTTGATCTTCGTGTTGGTGTCAGTGATCTTGACACCGCCGGTCGGGTTCGCCGGGTCGTAGTAGTCGTTCTTGCGGTCGTTGAAGACCGAGACGCCCTTCGAGCCCGGGACGTACTTCGCGACGTCCGCCTTGTGCAGCGTCATGCCGTCCGTGCGGTAGAGGCTGAACGGCGAGTCGTACGCCTGGAAGCGGTTGCGCATGAGCGTCCCGTCCTTCCACTTCAGCGCGGTCGGGTGCGAGTCGACCGGCAGGACCAGGCCCTTGCCCGGGTGCTGGCTGGTGTTGTTGTCCGCCTGGGAGGTGTCCCACTTCCAGATCAGCAGGCCGTTCTGGTACGCGTAGTGCTCGACCCAGTTCGGGCGCTCCGAGAAGCCGAAGTTGTACGGGCCGGTCTGCAGCGTCTTGTCGTACGACACGTACTGCCGGTTCTCGGCGATGTAGTACTGCGCGTACTCCTGGGTGAAGGAGGCGCCCTTGCGGGTGAAGCCGTTCGCCGTCCACGCGGCGTCCTCGGTCTCCGCGTTGTCGGAGAAGAGCGTCGCTCCGTCGGCCGTCACCGTGATCTCGTCGGCGGTGAAGCCCTTCATCGCCAGGCCGCCGTCGGTCTGGTAGCGGAAGCGCAGGTCGATCTTCTTGCCCGCGTAGGCGTCCAGCGGGTAGACCAGCTTGCCGTGGGCGTCGACGGTGCCGCTCAGGGCGGGCTTGTCGCTGCCGTCGCGCGGGATCGGCCGGCCGTCGAAGGTGCCGTCGACCGCGGTCCAGTTGGCGCCGCCGTCGGTGGACACCTCGGTGTAGAGGAAGTCGTAGTCGGCCTCGATGTCGTACCAGCCGTCCAGGGTGAGGGAGGCGGACGACTTGCCGGTGAGGTCGACGCTGCGGCTCAGGGTGTTCTTGAGGTCGTTGCCGCTGCCGCTCCACCACTGGGTCTTGCCCTCGGCCGGAGGCACGATCTCGGTGGTGACCTCCTCCTTCGGCAGCTCGACGACCAGGCCCTGCTTGTGCTTGGTGTTGTACTCGGCCAGGCCCAGCTTGTGCCAGGAGTTGACGCCCGCCTTGGCGGTGTCGTAGTTCAGCCAGCCCAGCTGGAGCTTGTCCCAGGCGTTCATGTCGCCGGGCAGGTCGCCGATCTCGTTGCGGCCGGTGCCCAGCCACGAGCCGGACGACATCAGCGTCCAGAAGCCGGTGGAGTTGTCGCCGCCGGCGGTGTCGTAGTGGTCCGGCAGGCCGAGGTCGTGGCCGTACTCGTGCGCGTAGACGCCGAGTCCGCCGTTCTCCGGCTGGATGGTGTAGTCGCCGACCCAGACGCCGGTGTCGCCGATCTGGGTGCCGCCGAGCTTGTTGTCGGCGGGGCCGGTGGCGCCGGCGTCGGTGCCGAAGGCGTACCAGCGGTGGGCCCAGATCGCGTCCTCGCCCTGCGCGCCGCCGCCCGCGGACTCGTCCTCGCCGGCGTGCACGATCTGGAAGTGGTCGATGTAGCCGTCGGGCTCGTTGAAGTCGCCGTCGCCGTCGAAGTCGTAGCGGTCCCACTGGTCGTACTGGGCCAGCTGGGACTTGATCTGGGCGTCGGTGCGGCCGGCCGCCTTCTGGTCCGCGACCCAGGCGGTGACGCCGTCCTGCACCGCGTACCAGGCGCAGTTGTCGGGGTCGCACTTGTTGGAGCCGTAGCGGGCCTCGTTGTACGGGACCTTGACCCAGTCGGAGACCTCGCCGTCGACCGAGTAGCGGCCGGAGGACTGCTTCTCGTAGTAGGTCTTGACCGAGTTGACGCCCTTGCCGGAACCGAAGTACAGGTCCTGGAAGTGCTCCTGGTCGTAGTCCTCCTGCCAGGCCGTGGAGTTGTCCGTCTTGCGGTTCGGCTTGGCTATCTGGTTGTGCAGCGGGCCGGGGGTGCCGCCGTAGCGGCTGTCGACCTTGTCGCCGAACTCGACCAGGATGGTGAAGATCTTGTCGGTCTTCTCCCGGCCCAGCTCGACGTACTTGGCGTCGCCCTTCTTGCTCTTCAGCTGGACGACGTTGGAGCCGTCCTTCTTCTTCACCGAGGCGTCGCCGGATATGACCTGCTTGAGGGCTTCCTCGCGCTGGGCGGCCTGAGTGTCGCTCAGGGGGCCCTTGAGGTCGTGGGAGCGGGTGGTCTTGTCCGGGCCGGGGTCGTGGCGGTTCACGGCCTCCGGCCGGGACGGCGAGTCCGCCTGCGCCACGCCGGCCGCCGAGAGCGTGGCGGTGGCGGCGGCGAGTGCGACGGTGGTCGCCGCCGTTCTGAACGTCCAGGATCTGCTGGTCACTTGAGTTCCTCCCCCGCGTCCACGCGCGCGGATGGGGGACAAGGACAGAGCGAAGCCCGCGCACACGTGATCAACGCGTGTAGTCAAGTGACGACATTTGACTAGAGGTTCGGCGGAAAAGACAGACCTTGACTTGAGCAGAACAAGTGCACTATGCGGAGTCGCCGTTCGCTTTGCGGACACCGGATCGTGACCTTCGCCCGGTCCCGCGGACCCAGGCCCGGGTCCGACGGGCGCGCGGGACCGTCCACTTCCCGGACGTCATGAATCCGTGCGCCCCCCGTGCATCGGCCGTGCCGGTTAGGTCGTGCTTACCGCTGGTGCCACCAGGGCACACAGCGGGTTAGAGTCGCTTGGCGGAACGCCAGGAAGCCGGCGGAAAGCCAGGCCCGCAGCCCTTCTCACCCATGATTGTCTTCCGAGGACACGATGGCCATGCCCCGTCCGACTGCCGCCCAGTTCGCCTACGGTTCGTGCACCGTGATCTTCTCGACGCTCGCCATGCTGCTGCTGTCGCAGACGAGTTCGGGTCCCGGAGTCGCCCTCATCGCCGTCGCGGCCCTCGCCCTCGGGCTGCTGGTCGCCATGACGGTCCCCCAGCCCAGGACGCGCGCGGTGGCCGCCGTGCCGGCCCACCGGTTCACCGCGGACCGGGAGCGGGTGCAGGTGCCCGCGGGGGCCCGGGTCTCCGCGGGCGCGGGCGAGGCGTCGCGCGGGCGGGCCGCCTGAGCGTCCGAGTCCGTCAACGGGTGCTGACCACGACCGTCTTGGCCGCCTTGTCGTGCAGGCCCTGCTTGTAGGGCTTGTCGAAGAAGCTCCAGCCGCCCGCGATGATCGTCCACACGCAGGCGCAGCAGAAGGCGAACGGGATCCACAGCACCAGGGCGCGGATCAGCGACGTCTGTACGGAGGGCGTCGCCCCGTCGTCCAGGTTGGCCACCCGCATCCCGAGCCACTTCTTGCCGAGGGTCTGCCCCGTCCTCGTGGTCATGTAGGTGTCGTACGCGATGTAGAGCACGGCGGCGATCACTGACTGCCCGAAGGACTTGCCGACGGAGACGTCGTCGCCGTCCACCGTGTACTCCTGGACGTTGAAGGCCCAGCTGAGCAGCCAGACCACGATGCCGACGAGGATCATGTCGACGATCCGCGCGAGCGTGCGCCGCCCGCTGTCGGCGAGCGGGGGCATCCCGGCCAGCGGATCGGTGGGGTAACCGCCACCGCCGTACGGGGCACCGCCGTAGGGGCCGCCGCCGGGAGGGGGCCCACCGTAGGGACCTCCGCCGCCGGGGGGCGGAGGTCCGCCGTAAGGGCCCCCTCCGCCGGGGGGCGGGGGCGGGTCGCCGTAGGGGTTCTTCCTCAGCGGGTCGTCGTCCGGCGGCTGCTGCCCGCCGGGGCCGGGGGGCGGTTCGCTGCTCATGTCCCGAGTCGAACTCGGACTCTCTCTCCTCGCATCCGGCGAGCGGCCGTCCGGAGTAGTCCGGAGTAGTGCGGGTGCGTGGTCCGACGCCATGAGGGGGCGGGCGGGGGGTTCGCCTGCGGCCGCGGGTGCGTGGGGGCTGGTCGCGCAGTTCCCCGCGCCCCTTTCAGGGGCGTCCAGTGCACGTCCCTCAAGGAGCACGGGGAACCGCGCGGGCAACCACGACGCACCCGCACCCGACGAGATCCGCGCTCCCCCGACCCGCCAAGCTAGCCCGCGACAAACGTGCCGGCGGCCTTGTCGTGCCAGCACTGGTGCCACGGGCGGTCGAACAGGCACCACGCGATGCCGACCACGCCGACGGCCAGGAGGCCCGGGACGCTGTAGACCAGCCAGCGGCGCAGGGCACCGCCGAAGGACGGCGGCTCGTGGGCCTCGATGTCCCGCACCTCCAGGCCGAGCAGCTTCTTGCCCAGGGTGCGGCCCCACTTGGCGGTGGGCAGCGCCTCGTAGACGACGCCGAAGAGCAGCAGGACGGCGAGCACGATGCCCAGGTACGTGGACGTGGTGCCGTCCAGCAGCCAGACCGTGACGGTCTCACCGGACAGCTTGGCCTCGTCGATCTTGTCGTTGACGTGGTCGACCGCCTTGGCGCCCAGCGGCACGGCGGCCACGGCGGTGACGCCCGCGAGGACGACCGTGTCGATCAGCCGGGCCGCCAGCCGCTTGCCGAGCCCGGCGGGCCGGGCCGATGCCTGGCGCCGGGCGGCGGCCTGGAACACGTCCTCGACCGGTGGCTTCCACGGTGCGACGGGCTGCTCGTCCCCGCCCGCCCCGGCCAGCCGGTGCACCTGCTGCGCCCAGGAGGTCTGGCCGCCGCCCGGACCGCCGGCGGCGACCGGCGCGGGGGCGGCGGGGTGCTGGTGCGGGGGTGCCTGGTGGGGCACAACGGGGGCGGCGGGCGTCGGGGGTGCCTGCGCGGCGGCGGCCCGGTCGGCGGCCGCCTTGCCCGCACCGAAGCCGGGTCCGGAGCCGGGAACGGGACCGGGAACGGGAGCGGAGCCGGGGCCGCCGGGCTGCGGGCCCGTGCGCGGGGTGACCGCGCGGAAGGTCATGGTGCCCTCGTCCTCCGCGGCGGGGGCACTCTGCCGGCCCGCCGCCGGGCGCCGGAAGACGAAGGTGTTGCCGGCCTGCTCCTCCTCGGTGGCCGAGGCCTCCGCCTCACCGGAAGCGGGGGCGGGGGCAGGGGCGGGGGAAGAGGCGGCGGCCGCGGCGGGGGCGGAGGCGGCACCGCCGTGCTGACCGGCGTCGGCGCCGCCGTCGGCGGGCGGTGCCGACTGGCGGGCGTGCGGGACCCTCGGGTCGGCGCCCCGCGCCGTGCCCGGCCAGGCGACGCGCGGTTCCGGGGCCTCGGCGGGCCCGCCGGACGGGCCGGAACGGTCGGCGCCCCAGGCGGTGGCGGACTCCGGACGGCTGCCGTGCTGGGACGCGGCGGCGGGCGGCGGGTCCTCGACCGGGTCCTCGTCGAAGAAGTGCGGCCCGGTCTCCTCGACGGAGGGCCGCACGCCGGGCGGCGGCGCGAGCGGCTCGCCGTCCTTGGGGGCGGGGCGGCTCGTGCCCGCCACCCAGGAGGCGCCGTTCCAGTAGCGGACGTATCCGGGAATGGACGGGTCCGGGTAATACCCTTCGCGGGGCCTGTCATCGCCGGGGGCCGGGGTTGGGGCGCTCATGTCCGTCGTCCCGTATCTGCTCGGGGGTTGATAGGGGGGCCTCAACATCTATCAGACGGGCGCAATCCGCACCGCCGGTCCCGCCGTACCCGCCCCTTTCCGGGCAACCTCGTGCCGGGACCTTCACATCCGGACCGGTCCCCGGTCCGGGGTGCGGAAAAAAGTTCCCCGGACTCGCGTAATGCTCCGGCCCCCGGCCGGTCTCCCCGGGCAAGGACCGCACGAGACCCGGGAGAGGAACCCGCCATGCACCCCAACCCCACCGGCCCCACCGTCGTGGAACGCGAGCTGGAGCTGAGGCTCGTCCTGTCGCCCGAGCACAGCATCCCGGTGCCGGCCAGGCTCGGCTACCACAGCGACGATCCCTACGCCGTCCACATCACCTTCCACATCGACTCCGGCCACCCGGTGCACTGGACGTTCGCCCGCGATCTCCTGGTGGAGGGCGTCTTCCGGCCGTCCGGGCACGGGGACGTACGGGTGTGGCCTTCGAAGGCGGAGGGCCGCAGCGTCGTGCTGATCGCGCTCAGCAGCCCGGACGGCGACGCCCTCCTGGAGGCGCCCACGCCCCAGGTGTCGGCCTGGCTGGAGCGGACCCTGCGCGCGGTGCCGCCGGGGACCGAGGGCGCGCAGCTGGGGATCGACGACGGGCTGGCCGAGCTGCTCGCCCGGTGAGGCGCGGCCGGGATCAGAAGAGCTTGCCGGGGTTGAGGAGGCCCAGCGGGTCGAAGACCTGTTTGACGGCCCGCTGCATCTCCAGGCCCACCGGGCCGATCTCCCGCGCCAGCCACTCCTTCTTCAGCACGCCCACACCGTGCTCGCCGGTGATGGTGCCGCCGAGTTCCAGGCCGAGCGCCATGATCTCGTCGAAGGACTCGCGGGCCCGCCGTGACTCGTCGGGGTCGGACGCGTCGAAGCAGACGGTGGGGTGGGTGTTGCCGTCGCCCGCGTGGGCGCAGACCCCGATGGTGAGGCCGTACTCGGCGGCGACGCGCTCGATGCCCGCCAGCATGTCGCCGAGCCGGGAGCGCGGCACGCAGACGTCGTCGATCATCGTGGTGCCCTTGACGGCTTCGAGGGCGGTGAGGGCCAGGCGCCTGGCCTGGAGGAGGAGTTCGGACTCGGCCGCGTCCTCGGCCGGGACCACCTGCGTGGCGCCCGCGGCCTGGCACAGCGCGCCGACCGCGGTGAGGTCGGCGTCCGGGTCGGTGGTGTCGAAGGCGGCGAGCAGGAGCGCCTCGGTGGTCTCCGGCAGACCCATGTGGGCGAGGTCGTTGACCGCCTTGACGGTCGTACGGTCCATCAGTTCGAGGAGGGACGGCACGTGTCCGCCCTCCATGATCCGGCAGATCGCGTCGCACGCGGCGGACGCGGAGGCGAACTCGGCGGCCAGCACCAGCTGCTCGGGCGGCTTGGGGCGCAGCCCGAGGACCGCCTTCACGACGATGCCGAGGGAGCCCTCGGAGCCGACGAAGAGCCGGGTGAGGTCGTACCCGGCGACGCCCTTGGCGGTGCGGCGGCCGGTGGTCATCAGGCGGCCGTCGGCGAGGACGACGTCGAGACCGAGGACGTACTCGGCGGTCACCCCGTACTTGACGCAGCACAGGCCGCCGGAGGCGGTGCCGATGTTGCCGCCGATGGTGCACATCTCCCAGCTGGAGGGGTCCGGCGGGTAGTAGAGGCCGTGCTCGTTCACCGCGCGGGAGAGCGTGGCGTTGACGACGCCCGGTTCGACGACGGCGACGCGGTCGACCGGGTTGATCTCCAGGATGCGGTCCATCTTCGTCAGGGAGAGGACCACGCAGCCGTCGGTGGCGTTGGCCGCGCCGGACAGGCCGGTGCGGGCGCCCTGCGGGACCACCGGGACGCGCAGCTCGGTGGCGGTGCGCATGACGTGCTGGACGTCCTCCACGGTGCGCGGCAGGACGACCACCGCGGGGGCGCCGGCCGGGCAGAAGCTCGCCATGTCGTGGGCGTAGGAGGCCGTGACGTCGGGGTCGGTGAGGACGGACCCGGCGGGAAGACCGGCCAGCAGCCGGTCGACGAGGGCGCTCCGGCCGCCGGGGGCGCGGTCGGCCGTCGCGGCTGCGTCGTCTTCGTCGCGAGGCGCTTCGATACGGCTCATGATCACAGGCTCGCATCCACGGCCATCGGTGTGAACCCCGCGGGCGGCACCCGCCACCTGCCCGGTGTGATCGTCGTATGGGCGCACAGTGAGCGCCATGGAGGTCATGGAGAGGCGGACCGGGCGGGAACAGGGCGAGGCACCGGCACCCGGACGGCGTTCGCGCCGCGGGCGACGGGTGCTGATCGCCTCCGTAGCCGGGGCCGCCGTACTCGGCGGGGTCCTGATGCTGCTCCCCCGGGCGACCGGGGACGCTCCCCCGCCCGCACCGGGGCCCGCGGCGCTGGCACGCGGGGCGGTCACCACGGGTGTGCCGGCCGCGCTGCCGGACCTGGCGGCGCTGATCGGCGACCGGGAGAGCCACCTGCGGGCACATCCGCTGGACGGGGCGTCGTGGGCGGTGCTCGGCGCGGCCTACGTGGAGCAGGGGCGCCGTACGGCGGACGGCGCGAACTGGCCGAAGGCCGAGAAGGCGCTGCGCACCTCGCTGAGGACGGGGCCCGAGCGCAATCCGCAGGCCCTGGAGGGGCTCGCGGCGCTGGCGGTGGCGCGCCGGGACTTCCCGGCGGCGAAGAAGTGGGGCGAGAGCGCGGTGCGGGCGGCGCCGGAGCGGTGGACGGCGCACGCGGTGCTGATCGGCGCGTACACCGGGCTCGGCGACCACAAGGGCGTGGGCCGGGCCCTGGACAAGGTGATGGAGCTGCGCCCCGGCGCTCCGGCGGTGGGGGCGCTGGCGGCGGGCGTCTACCGGGACCGGGGCTGGCGGGAGGACGCGGCGGCCCGGATCTCGGACGCCGCGGCGGCCGCGGAGGCACCGGCGGAGCGGGCGGCGTACCTGGAGCAGGCCGGGCGGCTGGCGTTCGAGCGCGGGGAGCGGGAGGAGGCGCTGCGGTTCTTCCAGGAGGCGCTGCGCACCGACCCCGACCAGCGGGCCGCGCAGGCCGGACAGGGCCGGGCGCTGGCGGCGCTGGGCCGGACGACGGAGGCGCTGTCGGCGTACCAGGCCGCGCTGGCCAAGCGGCCCAGCCCCGAGTACGCGCTGGAGCTGGGCGAGCTGTACGAGTCGCTGGGCCTCGGCCAGGCGGCGCGGGTGGAGTACGACCTGCTGCGGGAGCGGGCTCGGGACGCCGAGGCGGCCGGGTCCGACGAGCAGCTGGTGCTGGGGCGGCTCGACGCCGACCACGGGGATCCGGCGGCGGCGGTGGAGCGGCTGCGGACCGAGTGGGGACGGCAGCCGGGGACCGCGGTCGCCGACGCGCTGGGCTGGGCGCTGCACCGCACGGGTGCGGACGAGGAGGCGCTGGAGTTCGCGGTGATCGCGACCGACGGCGACAAGGGCGGCGGGGTGCGCGACGCGCTGTACGTCTTCCACCGGGGTGTGATCGAGAAGGAGCTGGGGCACGTCGCGCCGGCGCGCCGGCACCTCGGGGAGGCGCTGACGATCAACCCGTACTTCTCGCCGCTGCGGGTGCCGCAGGCGAAGCGGGCGCTGGCGGAGCTGGGCGAGCCCCCGGTGGAGGGCCCGCCCGACTAGCACCCGCCCGGCTGGTGCCTTCCGCGGGTCAGAGGTTGCCGCGCTTCTCCTGCTCGCGCTCGATCGCCTCGAAGAGGGCCTTGAAGTTGCCCTTGCCGAAGCCCATCGAGCCGTGGCGTTCGATCATCTCGAAGAAGACGGTCGGACGGTCCTGGACCGGCTTGGTGAAGATCTGCAGCAGGTAGCCGTCCTCGTCGCGGTCGACCAGGATCTTCAGCTCGCGCAGGATGTCGACGGGCACCCGGGTCTCGCCGGCCCACTCGCCGAGCGTGTCGTAGTACGAGTCGGGGGTGTCCAGGAACTCGACGCCGGCCGCCTTCATCGCGCGGACGGTCGCCACGATGTCGTTGGTGTTCAGCGCGATGTGCTGGACGCCGGCGCCGCCGTAGAACTCCAGGTACTCGTCGATCTGGGACTTCTTCTTGGCGACGGCGGGCTCGTTGATCGGGAACTTGACCTTGAGGGTGCCGTCGGCCACGACCTTCGACATCAGCGCGCTGTACTCGGTGGCGATGTCGTCGCCCACGAACTCCTTCATGTTCGTGAAGCCCATGACCTTGTTGTAGAAGCCGACCCACTCGTTCATGCGGCCGAGTTCGACATTGCCGACGCAGTGGTCCACGGCCTGGAAGACGCGCTGCTCGGGCGGGGCGACCATCGGCTTGGCGGCGACGTACCCGGGCAGGTAGGGGCCGTCGTAGCCGGTGCGCTCGACGAGGGTGTGCCGGGTCTCGCCGTAGGTGGCGATGGCGGCGAGGACCACGGTGCCGTGCTCGTCCTTGACCTCGTGCGGCTCGGCGAGCGAGCGGGCGCCGTGCTCGACGGCGTAGGCGTGGGCGGCGCGGGCGTCCGGGACCTCGATGGCGAGGTCGACGACGCCGTCGCCGTGCTCGGCGACGTGCTGGGCGAGGAAGGTGCCCCAGTCGGTCGACGGCTTGATCACCGAGGTGAACACGAAGCGGGCGGAGCCGCTCTCCAGGACGTAGCTCGCGGTCTCCCGGCTGCCGTTCTCCGGTCCGGAGTACGCGACCAGCTTCATGCCGAAGGCGGTGGAGTAGTAGTGCGCGGCCTGCTTGGCGTTGCCCACGGCGAAGACGACCGCGTCCATTCCCTTGACCGGGAAGGGATCGGCCTGCCGGGCGGTGTCGGGAGTGTGGTGTGTGGTCTGCGTCATAGCCGCAGGTTCTCCCGTGTCCGCAAGGTGCGCAATAGTTTGCGTTTTCACTGGGCAGCCTGACCAGTGATACGCCGGTCGGGGCAGGCGATCTGTACAGGATGACCAGCCGGGAGGGTGCGGGCATGGCGGGTACGGGAATAGACCGGCTGGACGGCCGGATCATCGGTCTGCTGGCGCGGGAGCCGCGGATCGGGGTGCTGGAGATGTCCCGGCGGCTCGGGGTGGCGCGCGGCACCGCGCAGGCGCGGCTCGACCGGCTTCAGTCGAACGGAGTCATCCGCGGATTCGGTCCCGAGGTGGACCCGGCGGCCCTCGGCTACCCGGTCACGGCGTTCGCCACGCTGGAGATCCGGCAGGGTCAAGGAGCCGACGTACGGGCGCACTTGGCGACGGTGCCGGAGGTCCTGGAGCTTCACACCACGACCGGCACCGGGGACATGCTGTGCCGTCTCGTGGCCCGGTCGAACGCCGATCTCCAGCGGGTGATCGACCGGGTTGTCGGTTTTGATGGCATCGTCCGGGCCGCCACGGCGATCGTCATGGAGAACCCCGTTCCGCTGCGGATCATCCCGCTGGTGGAGCAGGCGGCCGCGGACAGCGGCGGACACGACTGAGGCGGGCCTGATCCCGGAGGTGAGCGGACGTGAACTTCTGGGACTTCCTGAGCAGCCGCCACCAGCAGCTGCTCGCCGACGCCTACCAGCACGCCAGCGCGGTCTTCCAGTGCATGGTCGTGGCGACCCTGCTCGGGGTGCTGATCGGCGTCCTCACCTACCGCAGCGACTGGGCGGGAAACCTGGCGACTCTGTCCACATCGACCATCCTCACCATCCCGTCGCTGGCCATGATCGGTCTGCTCATCCCGATCGTCGGCCTCGGCGTGCCGCCGACGGTGACCGCGCTGACCCTGTACGGGCTGCTGCCGATCGTGCGGAACTCGATCGTGGGCCTGCGCGGGGTGGACCCGGCGCTGGTGGACGCCGCCACGGGCATCGGGATGTCGCGACCGGCGCGGCTGCTGCGGGTGGAGCTGCCGCTGGCGTGGCCGCCGATCCTGACCGGCATCCGGGTCTCCACGCAGATGCTGATGGGCATCGCGGCGATCGCCGCCTACGCCTCGGGGCCGGGCCTCGGCAACGAGATCTTCCGCGGAATCGCCTCGCTGGGCAGCAAGAACGCGCTCAACCAGGTCCTCGCCGGCACGCTCGGGATCATCGTCCTGGCCCTGCTGTTCGACGCGGCGTACGTGCTGCTGGGACGGCTGACCATTCCGAGGGGGATCCGTGTCTGAGAACGGTCACAGCGAGTCGGCGACCGGCACCACCGGGGCGACCATCGAGCTGGACTCCCTCACCAAGCGCTACCCGGGCAGCCCGCAGCCCGCCGTCGAGAACGTCTCGATGGAGATCAAGGCCGGGGAGACGGTCATCTTCGTGGGCCCCTCGGGCTGCGGGAAGTCCACCACCCTGAAGATGATCAACCGGCTGATCGAGCCCAGCGGCGGACGCATCCGCATCAACGGCGAGGACGTCACCGACATCGACCCGGTGAAACTGCGCCGCAAGGTCGGCTACGCGATCCAGTCCTCCGGTCTCTTCCCGCACATGACCGTCGCCCAGAACATCGCGCTCGTACCGAAGATGATCGGCTGGTCCAAGGCCCGCATCCGCTCGCGGGTGGAGGAGATGCTGGACCTGGTCGGCCTGGACGCCGGGGAGTTCCACGGCCGCTATCCCCGCCAGCTCTCCGGCGGCCAGCAGCAGCGGGTGGGCGTGGCGCGGGCGCTGGCGGCCGATCCGCCCGTGCTGCTGATGGACGAGCCGTTCGGCGCCGTCGACCCGATCACCCGGGACCACCTCCAGGACGAGCTGATCCGCCTCCAGCACGAACTGCACAAGACGATCGTCTTCGTCACCCACGACTTCGACGAGGCGATCAAGCTGGGCGACCGGATCGCCGTGCTGCGCGAACGCTCCCACATCGCCCAGTTCGACACCCCGGAGGCGATCCTCACCAACCCGGCGGACGACTTCGTCTCCGGCTTCGTGGGCGCGGGCGCCGCCCTCAAGCGCCTGAACCTGACCAGGGTGCGGGACGTGGGCATCACGGACTACCCGACGGTGACCGTGGAGGACCCGCTCCAGGACATCTTCGACCGGCTGCGGGAGTCGGGCACCAACGAGATCCTGCTCCTGGACCGGCGCGGACGCCCCTACAAGTGGCTGCGGCGCGGCGACCTGATGCGGGCCAGGGGCTCGCTGGCGCGGGCCGGGACGCTGGTCCACGACACGGTGACGCGGGACGCGACGCTGCGGGACGCGCTGGAGGCGGTGCTCACGGACAACGCGGGGCGGGTCGCGGTCACCGGGCGGCACGGCGCGTACGAGGGCGTCGTCGACATGGAGACGCTGATGAACTCCGTGCACGAACTGCTGGAGGCCGACCGGCTGGACGCGCTGGAGCACCAGCACGACCTGGAGGAGACCCGGGCCACGCAGACGCACAGCGAGCAGGAGGGCTTCGGCGAGGTCGGAGGCCGCGCGTGAGCGGCTCCTCGCGCCCCTCACCCGGCCGCCGCCCCGCGGGCGAGCACGAGGTCAAGGGGCTCGCCTTCCGCGATGAGGGCGCGGACGAGGAGGAGGGCCAGGCTCCGCCGCCCTCCCCGGTGGCGGCGGGCTCCCGGGTCGGCTGGCGCAAGCTGACCTTCCTGCCCGTCGTGCTGATCGCCGTGCTGCTGGCGACCTGGCTGTGGTTCCGGCAGGCCGACCTGGACGCGCTCAGCCGGAACGCCCTCGGCAACGGCCAGGTCACCAAGGCGCTGTGGCAGCACGTCCAGCTGACGGTGATCTCCACCTTCTTCGTGCTGATCATCGCCATCCCGCTGGGCATCCTGCTCACCCGCGGGGCGTTCCGGAAGGCCACCCCGTTCGCGATGGCGTTCGCCAACATGGGCCAGGCGACCCCGGCGATCGGTCTGCTGGCGCTGCTGGTGATCTGGCTGGGCATCGGCCGCAGGGCCGCGCTGATCGGCATCATCGTCTACGCCGTCCTGCCCGTGCTGTCCAACACCATCGCCGGCCTGAAGGCGAACGACCCGACGCTCCTGGAGGCGGCCCGCGGCATCGGGATGTCCCCGCTGGGCGTGCTCACCCGGGTGGAACTCCCCCTGGCCGTCCCGCTCATCCTGGCCGGCGTGCGCACGGCCCTGGTCCTGAACGTGGGTACGGCGACGCTGGCGACCTTCGGCGGCGGCGGTGGCCTGGGCGTGCTGATCACCACGGGCATCACCAGCCAGCGGATGCCGGTGCTGGTGCTGGGCTCGGTCCTCACCGTCGCCCTGGCCCTGCTGGTGGACTGGCTGGCCTCGCTGGCCGAACTGCTGCTGCGGCCGCGGGGGCTGGAGGTGGGCACATGAGGCCGCTGAGACGGCGTGCGTGCTCGCTGCTGGCCGCGGCCCTTCTGGCGGCGCCCGCCGGGTGCGGTCTGACCAGCGGCTCCCCGATGGTCGACGACGTGGAGCCGGGCACCATCGGGCAGGGGAAGCCCTTGGAGGGCGCCGATCTGACGGTCACCTCTAAGGAGTTCACCGAGCAACTGGTCCTCGGCGCGATCATGGGCATCGCCTTCGAGGCGGCGGGCGCGCAGGTGCTCGACCGCACCGGTATCCAGGGCTCGGTCGGCACCCGCGCGGCGGTCGAGAACGGCGACGCCGACGCCACGTACGAGTACACGGGCACCGCCTGGATCACGTACCTGGGCAACAGCAAGCCGATCCCCGACCCGGAGCAGCAGTGGAAGGCGGTGAAGGAGGCCGACGCGAAGAAGGGCCTGACGTGGCTGGAGCCGGCCCGCCTGAACAACACGTACGCGCTGGCGATGAACCAGGCCAACTACAAGAAGTACAAGACCAGGACTCTCTCTGAGGTCACCGCCCTGTCGAAGTCGGACCCGGGCGCGGTGACGCTGTGCGTGGAGGGCGAGTTCGCCAACCGGGCGGACGGCCTGCCGGGCCTGGAGAAGGCGTACGGCATGTCGCTGCCCGCCGGGAACCTCACCCAGATGGACACCGGCATCATCTACACCCAGACCGCGAAGGGCGCCTGCACCTACGGCGAGGTGTACACCACCGACGGGCGGATCAAGTCCATGAACCTGGTGGTGATGGAGGACGACAAGAAGTTCTTCCCGAACTACAACGCGGCCCCCATGGTCCGCACGGCGACCCTGAAGAAGTGGCCGGCGATCGCGTCCGTCCTGGACCCGGTCACCGAAGCGCTGACCAACGACGTGGCCCGGACCCTGAACGCGAAGGTCGACGTGGACGGCGAGGACCCGCACCAGGTGGCGCTGGACTGGATGAAGGAGAAGGGCTTCGTGAAGGAGGGGTAGTGCGGTGCGCGGTGTTCAGCAGGCGGGGACGCTGCCCTTCCCGCTCTCCAGCGCCTTGAGCGAGTCGACCGCGCCCTTGAGGGTCGTCACCGGGATCAGCCGGAGCCCCTTCGGCAGCTCGGCCCGCGCGTCCGAGCACTCCGCCTTCGGTACGAGGAACACGGTGGCCCCGTCCCGCCGGGCGGCCTGCGTCTTGAGCGGCACCCCGCCGACGGCGCCGACCTCGCCGCCGTCGGTGATGGTCCCCGTCCCGGCGACGACCTTGCCGCCGGTGAGGTCGCCGGCGCCGAGCTTGTCGACGATGCCGAGCGAGAACAGCAGCCCGGCGCTGGGCCCGCCGACGTCCTCCAGCCGGAGTTCGACGTCGACGTCGTCCTTGTCCAGCCGGAGGTACCGGAGCGCGGCCGTGGTGGCGGAGTCCTGCGACTCCTTCATCTGCTCCTGGTTGTACCGCTCGATCTCGCCCACGTCGTCGCCGCTCGGGTAGACGGCGTCGCGCGGCATCACGGCCCGGTCGGTGTCGAACCAGCTGCCGAGCACGTCCCCGAGGCGGACACTCGCGTCCGGCCCGGTCGCCTCGATCGTCGTCATCCGCAGCTGCCCGCTGGTCTCGTGCGTCGGCGCGCCGCTGATCGTGATCACCTCGGCCCCCTGGTTCTCGCCCAGCACATCGGCCGTCAGCCCCGGCTGCGCCACGGAGAACGGCAACGGCGCGAACGCGGCGGTCGCGAGCAGCGCCACGACGGGCAGACCGCAGACAGCGAGGAACTGGGGACGCGTGAGACGAGAGAGCACGGGGTCAATCTAACGTGGCGCGCTTCCCGTGGCTCCGACGCCCGGGCACGACCCCGTCTCAGCGCAGCGCCTCCGCCACCTCTCGGGCCGCGTGCATCACGCGTTCGCCGACTCGTTCGGGGACGACGTCGGCGAGCATGACGACGCCAACGCTGCCCTCCACTCCCGTGACGCCGAGCAGGGGGGCCGCCGCGCCGCAGGCGCCGGCCTCCAGCTCGCCGTGGGTGAGGGTGTAGCCGGGGGCCTCCGCGTCCTCGCCGGGGGGCTGGGGCGGGCGGCGGGCGGCGAGGATGGCCTTGCCGGCGGCGCCCCGTTCCAGGGGGTGGCGGAAGCCCGCGCGGTAGGCGACGTGGTAGTCCGTCCAGGTCGGCTCCACGACGGCCACCGCCAGGGCTTCGGCGCCGTCCACGAGGGTCAGGTGGGCCGTCGCCCCGATGTCCTCGGCGAGCGCGCGCAGGGCCGGCATCGCGGCCTCGCGGACCAGGGGGTGCACCTGGCGGCCGAGGCCCAGGACGCCGAGGCCGACGCGGGCGCGGCCGCCCAGGTCGCGGCGTACGAGTGCGTGCTGCTCCAGCGTGGCCAGCAACCGGTACACGACGGTCCGGTTGACGCCCAGTTTGTGGGACAGCTCGGTGACGGTCAGCCCGTGGTCCGTATCGGCCAGCAGCTTGAGGACCCGCAGGCCCCTGTCGAGCGTCTGAGAGGTCTCCGCGGTCACGACGCCCACTCCTTAGTGGTGAGGTCGGCGGCCCTCCTCGCGGCGTATGCGTCACCGAGTCCCGTCAGTGACGCGCTTCAGAGGCCGCCGATCGGCTGACGGCCCGGCCTTGTCCCGGGCCCAGTCGCTTCACGGCTGCGCTCCGCGGCGGCGCTGCCACGGGGCGTGTGCGTAGCGGGACAGTAACTACCAGGTCCGCTCAGCGGAAGGCTCAGTCCAGAATCCGGGCGCCAACCGTTATCGACTGCCGGTGTTTGTCCCGGTACGTACTGCGCACGCCTCCGGTGCCGTATCGCCCCGTGTCGCTACTTCATCCGCGTCGCCCACTCCTGCACCTTGGCGATGCGCTGGCGCAGCTGTCCGCCGGTCGCCTCGGCGCTGGGCGGGCCGCCGCAGACGCGGCGCAGTTCGGTGTGGATCACGCCGTGCGGTTTGCCGCTCTGGTGGACGTAGGCGCCGACCATGGTGTTGAGCTGCTTGCGCAGCTCCATCAGCTCCTTGTGGGAGACCACCGGGCGCCGCTCGGCGGGCAGTTCGAGCAGATCGGCCTCCTCGTCCGGCTTCTTGCGGCTGTGCGCGATCTGCCGGGCCTGCCGCTTCTGGAGCAGCAACTGCACCTGGTCGGGCTCCAGCAGGCCCGGGATGCCGAGGTAGTCCTGCTCCTCCTCGCTGCCCGGGTGGGCCTGCATGCCGAACTCGGCGCCGTTGTACATGACCCGGTCGAAGGTGGCCTCGGACTCCAGCGCCTCGAAGGCGAACTGCTCCTGCTCTCCGGTGTCCTCGTCCTGCTCCCGGTTCGCCTCGTCCATCTCCTTCTCGGACTCGGCGTAGGGGTCCTCCTCGCCCTCCTTCTTGGGCTTGTCGAGGACGTGGTCGCGCTCGCGCTCCATCTCGTTGGCGAAGGTGAGCAGGTCCGGCACGGTGGGGAGGAAGACGGAGGCGGTCTCCCCTCGGCGGCGGGACCGTACGAAGCGGCCGACGGCCTGGGCGAAGAAGAGGGGGGTGGAGATGGTGGTGGCGTAGACGCCGACCGCGAGGCGGGGGACGTCGACGCCCTCGGACACCATGCGGACGGCGACCATCCAGCGGTCGGTGCTCTGGCTGAAGGTGTCGATGTTCTTCGAGGCGCCCGCGTCGTCGGACAGCACGACGGTGGCCTTGTCGCCGGTGATCTCCCGGATCAGCTTGGCGTAGGCGCGGGCGGCGTCCTGGTCGGCGGCGATGACGAGCGCCCCGGCGTCCGGGATGGCCTTCCTGACCTCGGTGAGCCGCCGGTCGGCGGCGCGCAGCACGGCCGGCATCCACTCGCCGCGCGGGTCGAGCGCGGTGCGCCAGGCCTGGCTGACGGCGTCCTTGGTCATCGGTTCGCCGAGCCGGGCGGCGATCTCGTCGCCGGCCTTGGTGCGCCAGCGCATGTTGCCGCTGTAGCTCATGAAGATGACGGGGCGCACGACGCCGTCGGCGAGGGCGGAGCCGTAGCCGTAGGTGTAGTCGGCGGCGGAGCGGCGGATGCCGTCGTTGCCCTCCTCGTACGCCACGAAGGGGATCGGGTTGGTGTCCGAGCGGAAGGGCGTGCCGGTGAGCGCGAGGCGGCGGGTGGCCGGCTCGAAGGCCTCCAGGCAGGCCTCGCCCCAGGACTTGGAGTCACCGGCGTGGTGGATCTCGTCGAGAATGACGAGGGTCTTGCGCTGCTCGACGCGGTTGCGGTGCAGCATGGGGCGTACGCCGACGCCCGCGTAGGTGATGGCGATGCCCTGGTACTCGCGGCTGAGCGGGCCCGCGCTGTACTCGGGGTCCAGCTTGATCCCTATCCGCGCCGCGGCCTCGGCCCACTGCTTCTTCAGGTGCTCGGTCGGCGCGACGACGGTCACCTGCTGCACGACGTGGTGGTGCAGCAGCCAGGACGCCAGCGTCAGCGCGAAGGTCGTCTTTCCGGCACCGGGGGTGGCGACGGCCAGGAAGTCCCGGGGCTGGTCCTGGAGGTACTTCTCCATCGCCCCCTGCTGCCAGGCCCGCAGCTTGCCGGCGGTGCCCCAGGGGGCACGGCCGGGGAAGGCCGGGGACAGGTGGTGCGAGGTGCTGGAGCTGGCGGTGGTAGTCACGGTCTCCGAAGGGGGTAGAGCGGCTCGGCCACGTATGACAACCGGGCCACCCTACCGGCGGCCCGCCGGGATCCCCGCGCGCCCGGGGGCGGGTCACCCCCGGGTGGGACGGACGTCACAACCGCCCCGCCCGCCGCACGGCACTCACCGCTCCCGCACCCGCGTCGCCACCCACGCCCCCACCAGCGCCACCGCCGCCATGGGCAGGAACACCGCCGCGAAGGCCGCCGGGTGGGAGCCGGAGGCCTCGGTGGCCGCGTGGCTGACCGTGCCGCCGCCGAGGGCCGCGAAGGCGGCGCCGCCGACCGACAGCAGGACGACGTTGGAGAGGCCGTCGGAGATCTGGAGGGCGGCGGAGTTGCTGCCGGCCTCCTCGGGGGCGGAGAGCTTGAGCAGGAGCACGCTGGTGGAGGAGATCACCAGGCCCATGCCGAAGCAGCCGAAGGCCCAGGCGACGGCCACCGTCCAGGCGGGAACGGCCTCGATCAGGACGCTGGGCGCCGTGCTGATGGCCGCCGCGACCAGGAGCATGCCGAGGGCCATCAGACGCTCCCGGTGCGGCTCCAGGCGTGGCCGGGACTGGAGCCAGGACCCGGCGGCCCAGGTCGCGCCGCCCGCCGCCAGGGAGAGTCCGGCCATGGTCGGGCTGAGCCCCCGCTGCGTGACCAGCATCAGCGGGACGAAGGACTCGGCGGCGATGAAGGACCCCGCGGCGACCCCGCGCAGCAGGACCACGGAGGGCAGGCCGCGCACCGCCCGGTAGGTGCCGCGCGGCAGCAGTCCGAGGACGGCCGGGACGAGCAGCGCCACGCCCACCGCGCCGGGCAGCAGGGACAGCGGGCGCAGGTCCTGGGCGGCGTACTGGAGCAGGCCCGCGCCCAGCGAGATGGCCAGGGCGAGGCGGATCCGGCGGCGGTCGAAGGAGGCCGGCGCCTCCCCTCCCCCGACGGCGCCGGACGCGCGGCTGCGTATCTGCGGCAGCGCGAGGGCGAGCGGGACGACGACCAGGACCGGGATGCCGAGGAACACCCACCGCCAGCCGAGGTGCTCGGTCACCGCGCCGGAGGCCAGCGGGCCGACGACGGAGGGGACCACCCAGCCCGCCGCGAACGCCGCCATGATCGCGGGCCGCAGCCGCTCCGGGTAGGCCCGCCCCACGACGACGTACAGCGCGACGATGACCAGCCCGCCGCCGAGCCCCTGCACGGCCCGCCCGAGGATGAACAGCCACATCGCACCGGCCGTGCCGGACAGCACGAGCCCGGCCGCGAAGGCGGCGATGCCGGTCGTCAACGGCGCCAGCGGCCCGCGCCGGTCCGACCACTGACCGGAGAGCACCATCCCGAACAGGCTGGTCGTGAAGTACCCCGAGAACGCGAACGCGTACAGCGACACCCCGTCCAGCTCCCGCGCCGCCACCGGCATCGCCGTGCCGACCGCCGTCGCCTCGAAGGCGATCAGCACGATGACGGAGACGATGCCGATGCTCAGCGCCCGGTAGGCGCGGCTCAGCACGGTCTCGGCGGGGACGGTGGCGGTGGCGGTGGCGGTGGCGACGGAGGGCTCGGCGGGGGCCGCGACATCGGTGTCGCGGGGCTCAGGGACGGTCATGGTCGCCAGGGTAAGGGCCACGACCCGCCTTGGCCCCTGTCGAGAGGCGGGCCGGGACCGGGACCTTGGTCGTACGACCTCCCCCGCTTCATGAACGGCGTATGGCAGTCGTGTTGCGGCCTCGCCGGATTCCTTGAGCCCCTCCCGCCGCTCCGCCTACCGTCGAGTCACGAAGTCGAAGACATGGCCGTGTGCCCGAGTGGTTGAGGGGCTCGCCTGCAAAGCGAGTTACACGGGTTCGAATCCCGTCACGGCCTCTGACTGCCTGACCAGGCACAACGAAAGGGCGGTACCCCACATGGGGTACCGCCCTACTGGTCTTCCGTCTCAGTTCCCGTCTCAATTGACGGAGACGAGCGAGGAGTACACGTTGCCCTACTCGAAGATGTTCGGGAGCGGGATGCGGTTGACACGGCGTTTAGCGTTCCACGCGGAGGCAACAGCCAGGTGAGCGGCCTTAAGACGGCCCTTGGTGCCATCGGCGCGGGTGTTGTTGTTGGTGGCGATGGTCTGAATCTTGGCCTTGAAGGAGGTGGGGTCACCCTGACGCTTGAGCTTGTCCGCCAGCTCCGTGCGCTTCACCTCAGGGTGCTTGGAGATCACCGTGGCGATGCCTCCGATGGTGACGGCGTGCCAGGTGTCGGGGGTACGCCCCCAGGCGCCCTCGGCGATGGTGAGCGACTGGTCCAGGATCTCGGGACCGTGGTCCACGACGATGCTGAGGATTCCCTTGATGCCGCGCACGCCGTTGACAGAGCTGCTGCCAACCTTGAGCCGGTGCTTGTCCAAGACGTCGTTGGTGTCCTGGAAGAGCGGGTGCCCTGCCAACAAACCGATCCTGAACTCATCGTTCGGGCCGACCTTCGAGGACTCCTTGTTCTTGATGATGAACAGCGAGGCTTCATTGGCCATCGAGAGGTCGGAGTGGACCTCACAGGTGATAGTCCGAACAGCCTCGCGGACCTGCTTCGCAACCGAGACCTCGCCAGCCAAAATGAGCTGGCAGGCATAGACGCGATGCATCCCGTCCACCGCGTACAGCCCGTCCTCACGCGCCGAAATGATCGGCGTCCCAAGAGCGGTGGGAACCAACTTCTCAGCGATGGTCCGAGCACGGGCCTTGTTGAGGTTGCGCTGCGCGCGAGGGTCGAACTTGATGGTTCTCGGGTCCACCTTCTTGTACTCGATCGGGTGGTCCGGGATGTCGTAGCTGTAGTCCTTGCTGGGCAAGGCTTCTCCTTCTATGTCAGCGCCCCAGTGGGGGCGACGGCGACTTTTTGTGTCAGCGCCCCAGTGGGGGCGACGGCGACACACGTCAGCTCCCGAATGCGGGAGACGGCGACTGAGGATCAGAGTATCGGGCAACTCCCCTATCTAGACGCGGATTTCACTTGTCAGGGCAAGCCCTCACCGCCGTCGTCCGTCGACCGAAGCGCGTCGGACTGCCAGATCAGACCGTCCACCTGCCTCGCGATGTCCGTCCGTACGGCGTCCACCATGTGCTGATAGCGGGCGGCCATGGCAGTGGTCGACCACCCCATGAGGCCCATGACGGCCCGCTCGGGGACTCCGAGGATGAGCAGAACCGTCGCGGCGGTGTGGCGCGCGTCGTGTAGGCGCCCGTCCCTCACCTTCGCCTCTGCCAGGAGTGCCTTCCACTCGAACCAGTCCCGACGGTGGGACGGGCTACGCCCGTGCTCGTCGGGGAAGACTAAGCCGTTCTCTTCCCAGCGCTCCCCGGCCGCCTGTTTCTCCGTTTCCTGCCCCTTGACGTGGGCGCGAAGTAGGTCAACGAGTTGTTCGGGAAGTCCGACCGCACGGCGGCCGGCGCGCGACTTGGTCGTGGCCATCTCCGGGTTGGTGCGTCGTCGCCGCGGGCAATACCCAGCGGCCCTGCGCCCGCAGGGCCGCGCCGCCGTGCATCCGTGCGCGTACTGCGGCCGGTGACGGCTACGACGGACCACGAGGAATCCACCGTCAAGGTCAACGTCCTCCCACTTCAGCGCAAGCACTTCCCCTTGGCGCAGTCCGAGGGCGAGGGCGACCGCCCAGCGCGCGGAGTTGCGGTGCTGGTTGGCGGTCTTGAGTAGACGCTGCACCTCTTCGACGGTGTAGGGCTCCACCTCGTACTCCCCCGTCTTCGGCGCCTTGGCCAACTGGACCGGGTTCTTTCCGAGATGCCCGCGCCGCACGGCCTCGTTGAGGGCGACGCGAAAGGTGCGGTGCACCTGGTGGGCGGTCGCGGGCTTACTGCCGTTGGCCTGCATCTTGGCGTACAGCGCCTCTATATGCTCAGGCTTGAGCCTGTCGAGCCGGTGGGCGCCCAATCCGGGAATGAGGTGCTTCCGCACGGCGACGCCGTAGCCGACCATCGTGTTGTCGTTGACCACGAGGGGTGCCACGTTCTCGACCCAGTGCGTGAGCCACGCCTTGACCGTCCACGCCTTGCCGGGTTTGCGCACCGTCTTGGCGTCGCGCTGCCGCTCCAGCTCACGGACGGCGGCCGTCACCTCGGCTCGGGTCTTCCGCTCGACATGGCGCCTGTCAGGCTTGCCGTCGTCGCGTATCCCGACGGTGACGCGGCCGTGCCACTTGCCGTCTTTGCCTAGGTAGATGGAGGAGCGGCCGTTGGGCTGCCGGGTGCGCTTCTTGTCTTCCGCCACGGGCGGACTCCTTCGGGTTGGGGTGGATGAAACGGCCGGGACGCCACCCAGTGGGGTGGCGTCCCGGTTTGCGGTGATCAGGCGGCGCGCCGCTCGGCGCGGCGGCGGGCGAGGTAGGCGGCCGGGGCGTCGGCAGGTACGCGTCGGAGTCCGCCGATGGTCAGGGACTCGAGTTCTCCGGTGCGGATGAGGGCATAGCAGGTGGTTCGGCCGATGCGGAGGCAGCGGGCGGCCTCTTCGACGGTCAGGAGAACGGGGGCCGGGTCGCCGGCCTCGGCGAGCGGGACGATGCCCACGGTGGCGACGCTCATGGGAAGCTCCTTTGGGACTCTCCGTCGGGGGCGGCGGTGTCTGTAGCGGGAGTTCGTCTCTGTCCGAGGTGCAGACTTCTGCGTCACCTGCGTCATCTGCGTCATTCGCGGCGCTGACCTGCCGCTTTGCGGTGACGCAGCATGGTGGGGGTGCGTCACCGGTGACGCGGGCCTTCGTCATCGGGTGACGCAGGTGACGCGAGGTGACGCAGGAATCGGCGGTCTGCGTCACCCCTCTTCCGGCAGGTCAGCCGCCGTTTTCCGGGTGCCGGTGACGTAGGTGACGCAGCGTCTCTCTACTTCGGACAAAGAGGGGGTGGTGTTTGTTGTGGTGCGCGGCTCAAGCGCGAAGAAGGAGCCGCTTCGCGGCGCGACCTTCGCAGGGCGGCGCCGCCGCCGAACAGCAAGAGGAGCACGCCGGGGCCGGGTGCTCCTCTTGCTTGTGCGGGCGGTCGTGGTGCCGCGCGGTCAGAAGGCCGCTTCCTGCTCGGACGGAGGCGGCGCGGTGGCCGGCCGCGCGATCTCGATGTACCGGGATGTGTTGGTGCGTCCCCAGTCAATGAGGACGCCTCGGGCCGCGAGGGTGGGCTGAAGGCGCTTGAGGCGGTCTGAGAGCACCTTGCCGGTGGTCGGCCACCCTTTAGGCAGGGGACGGAAGTCCTCGCCCCCGTAGAGGCCGGTGAGGCAGTGCAGCCACTCTGCAGACGTCATTCGCTGCTCGATGCCCGGCTCAACGGTGGCGGCGTGCTTGAGCACGGTCTGCGCCAAGAGGTCGCCCTCGATGACGTCGTCGTTGAGGTCGTCCAGGCTGGCCCGGTAGGCGGCGAGAGCTCCCAGACCGGTGGCCGTGTCGAGCTGCGCGCACAGGTGCGCGAAGTCGGCCATGCGCAGGTCGGTCGGGATGTCCGCCTGCGCCGCACGCACCTGCACGGTCAGGTCCAGGAGCGAGCCGAGGATGACGGGCAGCACCTGGGCGAAGTCGGACCACAGTTCCGCCTCGGTGCGCCGGACGCGGGGGCGTTCGAGGCGGAGCGGCAGGAGTCGTTCGGCGAGGTCGGGCCGGATGATGCCGACGTCGATGCCGGTCAGGAGCAGGGGGCGGCGGTAGCCGATGCGGAAGACGTCCCCGTCGGTGAACAGGGCGCGCTTGACGTTCTCGGCCCCGGTGACGATGCAGCACATCGCGTCGGACAGTTCCGGGGTCATGTGGGAGAGGTTGTCCAGGGCGGTGACCCAGCCGGCCGCCACCGCTGTGATCAGGTTCTCCTCGTCCTTCGGGGCCCGGCGCAGGTCCCCGGTCATGCCCTCGATGATCCGCACGAGCATCCGCCCACCGGTGGACTTGCCCGCGCCCTGCGGTCCGGTAAGGAACGGCGCGGGCACGGGGACGTTCGGACCCAGGCAGCCGATGAGCCAGGCGATGGCCAGGCACTCCGTTTCAGCTGTGGCGAAGTTGCACAGCCGCATCAGCAGGTCGATGCCCTTGCCGTCGGTGTCCTTGACCGGCAATGGCAGCTCCCCCGTGAGCTGGGTGCGACGCCAGCAGACTTCCCGCGGGTCGGGGGTGCGGATGTCCCATCCGGTGGGGTGGATGCGCACGGACTGCCCGTCGGCCCGTCCCAGGTCCAGCCACGTGGCCCCGTCGTATCCGGGGGCGACGCGGATGTGCACGGGCTGCACGTCCTCGGTCAGCGCCAACGCTTCGATCAGGTCGAGTGCCTCCTTCATGGCGGTGCCGTTGAACACGCCGATGCCGTCCTTGAACAGTCCGACCATGAGTTCCTGCCGGTGGCTGCCCGTGGTGCCCTGGGAGCGGATCGGACGGGCCACGGGGTGGCCGTTCTTCTGCGCGTACACGGTGCCGTCGGCGGTGCGGAAGTACCGGAAGTTCGCCTGCGCGTAGTCGGTGATGATCTGGCGGGCGGGGTTCTTGTCGTCGTCGGCCATGGTCACAGTCCCAACGTGGTGCGGGCGTTGGTCCACGCGTCCGTGCAGTGCCGGGCTGTCTCGCCCTTGGCCTGCGCTGCGGTGAACAGGCGGGCGACGTGGGTGTCGGTGAGGCAGCCGCACCGGCCGTGCGTGGACAGCACGGCCAGGAACGTCCGGTACACGGTCGCGTGCACCTCGCTGGACGCTTCGCTGATGCGCTGCTCCGCCATGGCGATGCCACGGCCCAGATAGGCGGGCGTACGGTGCGGGCACTCCCCGCCCTCAGCCCCCGCGGGCACGCCGACGGCCGCTGAGCGGACCGTGGGCGGCTCCTTCAACGCAAGGCCACGGACGGTGTCCAGCAGGTCGGCCATGGTGCCGGTTCCGGGGCCGAGGTAGCGGGCGTAGGCCATGGTCGACTTGATGTCCACGCCGGGGCGGACGCCGTTCACGGAGCGCATGGCGCCCCGGTAGATCCAGTGCTCGCCACGCGTCGTCGGCACGGTCCGCGTGGGAGGCAGGGCGGTACGGGCCCATGCGATGGCGTCCGCGTCGTCCAGGTCGACCACGGTCAGGCCGGCGCCGCCGGGGTGGTAGCCGACGCACACCGCCCGCCGCCACGCCGCCGCCCACAGAGGCGAGACGATGACGGCCGGGTCGGTGGTGGCGGCGGCCCAGGCGTGGCAAACGCCAGGGCACCGGCACGGGCCCGGGGTCTTCATGTTCGGCCGGCCGCCGCACGCGTTGTCCGCACACGCCGTGCAGTTGCCGAACGGGACCTTTCCCCGGCGCAGGGGCAGCACCGGCACGCCGGACGCCGCGAGACTCAGCGCCGTGTGCTGCGGATAGGGCGTGGGTTGCGTCATGCTGGGGTATCTCCAGTTCCTTTGATGGGTTCTGGTTGGCAAGGGCGGCCCCGCGTTCTTGGCGGAAGGTGGGGGCCGCCCTGTGCTGTGCCCCGGTAAATGGGGCGGCAGGTTGTCAGTGGGCGTAGTTAAGGTCGCGGCATGACGACGACCGTTGATCTTGTGCCGGGCATGGTGACGACGCGTGAGGCCATTGCCGCGGCCTACGGGTGTGGGAAGTACCAGGGCATCGAGCCGGCCGACGATGCGGGCAAGGTGTTCGTGTACTCCGACCCGTCCGCGGGTGAGGAGTACGGCTACACCTTCGATGGCCGCGCCGAAGACGACGAGTACGGGCCGCTGTACCTGTACACCGGCGCCGGCACCAAGGGAGATCAGAAGCCGTCCGACCGCAACGGGTCACTGCTGACCGCGGCCGAGAAGAACCGTGAGATCCACCTGTTCGTCGAGAACGGCAAGGTGCCCGGCAGCGGCGCGAAGCAGCAGCGCTACGTCGGCCAGATGGTGGTCGACCTGGTCAAGCCCTACGAGGTGCGGCGCGCACCGGGCAAGGACAAGGTCATGCGGAATGTGCTGGTGTTCCGTTTCCGGCCGGCCCCGGGGACGACGCCGGCATGGACTGAGGAAGATCGCCTGCCGGATGCGCTCAAGACGGACGTGGAGATCACCGAACCGGGACAGGCCGCGGGTACCCCTGCGCCCGTCGTATTGCCGCAGCAGAGCGGAGCCAAGGCTAAGAAGACCGAGCAGCACGGCACCGCCGAAACGATCGCGGACATTCCCGCCGGGCAGCGCAAGGTCCTGCGCCGCGAGGGCGAACTGGTCACCGCGTTCGTGGCCCACCTGTCCACGGCTGGCCACGAGACCCACAGCTTCCAGATCACCATCAAGGGCGAGCCCGGCGCGCTCACCCCCGACCTGTACGACGCGACGGATCACGTGCTGTACGAGGCAAAGGGCCAGACGACCCGCGCCAACGTACGCATGGCGATCGGGCAACTGGCCGACTACCGCCGGCACATCCCCAACAAGGAGGGCCTGCGCGTCGCGGTGCTGCTGCCCAAGGAACCCACCGCAGACGTGCAGGACCTGCTTGCCGAAGAAGACGTTGCGCTGGTCTACCAGACTGACGACGGTTTCGCTGGTTGGCCCATCTAGACGTGACTAGCGGCTGGCCGTGCGCCGGCGGTAGGCACGTTGGCGGCATGCCGGTGAGCAGTACCGCCGGGGCCGGCCCGTGGGTGGTGGCGTGATCGGGGTTCTGCATTCCGGGCATCTCTTGCGCCGGCCCCGCGGGGCGGCGGTTTCGTCACGCGTTTCGTCACTGAGGTTGGGCAGTGGCGGTGCGTTGTGGGTGGTGATCTCCCACAGAGCTCGGGCTACGTGTTCCGTGCCGAGGGTGCGGCGGGGGCGGCTGGGAGCGTTCCAGCCTGGGCGGGCGGGCAGGTCAACGACCTTGCGCCAGCCCGCGGCACGCAGGCTCGCACCGCTTTCACCGTCTTGGGTGTAGGTGATGGCGCGTCGATAGCCTGCACTGCGGGCGGTCCGCCACGCAGCTGCGTACAGGGCGGAGCACGCGTTCGGCGTGCCGTCTGTGGCCACCCGGGTGACCTCGATGGTCAGGCCGTTGTCGAAGTGGCGACTGACGGGACGTCCCACGATGGCGACCCCTACGAGACGCCCGCCATCGGTGTGGACGCCGAGGGAGAACTGATGCCCCTGCGGGGCGTCGTGATGACGGTGGGTCTGTGCGACGTAGGCGCACGCGGCCTTCCACCTCATCGGGAGGATCTGTAACCGCTGCGCGCCGGGCGGGGCACCCACGCCGCTACCCGCGGAAGTGGTTGCGTTTGAACACGGCCTTGCGGATGTTCACCGTGGTCCCGCCGCCCTGGCGGCCGCGCGTGCCGAGGATCTGCACGGCGATCCAGCCGCCGAAGATCACGGCGGCCAGGGTGATCAGTTGGGTGATGAACGCGGTGAGCGCGGCGATGAACGAGGTGAGCAGGAGCAGCCCGCCGCACACCGCGAGGAACCCGACGCCCCCGAGGGCGACGTTCACCGCCGTTCGCGAGACGGCCGGCTTGGACGCAAGCGGTTCGGGCTGGGCGGGGTTGATGGCGTAGCCGGTGACGACGCGCCCGTCCGGCAGGACGATGCTCGCCACCGCCGGAACCGTGCCCGGCTGCACCGCGACGATCGGCGCCGGTGCCACGGCGGCAGGCGGGTACGGGGTGGGCTGGTGGACCTCCAAGGCCCGCTGCGCGGGCACGTGTGGGGTGTGGTCGGGGTACATACGGAATCCCTTCCGGTGCTTGGTGGGGGAGGCAGGGGCACCCCCTTGGGGGTGCCGTGTGGAGGGGGTTTCGAGGGTCTGACCTGCGGGCCTCCCCGCCTCCCCGAAACGGTGTTTTGGCTGATCAGCATGAGGGAGGCGGCCCGGGGAGGGGGTTGGGGAGTTCTCCCCGCCTCCCCGGGCCGGACGGCCGTGCCTCCCCGCTACTCGGCGGCGGAAGCGGAACCCGTCTCGTCGCGGTTGGCGAGGGCCCGCAGGAGGTGATCGCGGTGGACGACCATGACGCCGTGCGACTTCTTCGGCTCCTCGCCGTGCTCCTCCAGCAGGCTCTTGAGCCGGTCGTTGGTCCACTGGTCGCCGTAGACCTTGGGGGCCAGGGCGTGCAGCCGCTTCAACACCTCGTTGGTCCGCAGCCGCGGCGCGTCGCCGATGACGGCGGCGACGTCGGCGAGGGCGTCGCGCTCCTCGGTCTGGTCGACCACGCGCAGGGTGGTGACGCCGTCGCGCACGGCCTTGGCCCGGTCGGCGATCTCGGCGGCTGGCTCGTCGTCGATGAAGTGGGTGCGGACCGTGATGGAAGACTGGCCCGCCGGCATCTCGATGCCGTCGGACGCGACGACGAGAGTGCCCTTGTCCAGCCCTTGGCGCAGCAGGTGCGGGGCGGCGCCGTCGTCCACGGCCTTGTCCCCCAGTGCCATCCGGGACTGTGTCTCGGTGCCCAGGACGAGGGAAGCGCGGGTGTGGGCGCCCTCGCGGACCAGCTTGGGAAGGTTCTGGTCGGTGGGGTCCTGCGTGCCCTGCCACATCAGCACGTCGACCGCACGCCCCTGGTTGTGAATCTTGCGGACGGCCATGAAGTACCTCGAGGTGGCCTTGGCGCCGCCGTAGGGGCGCCCGTCGTCGCCCTTGACCGGGCACATGAACGCCACCTGCGCTTCGTCCACCAGGACGATGAGCGGCGGGAACGTCGCGGCCGGGTCGGTGCGGCGCACCTCGATCCGCCGGTTCATCTCCTCCACCGCGTCCTCGACCATCTCGGTGGCCTGGACGACGTGATCGTCGGACGGGCCCTCGATCAGCACCTCCGCGATCCCGTCGTACATGGACCAGTCGCCCACGCCCTTGAGGTCGGCGATCCAGAACTGCACGGAGCGGTCCAGCGACAGCCACAGGGCGAGCGAGCGCAGGGCGGCGGTCTTGCCCTGGTTGGAGCGGCCGGTGATGAGCAGGTGCCGCTGATACACGCTCAGCTCTGCGGCGTCCCCGCGCAGGTTCCGGCCCCACGGGGCCTTGCCCTTCTTGTAGTCGGCGGTCATCGTCTCGTCCGTGACCAGCGGAGAGGGGCCGATCGGCTCGTCCAGCGCACCCGAGTCGGCGATCCACAGCCGCACCGTCCGCGCCGCCTGCGGGATCGTGATGAACACCTCGTGTTCGTGCCGGGTCAGGTTCTCGGCGAGCTTGCGGCGCTTGTTCTGGACCTCGTTCGTGGCCACCCCAGAGGGAAGGGTCACGTCGACCTCGACGCCGCATCCGGCGATGGTGATCGGTCCGAGCATGGAGGCGCCGGCGTCGCCCATCTCCTTGATGGCCCGCGCAAGGGCGGGCACCCCGAGGTCGCGCAGGGCCTTGACCACGATGGACGGGGTGATCGGCTCACCCTCACCCGAGCGGACGTTGGCCGGGAGTGCCCAGGCAGGGGCGGCGTGCTGCTTGCGGCCGACCGACCACAGGGCCAGCAGGGCGAGGAACGGGCCGATGGTGAGCGCCGGGCCCCACACGATCTGCACGATGCGGATGAGCAGGGCGATGAAGTCGACCGTCGCCGCGAGCGGCGTGATGGCGTCCCCGGCCTGGCCGGTGTTGATGGCCATCACGATCCCGAGGGCGATCAGGACGCCGATGCTCATGCCGGCGCCGACGGCCACGCCCTTGGCCGCGTCGACCGGGGAGTGGAGCAGGTCCATGCGGCGGTGGTGGCGGGCGGCGCGGAAGCGCTGCAACCGCTCCTCCCACTCCTCGGCCGCTTCCAGGTTCCCCGCGGCTTCCGCCGCCCGGATCATCCGCTCGTAGCGCGAGCCGGTACGGCCGTCCCACGCCCGGCGGGCCACGATCCGGCCCCCGTTGAAGGTGTAGAGGCCGTGCCGGGCCGCCGCCCGAACGGTGGCCCGCGTCGTCTCGTGCGTCACGCCGGTCTTGATGGCGCGTCCGGAGCGGACCCACAGCGGCACCGGACGGGCCGGCGGCGCGTCCGGGACCACGGTGAGCACGGTCGGGGCGGTGTCCGGGGTCGGGGGGTCGGTGGGCTTGTGGAGGTGGACGACGTTCTCAGACATGCTGGAAGTTCTCCTGACTGCCCCCAGCGGGGCGGGAGTGAGGGAGAGCCGGGGTGGCCGTGTCCGTGGAAAGAGGCGGCCACCCCGGGCGAGCAACGTGCGGGGGTCAGCGGCGGTGGCTGGCCTTGTGGCCGCGACGTGCGGCCTTGCAGGCCGGGCACTTGCGCTCGGGCCCGTCGCCGACGACCGGGGCGGGGATCACCTGATCGCAGACGGCCCGGGTCACGCCGAACACGAGCGGACCGCAGTCCGGGCAGTGGAAGTGCGAGATCAGGACGGGTGCCTTGCCGGTGCGCGGCATGGTCACCACCATCCCTTCGACTTCTCGGGCACGAGGTAGGGGCAGCCGTTGACCATGTGGTCAACGCACTGCGGGCAGTCCTCGCGCGGCTTGAGCGTGCGGTGGATGCGCCGGTCGTGGGCGTGCTGCCAGCACTGCGGGCACTGGCCGGGCGGTGTCTCCAGCGGCTTGGCCATGGTCACCACCACCCCGACGACTTCTTGGCCGCCTTCGTTCGAGCGGCCTCGGTCGTGAGGCGCTGCCGTTCGGCGTGCAGGGCGGTCAGTTCCGCGTTCAGCCGCAGCTCGGCCGCGTTGCCGGTGACGTCCATGCGCCGCTCTTCACGGCCCGCGCTACGGCCACGGGCGACCTTGTAGCCGCCGACGGCCAGGGCACGGGCCATGGCCCGGCGCTCGCTGCCGGTCAGCGGCCACCACTCACCCCGGCGGACCGCTTCCAACTTCTTCTCGGTCGCCTGGATCGCGCGGGCCAGGCGGCGTATGTCGGCGTTGCGCATGGTCAGACGCTCCTCGGAGAGTCGCAGGGGTTGGGATAGGCGCAGGGCACGCAGGTCCCGAGCGAGGCGGGGATGACGTAGCCCGCATCCGTCCGGCACTGCGGGCAGATACGGCGGGCAGCGTTGGCCTTGGCCAGGGCCGTCCACCGGCCCGGGGTCATCGGCCGGACGGGCTTGGCCAGGTCGACGCGGTAGAGGTAGGCGACCAGCGGTTCCCGGCGGCGGCGCGGCCGTTCGAGCTGCGCGGCCACCTCCTGACCGCCGGGCCGCAAGCCGCGCGCCCTCAGTTGGCGGCGGGTGGCGTAGCCGTCCGGGGCCAGGCGCCACCGGAACACCGGCAGCGCCCCCATCACGAGGCCTCAGCCGCCGTAGCGGCCCGCTCGGCGAGGATCGCGTCCCGCAGCATCCGCGCGTTCGCCGGCGACGTGCGCACCTCCCGGCGGATGCCCTCGGCGGTCACCTTCGCGTCCGGCCAATCGGCCGTCACCGTGCGTGCTTCGGAGAGCAACTGTTCCGGGGTGCGCTTCGGTCGGGTCGGCTTGGCCGCGTCCGGCACGCGGCCGGTGGCGCGGCGCGGCCGGGTCGACTCCGCCGGCACCGCGCGCGGCTCGATCGAGGCGACCGGAGCGGCGTCGACCGGCGGGAGCGGCTTGAGCAGAGGAGTCGACTTGCCCAGGTCGACCGCGACTGGATCGGGCACGGTCAGTCGGGTCAGCGTCACCACCGGGTCCGACGTCGATTCCGGCAGGTCAGCCATAGACCGTTTCATATCGGTCTGGGCAGATTCCTCCGCATTAGCGATCGGTGCGGGATCGAGGGCGAGACCGCCGAACATCGAGGCAAGGGCGGCGTCCGCGCCGGCGGTGACGCGGATGCGCTGCACGTCCAGCAGCCTCGATCCGAGCGCCACGTCCCCGACCCCGACCTTGCGGGCCAGGCGCCACGACTTCCGCTCGGACCACTTCTTGACCCGGTCGCTGGGGTGCTGGGTGGCGCGGACCCGGTGGTAGGCCAGCGCCTGCACCAGGTCAGCGGTGCGGCGTTCGTTCTCCGCGTCCCGGCCGTCGGTGTGCACCACGATCCGCCGGGCCAGGAACGCCATGCCCTCAGCCGAGACGGACATGCCCATCGGGGTCAGCGCGTAGATCACGGTGCGACCCGGATCAGGTGCGGCCATCGCCCCCATCACGGCGGCGGCGGCCGGCAACGCCCACAGCCCGAGCCGGACGATGCGCGGGGAGGACTGGCCCAGCATGGTCAGCCCGAGCAGGACCAGGGCGAGCACGGCCGTGGCGCCCTCACCCGCGGCGAGCGCCCCGAGCGCGGTGCCCTTGCCGTAGGCGTGACCGATGTTGCTGTACGTGCCAATCCCGCCGAACACGCCCGTGGCCAGCATCGGCACGAACGCGGCGGCCAACACGCCGATCTGTACGCGGGTCAGCTTCGCGCCGGTCATCGGGCACCCCCGGCGGTGAGCAGGGCAGCGACGATGAACAGGGCGCCGCCGGCCATGGTGAGGTCGACCGCGCGGCGCAGGCAGGTGAACTTGGCGACCGCAAGCCGGGACAGCCCGGCGATATCGGCGGCCAGATCGGAGGTGACGGCGGCGCCGATCTGTTCAGCGGTCAGGGTGGCCCACAGGGGGAAGCCGTGCCGGCCGCCCAGGTTCGGGCGCACCGACCGCAGCAGCAGACCGGCCGCACCGACCAGCAGCGCCAGCCCGAGAGCTCCCGCGACGATGGCCGGCACGGTCAGCGGCAGATCGCGGGCGACCGACCACGTGCCAGCGAGCACCGCGCCAACGAACGCCAGCAGCAGCGCCGTCTTCGTGTCCGTCCGCGCGATCTCCGCCTTCACCTCGGCGTGCGCGGCGGTCAGGTTCCGGTCGGTGACACTCATGCGGCACCCCCGGGAAGGCTCGCACCGGCGGTGGAGTTGAGCAGGGCAACGCGGGCGGCGAGGGCGCGGCGGCGGGCCCGGCGGATGCGGCGGGCGTCCAGCTCGGTCGGCGTGCGGTCCAGCGTGACGATGTGCGCGTCCAGCAGGTCGACGTCCGCCAGGATGACGGGCATCTCCTGCTCGATCGCGTCCAGCTCCGCGTTCGTCGGCTCCATGAAGTCGGCGAACGCGGTAACAGCGTCCTGAACAGTGACGATGTGGTCCATGGGTCGTGGTTCCTTCCAGCGAGGAACGGCCCGAACGCGGCTCCCGGGTGGCACCCCGGGAGCCGCTTGCCGTTGGAGTCGGTTCCGGCTCCCCTCAGCGCTGCTCGTACGAGACGAGCAGCGGAGGCAACCGGCCGCCGCGACCAGCACGGCGGAAGGCTGAGAATCGCGGCGCGGCAGATGCCGCGCGAAGGTTCTGCGGATGTCAGATCACGCAATGCCAGTCACCGCCCGACGGGGCGGATCCGGGCAGGTCACCCGGCCCAACATGGGCGGTCGGGGTGGTGACCCGCACCCATCGACCGCACGTGTTCATGCGGCTGGGTCGGCACTCTGTTGAGTTCTTCGCAGTGCGAAATCCGGGCCAAGCCATCCGGACACTGCAAGAGGAACATGTAGTACGTGTTCCTCATCATGCAGAGAGAGGTTCGCCCCGTCAAGCCCATCGACTCTGTGGAGTTCGGCGAGCCCCTCGCCGCGCCGTACCTACAGAGTGGCGCCGGATACGACGACGCTCGACTCCGCACCTGTACGACTTGGGTAGTTCTTGGCTAGCGTGAAGTCGTACCAAGTCGTCCCGGGGAAGCGGAGGTTGGCGTGGCGAACGAGCGACTGCGAGGGGCAATCGTTGACCTGGGCCTGACCCTCGACGAGGTTGCCGAAAGGCTTGGGGTTGCCGCGAAGACGGTCGAACGCTGGATCAATGACCCTGAGCGCAAGCCATACCGGCGTTTCCAGTACGCGACTGCCTCACTACTGAAGTGCGAGGTGTCGTACCTGTGGCCCGACGAACGCACCTCGGCTGAGGTCACGGCGTCCGGCAACGCGGAGTTAGTCAGGCTGTATCCACATCGGTCAGTCGTGACACCATCGCTGTGGACAAGCCTCTACTCCAGGGCAACACGCCAGTTTGATGTGTTGGTGTACTCCGGGTTCTGGCTCACAGAAGACGCGGTTTTCCATCGCATTGTGAAGGAGAAGTCTGCCGACGGCGTGCCCATCCGCTTCATGTTGGGAGAGCCCACGTCAGCGGCCGTAGCCGTGCGCGGAGATGACGAGGGAATCGGCACCGCGATGGCGGGCAAGATCCGAAACGCCCTCATCAACTACGGCCCTCTCTTCGGCCTACCTGGCGTTGAGTTCCGGCTGCACGGGACCACCCTGTACAACTCCCTCTACCGAGCCGATGACGAGTTGCTGGCGAACGGCCATCTCTACGGAGTAGGTGCCTACATGGCCCCTGTGCTGCACCTGCGGCGGGTGCCCGGCGGCGAACTCTTCGACGCCTACGCTGAGAGCATTGAGAGGGTCTGGGAAACCGCCCGACCGATCTCCTCGCCCGCCGACTGGGAAGGCATGCAGTAATGAGCCGTATCGACTACTTCCGCGACCCGAACGCGCCGGCGGCCAACTCGGTGGTGCCCTCAGTCACAGCGGTTGTTCGAGACGACGCGGGAAGGCTTCTACTCATCCACAAGACCGACAACAACCTGTGGGCCCTGCCCGGCGGAGGCCACGACATCGGCGAGCGCATCGGTGACACCGTCGTTCGAGAGGTCGCGGAAGAGACGGGGATCCAGGTAGCGGTTGACAGCATCGTTGGTCTCTACACCGACCCCGAGCACGTGTTGGCGTACGACGACGGAGAGGTCCGCCAGCAGTTCTCCATCTGTTTCCGCGCCCACCCTGTCGGCGGCTCCCTGCGTACGAGCAGCGAATCGAAAGAGGTCCGCTGGGTCAACCCAGCGGACCTTGACCGACTGGACATCCATCCGTCGATGATGCTGCGCATTCAGCACGGCCTGGATGAATCGCGACGACAACCCTACGTCGGCTGACTGCCGGCGGTCACCTGCGCAGCACGCTCCTCGACGCGGCCCGCGGCTGCATGAATCTCGGGGGCGGCACGCTGGATGAATCGGCCCACGATCGTTTCCTGGCCGTATCGCTTCACGATCTCATCCAGCCGTTCGGCCGGCGTAGTCCGCGTCCCGTCCGGCGTCGTCGTCATGTCGCAGTAGATCAGCGCGTCAACAAGGTCCGAGCGCTCAAGCTGGAACTCATTCTCAAGTTCCTTCCTCAGCCCGCGCTCCTCGGCCTCCAGAAGGGCACACGAGTGATGCGCGACCAGACGCACGACACGTTCGTCCGCCCGCTCCTGGTCTCGGAGGAACCTCGCACCGTCCAGCGGATGAAATCCGGTGGTGGCGATGGCCGGCGAGTACCCAACGTCATGCAGCACGGCAGCGGCTTCCAAGAGCTCCGCGTCATCGCCCAGGATGGGGCTCAGGGAGCGAGCGCACTTGGCCACCCCGAGCGAGTGTGCCCAGCGACGCGGCAACGGTTCGGACAGCATCGCTTCGGATAGCGAGTACGCCCACTCAGTCAGTCCCATACCGGCCAAGACTACGGCCGCTTGGTCGTAGTCGGGAGGGCGCGCACCGTGCGCCCCTTGCCGTGAACTGTGGTCAACAAGCCGTTCCCCTCCATCTGCGCCAGAACGCGCCGCACAGCGGTCCGCGATGCGCCGAACCGCTCACACAGCTTGGCCTCTGACGGATATGCGTCGCCTACGGACAGAGACTCTTCCGCGATCACATCAGTCATGCGTTCGGCGAGGGACCGCCGGTCGCCGCCCCGTGCAGGGCGCCACCCGATCCCGGGCGCGGACTCGACAACGCCGTCAGCTTCGAGAACCTTGAGGGCGCGGCGGATCGTGTTGCGGCCGACCCTGTGCAAGCGCATCATCTCGGCTTCCGACGGGAGGGCACTAGCGCCCTCCCCTTCCTGAATCTCGGCTCGCAGAGCCTCTGCGATGACCAGGTAGGTTCCGCGCGGACTGGCCTGCGGCACGTGGCCTCCCCTTCGACATCGGCGGCACCCCGGCGGGCGCCCAACAGATTCAAGTTTTCCACGTCTTGCGCAGCGGTCATCGCTCCCGCTGACACTCGTACAGCTATGCAGCTCGGATGAGAGCGCTCCGCGCAGACTCAGGCTCGCTGAGCATCGACACGAGCCCGCCAGGATGAGCTGTTCAGACCCATCAGCCGGACGCGTGCCGGACGCGTTGCACTTGAGGACACAACGAAACGATCCATTCACTCATAAACTCAACGTCCTGCCGCGTGTTTCTATAGTCGAATCTCACGTACTGAAGTCGTGCCACTCGGGAAACTTCTGCAGGCAGACGCTCCTCAGTTGGCATTTTGACACCAGCCAACAACACAGGAACAATTACTTTTGCATTTTTGATCGCCGATCCAATCTCTTCGGTCACCCAACCCTTCCCAGGTAAGGAGCTACAAGCTCCAGATTCGAAATAGTCTACCCAACCTTCATCTATAAGAACAAGCATCATGGCGCACTCTACTACGGCAGCGGAAATCGCATCCGAGTAGTCCGACCCTGGAGGTAAAGACCTAGCTGCACGGAAGACTTGCCCCTCCCCGAAACGCCTTGAAAGCAGTTCATCAAGAAGGGCTGCAGCGTAAGCGCCACCTTCTCTGCGATAGTTGATAAATATCCTAGACATTAGATGCCGCCTACTTCATAAATGCTGATGCATGAGAAAAAGAGTGATTTCACTCTGCGCTTTGGGCCGGGACGGCTTCGCCCACACCCCGACGGATGGAGCGTGGCCCGAGCAGGCAAGGACGGTCCGCTTGACGGACCGCTCGGCACGACACCGGACATACCTCCTGGCCTCCCATCGCCCTAAGGCGCCTACGGCTGAGGAACAACTCAGCCCCGTTTTGCTGCCGGTCTCGCTGAAGCATCCCCCACCAGACGGCTACAGTCTCTCTCAACTACCTCGGTACTCCGCAGGAGGAGACGGCATGGCCAAGTCAGTCTTCTACAGCTTCCACTACGGACAGGATGTCCACCGCGTACAGCTGGTTCGCAACATCAACGCGCTTGAGGGACAACCAGTCCTGAACGCCCAAAAGTGGGAGGAAGTGCGCAGGCAGGGCGAAACAGCCATCAGAAACTGGATCCACGAGCAGATGGCCTACAAGAAGGCCGTTATCGTATTGATCGGCAAGAATACGGCGAGTCGGCCATGGGTTATTTATGAGATCGAGAAGGCGTGGGCTGACAAGAAACCTTTGCTGGGCATCCGTATCCACGGACTTTCTTCGTTCGGAGACGTCGATACTGCGGGTCCGGATCCGTTCGCAAAAGCCGCCGGCGTAGGTTCGGTCCCAATTTTCGATCCCACCTCGCTGGACTGGTATGGGCGAATCGACAGCCAAGCAACCTACCGGAGACTCAGGGAAAATCTGGAAGCTTGGTCAAGCCAGGGGGTAGTCAAGCGCTCATGGTAACCCCCACCTCTTGCCCCTTCTGCGCGATCATCACCGGGGCCGATACCAGCGCCAGGATGGTATACCGCGACGACAAAATTACCGTATTCTTCCCCCTAGATCCGGCTACCCGCGGGCACACTCTAGTGGTGCCAAATCGCCACGTGGCAGATTTTACTGATTTGACGGTGGACGAAAGCCGTGACTTGGGTGAAGGGGTCTATCAAACGGCACGCGCGGTCCGCTCAGCCTTGTCACCTGACGGACTGAACCTAATTCAATCGACTGGAGCGGTCGCCACCCAGACCGTGCCGCACGTGCACTTCCACGTGGTGCCCCGCTGGCAGCACGACCGTATGACCCTTAGATGGCCGACAGGCGCGGCTGAAAACGACTCGGCTCAAGACCAGACCCTAACTGCTATCCGCAGGGTCTTCCCACGAGAAGTCGGCACTGCATCAGCCGAGGATCGCCGACAACATCTGTCTTTCATTCAAGCGGTGATAACCCGCATGTCACAAGCTTCGTCGTCTTCCAAGTCATGGCTGCTGCCGATCGTGACTCTAACCTATGGGTATGCGATCACTAATAGGTCAATTCCGGTTGGATTGCTCGGCTGCTTGGCAGTACTCGTTTTCGGCATTCTCGACGCCAACTACCTCAAGCAGGAGCGTGCGTTCCGAAAACTCTACGATGAGGTTGCATCCGGCCGCCCCATTCCGGCTTTTTCGATGAATCCCGCTCTTGCCTCGCCAGCTGGCACCAGAGTTAACTATTGGCCCGACAAACCCGACGTTCGTTCATGGGCAGTTGCACCGGTATACCTTCCGCTGATCCTGGCTGGCCTCGGGATCATTGTTTGGCTGCTATACAAGTGATGCTGGCAAACAACGATGATTCTTCGAGCCCTTGTATCAAGTGCTGTTGATTCCATGCAGGCACATGCACTAGCGCCATCCGCGAGGAGGCGGCCGCGCCCCGGTAACCGTAGCCTGCCTCTCTCGTTGTCCTGTGCTTCGTCCAGCGCACCGACGGCCCCCATCGTCAAGGCTCGCGACGGGACTCAGTCGCACGCGGAGGGCACAGCGAGGGCACAACACCTTCGTGCTGGTTCAACGGCAGCCAACGCCAGCAAACCTTGTTTCCCCAGTTCAGCGGCATAGGTTGACAGATTCCACAGGTGATGCACAGAAGGGCGGCACCCCCGCACAGGGTGCCGCCTCTCTGCCTGCATGCTGGGTTATCGTCCAGGTCAGCCGTCCTAGCTTCGTCTCAGTTTCCGTCTCGTTCGTAGCCGTACGCGGCCGTTCAGGACCATTCGCCCAGCTCCCCAGCGGCGCCGGCCGCACGGGATTGAACGCCTCTGGACCACCCCGGATCACGCCCTGACCAGCACAGACAAACCTGCAAAGCGAGTTACGCGGGTTCGATCCCCGCCACGGCCTCCAGCAGCGTCGCGCGGCGCAGCGCCCAGAGGGTGAGGGCGAAGGCGGACACGTCCGCCACCAGGGGGTGGAGGGTGCCGTCGGGCGCCCTCCATATCAGGACGGCGCCCGTCGTGCCGTCGACGACCACATGGGCGCCGTCCGCCAGCCGGCCCAGGCGAACCAGGCGCTCCGCGCCGGCCGGGACCGGGCGCCCGGGGTGATCCTCGCCGTACTCCGCGTAGTCCGCGTACTCCGCCAGCGTCGGCAGGGGCAGGTCGTCCGCGTCCAGGCGGAAGGGGTGGGCGTCCTCGGGCAGGCCCGTCTCGCGAAGGAAGCGGCGGGTGGGCTCGTGGGTGAGGGTCCTCGGGAAGTCGACGTCCTCGAAGCGCGTCACCCGGTGACGGCCGAACTCGCGGTCCAGGAACCGGGTCGGCAGTTCCTGGGAGGCTCCGGGCGCCGTGCGGTGGCTCACCGCCAGGAGCAGGCAGCCCATCAGGGTGGACGTGTTCCACAGGGACGGGCGCTCGCAGCTTCCCGGGGGCCGCCGGGTGGCGCCGCGTGTCCACGACGGGTCCTCCACCGATGTCGCGAGGCGGACCCGGGTCACCAGCGAGGGGGTCGGCGTGCGGACGTCCGCCGTGGCGTCCCGCATGGTCGTCGTACCGCCGGTGACCGCGTGCATGTATCCCCCGAGCTCTAGGGCCGTCCGTGTGCCGACGGCTGCCGTTCGCACTCCTTCGGAGAATACGCGCCACCACTGACAACGCTCCTGCGCACGGACCCCGTTCGCCCCGTAGGACGCGCCCGGCGCCTCCCGCGTTGCCTCACCCGCGCGAGCGGCGCGACGTCCGCTCAGTGACCGGTGGCCACCGCGGCCTGCGGGCGGATCGGGAGGCGGTTCACCGGGCGTCCCGTGGCCGCGCGCACGGCGGAGGCGACGGCCGCCGGGGACGCCACCACCGGCGCCGCGCTGACGGCCTTGGCGCCGAAGGGCGCGACCACGTCACGCTCCTCCACGAGCTTCACGATCCGGATGTCCGGGGCGTCCAGCGCGGTGGGCAGGGCGTAGCCGGTCAGGTCGGGGTGGCGGATCAGACCGCGCGGGGTACGGAGGTTCTCCGTGAGCGCGATGCCGACGCCCTGCGTGACGCCCGCCTCGATCCGGGCGGTCAGCTGGGCCGGGTTCAGGACCCGGCCGACGTCCTGGGCGACGGCCAGCTCCACGACCCGTACCGAGCCGATCTCGATGTCCACGTCCACCACCGCGCGGATCGCGCAGAAGGCCATGCCGACGAACGCGTCGCCCTGCCCGGCCTCGTCCAGCGGCTCGGTCGGGTGCGGGCGGCACTGGGCGGTGGCCCACAGCTCCTTGCCGTCCAGTGCCTCGGCGACCGTCGTCGACAGCACGCCGTCGTACGAGGTGATCTTGCCGTCGGCGATCTGGAGCAGCTCGGTCGACATCCCGAACTGGTGCGCCAGCGGCTGGAGGAGCTGGGTGCGGACCATCTTGGCCGCCCGCTCCACCGCACCGCCCGACACCCAGGTGTGCCGGCCCCGGCAGCCCGGTCCGGCGGGGGGCTGGTCGGTGTCGACGGGCGCCACCTGCACCTCGTCGACGCCGAGGGTGTCCTGCACGATCTGCCGGGCCAGCGTGGTGAAGCCCTGGCCGGTCTCGACGGCCGCGCACAGCACCGTCGCCACGCCGTCCTGGACCTTCACGGTGGCCGTGGAGACCTCGTCCGCGCCCTCGGCGCCCAGCATGTGCACCATGCCGATGCCGTAGCCGACGCCCCGGCGCACCGCGCCCGGTTCGCCCGCGCCCTCGGGACCGCCGGGCAGCAGCCACTCGTCCTCGGGCGTGTCCTTGGGCAGGGCCGGGAGGGGGAAGTCGCGGACGGCCTGGAGGAGTTCGGCGACGGGCGCCGGGCAGGTGACCGTCTGGCCGGTGGGGAGCACGTCGCCGGTGGCCAGGACGTTGCGCAGCCGCACCTCGGCCGGGTCCAGGCCGAGCTTCTTGGCGACCTTGTCCATCTGCGCCTCGTACGCGGCGCACACCTGCATGGCGCCCTCGCCGCGCACATGGCCGGAGGGCGGGTTGTTGGTGCGCACGGCCCAGCCCTCGATGAAGGCGTTCGGCACGACGTAGGGGCCGCAGGCGAAGGCGACCGCCGCGGCGAGGGCGTCGGAGGAGGTGTCCGCGTAGGCGCCCGCGTCGAGCAGGATCTGCGCCTCGACCTTCACGATCCGGCCCTCGGCGTCCGCGTGGTGGCGGTAGCGCAGCAGGGTGGGGTGACGGTGGGTGTGCCCGAGGAACGACTCCTCGCGCGTGGCGGTCAGTTTCACCGGGCAGCCGGTCTTCAGCGCGAGCAGGCCGAGCGGCAGCTGGAAGCCCTGGTCCTCGCGGTCGGCGGTGGCGCCCGGCACCCCGGTGACGACGATCTTCACCTGTTCGGGGGGCAGGCCGTAGCACGCGGCGGCGATGTCGCGGTCGCCGTGCGGGTCGGTGGAGGCCAGGTACAGCTCCACGCCGCCGTCCGGACGCGGTACGGCCAGACCCGCCTCGGCCCCTATGGGCGCCGGGTCCTGACGGCCGATGCGGTACAGGCCCTCGACGACGATCTCGCCGGCCGCCTCCGGGTCGCCGTGGCGCAGCGGGATGTGCCGGATCAGGTTGCCGTCGGGGTGCAGCGGCTCGGCCTCGAATGCCTGCTCCGGGTCGGTGACCGGGTCGAGCACCTCGTACTCGACGATGACGGCGGCGGCGGCCATCCGCGCGGTGTCCGGGTGGTCGGCGGCGACGGCGGCGATGGGCTCGCCGTGGTGGCGTACGACCTCGCCGGCGAACACCGGGCGGTCGGCGTGGCCACCGCGGCCGTGCAGCGGGGTGCCGGGCACGTCCTCGTGCGTGACGACCGCGCGTACGCCGGGCATCTCGCGCGCGTGGCTGGTGTCGATGGACACGATGCGCGCATGCGGGTGCGGTGAGCGCAGCACGGCCGCCCACAGCAGGCCCTCGGCCCACAGGTCGGCGGCGTACGGGAAGGTGCCCTCGGTCTTGGCGCGGGCGTCGGCGGGCGGCAGGGACGCGCCGAGGCCGTGCGGGATCGGCTCGGGGACGGGGGTCGCCGCCTCGGCGGTTCCCTCGGCCTCCGCAGTCGCGGCGTCGTTGCTCACGCGTGGCCTCCGTCCCGGCCGTGGGTGCCGTGGTCTCCGTGGTCGCCGTAGGGCGGCCGGTCGTGCGGTCCTGTCGGGTCCTGGGCCCCGGGCGGTGGCTGGGACTCGAACGCCGCCGGGTTGACGCCGCCCGCGCCGGGACCGGCCTGGTGCGGGATGCGGGGCTCCTCGGAGTCGGCGCCGGCCTGCGCGTCGGCGTCCGCGTGCGCCTCGCGTTCGGCGACGACCTCCTGTACGGCGTCCAGGACGCCCCGGTAGCCGGAGCAGCGGCACAGGTTGCCGCACAGTGCCTGGCGGGCCTCCAGCTCCGTCGGGGCCGGGTTGCCCTCCAGGAGGTTGTGCACGGTCATCGCCATGCCGGGCACGCAGAAGCCGCACTGCACGGCGCCGCGCCGGGCGAGCGCGCGCTGCACGTCCGAGGGCCGTCCGTCGGTGGCCAGGCCCTCGACGGTGCGCACCTCGCTGCCGGCCGCGGTCACGGACGGGACCAGGCAGGAGGCGACGAGCCGTCCGTCGACCTGCACGTTGCAGGCGCCGCACTCGCCCTGCGAGCAGCCGTCCTTGGCGCCCGCGAGGCCGAGCCGCTCGCGCAGCACGTACAGCAGCGATTCTCCGATCCAGGCGTCGGTGACGGGCCGGTCGGCGCCGTTGACGCGCAGTACGTAGGAGGCGAGGGGGTGTTCCTCCTGCGGACCCGCGGGGGCCGAGGGCTCCCGGGCGCCGTCGGGGTCGGCCCCGATGGCGTCCGCGTCGGGGTCGGCTCCGTCGGGGCCGGTACGCGCGTCGGCCGCGTCCGCCGCCCCAGTCCCGTGTCCGGCCGGACCCGCCGCGTCGGCCACACCGTCCTGGGGGCCGCCCGAGGACTCCGGCCGCGGCTCTCCCGCGGGTGCCCGCCCGTGCTCGGGCACGCCCTCCAGGTCGGCGGTCGGCGAGGGGCCCGTCACGAGGTCTTCAGCGGCCTGGGGACCCGATCCGGCCCTCGCCTCCTCGGCGGGGTCCTGGGAGCGCCCTGCCGGGCTCTCAGGGGCCTCCTCGGCCCCACGGGGTCCGGCGGTCACGTCGGCCGCCGGTACGGCCGGGTCGGCCCCGGCGGCGGCTTCGGGCTCGGCGGCGTCGCCGGGCGCGTGGGCGTACGGGCCGTCGACGGGGCGGCGTCCGTCCGGGCCGGCGGCGGGGCCGGGCCCGTGCGCGGATGCGTTCGAGTCCGGCCCGTGCGGACCGGCGGCGGCGTCGGGACCGTGGTCCACGCCGCGTTCGGAGCCGTGCCCCCCACTCGCCGTGGAGCCGTAACCGTGCCCGCGCCCGCTCGCGGCGGGGACAGGCCCGTGTCCGGGCATGGCCGAGTCCGGCCCGTGCGGACCGGCGGCGTCGGGGCCGTGGTCCGCACCGGGTTCGGGGCCGTGCCCGCTCGCGGTGGAGCCGTAACCGTGCCCGCTCGCGGCGAGGCCGGGCTCGGCCGGGTCCGGGCCGGCGGCGCCGGGACCGTGGCCGTCGACGGCCGGGTCGGACCCGTGGTCCGTCCCGGTGCCGGGCCCGTGCCCGCTCGCCGGGGAGCCGTATCCGTGCCCGCTCGTGACGGGCCGCTCCGCGTCGGGCGGTGCGGCCGGTGCCGTGGGGGCCTCGCCCCACGGCTGACCGGCGGGCCCGGCCGGCGGTGTGCCCCGGTCCTCGGCGGGCGGGGGCTGTGCCGCTTCGTCGCCCCACGGCTGCCCGGTGGGCTGCGTCGCCCAGGGTGCGGGAGCGCCGCCGGGGAGGGTGGCGGGAGCGCCGGTGCCCCACTGCTCGGCCAGGGACGACGTGGTGAACTCGCCCGACTCGTCCGGCAGTTCGCCGTCGGCCACGGGGATGGACCACTGCCCGGTCACGTCCTGGCCCGACGCGGGCCGGTCCGCCGCGGCCTCCGTGTCGGCCGGAGACGCCTGCGAGGCCTGCGAGAAGTCCCACTGGCCGGTGGCGCCGGGCTGGTAGGCGAACCGGTCGTCCTGCCCGGCGGGTACGCCGTAGGGCGCCGCCCCGCCGTACGGGTCCTGCTGGGCGGCGTAGTCGCCGTACACCTGGTGGGCGGCGGGGTCCTGACCGGTGTCCGGGGTCTGCCACTGGGTGCCGTCCACCGGCGCGGTCGGGGCGGACGGCACCGCCCAGGAGCCGGTGGCGGCCGGGTCGGTGCCGGCGGTGGTGGCGGGCGCGACCGTGATCTGGGGCGGCACGTACCCGTGTCCGGGCGCGGCGAGCGGGCTCTCGGAGGAGGCGAGGAGCGCGTCCACGCCGCCCTCGGGGAGCTTCACGAAGGCGGTGGCGCCGTCGTCGTAGTCGCCCTGGGGCAGCGGGTCCCAGCGACTGCCGCCCGGCGGGGTGCCCTGGCCGTGCTGATCGCCGTGCGGGTCGCCGTGCTGGTCGTCGGTCACGACAGCGCCCTCCCCAGTGCTCGTCGGGCCAGCGCGGCGACGGTGCGCCGCAAGTGCAGTACGGCGGGCGGAAGCTGCGGCACGGAGCCGTCCTCGTCCGGGGCCGCGTCGGGGATGCAGGCCGCGGCGACGTACTCGCCGAATCCGTGCAGCGCCTCCGGGACGACGGCGCGGCCGTTGTCCCAGTCGATGAGCGAGGCCACCCACTGCTCGGCCTCCAGGGGCCGCAGCGGCATCGGCGCGATGGCGCCCACCGCGCACCGCACACCGCGCCGGGCGGGGTCGAGGACCAGCGCCACGGAGGCCGTCGCGCGGCCGGGTCCGGTGCGGCCGGTCGCCTTCAGGAAGACCTGCGGCGCGTGCAGCAGCGGCACGCGCACGTAGCCGATGAGTTCTCCCGCGCGGAGCATCTCCATGCCCGCCAGCAGGTGCGAGACCGGCATCTCCCGGCGGGCCCCGTCCGGACCCGCGATGATCAGCGTCGCCTCCAGGGCGGCCAGCACCGGCAGCGCGTCCCCGGTGGGGGCGGCCGAGGCGATGTTGCCTCCCAGGGTGCCGGCGTTGCGGATCTGCGGCGGCCCGGCGGCCCGCGCGGCGGCGGCGAGCGCCGGGATCAGCGCGGCGAAGTCGGGGCGGCCCATGCGGGCATGGGTGAGGCCCGCGCCGAGCAGAGCGTGCCCGTCCTGGTACTGCCAGCCGCGGATCTCGCTGATCCGGCCGAGGCCCACCAGCGCGGCGGGCCTGAGCTGGCCGGAGTTGACCGCCGCCATCAGGTCGGTGCCGCCCGCGACCGGAACGGCCGCGGGCATCGCGGTGAGCGCCGCCACGGCCTCGTCCAGTGTCGTGGGCAGCGTGACGGCCTGCGCCGCCTGCGGTGCGTGCGTGGTCAAACCGACTGCCCCTTCCCGCTGTCCCACCTGGTCCCGCCCATGTGGCCGTACGGTACGACCTGACAGGGCGGACGTGGCAACTCTGGCACATCTTCGCAGGGCCCGAACGCAGGGGTCCGCTAGGAGGCATTCGCCCACCTCGTCGGCAAGATGGTCCGTTTTCGCACGGGATCTCCGACGATCGGAGCTACGCGCGATGCGCACGAGTTGCCACTCTTCGGTGACGTTTAGGGGCGTTTCCCTTGCTTACTCACTTGCTCACTTGCTCACCGGCCCGCTTGCTCACGTGCCCGCCTGCTCACTTGTTCGGCGGTGGCCCCTCCATCGGCCGGCCGAGCACTCCGGGCCGCTGCTGCCAGGGCCGCGGGCCGGCGGGCGGGCGGTAGGCGACGCCCAGGGCGTCGAGCCGCCGGTAGTGGGTGGCCATCCGCCGCTCGAAGGCGGCGTAGTCCCGGTCGGCGGGGGCGGGCAGGGCGCTCCAGGCGACCTCGGCGAAGGCGGCGAGCCTCGGGAAGAGCTGGTAGTCCACCCGCTCCTGGTTCTCCGTCACCTCGGTCCACAGGTTCGCCTGGGTGCCGATCACATGTCCGGACTCCTGCGGGGTCAGTTCCGCCGGAACCGGCTCGAACCGGTAGACGTCCTCCAGGGTGCGCACGAAGGCGATCGGCACGGGTTCGTCCTCGCCGCCGTCCTCCCGGAAGTTCAGGTACACCTGCTGCTCGGGGCACATCACGACGTCGTGACCCGCGCGCGCGGCGGCGATCCCACCCGCGTAACCGCGCCAGGAGGACACGGCCGCGCCCTTGGCGAGTCCGCCCTCCAGGATCTCGTCCCAGCCGATGAGCCGGCGTCCGCGTTCGGTGAGCCAGGTGTCGAAGTGCTGGATGAACCAGGCCTGGAGTTCGTCCTCGTCGTCGAGCCCGAGTTCCGCCATCCGCGCCTGCGCCGTGGCCGAGGCCCGCCACTGGTCCTTGGGACATTCGTCACCGCCGATGTGGACGAACTCCGAGGGGAAAAGCTCCAGCAGTTCCTCGAACACGCCCTCGTAGAAGCGCAGTGTGTTCTCCGTGGGGGCGAGCACGTTCGGGCAGACGCCCCAGGTGTCCCAGACGGAGAGGGCGCTGGTGTCGATCACATCGGTGTTGCCCAGTTCCGGATACGCCGCGATGGCGGCCTGCGAGTGCCCGGGTACGTCGATTTCGGGGACGACGGTGATGTGCCGTGCGGCGGCGTAGGCGACGATCTCCCGGATGTCCTCCTGGGTGTAGTAACCGCCGTGGGGTTTGTCCTCCCACAGCGGCGAGGCTCGGTGGCCGAATTTCGTGCGCGCCCGCCAGGAGCCGGTCTCGGTGAGCTTCGGGTGGCGTTTGATCTCGATGCGCCAGCCCTGGTCGTCCGTCAGGTGGAAGTGCAGGACGTTGAGTTTGTGGGCGGCCATCAGGTCCAGATAGCGCAGGACGCCTTCCTTCGGCATGAAGTGCCGGGAGACGTCCAGCATCAGTCCGCGCCAGCCGAAGCGGGGCGCGTCCTCGATGCGGCCCAGCGGCAGCCGCCACCGGCGGCCGGGCAGCGGGGCACGCCGGAAGGCGTCCGGGCCGAGCAGCTGGCGCAGCGTCTGGGCGCCCCAGAAGAGGCCGGCCGGACCGCCGCCGGTGAGGTGCACGCCCTGCGGCGCGATGTCGAGGCGGTAGCCCTCGTCGGCCAGTTCGCCGTCGAGGGCCAGCCGGATGACGCCCTCGCTCCCCGCCACGGGCGCCAGCGGCAGACCGGTGGCCGCGCCCAGCGTGGCGCGCAGCCAGCGCTCGGTGTGCCCGGCGCCTTCACCGGCCACCAGAGCGGTGTCCGGGCCGAGCTCGAAGGAGGCGTCCCGGGCCGCCACCTGACGGGGCCGGGGAATCACGTCGGTCGGGTGCGTCACATCGGTCACGTCGTCAGTCCTTCACCGCTCCGCCGAGGCCGGAGACGAGTCGTCGTTGTACGAGTACGAAGAAGACCAGCACCGGAATCGTCATCACCGTGGACGCGGCCATGACGCCGCCCCAGTCGGGATCGTCCGGCTTGTAGAAGACCAGCAGCGCCATCGGCAGCGTCGACTGGGAGGTGTCGCTGATGATGAACGACTTGGCGAACAGGAAGTCGTTCCAGGTCGAGATGAAGGAGAAGACGCTGGTGGCCACCAGCCCCGGGAGGACCAGCGGGAAAAGGATCTGCCACAGAAAGCGCGTCCGGCTCGCCCCGTCGATGTAGGCGGCCTCCTCCAGGGCCTCCGGCACCGCTTTCACGAAGCCCCGCAGCATCCAGATCGCGAAGGGCAGTGAGAAGGCGATGTGGGGCAGGATCAGCGAGCCCAGCGTGTTCAGCTGGCCGAAGTCCCGCATGAGGAAGAACAGCGGGATCGTGAGCGCCTCCACGGGCACCATCTGGGCCACCAGGAACATGATCAGCAGGGTGGTCCGGAAACGGAACCGGAAACGCGTCACCGCGGTCGCCGCGAGGAACGCGATCAGCGCCGAGGCGATCACCACGCAACCCGCCACGATCAGGCTGTTGAGAAAGTAGCGGCCGAATTCCTGCTGTTCGAACACCCGCCGGAAGGAATCCAGCGAGGGGGTCAACGTCCAGGGCCGGGGCTCGCTCGACTCGATCTCCCCGGCCGGTTTGAAGGCGCTCAGCACCATCCAGTACAGCGGGAAGGCGACGACCACCGCGATCAGCAGCGCGGACACCTCGGCCGCGAGCCGCCACGGACGGCGCACCTGCGCACGCAGAAGATTCACAGCTCCTCCCCCTGGCGGCGCAGCAGCCGCAGGTAGACCAGCGTCACCGCGAGCAGGATCAGCAGCATGACGACGCCGATCGCGGAGCCGAGGCTGTACTGCGAGGACGCGAAGGCCTTCTGATAGGCGTATACGTTGAGGACGAGGTTCTGGCCGGCGATGCCGCCGCCGTTCGTCATGACGTAGATCTGGGTGAAGACCTTGAAGTCCCAGATGACCGACTGGATGGTGACGACGACCAGGATCGGCCGGAGCATCGGCGCGAGCACCGAGCGCCAGATCCGCCACTGCGAGGCCCCGTCGAGCGCGGCGGCCTCCAGGACCTCGGCCGGTACGGCCCGTATCCCGGCGTAGACGGTCACCATGACGAACGGGAAGGAGCACCAGACCACTTCGAGCAGCACGAGCAGGAAGGCGCTGTACCGCCCGTACGTCCAGGAGTGGTCGCCGAGACCGAGCATCCGGTTGACGGGCCCGAAGTCCGGGTCGAACAGCAGCAGCCAGACCGTGGACCCGGTGACCGCCGGGGTCGCCCACGCGCCCAGCCCCGCCAGCATCAGCGCCAGCCGCGGCACGGCCCGCACCCGCGTGAGCAGCACGGCGAGCGCGCACCCGACGGCCAGCGTGGACACCACACAGGCGGCGGCGAACAGCACGGTGGCGAGCAGCACCCGCCAGAACTCCCCGTCCCCGAACAGCTCCGCGTAGTTCCCGAACCCCTGGAAGGTGGCCGGCTCCCCACCGGAGACCTGGGCCTGCGTGTACTCCAGGAACGAGATCAGCCCGAGCTGGTAGACGGGGTAAACAAGCAGCCCACCAAGAACGACAAGAGCGGGCGCGAGATAGATCCAGGGGGTAGCGGAGGAGCGCCCGAAGGGGCGCGGGGAACGGCGCGAGAGACCACGACGATCCCGCACCCGCGAACGCACCGCACCCCCCGAGCTGGAAGGCGACACACTCATCCGGCGGAGCCAAACGCCTCGTCCATCTTCCGAGCCGCGTCCCCAGCGGCAGCGTCCACGTCCTTCTTGCCGCTGATCACCTCCTGGAACATCGTCGGCAGCACCTGCGAGGAGTCGATCGTCGCCCACGCGGGAGAGGCCGGCACGAACTTCGTGCCCGCGGCGAGCGTGTCGACGAACGGCTTCACGAACGGCTCCTTCGCCGCCACCTGCTGCCGTACGTCCGTGAACGTCGGCAGGAAGCCCATCGCGTCGAACAGTTCGCCCTGCGCCTTCTTCGACGCGAGCCGCTTCATCAGATCGACGGCGAGGGTGCGGTGCGAGGTGCTCTTCAGGACACCGATGTTGTTGCCGCCCGCGAAGGCGGGGGCGATGGAGCCGGACTCGACGCCCGGCAACGGCACGACCGCGTACTTGCCCTTCGCCGCGCCGGCCTCCACGGCCTGGTGGCTGAAGTCGCCGCCGATGGCCATGGCCGCCTTGCCGGAGGCGAAGGCGGTGACGGTGTCGTTGCCTCCCATGCCGGCGCACTTGGCGGCGGGGCAGTTGTCGTCCCCGAAGAGGGACGTGTAGGCCTTGACGCCCTTCCGGCCGGCGGCACTGTCGAGGGCGGAGGCGTACGAGCCGCCCTTGCCGGTGGCGAGTTCGCCGCCGTTGGCCCAGATGAAGGGCATCGCGCCGTAGGTGTAGGCGCCGCCGACCGCGATGCCGTAGAGGCCGGGCTTCTCGGCGTGCACCTTCTTGGCGGTGGACGCCAGCTCCGCCAGCGACTTGGGAGGTTCGAGACCGAGTTCGTCGAAGACGTCGGTGCGGTAGTAGAGGGCGCGGACGCCGACGAAGTAGGGGGCGCCGTAGACCTTTCCGTCCACGGTGACCGACTGGCGGGCGGTGGGGTCGGCGTCCTTGGCCTCGTCCCAGGCCGCGAACTCCTCGGTGACGTCGGCCAGTCCGCCGTCCTTGACGTAGCCGGCGGTGTCCGTGTTGCCGAACTCGATGACGTCGGGCGCGCTCTTCGGGTCGTTGAAGGCGGCCTTGATGCGCTGGGCGCGGGTCTCGACCGGGATGTACTCCACGGTGACCTTCGTGTCCTCGTGCGCCTTCTCGAAGCCGGCGAGGGCCGCCTCGACGACCTTCTCCTTCGGCTTGTTGTTGACCTCCTGGAACAGCCAGACGCGCAACGTGCCGCTCTTCTCGTCCTTGCCGGAGGAGGAGTTGTCGGACGTCTGGGGTGCGCAGGCGGTCGCGGCGACGACGGCCGCGGCCAGCAGTACGGCCAGGCGGGGGGCGAGCTTCATGGAGTCATTCCTCCGGGCGTGCGTTGCAACGTATGCAATGACGGTTTCGCTCTGCACAACACCCAGGAGCGTAGGGAGACATGAACCTGTCCACAAGAGGTCTGAACCAATTCGTAAACCTCTTTGTTGATCAGTCCTGACGCACGAAGGCCCCCGGAGTGCGCGCGGGCACACTCCGGGGGCCTTCGGGGAGGTCTGAAAGGACCGTACGGGCAGGGGCGCTACTCTCCGGCGCCTACTTCTTGTCGCCGCCCTTGCCCTCGTCCCCGCCGCCGCTCATGGATTCGTAGATCTCCTTGCACATGGGGCAGACGGGATACTTCTTGGGATCGCGGCCCGGTACCCAGACCTTGCCGCACAGCGCCACGACGGGGGTGCCGTCGAGGGCACTCGCCATGATCTTGTCCTTCTGGACGTAATGCGCGAAGCGCTCGTGATCGCCGTCGCCGTGGGACGTCTGCGGCGTCGGCTCGACGAGGGTTCCCGTACCTGTCCCGCGCTCGGGCTCGAGAGTGCTCATAACCGCCAAGGGTACTGAAGCTCACACGCTTCAGTTGAGCGAAGGGTCGTCCGGATACGTCGCCACCATCGCCAGGTCGCCCCGCTGGCGGCGCAGCACCTCGCGCCAGAGTCTCTCCGGGAACGGCGAGGACACGTCGCCGGGCTCGGACTCGACCACGTACCAGGCGCCCTCGGTCAGCTCGTCCTCCAGCTGGCCGGGCCCCCAGCCCGCGTACCCGGCGAAGATCCGCAGGGCGCCCACGGCGGACGCCAGCAGCTCCGGCGGTGCCTCCAGGTCCACCAGGCCGATCGCACCGTGCACCCGCCGCCAGCCCAGCGGCGCCCGCTCGCCGGACGCCCCGCCGGGGACGACGGCGACCCCGAGGGCCGAGTCCAGCGACACCGGGCCGCCCTGGAAGACGACGCCCGGCTCGCCGGCCAGGTCCGCCCAGTCCTCCAGGATGTCGCCCACGTCGACCGGCGTGGGACGGTTGAGGACGACACCGAGGGAGCCCTCCTCGTCGTGGTCGAGGAGGAGCACCACCGCACGCTCGAAGTTCGGGTCCGCCAGGGCGGGCGTTGCCACGAGCAGCCGCCCCGTGAGCGAGGACACCTCGGTCATGCCAGACATGATCCCGCATGTTCCCCTCCCGTGGGGAGGCAATCGGAGGCACGGGAGTGAACACGCACCCGCGCACGTCCCCCGATCGTGACCCCCCGTGCGCGCCGGTGAACACCGCGTGTTGTGACAAATCCATGACGTTGCCGGACCGTGCGCAGGCGCATGGAAGGGGGGTACAAGACGATTACCCTTTCCCTTCTGGCCCCTGCCCAACCCCACGGAACGCGAGATTCATGACCGTCAACGGCGCTGATGACGTACTGCTTGTCCACGGCGGAACCCCGCTGGAGGGCGAGATCCGGGTCCGCGGTGCGAAGAACCTCGTGCCGAAGGCGATGGTGGCCGCCCTGCTGGGCAGCGCGCCGAGCCGGCTGCGCAACGTGCCGGACATCCGCGACGTGCGGGTCGTACGCGGACTGCTGCAACTGCACGGGGTGACCGTCCGCCCGGGTGAGGAGCCCGGCGAGCTGGTCCTCGACCCCTCCCACGTGGAGAGCGCGAACGTCGCCGACATCGATGCCCACGCGGGTTCGTCGCGCATTCCCATCCTGTTCTGCGGCCCGCTGCTGCACCGCCTCGGGCACGCCTTCATCCCGGGTCTGGGCGGCTGCGACATCGGCGGCCGGCCCATCGACTTCCACTTCGAGGTGCTGCGCCAGTTCGGCGCGAAGATCGAGAAGCGGGCGGACGGCCAGTACCTGGAGGCTCCGCAGCGGCTGCGCGGCACCAAGATCCGGCTGCCGTACCCGTCCGTCGGCGCGACCGAGCAGGTGCTGCTGACGGCGGTGCTCGCCGAGGGCGTCACGGAGCTGTCCAACGCGGCCGTGGAGCCGGAGATCGAGGACCTGATCTGCGTCCTGCAGAAAATGGGCGCGATCATCGCCATGGACACCGACCGCACCATCCGCGTCACCGGTGTGGACGAGCTGGGCGGCTACACCCACCGTGCCCTCTCGGACCGCCTGGAGGCGGCCTCCTGGGCCTCCGCGGCGCTGGCCACCGAGGGCAACGTCTATGTCCGCGGCGCCCAGCAGCGCTCGATGATGACGTTCCTGAACACCTTCCGGAAGGTGGGCGGCGCCTTCGAGATCGACGACGAGGGCATCCGCTTCTGGCACCCGGGCGGCCGGCTGAAGTCCATCGCCCTGGAGACGGACGTGCACCCCGGCTTCCAGACGGACTGGCAGCAGCCCCTGGTGGTCGCCCTGACGCAGGCCACGGGCCTGTCCATCGTCCACGAGACGGTCTACGAGTCCCGGCTGGGCTTCACCTCCGCGCTCAACCAGATGGGCGCCCACATCCAGCTCTACCGCGAGTGCCTCGGCGGCTCCGACTGCCGCTTCGGCCAGCGCAACTTCCTGCACTCGGCCGTCGTCTCCGGACCGACCAAGCTGGAGGGCGCCGACCTGGTCATCCCCGACCTGCGCGGCGGCTTCTCGTACCTGATCGCCGCCCTCGCGGCCCAGGGCACCTCCCGGGTCCACGGCATCGACCTGATCAACCGCGGCTACGAGAACTTCATGGACAAGCTCGTCGAGCTCGGCGCGAAGGTGGAACTCCCGGGCAAGGCCCTGGGCTGACGCCTCCCGCGGACACGCCGATGGGGCGGTCACCCCGACTCGGGTGACCGCCCCATCGGCGTTGGGTGGTGCGCCCCCGGAAGGGGCGCGGGGAACTGCGCGACCGGCCACACCCGGCCCGCGGCCGCGAAACGACCACAGCCCGGACGAACGCCCCGCACAGTCCCCGGCACTCCGAGCGGAGCGCTTACTTACCCTTGGCGGCTTCCTTGAGCTTGGAACCCGCGGAGACCTTGACGCTGTAGCCGGCCGGGATCTGGATCGGCTCGCCGGTCTGCGGGTTGCGGGCGGTGCGAGCGGCACGGTGGGTGCGCTCGAAGGTCAGGAAGCCGGGGACGGTGACCTTCTCGTCGCCCTTGGAGACGATGTCGCCGACAACCTCGGCGAACGCGGCCAGCACGGCGTCGGCGTCCTTGCGAGTCACCTCGGCGCGGTCGGCCAGCGCGGCCACCAGCTCACTGCGGTTCATGTTGTTACTCCCGTGTTCTTCTTGCCGTTGAGGCGTGCCACGCGGCGGAGCCGCATGTTGGGCACAGCGATGCCGATGCTGCCAGGGCCCTCTGACATTCCCCGGACCCGGGTCGGTCGTCAGACCCTCGCGCCCAGGGAGGCATCCTGCCTCCACCTGCGGCGGTAAAGCCAATCCGGCACCCCCAGGAGTCGTGAGAACACCCTTGGGAGTCACACGCCGAGAGGGCCTGAGCCTTGCGCAACCCTAGAGGGCGATCCGAGGCCCGACATCCCGCGACGCGCCGGAGGGGCGGCCCGCCGTGGTGATCCTCACCACCACGCCACGGACCGCCTTCCCCGGCCGGGGGAACCTACGCCACCACTCCGGCGGCCTTCGCCGCCTCCCGCACGGCGCCCGCGACGGCACCGGCGACCTTGTCGTTGAAGACGCTGGGAATGATGTAGTTCGGGTTGATCTCGTCCTCGGTCACCACGTCCGCGAGAGCGTGCGCGGCGGCGAGCATCATCTCGGTGTTGACGGTGCGCGACTGGGCGTCGAGCAGGCCGCGGAAGACACCGGGGAAGACCAGCACGTTGTTGATCTGGTTCGGGAAGTCGCTGCGGCCGGTGGCGACGACCGCGGCCGTCTGGCGGGCGACCGCCGGGTCGACCTCCGGATCGGGGTTCGCGAGCGCGAACACGATCGCACCGTCCGCCATGGCGGCCACGTCCGCGCCGTCCAGGACGTTGGGGGCGGAGACGCCGATGAAGACGTCGGCGCCGTGCACGGCCTCCTTGAGGGTGCCGGTGAGGCCCTCCGGGTTGGTGTTGTCGGCGATCCAGCGCAGGGCGGACTCGGGCGCGGCGTCCACCAGGTCCGCGCGGCCCGTGTGTACGACGCCGTGGATGTCGGCGACCACGGCGTTCTTGACCCCGGCGGCGAGCAGCAGCTTGAGGATGGCCGTACCGGCGGCGCCGGCGCCGGACATGACGACCCGTACGTTCTCGATCGGCTTGTCCACCACGCGCAGCGCGTTGGTCAGCGCGGCGAGCACGACGATGGCGGTGCCGTGCTGGTCGTCGTGGAAGACGGGGATGTCGAGGGCCTCGCGCAGCCGGGCCTCGATCTCGAAGCAGCGGGGCGCGGAGATGTCCTCGAGGTTGATGCCGGCGAAGCCCGGGGCGATGGCCTTGACGATCTCGACGATCGCGTCGGTGTCCTGGGTGTCCAGGCAGATCGGCCAGGCGTCGATGCCGGCGAACCGCTTGAACAGGGCCGCCTTGCCCTCCATCACCGGCAGCGCGGCCTTCGGGCCGATGTTGCCCAGGCCCAGCACGGCGGAACCGTCCGTCACGACCGCAACGGAGTTGCGCTTGATGGTCAGGCGGCGGGCGTCCTCGGGGTTCTCTGCGATCGCCATGCAGACGCGCGCCACGCCGGGCGTGTAGACCATGGACAGGTCGTCGCGGTTGCGGATGGGGTGCTTGGACTGCATCTCGATCTTGCCGCCGAGGTGCATGAGGAAGGTACGGTCGGAGACCTTGCCCAGGCTGACGCCCTCGATGCCCCGCAGCTGCTCCACGATCTCGTCGGCGTGGGCGGTGGAGCCGGCCGCGATGGTGACGTCGATACGGAGCTTGTCGTGGCCGGAGGCCGTGACGTCGAGGCCGGTGACCGAGCCGCCGGCGGACTCCACCGCTGTGGTGAGCTGCGAGACTGCGGTTCCGCCCGCGGGCACCTCCAGTCGGACCGTCATCGAGTAGGAGACGCTGGGCGCCGTTGCCATGGCCGACTTCCTCTGCTTTCACCGTGTAACTGGGTTGTGCCGTCCGATCGTCGCACCTACCACTGGGTACGCGGTAGCCGCCCCGGATTGCGAACTTTTTGTTCGCACCGATTTCGGAAAACGACTTCCACCATACGAGAAGTAGCCCGTCGGGGGAAGGGGTCACCGGAAGCGGCGGGCGGAACACGCCCGGGCCGCGGAAGGAACCTGCGGGACGGGAATTGTCTTGCGGGGATCGTTTGTTACCTTGGACGTGGCACCGGCTCGATCCAAGCCCCCGGGCCCAACCTTCGTCGCTACGAGCGACCACTTGCCGCGAGGCGAGCATGGCGGGTCGGTGCCACTCAGACCAGAACGGGACAGCGAGACGAGACGAAGGGCCCGCGCCGCCGGACGGCGCGGGCCCTTCGCACGTCTGCGGGCCGGTCCCCCGGCCCGGCGCTCAGTCGCGCAGCAGGTCCGGCACCCCCGCGGCGTCCGGCTCGTCGCGCTCGCCCGAGACGACCGTCAGCTGCTGCGTGGCCCGGGTCAGGGCGACGTACAGCACCCGCAGCCCGGCGGGCGACTCGTCGGCGATCTCGGCCGGGGAGACGACGACCGTGGCGTCGTACTCCAGGCCCTTGGCCTCCAGGCTGCCCAGCGCCACCACGCGGTCCCCGAGCCCGGCCAGCCAGCGCCGGGCCTCCTCGCGCCGGTTCATGGCGACCACGACGCCGACGGTGCCGTCGACGAGGTCGAGCAGCCGGGCCGCCTCCGCGCGGACCGTCCTGGCGAGGGAGTCCCGCACCACCGCGAAACGCGGCTGCACGCCGGTCGAACGCACGGCCGACGGGGACGGCGAGCCGGGCATGGCGAGGGCGAGGACCCTCGACGCCAGCTCGGCGATCTCGGCCGGGTTGCGGTAGTTCACGGTCAGCTCGAAACGGCGGCGCGGGCGAGTGCCCAGGGCCTCGTCACGGGCGGCGGCCGCCTCGTCGGGGTCGGACCAGGACGACTGGGCCGGGTCGCCGACGACCGTCCAGGTGGCGTGCCGGCCGCGGCGGCCGACCATCCGCCACTGCATCGGGGTGAGGTCCTGCGCCTCGTCGACGATGACGTGCGCGTACTCGGTGCGCTCCTGCGCGAGGCGCTCGGCGCGCTCCCACTGGGTCTCCTCGCGCTGCGGCATCAGCTCCTCCAGGCCGGTGAGCTGGTCCAGCGGGTCCGCCTCGCGCCGCTTGCGGGGGCGGGCCGGGGTGCCGACGATCGCCTGGAGCTCGTCGAGCAGGGCGATGTCGTGCACGGAGCGGCCCTCGCGCCGCAGCGAACGGGCGACCTTGCGCACCTCCCCCGGGTTCAGCACCCGCCGCGCCCAGCGGCCGAGGCGGCGCTCGTCCGCCATGGCCGCCAGCACGGCGCCCGGGGTCAGCTCGGGCCACCAGGCGTCGAGGAAGGCGATGAAGGAGTCCTCTGAGCTGACGTCCTCGTCGAAGGAGGAGCGCAGCTCGGCGGCCAGCTCGGGGTCGGTGTGCCGGGCACCGGCGCCCGACTTCTCCCACAGGGCGTCCAGGAGCAGCCTGCGAGCACGGGGACGCAGCAGGTTGACGGGGGCGGTGCCGCCGAGGACCGTGCGGCGGATGCCGGCCAGTTCCCCGGCCTCCAGTTCGAGGCGGCGGCCGAAGGCGACGACCCTGAGCAAGGTCGGCGAGTCGGCCGGTTCCAACGCCCCGCGTGCGGCCTTGCGCAGCACCCGGAGCATGCGGGAGGAGCCCTTGGCGCGGGCGGTGGCCGGGGAGTCGTACAGCGTGGCCTGCGCACCCTCGACCAGGGATCCGATCGCGCGGATGGCGACCTGCCCCTCCTCGCCGAGGGAGGGCAGCACGCCCTCCGTGTACGCCACGAGCAGCGGCGTCGGCGAGACGATCAGGATGCCGCCCGCGTACCGGCGCCGGTCCTGGTAGAGCAGGTACGCCGCCCGGTGCAGGGCGACCGCGGTCTTGCCGGTGCCGGGACCGCCCTCGACGTAGGTCACGGAGGCGGCGGGGGCGCGGATCACCTGGTCCTGCTCGGCCTGGATGGAGGCCACGATGTCCCGCATGGAGTGGGTGCGGGCCTGTCCGAGGGCGGCCATCAGGGCGCCGTCGCCGACGACGGCCAACTCCTCGCCGTCCAGCCGGGCGGTGATCTCGGGCCGCATCAGGTCGTCCTCGACGCCGAGGACGCGCCGCCCCTTGGAACGGATCACCCGGCGGCGCACCACCCGGCCCGGGTCGACCGGCGTGGACCGGTAGAAGGGGGCGGCCGCGGGCGCCCGCCAGTCGATGACCAGCGGGGCGTAGTCCTCGTCCAGGACGCCGATGCGGCCGATGTGCAGGGTCTCGGCGATGTCGGCGGTGCCGTCGGGCCGGAGGGCGCCCTCGGCGGGCTCCACGGCCGTGTACGCGCCGTCCGGGCCCTTCTTGCCGTCCTTGCCGAGGAGCAGGTCGATCCGGCCGAACAGGAAGTCCTCGAACTCGTTGTTCAGGCGGTTGAGGTGGATACCGGCCCGGAAGACCTGCGCGTCGCGCTCGGCCAGGGCGCCGGGTGTGCCGACGTGGCCGCGCTGGGCGGCGTCGTGCATGAGGAACTCCGCCTCGTGGATCTTCTCCTCGAGTCGTCGGTACACCCGGTCGAGGTGCGCCTGTTCCACGTCGATCTCTCGGTCCCGTACGGAGTCCTCCCGCGCGGGGTCCTTCGGTACGGAGTCGTGCTCCGAGTCGACCGCCGAATCCTGTTGAGCCTGTGCGGCCACCGGGCCCCCTTCTGACGTGCTGGGCAGCCGTCAAAAATACGCGAAGGGGGCCACGGAAGCTACGCCGCGCCTGGAGCACGGGTTACGCGTCGACCTCCACCAGCCGCTTCCCGTCGAAGGTCATGACCTCGAAGTGGGAGATCTGATTGGGTTCGAAGGCGGCGCCGCCGTGCACGTAGAGCGGCTTCTTTGCCTTCTCGGTCGTCGCGCCGGGTATGCCGTAGCCCCAGTCGGGGACCGTCCAGGAGCTGAGCGTCTCCCGCTCGCCGTTCTTGCCGACGGCGACCAGGGAGCACTTCTGGGGGCCCTTGAGGTTCTTCAGTTCCAGGACCGTCTCGGTGCCCCAGGCCTTCTTCTCCAGCGCCACGGTCGCGCTGACCTGCGTGGCCGGGTCGGTGGCGGTGACCCGGTCCGGCATGGCGGCGAAGGCGGACTCGGCCGGGCTCGCGGCCTGCTGCGACGCCTCGGTCTTGCGGCCGCCCCCTCCGTCGTCGTCGCCACCGCCGCCCGTGGTCGCCACGGCGGCGAACGGGCCGCCGATGATCAGCGCGGCCGCGGTGCCCACCAGGTAGAAGTTGCGGCGGCGCTTGCGCGCGCGGCGCTCGGCGACCTCGTCGACGAGCTTCTCCGAGAGCCGTGGGCCGGGCTTGGCGGTGAGCGACTCGGCGATCGCGGGCGTACCGGTGCCCGGCAGGTCGGCGAGCGCCGCCATCATCGGCTCCATGCCCGCCAGCTCGTCGAGCTGCTGGGCGCACCACTCGCAGGTGGCGAGGTGGGCCTCGAAGGCCGTCGCCTCGGCGTCGTCGAGGATCCCGAGGGCGTAGGCGCCGACGGTCTCGTGCTCGTTCGGCGCCGGTGATCCCTGCATGGGGACAGAATTACCCGTATCCCCCGCGCCGAATCCCTGAACTCCCCCGTACCCGCTCATCACGCCGTCACCCCCCGCTCCTCCAGTGCCAGCTTCATCGAACGCAGGGCGTAGAACACCCGGGAGCGAACGGTGCCGCTGGGTATGCCCAGTGTCTGCGCCGCCTCATTGACGGTACGCCCCTTGAAGTACGTCTCGACGAGGACCTCCCGGTGGGCCGGGGTCAGGTCGTCGAGCGCGTCCGACAGCGTCATCAGCCACAGCGCCTTGTCGATCTCGTCCTCCGCGGGGATGACCTCCAGCGGCGACGGATCGACCTCCTGCGGCCGGGCCTGCCGGCTGCGGTGGCCGTCGATGACGATGCGACGCGCGACCGTCACCAGCCAGGGGCGTACCGATCCGGTCGCACGGTTGAGCTGACCGGCGTTCTTCCAGGCACGGATGAGCGTCTCCTGGACGACGTCCTCGGCGCGCTGGCGGTCCCCCGCGACCAGCCGCAGCACGTAGGCCAGCAAGGGGCCGGCGTGCTCGCGGTACAGCGCGCGCATCAGCTCCTCGTCGGGTTCCGAGGACGACTGTGACATGCGATGTCGGGCCCTCGCACCACGTTCATTGGCCACGACGGAATCCTTGCGCACGCCCACCTCCGGTGTCCGGGGGATCCCCCAGTCGGTCGCTCGCCCATCCGGTACGGGCGCGAAGTGCCGCGTGTTCAAAACGAGATGAAAGATTTCCCGGAGGCGGCGTGACGAAGGGGGCGCGAGGGAATCTACGGGCACTTACCGGGCGAGGGCGGCGCGGCGGCGGTGCCGGGCCACGCGTTCGCGGTTGCCGCAGATCTCGCTGGAGCACCAGCGCCGGCGGCGGCCTCGGGAGGTGTCCACGTACACGATGGGGCAGTTGTCGCCCGCGCACTGTCTGAGGCTCGCCCGCGCGACGGGGTCGGTGAGCAGTTCCACGGTGTCCCGGGCGAGGGCGCCCAGCAGCGCGGCGCGGCCCGGCGGCCCGGTCAGCTCCCGCACCAGTGCGCCGTCCTCGCCGGGCACGGCGCGGGGTGCGGGCGGTGCGGCGAGGGCGAGTTCGTTGACGCGGGCGAGGGCGAGTTCGTAGGGGCGGGTGCGGGGTGCCGGCCGGCCGCGCACCAACCGCGCGGTCTCGCAGCGCAGTTCGCGGAAGCCGGTCAGCCAGGAGGGGTCGGCGTGGGTCAGCGGGGTGCCGGGCGGGACGAGTCCGGAACCGGTGATCCAGGCGCGCAGCGCGTCCAGGGAGTCGAGGCGTTCCGCGGGGTGGGTGGTGGCGATGAGGTCCAGACAGATTCGCCCGGTGTCGAAGCGCATCTCGTACGGGTCGGTGGCCGTACCCAGTGCCATGTTCCTGTCACCGCCTAGGGCTTGCCCGCGGAGGCACGGGCCCGGAAAGGGGAGCAGGGAGACCGCGGGGCGGACCGTCTGCGGACCGCTCCCCTCTACAGTGCCTGCCCGCTCCCGCGCCCGGAACCCCTCGCACCGCTCCCGCGTGGACGCTTGCGCATGCGCCCGCGCGCCCGGGCCATGTGCGGCGTGCCGTGGGGCCCGTTGACTGGACGCATGACAGACATCAACGGGGAACGGCGGTCCCGCACCGCCGGTGGAGTACTGGTCGCGGCCACGGTCGCCGCGGGCCTGCTGGCCGGGACCTTCTACGTGTTCGCCTGCGCCGTGATGCCGGCGCTGGCGCGCAGCGAGGACAGGGTCTACGTCGACGTGATGCGCGACATCAACGACGTGATCCAGAACCCGGTGTTCCTGCTGGTCTTCATGGGCGCGCTCGCCCTCGCGGGCCTGGCGGGGTGGCAGTCGCGCCGGACTCCGGGCCGCTGGTGGGTCTGGGCGGGCGCGGCGGCGTACACGCTCGCCTTCCTGGTCACCGTGGGCGCCAACGTCCCCCTCAACGACGCCCTGGCCCGCTCCGGCGACCCGGCGGCGCTGCGTGAGCGGTTCGAGGACCCGTGGGTGGCCTGGAACGTCGTACGTGCCGTGCTGTCGACGCTGGCGACGGCCTGCCTCGCCGCGGGCCTGACGACCCGGGGACGGCGGCGGACGCGGTCGGCGCCCCGCACGCCGGTGCGGCCCACGGCGTCGTACGGGACGCCGCACCAGACGCGGCACTGACCGTCCGACGCCGGGAATCCCACCCGCACGCCCCCGGCCCATGGACGTCCGCCACCCGCGCCCCGGCACACGGCAAGCGGGACGGGCCGCCCCGGGGTCCCCACAGCACGGCCACCGACAGCGGCGGCCGGGGACCACCCGGCGACCCCGACGAACACCACGGCACCCGGGCCGCCCACGGCCGACCGACGCGCCCCACGACCCGACAGGGCCCCCGCGGCACACAAAGCCGGGGCCCCTGCGACCCGACACGGAGCATCGAGACACACAACGCCGGGACCACCCGGGGCGGGCGGTGAGTGGTGGCGGCCGGGGGGCCGGGGTCAGTCGGTCGTGTACTTGGCGTCCGTGGCCGGGTCCAGGGCGAGGCGGTAGCCGCGTTTCACCACCGTCTGGATCAGCTTCGGGGTGCCGACGGACGTCCGCAGGCGGGCCATGGCCGTCTCGACGGCGTGTTCGTCGCGGCCGGTGCCCGGCAGGGCACGCAACAGCTCCGCGCGGGGCACGACCCAGCCGGGCCGCCGGGCGAGCGTGCGCAGCAGGGACATGCCGGCCGGCGGTACGGCACGCAGCTCCCCGTCGACGAGCACCGCGTGTCCGCGGATCTCCAGCCGGTGCCCGGCGACCGGCAGGGCACGGGCCCGGGCCGGCAGTTCCTGGCACAGCAGCTGGACGAGGGGCCCGAGCCGGAAGCGCTCGGGCTGGACCGTGTCGACGCCGTGCGTCTGGAGCGGCACCGCGGTGACCGGGCCGACGCAGGCGGGCAGCACGTCGTGGCCGAACGCGGTGAGCAGCTCCGGCAGCAGGCCCCGCTCCTCGGCCCGGCCCAGCAGGGAGGCCGCGGCGGGCGCGCTGGTGAAGGTCACGGCGTCCACGCCCCGCGACACGGCGGCGTCCAGCAGCCGGTCCACGGGGCCGAGGTCCTCCGGCGGCAGCCACCGGTACACGGGCACGCCCACCACCTCGGCGCCGCCCTCCCGCAGTGCCTCCACGAACCCCGGCAGCGGTTCCCCGTGCAGTTGCACGGCGATCCGGCGGCCCTCGACGCCCTCTTCCAGGAGCCGGTCCAGGACCTCGGCCATGGACTCCGAGGCGGGCGACCACCGCTCCGTCAGCCCCGCGGCCCGTACCGCCCCCTTGACCTTGGGCCCGCGCGCCAGCAGCTCCACCGTGCGCAGCCGTTCCAGCAGGGTCTCGCCGAGCCCCCAGCCGTCGGCGGCCTCGACCCAGCCCCGGAACCCGATGGCGGTGGTGGCGACGACGACGTCCGGCGCCTGGTCGACGATGCGCTTGGTCGCGGCCATCAGCTCGCCGTCGTCGGCCAGCGGCACGATCCGCAGCGCCGGTGCGTGCAGGACGGTGGCGCCGCGCCGCTGCAGCAGCGCGCCCAGTTCGTCGGCCCGGCGGGCGGCGGTCACGCCCACGGTGAAACCGGCCAGCGGACCGTGGCCGGTTCGCTGCGGTGCGTCGCCCACGCCGCCCACCTCGCTTACGTCGTCCATCGCTCGCCGCGCTCCGATCCGTTCACGTCCACAGTCACGTGGCGACCGAGCCTGTCAACCGTGCGTGACAGGCTCGGTTCCGCCTCATGTCACCAGTGTTACGTCACACCTCGGCGCGGCTGAGCCCGGCCTCCGCCCGCTCCCTGCCGGCCGTGTCGGCCACGTCCACCGGGCCGGCCGGGGCGTCCGGCGTCCGCACGGCCGGCCGGCGAAGGTATACCGCCCAGGTGAGGACGAGACACACGGCGTAGAAGGCGAGGAAGGCGAGGAAGGCGCCGGTGCCCGTGCCGAAGGAGAGGAAGGACTGCCGGAAGGCGAGGTTGATGGCGACGCCGCCGAGCGCGCCCACCGCGCCGATCAGCCCCATGGAGGCTCCGGAGAGCCGCCGCCCGTACGCCACCGCGGCCTCCCCCCGCAGTCCCTTGCCCAGCGCCTTGTTCTGGAAGATCCCGGGGATCATCTTGAACGTCGAGCCGTTGCCCAGCCCGCTGAGCACGAACAGCACCACGAACACCGCCACGAACAGCCCGAGGGACTCCGCCATGCCGGCCGCGACGAGCCCGGCGGTGGCGACGGCCATGGCGACGAAGTTCCACAGGGTGATCCGCGCGCCGCCGTACCGGTCGGCGAGCCTGCCGCCCAGCGGGCGGATCAGGGAGCCGAGCAGCGGACCGATGAAGGTCAGGTACGCCGCCTGGAGCGGGGTCCGCCCGAACTGGCTCTGGAGCACCTGCCCGAAGGCGAAGCTGTAGCCGATGAACGAGCCGAACGTGCCGACGTACAGCACGGACATGATCCAGGTGTGGGCGTCCCGTGCCGCGTCCTTGGCGGCCCCGGTGTCGTTCTTCACGGAGGCGAGGTTGTCCATGAAGCACGCGGCGAGGACGGCGGCCACCAGGATCAGCGGGATGTAGATGCCGAGCAGCACCCGCGGCCCGCCGCTCGCACCGATGACCGCGAGCGCGGCCAGCTGGATGACGGGCACGCCGATGTTGCCGCCCCCGGCGTTGAGACCGAGCGCCCAGCCCTTCTGCCGCAGCGGGAAGAAGGCGTTGATGTTGGTCATGGAGGAGGCGAAGTTGCCGCCGCCGATGCCGGCCAGCATCCCGACCAGGAGGAAGGTCGAGAAGGACGTCCCCGGCTCCATGACGGCGAAGGCCGCGACGGTCGGCACGAGCAGCAGCCCGGCGGAGACGATCGTCCAGTTCCGTCCGCCGAAGACGGCGACGGCGAAGGTGTACGGCACCCGCACGACGGCCCCGACGAGCGTCACCACGGACGTCAGCAGGAACTTGTCGGCCGGTGTCAGCCCGTACTCCGGGCCCATGAAGAGCACCAGCACGGACCACATCGTCCAGACGGAGAACCCGATGTGCTCGGACAGGACGGAGAAGAACAGGTTCCGCCGGGCGGTCCGCTCCCCCGTCTCCTTCCAAAAGGTCTCGTCCTCGGGATCCCAGTACTCGATCCAGCGTCCGCCAGGGACTGTCATCACGCCTCCACGGTGCTCCACAGCTCGGTTGCACCGACGCTAGGCAGGACGCGTTTCGGGCCGGTGGGGCTGTGGATGACCGGAAGGGAACGTTGCTCTCACCCGGCGCGGGTGCGCGGTGAGAGGTCGCGGTCAGCCCTGCGGGGGCCGGGGCTGCCAGTGCGGGTTCTGCTGCGGGTACGCCTGCGGCGGGTAGGGCTGCTGAGCCTGCTGCGGCGCGTACGGCTGCTGCGGTGGCTGCTGGCCGTACGGCTGCTGCGGTGGCTGCTGGCCGTACGGCTGCTGCTGCGGCCGGCCGTACGGCTGCGGGGGCTGCTGCGGCGGGTAGGGCTGCTGAGCCTGCTGCGGTGCGTACGGCTGCGGGGGCGCGTACGGCTGCTGGGCCTGCGGCGGTCCGCCGTACGGCTGCTGCTGCGGCGGCTGGGGAGCGTACTGGCCGGGGGCCGGCTGCCCGTAGCCGCCGGGCGCGGCGCCGAACGGGTTCCCGTGCCCCGGCAGCTGCCCGCCGGGCGGCAGGTACCGCACCCGTCCCGCCTCGTCGGCCATCGGCACGAACCCGGCGGCCTGGAGCCGGGCCGCGAACTTGGCGTTGCGCTTGCGGGTGACGAGGAAGCCGATGCCCAGGACCGCCATGAGGAACAGCCAGATGATCCCGGACAGGACGAAGTCGTCGGAGGAACCGCCCTCGCGGTAGGCGAGGACGACACACGCGACGGTGCCGCCGAGCGCGCCGTAGCCCATCCCCTTCTGGGCGTTCTTGCCGGTGAGGTCGAAGTTGATCCGGGCCTTGAGGAGTTCGAAGGCGTCCGGCACGAGCGGCGGCAGCGAGACCCCGTCACCGGCGTTCGGGTACTGCGCCCAGTTCTGCGCGGCCCGGGTGCGGGCCTGCGGGCTGGGGTCGGGGACCAGCAGCATGGTGAGCGCGGCGTTGTTCCCGCCGCTCTGGCGCACGTCGGCGTACTCGTACCCGAACTGCTGGGCGACGAAGGCGAGCTTGGCGAGCTTCTTCACGGACGACATCCGGCTGGTGAGCTGGACCGCCTCCCCGCTCGCCATCAACTGCAGCATCTTCTGCGTCTGCCGCTTGCTCATCCCGCTGCTCCCCCTGACCGGCTCACGCCACCCTGTTCACTCCCGCAACCGAGGCAGTCTCGCACGGAGGGCCGACAGCCGTCAGCCCCGGTGCGCGGCACGGGCCCCGGGCCGCTTCGGTGCCGGGCGCTTGCCGCCGTCCGGCCACAGCTGGGGCCTGCGTTTGGCGGCCACGTCCTCCATCCAGCCGAACCAGACGACGCAGCTCCCGATCAGCAGCCAGGCGATGACCAGGACCGGCCAGGGGCTCTCCAGCAGCCACGGGACCTGCTCCCCCAGGACGTCGAAGCCCCACAGCCGGTCCCACAGCGTCGCCGCGACGAGGATGCAGACGTTGTGCCACAGGTAGATCGTCACCGCGCGGGAGTTGAGCAGGGTGATCAGCCGGTCCCAGCGGCGCAGTCGGCGCGGCCACTGCGTCCACGACGGGCTCACGTGCAGGAGCAGCAGCACCGTGGCGAAGGACCAGACGGCCTGTGCGAACGGGATGGAGTCCAGGTCGTACCCGGTCTTGAAGCCCTCCCGGAAGGCGTACCACAGGCCCAGTGCGGCGATCACCGGGGCCACCGAGGGCACGACGTAGCGCGGCAGCCGTTTCAGGACGCCTTCCTGGTGGGCCATGCCGAGGACCCAGCAGGCCCCGAACGTGCTGAAGTCGGTGAGCGCCGACGGGAAGCGCTCGCCCGGCAGGTTGAGGTAGCCGAACTGGAAGGCGGCCGACAGCGCGAGCGGCGCGAGGATCGTCAGCCACGGCAGGGCCCGCAGGGCACGCAGCAGGACCGGGGAGAGCAGGACGTACCAGAGGTAGGCGCGGATGTACCACAGGGGCCCGGCGAGTTCCGCGGCCCAGTCCTCGCCCAGGATGCCGTGGACACCCGGCAGCCCCTCGGCGAACGGCGGGTCGCTCAGCGGCAGCACCCAGTAGAGGAGGTGGAACCACCACCAGCCCGGATGCCCGTCGTCGCCCGGTCCCCAGCCCTGCAGCACCATGCCGGTCACGCCCACGGCGCCCAGCAGCCACAGCGGAGGCAGCAGGCGGCGCATGCGGCTGCGGACGACCTGGACGGCCGGCCGCTTGAGGGAACGGGCCATCAGGTTGCCCGCGAGGGCGAACATCACGCCCATGGACGGGAACACCACCGGCAGCCAGGCCCAGCCCATCAGGTGGTACAGGACCACGCGGAAGAGGGCCACCGCCCGCAGCAGGTCGAAGTACCGGTCGCGCACGGGAGCGCGCCGGGCCTGCTTCTGCTGGGGCACCACCGGTACGGCGGCGTCCGTGCCCACGGGCGGGTGGAGGGGCGGTGCGGTCATGTGCGGGTCGCTCCGGGTCGGACCAGGCAGGGGCGGGGCGGGTACGGGGGCCGGCCGCGTCGGGTCGTACGGCGGGGTGGTCATCCGACCGGCCTCCCGTCCATGGCGCCGGACCGCCGCTGGGCCGGCACGCCGTCGCTGCCGGGCGGCGGCGCGGACACCCCGCCGCTGCGCCGCAGCTTCTGCCAGCGCAGCCGGCCGCCGGTGAGCGCCGTGATCCAGGACTGGAGCAGCACCACGTACATGATCTGGCGGTACAGGATCTGCTGGAGGGGCAGCGAGATGAGCGGGGTCAGCTTCTCCCGGTCGAGCCGGAAGGCGTACGCCGCGCACACCGCCTGGATGGCGAGGACGCCGAGCCACGCCACGATCGTCTTGTCGGTCGGGCCGAAGACGAGGCCGTAGAGCAGGAAGACGTCGATCAGCGGGGCCAGCAGCGGGGCCACGACCATGAACAGGGAGACGAAGGGCAGCCCCACCCGGCCGAAGCGGCCCGAGGGGCCCTTCTCGATCACCGCGCGGCGGTGCTTCCAGATCGCCTGCATAGTGCCGTACGACCAGCGGTAGCGCTGGGACCACAGCTGGCTGACGGACTCCGGGGCCTCGGTCCAGGCGCGGGCGTTCTCGGCGTAGACGACCCGCCAGCCGGCGCGGTGCAGCGCCATGGTGACGTCGGTGTCCTCGGCGAGCGTGTCGTCGCTCATGCCGCCGATGGGCTCCAGGGCGGAGCGGCGGAAGGCGCCGACCGCGCCGGGAATGGTGGGCATGCAGCCGAGGACGTCGTACATCCGGCGGTCCAGGTTGAATCCCATCACGTACTCGATGTGCTGCCAGGCGCCGATGAGGCTGTCCTTGTTGCCGACCTTCGCGTTGCCCGCCACGGCGCCCACCTTGGGGTCGCCGAAGGGCTGGACGAGTTCGCGGACGGTGGAGGGCTCGAAGACGGTGTCGCCGTCCATCATCACGACGATGTCGTAACGGGCGTTGGCGAGGCCCCGGTTGAGCGCGGCGGGCTTGCCCGCGTTGAGCTGGCGGATCACCCGGACGCCCGGCAGGCCGAGCCCCTCCACGATCCGCGCGGTGCCGTCGCTGGAGCCGTCGTCGATGACGACGACCTCGATCGGGTGGTCGCTCGCCACCAGGGAACGCACCGTGTTCTCGATGCACTTGGCCTCGTTGTACGCCGGGACCAGCACCGTGACCGGTTCGGTGACCGCCGGTCCCCAGCGGAAGCGCCGGCGGCGGACCCGGCGGGCGTGGACACCGGACAGCAGCAGCATCAGGGCGAAGCGTCCGATGACCAGCGTGCCGATGATCGCCAGGCCCACCACCAGGACGTCGGTGATCCTCTCGGAGGCCTGGACCAGGAAGACCCATGCCTTGCCCTTCCAGAGTTCGGCGCCGGTCACCGGGGTCATGGCGCTGGGCGCGTCCAGGGCCTCGGTGAGGTTGTCGAACTCGTAGCCCTTCTTCTTCAGGTCGGGCAGGAACCGGTCCAGCGCCTGCACGGTCTGGTGGCGGTCACCGCCGGAGTCGTGCATCAGGACGATGGCGCCCTTGCCGCCCTGCGGCGTGGCGCGGCGGATGATCTCGTCGACGCCGGGCTTCTTCCAGTCCTCGCTGTCGGTGTTGTTGACGACGGTGATGTAGCCGCGGCTGGCGATGTACTCGGTGACGGGCCAGGACTTGTTGTCGAAGGCGTCCGAGAACGACGAGTAGGGCGGCCGGAAGAGCGAGGTCCGGACTCCGGCGGCGCCCTGCAGGGCCAGCTGGTTCTGGGACAGCTCCCAGTCGATGCGGCTCTTGGACTGGTAGGAGAGGTCGGGGTGGTTGAAGGTGTGCAGGCCGACCTCGTGCCCCTCGTCGACCATGCGCTTGACCAGGTCCGGGTAGCGCGAGGCCATGGTGCCGGTGACGAAGAAGACGGCGTGGGCGTCGTGCTTCTTCAGGACGTCCAGCACCCGCGGCGTCCAGGTCGGGTCCGGACCGTCGTCGAAGGTGAGGACGAGCTTCTGGTGCGGGATGCGCACGGTGTTGATGTGGTTGTTGCGGGCGTCGATCACCGGCCCGCCGTCGAGGACGCGGTGCGGGACCCGGTCGGTGGCGGCGGGCGGCTGGACGCGGTGGTCGGCGAGGATCTCGCTGTGCACGTATCCGCGCAGCATGAGCATCGCCGCCAGGGCGACCAGGAGGAGCAGCGGGAGCAGCAGGCGCAAGGGCAGCCGACGGCGGGAGCCCTCACGGGCGCCGCGCGCGGCCCCGTGACGGCGGGTGCGGGATGCCATCAGAGGGTGTTCTCCGGGGACAGGGATGTGGAAGACGAGGAGGTGTCGGCGAGGCCGGCGGCCACGACGGGTGCGCCGCCCTGGCCCGCGACGGGGTCCGGGGCGGCCGCGCCGTCGGCGTTGGAGCCGCCCGCGCCCGGATCGGTGCCGGTGGTGGAGCCGCCGGTGGGGGTGGTCGGGTCGGCGGAGGTGCCACCGCTGCCGGCCGGGACCGACGGGCCCGTGGTGTCGGGGGGCGGAACCTGGGTCGACTGCGTCGGGTCCGGGCCGGTCGCGCCGCCGCCGCCCGGGTTCTGGTCGGTACCGGGCGCCGAGGACCGGGGGCCGGTGCTCGTACCGGGCCGCCCCGTGCCGCCGCCCGTCGTGCCGGAGGTACCGGACGCGGGTGCCTCGACGCCCGGGTCGGCCGTCGCACCGGCGTCGCCCGAGGGCGTGGCCTGCGGGGCGGCGGTGCCGGTGCCGGAGGGCTGCGCCGACTGCGAGGGCAGCGGGGTGGTGTCGACCTGGCCGGCCGGTGCGCCCTTCTCCTGCCCCGGTACGGGCATCCACGGCGCGTCGGAGTTGCCGGAGAGCAGCGTGGAGACGATGACGACGGCGTAGACCGCGCAGGCGACGCCGACCAGGATGCCGAGGCGGCGGTAGAGGCGGCTGCGGCGGCCGGACGCGTCGACGAAGACGGGCCCGTCGGAGGCCTCCGGGCGAGTCTTGCGGTGTCCGCCGTCGGCCCGCAGCAGCACGCCGTCGCCGAGGTGGACGGCGTCGAGCTGGACGGTGACCTCGTGCGGGTCGTGGGTGTGCCCGGCGGCGGTGCCCGCGTCGCCGTCCGTGTCCGGCGACTCCTGCCAGGGGTCGCGGAGCGCGGCGGTGGCGGGGGCGGCCGGCGGCACGGGTACGGAGCCGGAAGCGGGCGCGGGGAACGCCCGGGTGGGCTCCCCAAAAGCGCCGGCACCGGTCGGCGGGAGAACGGCCGTGCGGTCGAAGCCGGCGCCGGGGCCGGGGGCGTGGCCGCTTCGGGGACCCGAGTCGCGGGCGTCACGCGTTGCGGGTCCCGGGGCACCGGCACCGGTTGGCGGCAGGACAGCCGTACGGTCGAAGTCGGGACCGGAGTCGCGGGCGTCACGCGTTGCGGGTCCCGGGGCACCGGCACCGGTTGGCGGCAGGACAGCCGTACGGTCGAAGTCGGGACCGGAGTCGCGGGCGTCACGCGTTGCGGGTCCCGGGGCACCGGCACCGGCCGGCGGCAGGACAGCCGTACGGTCGAAGTCGGGGCCGAAGCCGGGGGCATGGCCGTTACCGGGCTCTCGGAGGGGCTGGGGAGCCGTGCCGGAGGAGTGGGCCCTCGGGATGGCGTTGCCCTGGTTCGGGGCCGGGTTGCCGGGGTTCGCCCCGGGCGGGTCGGTCGTGCCCCAGGTTATCCGCCTCCGGACCAACGGGTCCGGGCCCTGCTCGCGGGGAGCACGGCCGCCTATTCGGGAGCCCAGGACCTCGGTCCGGTCGGCGTCGGAACTCCCTCGGCCACGCGGGCTCTCACCGGATTCGCCGAACCACCCCGAGCCCGACGCGGTCACAGGAGGTTCCCCGGCCGGGGGGAAGGAGCGGATCGGCGGCAGCACCTCGGTGGCATCAGCATGTCGTCCTGCCTCCGAGAGTTCACGAGCCCCGGACTCGGCCTCTGGCCACTCCGGTTGGGCGTCTTTTTGCCAATTCTTCACGCGTGCGCACTTCCCCCCACGGGACACTTCCGGGTGCGCATACGACTCCGAGCACTCGTCGGCCGAACCGGCCCCCACCAGGTTCGAGCGCCCCCTGTATCACACCGTGCTCAGGCAAAGAATGTAGCGCACGCGGAGGATGTGTGGTGGCCGAGTGTCACTTGTGGGCGGACATCACAGCGGCGTCGACGGCCGGAATCCACCCGTCGTCGGGAGACTCGAGCCAACCCTTTTCGGTCGCGACCTGCGACGCCGCCCGGCGCAGCGCGTCGAGCGCGGGATGGGCCAGTCCCTTTCGCCACACGAGCGAGACCGGCGACAGCGGCACGGGGTCGACGAGCGGGCGAACCACGGTCGAATGCATGGCCGGAAAGCTCTGCACGGCCAGGATCGGATTGCGCGTCTTGTCCATGATGCGCTGGAACTCCTCCTCGCCGACCGCCAGCGGCGCGGGGGACGCCACATGGATGCCGCGGCCCTCGAACAGGCGGTGCGCGAGGTCGGTCCACTCCGGCGTGCGCGGGTTGCCGGCCCCGGCGTACACGCTCTCCCCGGCGAGCGCGGAGAGCGGCACCCGGGCCAGCCGGGCCAGCGGATGGTCCTCGGGCAGGACGACCGCCATGGGCTCGTAGCGCACCGGCTGGTGGTCGAGCCCCGCCCGCAACGCCACGGGCAGCCCCGCGAACCGGCCGAAGGAGGCGTCGAGACGGCCCGCGAGCAGTTCACCGGCGGCGTGCGTCAGTCCGCTCTCGTAACGCGCCATCAGCTCCTGCTCGGGCGCGAGCGCACGGGCCCGTTCCAGGACCAGCCGGCCGGTGACCAGGCCCGGGGAGTTGAGGTCGACCAGCAGCGGCCGGGCCTGCCCGAAGGCGGCCAGCAGGTCGTCCTGCGCCTGGAGGACCCGGCGGGCGTACGGCAGCAGCCGCTCGCCGTCGGCCGTCGGCGTCACCTGCCGGGTGGTCCGGACGAACAGCTCGGCGCCCAACTCCCGCTCCAGGCGCCGCACATCCCTGCTGAGCGCCTGCTGGGCGACGTAGAGGCGGGCGGCGGCGCGGGTGAAGTGCAGCTCCTCGGCGACGGTGACGAAGGCGCGCAGGAGGCGGGGATCGAGGTGGCCGGGTGCGGGCATCCGGAGAATTTACAACGCCGGTGCGTGAATGGCCACGGAGAAGGTGTTGGACCTCCCGATCACCCCCGGGCGACGGTGGACGCATGCCGCAACCGACCCGAGCGCACCCGTCCCGTCCCACTCATCCCGCCCCGTTCCTGGCCGTCACCGCCGACACCCTGGTCGCGGCCGACTTCCGCCCCCGCACCGGGCACCGGCCGCCCGGCCCGTACCGGCGCCTCCTCTCCATGCCCGGCGCACGGGCGTTCACGACCGGGAATCTCATCGCCCGGCTGCCCATGGGCATGTTCAGCGTCAGCGCCGTCGTGATGATCGCCGGCACCCGTGGTTCGTACGCCCTCGCCGGCGCCGTCACCGCGACCGGGCTGGCGGCGACGGCACTGGTCGCCCCGTGGACCGCGCGCCTCGTGGACCGGTACGGCCAGGCCAGGGTGGCCCTGCCCGCCACCCTGATCGCCGCGCTGGGCTCCCTCGCGCTGCTGCTGTGCGTGCGGTACGGGGCACCCGCCTGGACCCTGTTCGCCGCGTACGCCGCGACCGCGACGACGCCCAACACCGGCGGCATGGCCCGTGCCCGCTGGGCCCACCTGCTGAAGGGCGACGCCGACGCGCTGCACACCGCGAACTCCTTCGAACAGGCCACGGACGAGCTGTGCTTCATGCTCGGGCCGGTCCTCGCGGCGTTCCTGTGCACCACCGTGTTCCCGGAGGCGGGCACGCTGGTGGGCGTGGTGCTGCTGGTGACCGGCATGCTGCTGTTCACCGCCCGGCGTTCGACCGAGCCGCCGGCCCGCCCGCGCCCGACGGCGAAGGCGCCCTTCCGGGCCCCGGGCATCCCGTCGCTGCTGGTGGTGTGCCTGGCGATGGGCGGGATCTTCGGCGCCATGGAGGTCGTCACCATCGCGTTCGCGGACGCACAGGGTCACCGCGCGGCCGCCGGTGTGGTCCTCGCCCTGCAGGCGGCCGGTTCCTGCGCGGCGGGCCTGGTCTACGGCGCGGTCAAGCCCGCCGGACCGGCCGAGCACCGGCTGCCGTGGTGCGTGGCCGCGATGGCCGCCCTACTGACGCTGCCGCTCCTCGCGGCCTCCCTCAGCGGCTCACTGCCGCTGCTGGCGCTCACGCTGCTGGTCGGCGGGATGGCGACGGCCCCGACGATGGTGACCACGATGACGCTGGTCCAGCACCGCACCCCGGAGGGCCGCCTGAACGAGGGCATGACCCTGGCGGTGACCGGTCTGCTCGGCGGCATCGCCTGCGGCAGCGCGGCGGGCGGCTGGACGGTGGAGCACCTCTCTCCCACCGCGGCCTACGGCGTACCGGTCACGGCGGCCGCGGCGGCCCTGCTCCTGACCCTGCTGCCGCCGCGGCGGGTTCTTCCGTGAGGGGGTGCGGGTGGCGGAGCCCCCGCGTCGCGCGGCACAGCCGCACGAAAACGACGAGGGCGACGTGGCTCGCGCTTACCGCGCGAGCCACGTCGCCCTCGTCCTCGTGGAGATGGCGGGAATCGAACCCGCGTCCAACGGTGCGGAATCAGGGCTTCTCCGTGTGCAGTCCGCTTCGATTTTCTCAGCCCCGGAGATCACGCGGACAAGTCTCCGACGGGCTCAGTCACTGTTTGGTTTCCCTCTTCACCCCGTGACCGGGATCAAGGTTTAGTCCCCTAGCTGATGCCAGGATCCGGGTCGGGAACAGCCCCGGGCTGACACTCCCTTAGTAGGAGGCTCGCTTCGCTACCTGAGATCAGGCAGCGAGGGCGAAGGCCTGCTGGGAGGAATCGCGCTTGGTGTTGGCGATTATTTTTTCGGCCTGTGGTTTACGAGATCATGGCCGCTTCCTCGACACGCTTCCCCTGCTTCGACAGCCGCTGTCGAAACCGATCATCCCCATGTTGATTTTTCAAGTCCTCCGAAGAGGGGTGCGCACCCTCTGTGGGGTGCAGGTGCCATCGTACGTGAACAACACGCACGCGTGCCAGCCTATTCCGGCGGGCCTCAGGCCCGCTGCTTGCGCCGGATCGCCGAGATCGTCCGCTCCGCCTCGCGACGGTCCTGCTTCTCCCGGAGGGTCTGCCGCTTGTCGTACTCCTTCTTGCCCCGTGCCAGCGCGATCTCGACCTTGGCGCGCCCGTCCTTGAAGTAGAGCGCCAGGGGCACGATCGTGTGACCGGTCTCCTGGGACTTCGACTCCAGCTTGTCGATCTCCACGCGGTGCAGCAGCAGCTTCCGCTTGCGGCGGGCACTGTGGTTGGTCCAGGTGCCCTGGCTGTACTCCGGCACGTGCACGTTGTGCAGCCACGCTTCGTGACCGTCCAGCTGCACGAAGCCGTCGGCCAGCGAGGCCCGGCCCTGGCGCAGCGACTTCACCTCGGTGCCGGACAGCACGAGGCCGGCCTCGTAGGTGTCGAGGATCTGGTAGTCGTGCCGCGCCTTCTTGTTCTGCGCGATCAGCTTGCGCCCTTTTTCCTTAGCCATAGTGCGGTCCATTTTGGCACTACGGAGGGGCCTGGCGGAAAGCGGATTACGCGGTCGGCCCGAGCCCGCTCAGCACCGTCCGGGCCCGTCCGAGCGCGGCCGGGTCGCTCGGGTCGACCTCCAGGTCGGGCGTGATGCCCGTGCCGTCGACCCCGCGCCCGGAGGGGGTGCGGTAGTGCCCGACGGTCAGCTCGGCCACCGAGCCGTCGGGCAGCCGGCTCGGCATCTGCACCGAGCCCTTGCCGAAGGTGCGGGAGCCCAGGACGACCGCACGGCCGCGGTCCTGGAGGGCCCCGGTGAGCAGCTCGGCCGCGCTCATCGTGCCGCCGTCGACGAGCGCGACCAGGGGCCTGGTGGTGTCGCCGCCGGCCTCGGCGTGCAGGGCCCGCTGGTCGCCGTCGACGTCGTACGTGGCGACCAGGCCGCCGTCGAGGAAGGCGGAGGCGGCGGTGACGGCCTCGGTGACCAGGCCGCCGGAGTTGCCGCGCAGGTCGAGGACGACCCCGGCGTCGGACGGCACCCGGGCCACGGCCTCGCGCACCTGCTCGCCGACGCCCTTGGTGAAGGAGGCGACCTTGACGACGGTGGGGCCCTCGGCGAGCGTGCGGACGGTCACGGGGTCCGTGGACAGCCGGGCGCGGCGCACGGTCTCGGTCCACGCGCGCGTGCCGCGCTCCAGGCCCAGCCGGACGGCGGTGCCGGCGGGCTCCGGCTCGGTGTCGCCGCGCAGTATGGAGACGACCTCGGTGACGGGCCGCCCGTCGACCCGCTCGCCGTCGACGCTGCGCAGCCGGTCGCCCTCGCGGATCCCGGCGTCCGCGGCGGGTGAGCCTGAGCGCACCCTGGTCACCTGGATGCGGCCGTCGCGCTCGCGGCGCGCGGAGAGTCCGACGCCGGTGTACCGGCCGTCGAGGGCGTCCTCCAACTCCTCGTACTCGCCCTCGGAGTAGACGGCGCCCCAGCGGTCCCCGCTGCGGCTGACCGCGCGTTCGGCGGCCTCCACGGGGGACTTGCCGTCGGCCATGGCCTCGGCCGCCGCGCGGGCGACGTCGTCGTGGCGGGCCTGCTGACCGGCCGGGGCGGCCGAACGGGCCGTGCCGGGCTCGGACTTCCGCTCCGGCCCGGGGAGCGATCCGGTGGCCGCGCCCGCGACGAGCACGCTGGCGAACACCAAGGTCAGGGCGGCCCCGTGGCGCACGCGACGGGGCTGACAGAACGGGTCACGACCTGACATGCCGGTGAGTCTAGGACAACGCGTAAGGGCCGCACGGTCCCTTGACCACGCGGCCCCCTTGGTATGTGTCACACCTTCAGGTACTTGCGCAACGCGAAGAACGCCGCCAACGCGGGCATCAGCAGACTCGTGGCCAGGATGAGCGGCAGCTTCGTCAGGACGGCGTCCCAGCCGATGAAGTTGATCAGGTTCAGCTTCTCGGACAGGGCGAGTCCGTGATCGATGATGAAGTACCTGGCGATCACGAGGAAGCCGCAGGCGACACCACCGCCGATCAGACCGGCGACCGCCGCCTCCATAATGAACGGCGCCTGGATGTAGAAGCCGGACGCGCCCACGAGGCGCATGATGCCGGTCTCGCGGCGCCGGCTGAACGCCGAGACGCGCACGGTGTTGACGATCAGCATCAGGGCGACCACGAGCATGAGGGCCATCACCGCGCGGGCGGCCCAGTTCATGCCGTTGAGAAGGCCGAAGAGGTTGTCCAGGATGCCCTTCTGGTCCTGCACGGACTGCACGCCGTCCCGGCCGTCGAAGGCGGTCGCGATGACCTGGTACTTCTCCGGGTCCTTCAGCTTGATCCGGTACGACTCCTGCATCTGGTCGGGAGTGAGGGAGCTGGCCAGCGGCGAGTCGCCGAACTGCTCCTTGTAGTGCTTGTACGCCTCGTCCTGCGACTCGTAGGTCACCTTCTCGACGACGGCCATCTCGTCGAGGTCGGACATGATCTGCTTCTTCTGGTCCTCGGTCACCGCGCCCTTGGCGCAGTTGGGATCGGACTCGGCGTCGCTCTTGTTGCAGAGGAAGACCGAGACGTTGACCTTGTCGTACCAGTAGCCCTTCATGTTGTTGACCTGGTCGCTCATCAGCAGCGAACCGCCGAACAGGGCCAGGGACAGGGCGACCGAGACGATGACCGCGAAGGTCATCGTCAGATTGCGGCGAAGACCGACTCCGATCTCCGAGACTACGAACTGGGCGCGCATGGCGTCTCGTTAAGCCTTTCGTTCCTCGTCGTCAGTGCTGGTAGCCGTAGACACCGCGTGCCTGGTCCCGGACGAGGCGGCCCTTCTCCAGCTCGATGACGCGCTTGCGCATCTGGTCCACGATGTTCTGGTCGTGCGTGGCCATCACCACGGTGGTGCCCGTCCGGTTGATCCGGTCGAGCAGCTTCATGATGCCGACCGAGGTCTGCGGGTCGAGGTTGCCCGTGGGCTCGTCGGCGATCAGCAGCTTGGGCCGGTTGACGAAGGCGCGCGCGATGGCGACGCGCTGCTGCTCACCGCCGGACAGCTCGCCGGGCCTGCGGTCCTCCTTGCCGCCGAGTCCGACGAGGTCGAGGACCTGCGGCACGGACTTGCGGATCTCGCCGCGGGACTTGCCGATGACCTCCTGGGCGAAGGCGACGTTCTCGCCGACCGTCTTGTTCGGCAGCAGACGGAAGTCCTGGAACACCGTCCCCAGCTGGCGCCGCATCTGCGGCACCTTCCAGTTGGACAGGCGGGCGAGGTCCTTCCCCAGAACGTGCACCTGTCCGTGGCTGCACCGCTCCTCGCGGAGGATCAGCCGCAGGAAGGTGGACTTTCCGGAGCCGGAGGACCCCACGAGGAAGACGAACTCGCCCTTCTCGACCTCCAGGGAGACGTCCCTGAGGGCTGGGTGGCTCTGTTTGGGGTAGACCTTGGAGACGTTGTCGAATCGGATCACGGATGCACCACGGGTCGCCGGGGGTAGATGTGCGTGACCTTACGCGAACCGGGGAGCGGACCGCAGTCACCGGTCTGGGTTGCGCATCAGTTGCGTGTTTTGTCCCCGCGGGAGGGCGCGCGGGGTCCCACGGAACCTGGCACAGTGGAAGGGGAACGTTCGTGTCGTCGCGCGCGTTCTTCCGAACAGAGCCGGTGGCAAGGAGGGCGAGCGCATGACGTACGACCGGTTGGTGTGCGCGAACTGCGCGGCGCCCGTGAGTGAGGGCAGGTGCCCGGTGTGCCGGGCCAACCGCGAGCGGCTGCAGCAGGAGAGCAATTTCCTCGCGGGACTGAATCCGACGACGCTGATCGCGCTGCTGGCGGTGCTGATCGCGGCGGTGGCCCTGCTGGCCCACCAGGGCGTCTGAGAGGCCGGGAGCGGCTCTCGGGCCCGCCAGGGGGCAGACAGGCGGGCCGGGAAGCGCGGAAGACGTGGAAGGGGCCCGGAGCGATGACGCTCCGGGCCCCTTCCGTCTGCGTGCGCGGTGCGTACGCGGACGGCTACCTTCAGGCAGCAGCCCCGCCGCGGCCGTTCATCAGGCGCGGCAGGAAGCGGAAGCCGATGCCTCCGGCGATCATCGTCGCGGCGCCGACCAGCAGGAACGTGGTCTCGGCCGCTCCCGTCTCGGCGAGCTCCTCACCGCTGCCCTGGGCCGCGGCGTCGGAGGAGGCCGGGGCCTCCTCGCCGGTGTCGGTCAGCGCGGAGGAACCCTCCTCCTGAGCGACGTTGTCGTTGCCGCCGCCGTCGGGGGTGGTGTTGTCGCCGCCACCGGTGCCGCCGGAGTTGCCACCGCCACCGTTGCCGCCGTTGCCACCGCCGTTGTCGCCGCTTCCGCCGCCGTTGCCGGAACCGCCGTTGTCGCCGTTGCCGCCGTTGTTACCGGCGCCACCGTTGTTGCCGTTGCCGCCGTTGTTACCGGCACCGCCGTCGTTGCCGTTGCCACCGTTGTTGCCGTTGCCGCCGTTGTTACCGGCGCCACCGTTGTTGCCGTTACCGCCGTTGTTGCCGTTGCCGCCGTTGTTACCGGCGCCGCCGTTGTTGCCACCCTCGGTGGTGCCTTCCACGGCGCCCTCGGTGGTGCCTTCCGTGGTCCCCTCGGTGGTGCCCTCGACCACACCGGCGATGGAGCCCTCGGTGGTGCCCTCGATCACACCGGCGATGGAGCCCTCGGTCGTACCTTCGATGGTGCCCTCGGTGGTCCCCTCGGTCGTGCCTTCGGTGTCCCCCTCGCCACCCTGGACGCTGATACCGAGGTTGACACCGTCGTTGCCCGCGCCGGCGTTCACGCCGATGTCGAGCGCCGAAGCGGCACCCGCCGCGGTCAGGGAGGCACCGGCCGCGATCACGGCGCCGGCCGCTATGCGCGCGACACGGATGCGCGTCTTCTTCGTCATGTAGTTGCTACCCCCAGTAGCCGATTCAGTCGGTGAGGCCGCACTCGGGGGCCGTGATCGACGGGGGTGGCTGTGTGTGTGCTCAAGTCCCCCGGTTCACATGCGCCCCAGAAATACGCATGCCGAGCCTCACCATTCCGAATGTTCAAAGCAACGTCAAGGCCATTGCGTACGCGATGTCCAGGTACGAGACGTATGCCGGACACAAAGGGTGTGAGTGTGATGCAAAACCCAGACATCACCGGCGAACAGGCGGCAGACAAAAGGCAACCGCCGCCAGAACGGCGGCAGTTGCCTTGTCGACAAAGCGGCGACTGAGGTTCGTGCTACTTCTCCCGCTGCTTGCGCCAGCGAATACCGGCCTCCAGGAAACCGTCGATCTCGCCGTTGAACACGGCCTCGGGGTTGCCCACTTCGTGCTCCGTACGCAGGTCCTTGACCATCTGGTACGGGTGCAGCACGTACGAACGCATCTGGTTGCCCCAGGAGTTGCCCCCGTCGCCCTTGAGGGCGTCCATCTTGGCCTGCTCCTCCTGGCGGCGCCGCTCCAGGAGCTTGGCCTGGAGGACGTTCATGGCGGTGGCCTTGTTCTGGATCTGGGAGCGCTCGTTCTGGCAGGAGACGACGATGCCGGTGGGGATGTGGGTGAGGCGCACCGCCGAGTCGGTGGTGTTCACACCCTGGCCGCCGGGGCCGGAGGACCGGTACACGTCCACCCGCAGCTCGGACTCGTCGATCTCGATGTGGTCGGTCTGCTCGACCACGGGGAGGATCTCGACGCCCGCGAAGGAGGTCTGGCGGCGCCCCTGGTTGTCGAAGGGCGAGATGCGCACCAGCCGGTGCGTGCCCTGCTCGACGGACAGGGTGCCGTAGGCGTACGGCGACTGCACGGCGAAGGTGGTCGACTTGATGCCGGCCTCCTCCGCGTACGACGTCTCGTAGACCTCGGTCTTGTAGCCGTGCTGCTCGGCCCAGCGCAGGTACATGCGCTGGAGCTTCTCGGCGAAGTCGGCGGCGTCCACGCCACCCGCCTCGGCGCGGATGTTGACGAGCGCCTCGCGCGCGTCGTACTCGCCGGAGAGCAGGGTGCGGACCTCCATCTCGTCCAGCGCCTTGCGGACGGCCGTGAGCTCGGACTCGGCCTCGGCACGGGTGTCCGGGTCGTCCTCCTCCTCGGCCATCTCGAAGAGCACGCCGAGATCGTCGATCCGGCCGCGCAGGGTCTCGGCCTTCCGCACCTCGGCCTGGAGGTGCGAGAGCTTGCTGGTGATCTTCTGCGCCGCCTCCGGGTCGTCCCACAGGGAGGGCGCGGCCGCCTGCTCCTCGAGCACGGCGATGTCTGCCCTCAGCCTGTCGAGGTCCAGGACGGCCTCGATCGACTCCATGGTCGAGGAGAGGGACTTCAGCTCTTCGGATACATCGACGACTGCCACGCATCCAGCGTAACGGCTCCGTCCAGCGGTCCACGCCCGACGGGTGCGGGCGCGGGCTGCGGCGGCGGGCCGGGCCTCACGGAGTGGCCGGTGCCGAGTTCCGCGTGTCCTGGGGTCCGGTGCCGTCCTCGTCACCGCCCGTGGCCAGCCACGTACCGACGCCGATCGCCGCCACCAGGGCGACCGCGCCGGCGCCCACCGCGATCCGGCGCCGCCGCGCGGTGGCGCGGTTGCGGGCCGAGCCGGGGCGCGGGGCGCCCGCGGCGCGCGGGGCGCGGGCGGTGCCGCGGGCGCCGCCGGCCAGCTCGTCCGGGGCGGGAACGCGCATCGACGTGTGGGTGTCGCGGTTGGAGTCGGCCGGCTTGGCCCCCGGCACCAGGGGCACCGCTCCCCGGCGCCGCACGGGCTGCGCCGCGGACGCGGGGGCGGCCGGGGACGCCGCGGACGCCGCCGACTCGTCGGGCGTGTCCTCCTGCTGCTCGGCGTCGGGCTCGTCCACGTCCAGCGGGGCCATCCCGGCGAGCATCGGCAGCAGCTCGCGCAGCCGGGCGCTCAGCTCGGAGGCGCGCAGCCGGGAGGCGGGAGCCTTGGCGAGGCACTGGACCAGGAGCTGCCACAGCTCGTCGGGGATGCCGGGGAGCGGGACCACGGTCTCGGTCACGTGGCGGCGCAGCACCGCGCCGGGGTGGCCGCCGCCGAACGGCGTGAAGCCGGCGAGCAGCTCGTAGAGCACCGTGGCCAGCGCGTAGATGTCGACCGCCGCGCGCGGGGGCAGGCCCTCGACGATCTCCGGGGCGAGGTAGTCGGGGGTGCCGATGATCTTCGTGGCGCGGGTGCGGCGCGGGGTGTCGATGAGCTTGGCCACCCCGAAGTCCGTCAGCAGCGCCGGGTGCGAGCCGCCGGGGCCGAGCGGGCCCTGCATGTCGAGCAGCACGTTCTCGGGCTTGACGTCGCGGTGCACGACCCCCGCGGCGTGCGCGGCGGCCAGTCCGTCGGCGACGTCGGCGACGACGGCGACCGCGGCCTCGGGCGCCAGGCGGCGCTCCCGGTCGAGGCGGGTGCGCAGGTCGGTGCCCCGGACCAGGTCCATGACCAGCGCGAGGTCGTTGCCGTCGACCACCAGGTCGCGCACGGAGACGACGTGCGGGTGCTCCAGTCCGAGCAGGGCGGTGCGCTCCTGCACGAAGCGGGAGACGAGTTCCTGGTCGGACGCCAGGTCCTCGCGCAGCAGCTTGATCGCGACGGGTCCGTCGGGACCCTCGCCCAGCCACACCGTGCCGGCGCTGCCCCGTCCGAGGATCTGGTGGGCGGTGTACCGGCTGCCGATCTTCCGTGCCAAGACTGCTCCTACCGACGCGTGTTGCGCCTAAAAGTACGCGTCCCAGGAGCCGACCTTCACGGCGGAGGCGGAAATCACCCTCCGGATGTCGACAAGTCTCCAGACTCGGCCCGCGCCGGAGAGACTCAGCCTCCGCCGGAGCCGCCCAGGTCCCCGATCCAGTCGGTCACGGTGGTGAACCAGTCGGTGAGCTGGTCCCAGTAACCCTTGCCGGTGCCGATCCAGTCCTGCAACGGGCTCAGTTCCCAGATCAGCCAGCTGGCCACGAACAGGATGACGAGCGTGAACAGGCATCCCTTGAGGCAGCCGAGGCCCGGGATGCGCATCGGGTTGGCGCCGCGCTGCCGGGGCGGCCTGGGCTCGCGCCGGGGCGGCTGCGGCTCGGGCGTGGGCGGCGGGGCGTACCGCTGCGGCTGGGGGCGCTGCTGGGGCTGGGGCTGCGGGGTGGCGTAGCGCTGCGGCTGTTGCTGCTGCGGGTAGCCGTAGCCGGGCTGCTGGGGCGGCGGGGCCTGGCGCGGCTGCTGCGGCGGGCGGGAGACCTGCCGCTGGGGGCGGCGGCGCAGCGGGTCCTGGTTCGGGTCGAGGTACTGGACCTGCGTCTGCTCGTTGCGGTCGCGGGCGGCGCGCAGCTGGTTCTGCCAGGGGTGCGGGTCCTCGGGGCCGCCCTGTCCCGGGGCGCCCGGCGGCACCGGCGGCATGACGGCGGTGGGGTCGGGGGCGCCCGCGGCGTTGCCGGTCTGCGGCAGGACGCTGGTCGCGCCGTTGGGGTCGTAGGCGCCGCTCGGGCTCTGCGCGTTGTGCGGCAGCACCTGCGTCGGGTCGGCGGCACCGGGGGCGTCCGGGACCTGCGCGGGCGCCGGGTCGGGGGCCAGGAGCGCGCCCACGTTCTCGGCGGCGCCGATCTGGGCGCTGTTCGCGTGCACGCCGATGCCCTCGGCGACGACGCGCAGGCCGCGGGCGAGGTTCTCGGCGCTGGGCCGTTCGTCGGGGTTCTTGCGCAGGCAGCGCTCGATGACCGTCCACAGCGGGTCGGGGACGGTGGAGGGGCGGCGCGGTTCGGCGCTCAGGTGCTGGTGCAGCACCTCCAGGGCGGAGCCACCGCCGAACGGGGGACGGCCGGTGACCAGCTCGTAGAGCAGGATGCCGGCGCCGTAGACGTCGACGGCGGAGGTCTGCGGGCGGCCCTCGGCGGACTCCGGCGCCACGTAGGCGGGCGTGCCGACGAACTCGTGGGTGCGGGTGAGGCCGGGCGAGTCGGCGAGGCGGGCGATGCCGAAGTCGGTGAGCATCGGGTGCATCTCGCCGCCGGTCTGCTTCAGCAGGACGTTGGCCGGCTTCAGGTCGCGGTGGACGACGCCGTCGGCGTGGCTGGCGGCGAGGGCGTCGGCGATCTGCGCGGTGAGCAGGGCCGCGGCGACCGGGGTGAGCGGCCCGTTTTCGCGCAGGTAGCGGTGCAGGTCCGGACCGTCGATGAGGTCCATGACGAGGGCCAGCAGCTCGCCCTCGACGACCAGGTCGCGGACCCGGACGATGTTGGGGTGGGTGAGCCGGAGCAGGACGGAGCGCTCGCGCAGGAAGCGCATCACGATGTCGGCGTCGCTCGCGAGCTCTTCCTTGAGGACCTTGATCGCGACGGTCTCGCCGGGCTGTCCGGCCACGGCCGCCTCGGCGCCCGCGGTCTCGCGCTGGCGGGCGCGCCAGACCGTGCCCGTGGCGCCGCGGCCGAGGGGCTCCTCGAGGAGGTACTTGCTGCCTACCGGCCGCACGTCATGCGCTCCTAGTTGCTTGCTGGCTGTTCGGACCCACTGTTCCAGAACCGGTCGGTCCCAGTCGGACCCAACTGTAGTGCCGCCCTCCGGGCCACGTTCGAAGGAAAGACGCTCGACCCGGTCCCTTGGTTGCCGCTGCCCGCACGTGAGCGATCTCAAGCGGACGGCATTCGATCATCCGCAGGGCACCCGTCAGGCATTTTTGGGGGCAGAGCCGACCAATCAAGATCATTTGACGGCGGGAGACGGGCGCGTTGTCAGTGGCAGGTGCGAGGATGCGTGCAGTACTGGCCGACGTGCTCGTGTGACGGTGGGGGAAGTCCGCGGTGGGGGACCGTGGTGACGGCTTCTGTCCTGGCGTGCGGGCGCCCGCGCGAAGGGACCGCTTACGGCGATGCAGATCCGGCTGACCGTCGTAGACCCGCTGGGCCCGCATGCTTCGGCTGCCCCGGCCGCTTCGGCCGCTTCCGTGGGGGAGCGCGGCGCGCGGTGTGACGTACTCGTCACCGCTCCGGCCGGCACCGCCCTGGCCGCGGTCGCCTCCGCGCTGTCCGCCGCGCTCCCCGGCGAGGGCCCGGGCTCCGGCCAGGTGGTGCTGTACGCCGGTGCGCAGCGCCTGGACGCCCAGCGCAGCACCCTGGGCGAGCCCCCGCTGATCGACGGCGCCGTGCTCTGCCTGGGCGCCCCGGGCGAGCCCGACCCGCACACCGAGCCGGCGGACGTCCCCGCCCAGCTCCACGTGGTCGCGGGCCCCGACGCGGGCGGCGTCCACCTCCTGCACGGCGGCCAGATCCGGCTCGGCCGCTCCGCCGACGCCGATGTCGCCCTCGACGATCCGGACGTCTCCCGGATGCACTGCGCCGTGACCGTGGGTCCCGACGCCCGCGTCTCGGTCGCCGACCTCGGCTCCACCAACGGCACCACCCTGGACGGCACCCGCGTGGGCGACCGCCCGGTCCGCTTCCCGCCGGGCGCGCTGCTGCGGATCGGCGAGTCGGCCCTGCGGCTGGTGCCGGTGCCGCCGGCGGCCGAGGCGCGGGTGGAGACGACACCGGACGGGGAGGGCCACGTACGGCTGACCGGGCACCGGACGCCCTCGTCGGGCGCCGGGGACGGCGACGCGGTGGCCCACGCGCGCGTGGCCGACGGGGCCGAGGGGCAGGCGCGCGACGCGGATGCCCGCTCCCGCGCGTCGGGCCCGGCGCACTCCCCCGCGGACCGGCCGGCCGGACCGGACGGACCGACGGGGTTCGCCCGGGCGACCGGTGCGGTCGGTGGGGACGGGCGCCTGACCGGTACGGCGGAGGGGAGCCCCCAGGACACCGCACGCCACGGCACCGGACCGGACGGCACGCCCCGGCCCCAGGGCCGCACCCACCACGCGTACGGCACCTCGGGGTACGAGACGGGCCGGGGTCCCGTCGAGCCGCCGCAGGTTCCCGGCCAGGGCGGGGCGCCCCGCATCGAGAGCCACGGCACCGGCCCCACGGCGGGGCTGCGCCGACAGTCCCCCGCCGGGGGCGAGACACACGGCGGCGTCCGGGGCGCGGGGGCGTACGCGACCGGCGGGTCCGGCGCGGGCGCGCCCCACCCCGGCGGGTCCGGCGCGGGCGACCACGGCGCACCGGCCCCGCGGGCACACGGCCAGCACCCGCCCGGCGGGGACGACCGGTACGACGCGGGGCCCTCCGCACCGGGCGCGGCCCGTACCGACACGGCCGGCGCCGGCACCCCCCGCACCGGCGGCACCGGCCCCGGCGACTACGGCACTCCGGCCCCGCGGACGACCGGCCGGGGCGCGACCGGTGCGGACACGGCCGGTGAGGGCGCTCCGGGCGCCCGCTCCGGGCGCAAGGGGACTCCCCCGCGCGGTACCGACGTGCCGCAGGAGGTGCGCAGGCGCGGTGGGATAGGGGCGTGGGCGCGGCGGCTGGCCGGCGGGCGCGGAGCCGCTCCGGAGTCCCCGGTGTCCGGCACGTACGCGCGCGACGGGGCGGGGCCCGGGCCGGCACCGGCGGCCCCGTCCGGCACCTCGCACGCCCCGGAGACCTGGCCGGACCCCGCCTCGCTGCTGCTGACGGCGCTGGGACCGGGACCTCGGCTGTGGGAGCGCGGCCCGGGCCACCCGGAGGCGCTCACCGTGCGGCTCGGTACGGCCGATCGGGTGGTGCCCGGCGGCGACGCCCCGCTGCCCGCCGTGCCGGTGACCGCCGATCTGCGCGAGGTCGGCGCACTCGGCCTCGCGGGCCCGCGGGAGCGGCTCACCGGGCTGGCCCGTTCGGTGCTGGCGCAGCTCGCCGCGCTGCACTCCGCGGACACCCTGGAGATCGTCCTGATCAGCGCGGACCGTTCCCGTCCGCTCGCCGAGCGGACGGCCGAGTGGTCCTGGCTGGGCTGGCTGCCGCAGGTGCGCCCGGGACACGGCCAGGACTGCCGCCTGCTGCTCGCCCACGACCGCGAACAGGCCACCGCCCGCGCCGCCGAACTGCTCCGCCGCCTGGACGACCGCCTCGCGGACGAGGCCCGGTCCGGAGCACGCCCCCGAGGCACGGTCACGGAGAGGGCCACGGACACGGCGGCGGCCACGGGCACCGTCCGCCCGCAGCCCTCCTGGGCACGGCCCGACGACCCCGGCACCGACCCCTCCGGCGGCTTCACCGGGCCGTACACGGTGGTCGTCGTGGACGGCGACCCCGGCGGTGCCGACGTACGCGAGGCGGTGGCGCGGCTGGCCCTGGAGGGCCCGCGGGCCGGTGTCCACGTCGTGTGCCTCGCCGAGACGGCCGCCGCCTCCCCCACCTCCCCGGTGACGCGGACGTACGAGGCGGCCTGCGCGGTGTCGCCGGTGTTCCGGGAGTGCGGTGCCGTGGCGCTGCTCAGCGGCGACGTGGCGACGACCCTGCGCCTGCTGCGCGTCGCCCGCACGGGCACGAACGCGTCCCCGGCCGCCCCCGCCGGTCCGGTCGGTCACGGCACCCTCGGCACGGTGGACGCCGTGTCCCTGCCCTGGGCCGAGCGGTTCGCGCGCGCCCTGGCCCCGCTGCGCACCGACACCGCCACCGGCGGCGAGCGGCACACGCGCGTCTCCGCGCCGCTGCCCCAGACGGCCCGGCTCCTCGACGAGCTGGGCCTGGCCCGGGCCACCCCCGCCTCCCTGATGGCCCGCTGGGCCGCCGCGGCGGACGACACGCAGTCCCTCGGCGGACGCGCTCAGGCGGTGCTGGGCGCCGGTCCGCGCGGCCCCGTCCCGGTCGACCTGGCCGCCGAGGGCCCGCACCTGCTGATCGAGGGACCGCCCGGCAGCGGCCGGACCGAGCTGCTGCGGGCGCTCGTCGCCTCACTCGCCTCCGCCGAGCGCCCCGACCGGCTCGGCGTCGTCCTCATGGACGGCCGCGACAGCGTGAGTTCGGGCGGCGCCCACGGCGAGGGCCTGCGCGTGTGCACGGACGTACCGCACGTCACCACGCACCTCACCGCCAACGACCCCGTGCGCATGCGGGAGTTCGCCCAGTCCCTGAGCGCCGAGCTGAAGCGGCGCGCCGAGCTGCTCGGGCGGTCGGACTTCACCGAGTGGCACACCGGGCGGGAGCTGTCGGGCCGGCTCGTCGCCCAGCGCACCCCGACGACCACGGGGCCCGCGCCGGTCTCCGACTCCGGGGACGTCGAGTCCCCGCCCAGCTCCACCCTGCGGCTTCGCCCGGCCGCCGCCAGGCGCCGGACGGGTCCCGTCCCGCCGCTCCCCCGCCTCGTCGTGGTCGTCGACGACCTCGACGCCCTGGTGACGCCCCCGCTCGGCTCCCCCGGGCGGCCCGCGGCGGGCTCGGTGATGCGGGCGCTGGAGGCCGTCGCGCGGGAGGGCGAGCGGCTCGGCGTCCATCTGGTGGCCGCCACCGCGCCGGGCGGCCGTACGGACCGTACCGAGCCCGCCCTGCGCGCGACCCTGCGCATCACGCTGGACGCCACGGCGCCGGGCCCGGACGAACCGGCCCCCGGACGCGGGCGCTTGACCCGCCCCGACGGTCACGTCACCGCCTTCCAGGGCGGCCGCGTCACCGGCCGCATCCCGCGCACGGCGACCCTGCGCCCCACGGTGGTCCCGCTGGAGTGGCACCGCATGGGCGACCCGCCCACCCGCCGCCCCGTACGCGAACTGGGCAACGGGCCCACCGACTTGGCGCTGCTGGCCAGCGCGCTGGAGCGGGCGGCCCGGGAGGTCTCGGCGGCGGAGGTCCCGTCACTCCTGTAACGCCCGTGCCCACCCGGCCCGTCCGGCGGCCGGGGACGAGGCAGTCCGGGCCGGAGCGGGGGCCCGGGGGCGGCGGTCCCGAGACGCCCGCACCGACGCCGGACGCCTGATCATGGTCACGACGCGGTCACGATCCCCCCGTTGACCGCGGACGCGCCCTTGCCGCCCTCACCCCCCTGGCGTACACCAGAGCGCACTGGACAGCGCCGAGCGTTCGACGAGGAACGAAGAACGGGGCAGTGATGCGCACGAGCAGCACCTTCCGGACACGCGGAACCGTCAAGAGGACCACCCGGGCCGCCGCCGCCCTCGCCGCGGGAGCACTCGCGCTCTCGCTCACCGCGTGCGGCGGGGACGACGACAACGGCAGCGACGACAGCGGCGACAAGGGCGGGGGCACCAAGCAGCCGGCCACCTCCGTCACCCTCCCGAAGCTGGACGGCGAGAGCCTGGAGGTCGCCGCCGTCTGGACCGGCACCGAGCAGGAGAACTTCAAGAAGGTCCTCACCGAGTTCGAGAAGCGCACCGGCGCCAAGGTGACCTTCGTGCCCGCCCAGGACCCGATCATCAACTTCCTCGGCTCGAAGATCGCGGGCGGCGCCCCGCCGGACGTGGCGATGCTCCCGCAGCCCGGCGCCATCAAGCAGGCCGTGGACAAGGGCTGGGCCAAGCCGCTGGGCGCCGAGGCGACCAAGGAACTCGGCGAGAACTACTCGCAGGGCTGGCAGGACATAGGCAAGGTCGGCGGCAAGCAGTACGGCGTGTACTACAAGGCCGCCAACAAGTCGCTGATCTGGTACAACGCCCAGGTCTTCGAGAACGCGGGCGCCGCCGAGCCGAAGACCTGGGACGAGCTGCTCGACACGGCCCAGACGGTCTACGACTCCGGTGTCACCCCGTTCTCCGTGGGCGGCGCGGACGGCTGGACGCTCACCGACTGGTTCGAGAACGTCTACCTCTCGCAGGCGGGCCCGGAGAAGTACGACCAGCTCGCCCAGCACGAGATCAAGTGGACGGACCCGTCCGTGAAGCAGGCCCTGACCACCCTCGCGGAGATCTGGGGCAAGAAGGACTTCGTCGCGGGCGGCGCCTCCGGCGCGCTCCAGACGGAGTTCCCGGCCTCGGTGACGCAGACCTTCACCGGTGGCGACCAGCCCAAGGCGGGCATGGTCTACGAGGGCGACTTCGCCCAGGTCAACATCGGCGAGACCAAGGCGAAGGTCGGCACGGACGCGAAGGTGTTCCCCTTCCCGGCGGTGGGCGACACCGCGCCGGTGGTGTCCGGCGGCGACGCGGCCGTGGTCCTCAAGGACTCCAAGGCGGCGCAGGCGCTGGCCACCTGGCTGGCCTCGCCGGACGCGGCGGCGATCCAGGCGAAGCTCGGCGGGTTCCTCTCGCCCAACAAGAGCATCGACTCCTCGGTGTATCCGAACGAGGTGCAGAAGAAGATCGCCGAGGCGCTGGTCGCGGCCGGTGACGACTTCCGCTTCGACATGTCGGACCAGGCCCCGCAGGCCTTCGGCGGCACCCCCGGCAAGGGCGAGTGGAAGGCGCTGCAGGACTTCCTGAAGAACCCGAAGGACGTCGCGGGCGCCCAGGCGAAGCTGGAGGCGGACGCGGCCGCCGCCTACGGGGGCTGAGGCCATGACGTCGGCCACGGCGACGGGAACCGGCCAGGCCCCCCAAGGCCCGCCGGTCCCCGCCGCCCCCAAGTCGCGCAGGAGCGTGACCGGCACCCGCAGGTCCGTGGCGGCGCTGTTCCTGCTGCCCGCCCTGGTGCTGCTCGGCGCGCTCGTGGTCTACCCGATCGGGTACTCGCTGATCCGCAGCTTCTACGACCAGTCCGGCGACTCCTTCGCCGGGTTCGACAACTACGAGACGCTGTTCACCGACGACGGCATCCGCACCGCCCTGAAGAACAACATCATCTGGGTGGTGTTCGCGCCGACGGTCGCCACCGCGCTGGGTCTGATCTTCGCGGTGCTGACCGAACGCATCCGCTGGGGCACGGCGTTCAAGCTGGTCGTCTTCATGCCGATGGCGATCTCGATGCTCGCCGCCGGCATCATCTTCCGCCTGGTGTACGACCAGGACCCGGACAAGGGCGTCGCCAACGCGGTGTGGGTCGGGGTGCACGACACGTTCGCCGAGTCGTCCGCGTTCCCGAAGGCGCACCCGGGCCGCGACTCGCCACTGAAGCCCGCCGGCGGGGGCGCGTTCATCACGAAGCAGCCGGTGAGCGCGGGCACCCCGGTCGTCCTGCCCCTGGTGGGCGTCGCCCCCGACCTGATGCCCGACGGAGCGAAGAAGGCCGCGACCGCCGAGCCCGCGGACGGGAAGGTCACCGGCACCACCTGGCAGGACTTCACCCGCGGCAAGGGCGTCGGCAAGCTCGGCGGCGTCGACGCGGCCGAGCTGGGCTACGCCGGGATGAAGATCGAGGCGGTCAAGGACGGCGAGGTCGTGGCGTCGACCACGGCGGCCGGGGACGGCACCTTCACGCTGCCCGCGGCGGCGGACGGGGCGCTGCTCAGGCTGCCCGCCGACAACTTCAAGGAGCCGTACAACGGCCTGAACTGGCTCGGCCCCTCCCTGGTCACCCCGGCGATCATCGGATCGTACGTATGGATGTGGGCGGGCTTCGCGATGGTGCTGATCGCGGCCGGACTGGCGGGCATGCCCCGCGAGCTGCTCGAAGCCGCCCGGGTGGACGGCGCCAACGAGTGGCAGGTCTTCAGACGGGTCACGGTGCCGCTCCTCGCACCCGTCCTCGCGGTCGTGGTCGTCACCCTGATGATCAACGTGCTGAAGGTCTTCGACCTGGTCTTCATCATCGCCCCGGGCTCCTCCCAGGACGACGCGAACGTGCTCGCCCTGGAGCTGTACCGCAAGGGCTTCGCCTCGGACCAGCCGGGCGTCGCCAGCGCCATCGCGGTGTTCCTGCTGCTCCTGGTCATCCCGGTGATGTGGTTCAACGTACGGCGACTTCGGCGGGAGGTGCGGCGATGACCGCGGACACGGGTTCCCTCACCGCCCGGCGGACGCTCGGGTCCCGGCTCACCGAGGCCGTCAGCGGCGGTCTCGTCCGGGTGTTCCTGATCGTGGTCGGCCTGTTCTGGCTGGTCCCGACGATCGGGCTGCTGCTGTCCTCGCTTCGCACGCCCGAGGACATGGCGGCCGAGGGCTGGTGGAAGGTCTTCACCGAGCCCTCGCAGCTCACCTTCCAGAGCTACGAGGAGCTGCTGAAGAACGGCGACATCACCTCCTCCCTCCTCAACACCGCGCTGATCACCGTCCCCGCGACCGTCCTGGTCGTGGTCATCGGGGCCCTGGCCGGATACGCCTTCGCGTGGATGGACTTCCCGGGCCGCGACTGGTGGTTCCTGGCGGTGGTCGGGCTGCTCGTGGTACCCGTGCAGGTCGCCCTGATCCCGATCGCCGAACTCTTCGGCAAGATCGGCCTGTTCGGCTCGATGCTCGGCGTGATCCTCTTCCACGTCGGTTTCGGACTGCCCTTCGCGGTGTTCCTGCTGCGGAACTTCTTCGCGGAGATCCCGAGGGAGCTGCTGGAGGCGGCCCGCCTGGACGGCGCCGGTGAACTGCGGCTGTTCGTCCGGGTGGTGATGCCGCTCGGCGGGCCCGCGATCGCCAGCCTGGGCATCTTCCAGTTCCTGTGGGTGTGGAACGACATGCTGGTCGCGCTGATCTTCTCGGACTCCGACAGCCAGCCGATCACGGTAGCCCTGCAGACGCAGGTACGGCAGTTCGGCAACAACATCGACGTGCTGGCACCGGGCGCGTTCATCTCCATGGTGATCCCGCTGGCCGTGTTCTTCGCGTTCCAGCGGCAGTTCGTCTCCGGCGTCATGGCGGGCGCCGTCAAGTAACCGCCTCGACACCACCCTTGAGGGGGCGGGCCGGTCTCCGGTCCGCCCCCTCATCCGTACGGGCACAACGTCCCCCGAATGCCCCGGGGACCGTAACCAACCCGCTCCGCGGGACGTTGCCGGGCCGAACGCCCGCACCGATCCCGCCGACCGATGGATGTCCCCGTGCCCAGGTTCAGTGTCATCGTTCCCGCGTACCAGGTGCAGGCTTATCTGCACGCGTGCCTGGAGTCGGTGCTGGCCCAGTCGTACCCGGACTTCGAGGTGATCGTGGTCGACGACTGCTCGCCGGACGCCTGCGGCGCGATCGCCGACGAGTTCGCGGCCCTCGACCCGCGCGTCCGCGTCCTGCGCCTGCCGCGCAACGAGGGCCTGGGCCCCGCCCGCAATGCCGGGATGGACCGGGCGGGCGGCGACTACCTGGTCTTCCTCGACAGTGACGACACCCTCACCCCGCACGCGCTGCGCGGCATCGCCGACCGGATCAAGGAGACGGGCGAGCCGGACGTCCTGGTCTACGACTACGCGCGCACGTACTGGACCGGTGAGACGGTGCGCAACCGGGCCGCCGCGCACCTCACCGAGCAGGGCCCGGCGCCGTTCCGGCTCAGCGACCGGCCGGGGCTGCTGGAGCTGCTGATGGTGGCCTGGAACAAGGCGGTGCGGCGGGAGTTCGCCGAGCGCGAGGGGCTCGCCTTCCCGCCGGGCTACTACGAGGACACCCCGTGGACGTACCCGGTGCTGATGACGGCGGGCTCCATCGCCACCCTGGACCGGGTCTGCGTCCACTACCGGCAGCGCCTGCGGGGCAGCATCCTGGGCACGCCGAGCGAGCGGCACCTGGACGTCTTCACACAGTACGACCGCGTCTTCGCGTTCCTGGAGTCGCGCACGCAGACGCACCCGGAGGCGCGCGAGGAGCTGGCCCGCTGGCGGCCGGTCCTGTACCGCCGCATGGCCGACCACCTCACGATGGTGTACACCCGCCCCGACCGCCTCCCGCGCTCCCTGCGCGCCGAGTTCCTGCGCCGGGCCCGCGTGCACTGCCGCCGCTACCGGGTCCCCGGCGCCCGGGCTCCGCTGCCCGTCCGTCTCCGCCACGCCCTGCTCCGCCTCGGCCTGCGCCGCACCTACGGGGCGCTGCGCCTCGCCTCCGCCCTGCGCCGCCGCACGGCGAAGGTCACCGCGGGGCTGCTGCGCGCCGCCCGCACCGGCGCCCTGCGCCTGCACTACCGCCTCCAGCGCTGCCTCCCGCTCCGCGCCGACCGTGCCGTCTTCGCCGTCGAGGGCGACCGGGGGTACGGCCGCGACCCGGGCGCCCTGGAGGAGGCGTTCCGCCGCCTCGCGCCGCACGTGCGCACGGCGTGGGCCGCCGACCCGGTGCTCCACCACACCGTGCCGCCCGGCACGCGCCGACTGACCCCGGGCACGGCCGCCCACTGGACCGCCCTGGCCCGCTCCCGCTACCTGGTGTGCGACGCCGCCTTCGGCGCGGGCCTGGTCAGGCGCCGGGGGCAGATCCTGGTCCAGACGCAGACCGGGACCCCGCTGGGGCACATGGGCCTGGACCTCCAGGAGCACCCGGCCGCCGCGCGCGGCACCGACTTCGCCCGGCTGCTGCGCGAGGCCGGCACCTGGGACTACGTGGTCTCCGCCAACCGCCACTCCACCCTGACCTGGGAACGGGTGCACCCCGGCGGCTGGACCACCCTGGAGTACGGCCAGCCGCGCACCGACGTCCTCCAGCGGGCGACGGCGGCGGACGTGGCCCGGCTGCGCGAGACCCTCGGCATCCCCGAGGGCACGGTCGCGATCCTGTACGCGCCCGCCCACCGCGACTACCGGCGCACCCAGCGCTCCGCCCTGGACCTGCAGCGCGTCGTGCGCCGGCTCGGCCCGCGCTTCATGGTGCTGGCCCGCGCCCACCCCCGGCACGGCGGCCCGCTCGCCGCGTCCGGCGGCCGGGTCCTCGACGTCACCGGCCACCCGCACGTGGAGTCGCTGTGCCTGGCCTCGGACGCCCTGGTCACCGACTACTCGTCCCTGATGTTCGACTACGCGGGCCTGGACCGCCCGATCGTGCTCCATGCCCACGAGCGGGAGGCGTACGAGGCGGCCCGCGGCACCTACGTCGACCTGCGCTCCTTCCCGCCGGGCGCGATCGCGCGGGACGAGGACGAGCTGATCGGCCTGTTCGCCAGCGGCGAGTGGCACGGCGCCCGGTCGGCGCGGCTGCGGGCCGCCTTCCGCGAGCGGTTCTGCCCCTACGACGACGGCCGCGCCGCCGAGCGCGTGGTGCGCCGGGTGGTGCTGGGCGAGTCGGACCTGCCGCCGGTCGTGCCGCTCGCCGAGCGCCGCCCCGCGCCCTCGGCCGCGGCCGTCCTCGCCCGCACCCCGCTGGCCACGGTGCCGCAACCCGCGGGGCCCCGCACCGTCACCGACAGCCTCTGACCGCCGTTTGCCCACGGGGAGTTCCCCCCTGGTACCGGGACGAGTCGGACCAGGACCACGAGAGAAAGAGCAGTATGCCCCGCTTCAGCATCATCGTCCCGTCCCATGGGGTCGCGGGGCGGCTCTCCCAGGCACTGGACTCGGTCCTCGGCCAGTCCTTCGGCGACTTCGAGCTGATCCCGGTCTGCGACGGCCCGGACGGCACCGCGGCGGACGTCGCCGGGGAGCACGCCGAGCGGGACTCCCGGGTGACGCCCGTGCACTCGCCGCCGTCGGCCGGTCTGGCCGGGGCGCGCAACGCCGGGATGCGGGCGGCGACCGGCGCGTACCTGCTGTTCCTCGACGGCGACGACGTCCTCGTACCCGGGGCGCTGACGGCCCTGGACGCACGCCTCGCGGACACCGGCGGCGTCGACGTCCTCTACTTCGAGTACGAGCGCGTGCCCTGGTGGGAGGGCGAGACCACCAACCCGGCCGCCCCGCTGCTGGCGAAGGCCCCGGACGGCGCCTTCACCCCCGACCGCGCCCCGCAGCTGACCGGCGTGCACCTGCCCGCCTGGAGCGCGGTCCACCGCCGCACCTTCCTCACCGAGCGCCGGCTGGACTTCCCCGCCGGGCACTACACGGACATCGGCTTCGGTGCCCGGGTCGCGGCCCGCGCCGAACGGGTGGCGGTGCTGCGCGAGGTGGTCGTACGGCACCGGGTGCGGCGGCAGGGCAACCGGCTGAACCTGCCCGGCGAGCACCACGCGGACCTGCTCGACCAGGCCGAGCTGGCGCTCGCGCACGCCGCCGGACTCGGCCTGCCGCCCGAGCGGCGCGGACCGCTGTTCGAGCAGCTCTTCGCGGCGGTCCTGAAGACCGCCACCCACCCCCGGCGCCTGACCCGGCGCGAGCGCCGCGTCTTCTACCGCCGGGCGAGCCGCCTCTACCGGCGCCACCGCCCCGCGGGCTACCGGCCACCGGGCGGACGGCTCGGCGTGCAGCACCGGCTGCTGGCGTCGGGGTCGTACGCGGGCTTCCGCGCGCTGCGCACCGCCAACCGCGCGGCGACCGCCCTGCTGCGCCGCCTGCCGTGGCCGCGGGGGCTGCGCACCCGCCTGCGCTACCGCCGCCACCTGCGCCGCCCGCTGGACCCGAACCTCGTCGTGTACTGCGCCTACTGGGGCCGCGGCTACGCCTGCAACCCGGCCGCGATCCACGCCAGGGCCCGCGAACTCGCCCCGCACCTGAAGTCGGTGTTCCTGGTCGAGCCGGACCAGGCGCACACCGTGCCGGAGGGCGTCGACCACGCCGTCATCGGCAGCCACCGGTACTGGGAGGTGCTGGCCCGCGCCACGTACCTGGTGAACAACGCCAACTTCGCCGAGGGCGTCGTCAAGCGCCCCGGCAGCGTGCACGTGCAGACCCAGCACGGCACGCCGCTGAAGACGATGGGCGTGGACCAGTCGACGTACCCGGTGGTGGCGGCGGCCACGGGCAGCTTCACCAAGCTGCTCGGCCGGGTGGACCGCTGGGACTTCAACCTGTCCGCCAACCGGCACTCCACTCAGATGTGGGAGCGCGCCTTCCCGGGCTCCTACGAGCACCTGGAGTACGGCTATCCGCGCAACGACGTCTACTGCACGGCGACCGCCGAGGACGTGGCCCGCGTCCGGCGCGAACTGGGCGTCCCGGAGGGGAGGACGGCGGTCCTGTACGCGCCCACGCACCGGGACTGGGAGACCGGCTTCGGCGCGGGCGGCCTGGACCTGGAGGCGTTCTGCGAGGCGGCCGGCGAGGACGTGGTGGTGCTGCTGCGCGCCCACTACTTCTACGACCGGGGCGGCAGCCGGGAACGCACCGGCCGGATCATCGACGTGACCGCGCACCGCTCCTCCGAGGACGTGTGCCTGGCCGCGGACGCGCTGGTCACCGACTACTCGTCCATCATGTTCGACTACGCCAACCTGAACCGCCCGATCGTCGTGTACGCCGAGGACTGGGACGTCTACCGGGAGACCCGCGGCGTCTACTTCGACCTGATGGCGGCGCCCCCGGGGCCGGTGGCGCGCACGCCGGAGGAACTGGCCCGCGTCTTCGCCGACGGCACCTACGCGGGCCCGGAGTCGACGGCACTGCGGGCCGCCTTCCGGGAGCGGTTCTGCGAGTTCGACGACGGCCGGGCCGCCGAGCGCGTCGTGCGCCGGGTGCTGCTCGGCGAGCCGCCCGAGGCGCTGCCGCCCGTGATCCCGCTCGCGGAGCGCGTCCCGGCCCCCGCCGCCACCCTCGTAAGGAGCTGACCCCGCCGTGCCCCGCTTCAGCGTCATCGTCCCCTGTTTCAAGGTGCAGGGCTTCCTGCGCGAGTGCCTCGACTCGGTCCTGGACCAGTCCTTCCGGGACATCGAGGTGATCGCCGTCGACGACTGCTCCCCGGACGGCTCGGGGGCGATCCTGGACGAGTACGCGGCCCGCGACGAGCGGGTGCGCGTGCTGCACCTGGAGGAGAACGTCGGCCTCGGCCGGGCCCGCAACGCCGGGCTGCCGCACGCCACCGGCGACTACCTCTTCTTCCTAGACAGCGACGACACCCTCACCCCGGGCGCCCTGCGCGCCATGGGGGACCGGCTCGCGGAGACCGACGACCCGGACGTGCTGGTCTTCGACTACGCGCGCACCTACTGGTGGGGCGGCACCCGCCGCAACGTCCTGGCCCGGGTGCTCGCGGAGGCGGGCGACGGCACGTTCACGGCGGCCGGCCACCCCGAGATCCTCGACCTGTTGATGGTGGTGTGGAACAAGGTCTACCGGCGCGACTTCGTCGAGCGGGAGGGCTTCACCTTCCCGCCCGGCTACTACGAGGACACGCCTTGGACCTTCCCGGTGATGTTCAGCGCGGAGCGGATCGCCGCACTGGACCGGATCTGCCTGAACTACCGCCAGCGCCGCCAGGGCAACATCCTGTCCACCACCAGCCGCAAGCACTTCGACGTCCACGCGCAGTACGAGCGGGTCTTCGCCTTCCTCGACGCCCGCCCGGAGCTGGCGGCCCGGTGGCGGCCGTTCCTGCACGCCAAGATGGGCGAGCACTGCCTGGACATCCTGTCCAAGCCGGACCGGCTGCCGCCGTCCGACCGGGCCGAGTTCTTCCACCGCACCGCCGAGATGTTCAGCGCGCACCGGCCCGAGGGCGCGGCGGCTCCGGCCGAACTCAGGGTGCTGGAGGGGTCGTACGCCGCCTACCGGTTGCGCCGGCAGTCCGGGCGGGCGGCCCGGGAGGCGGAGCGCCGGACCCGGCAGGCGCGCGGCGCGGTCGCGGCGCGGGCCCGCCGGGTCGCCGCCGCGCTCCCCCGCCGCTCCCTGGACCCCGGCCTCGTCGTGTACTCGGCGTTCTCCCACCGGGGCGTGCTCGGCGACCCCGCCGCGATCCACCGCGCCGCCCGTGAACTCGCGCCGCACCTGCGCGGGGTGTGGGTGGTGCGGGACGAGGAGAGCGCGGCGGACCCCGCCCTGCTGCCGCCGGGCACCGAGCACGTGGTCCTGGGCAGTGCCGCCTACCGCCGGGTGACCGAGCGGGCGGCGTTCTTCGTCAACAACGTCAACTGGCCCGGCACGGTGGCCAAGCGGGACGGCAGCGTCCACATCCACACCCACCAGGGCACCCCGCTCAAGTACATGGGCGTCGACCTGCTGGGCAGGCCCGGCGCCCGGCACGGTCTGGACGTGCCGCAGATGCTGCGCCGGGCCGACCGCTGGGACCACAGCCTGGTCGCGAGCCGGTACGCGGAGCGGATCTGGGAGCGGGCCTACCCCTGCCACTTCGCGTCGGCGCGGACCGGCAGCCCGCGCAACGACGTCCTGGTCGACGCCGGTCCCGAGGACGGCCGCCGGGTCCGCGAGCGGCTCGGCCTCCCCCAGGACCACACCGTCGTGCTGTACGCGCCGACCCGCCGCGAGTACCGGCGCGGCGGGCTCGTCGAGCGTCTCGACGTGGCCCGGCTCGCCGCCGACCTCGGCGAGGGCCACACCCTGGTGGTGCGCCTGCACCCGTCCCTCGCCACCGGCCCGGCGCGCGGCCTGGGCCTCGCGGAGCTGCACCGCCGGGGCGTGGTGGTCGACGCGACGGACGAACCGCACGTGGAGGACCTGATGCTCGCCTCCGACCTGCTGATCACCGACTACTCCGCCCTGATGTTCGACTACGCCCTCCTGGACCGGCCGATCCTGATCCACGCCGACGACTGGGGCCCGTACCGGGCGACCCGCGGCACGTACTTCGACATCACCGAGGAGGCACCCGGGCACGTCTCGCGCTCCTACCGGGAGCTGGCGTGGCTGCTGGCGTCCGGGGCGTGGCGGGACGAGGAGGCGGCGCGGCTGCGGGCGTCCTTCCGGGCCCGGTACTGCGAGTACGAGGACGGCAGGGCCGCCGAGCGGGTGGTGCGGACGCTGCTGCTCGGTGAGCCGATGCCCGCGCCGGAGCCGTCCGGCGTCCCCGGTGCCCGCGCCGTCCCGTCCGGACGCGACCTGCTGCCCTCCACATGAGACCCCGCGGCCCGGTGAGCCGCCGGGTACTGGGTGTGCTGCTCCTGGCCGCCGTGTTCGCCGCGCTCCAGCTGGCGAACGTCACCGGCCGGGACACCCCCGACACCAGGAACTATCTGTCGTACGCCCTGAGCCTGGCGGGCGAGGGCAAGCGCGCGGCGGCCACGGCCACCATCGACTACGTGTGCGCGAGCCGGGCGGAGCGGGCCCGCCGGGACCAGAGCGTGCACGTGGTCCGCTTCCACCGCCCCGACCCCAGCGCCGACGTGCTGGCCCAGTGCCGGAAGCAGGAGTGGGCGGCGGTTCAGCCGCGGCTGGCGGCCGGGGAGACCGGGGGGCACACGGTGCCGTTCATGTCGGAGCGCTTCATGGCGATCTTCGAGGCACGGCCGGGCTATCCGGCGTTCCTGGTGCCCTTCGTCCTCGCCTTCGGGGTGACGTGGGGTCTGTGGACCGCGGGGGTCGTGATCGCGGGCGCGGGCGGCGTCCTGGTCTTCCTGATCCTGCGGACGCTGTCGGTGCGGGTGCCGCTCGCGCTGGCCGGGCAGGCGCTGTACTACGTGCTGCCGTGCGGGACGACCGCGATGCGGCCGATGACCGAGGGCCTGCTGATGGCACTGACCCTGGCGGCGGTGTGGGGCTGCGCGCTGGCGCTGCGGTCGGGCCGGCGACGGGCCGGGCCGGCGCTGGTCGCCGGGTCGCTGCTGGCCCTGTTCACGGTCAAGCACTCCCAGGCGCTGTTCCTCGGCCTGTGCCTGGCGGCGGCCGGTGCGGTGATCGCCCTGGGCCGGCACCGGCGACGTGCTCGGCGGCTTCAGGGGCGGGGCGCTCCGGCGCCCCGGGAGGTGCTGGCGCTCGCGGCCGTGGGCCTGGCCGGTGCGGTTGCTACCCTGCTGCTGGCGCGGCTGCTGCACTATCCGTCCGAGGCGGAGAGCCTCCAGGATCTGCTCACCGACCACTTCGCCCGTCCCGACCGCACGCGTCCGTGGCCGGAGTTCTGGCAGTTGCAGGGCAACTTCTGGGTGGAGTGGCTGCGCCGGCAGGCGTGGCAGCCGCTGTTCCTGGCGGCGCTGGCCGCCGGGGCGTGGGGTGCCCTGCGGCGCGGCGGCGCGGTCGGCGGTTTCCTGGTCGCGGCGGCGTTCACCGGCATCCTCACCCAGGCCGGGCACCCGGACATCAACATCTGGGGCGAGCGGCTGATCGTGCTGGCGTGGCTGCTGCCGGTGGTGGGGGTGCCGCTGCTCCTGGAGCCGGTGGTGCGGGGCGGCCGGGTGCCGCTGCCCGCGCAGGGACAGCCGGACCGGGCGAGCGCGGTCGGCTGAGCGTCCGCTACCCGGGTGACTTGGGCCGCTGAGGGATTGACGGGGGCGACCCCGCCGGGAACATACGCCAAATGTCCCGAATGCCCCACACTCCCGCTGTGTCGTGAGCGCCGACGCCCTCGTCCGACGGCCGGTGCGCGGCGCGACGGCGCTGCGCGGCGGCCGCGCCTGGCGCCCCACCCCGTACCAGGCGGCCGGCTTCCTCTTCTTCCTCGTGATGGCGCTGGCGTACTGGGCGGTGCCGCTGTGCTGCGACGCCGGCCAGCACGCGGCCGTCGTCGAGCGCCTGAAGGAGAACCTGCTGCACCCCCGGCATCCGATGGCCGACCTGCCGGGCGCGGGCAGCGCGTACTACTCGCCGTACGCGGTGGCGCAGGGCGCGTTCGCCCGGCTGACGGGGCTGGGCGGCTGGGAGGTGGTGCGGCTCGCCGGGCCGCTGAACCTGCTGGTGCTGCTGACCGGCCTGGGCCGCTTCGTGCGGGTGCTGACCCCGCGGCCGTGGGCGCCGGTCCTCGCTCTGGGCGCGATGACGCTGCTGTGGGGCACCGAGCGGGCGTGGTGGAGCGGCTATCTCGGGCTGATGTCGATGACGGGCAACCTCGGCTACCCGTCGGCCTTCGCGATCGGGCTCACCTTCTGGGCCTGGGCCCTGACCGGCGCACGGGCCCGGGACCGGCGCCGGGTGCGGTACGTGGGGCCGAGCGGACTGCGCGGCCTGCCCGGTTACGCGGGGCTCGGCGCCCTGTACGGCCTGATCCTCCTCGTCCACCCGATCACCTCGGTGGCGGCGGTGCTCGGCGCGGTGGCGCTGGTGGCCGGGTGGCAGCGCGGGTGGCGCGGTCCGGTCGTGGGGCGGTGGGCACTGGCCGGCGCCGTGGCGGTGGGGGCGGCGGCGGCCTGGCCGTACTTCGACGTGTTCGCGCTGGCCGACGACGACAGCGTGGACGCGATGCACCGGGTCCTGTACCTCCACCTGCCCGGGGAGTTCTGGCTGGCCCTGCTCGGCCTGCCGGCCCTGTGGGCACGCGGACGCCGTTCGCCGCGGGACCCGCTGGTGCTGATGTTCGCCCTGGACTGCGCGGTGGTGGCGTACGGCTGGTTCAGCGGCCACTACACCTACGGCCGGATCCTCGGGCTCACGCTGGTGCCGTTGCAGTTCGCCCTGGCGGTGGAGCTGGCGGCGCCCCGGCCGTGGGGGCGGTGGCGGGCGGCGCTGGGCTGGACCGCGACGGCCGGTGCGCTGCTGGGGTTCCTCACGGTCCACGCGGGGGCGGTGGTGCCGCGCGCGCTGGACCCGGTGGGCTTCGAGCAGCCGCCCCACTGGCCGGCGTACACCTGGGCGGCCCGGCACATCGGACCCGGCGAGGTCGTGATCACCGACGGCTACTACGCCGGGCACGCCATCGCCGGGTACGGGCCGAACCTCGCGGCGCCGGCCTGGCCGGACCCGGCGCTGGACGAGCGGGAGCGCGGGCGGCGGGCGGCCGACGTCGAGGCGTACCTCGCGCCGGACTCGACCCGCGCCGACCGCGCCGCCGTCGTCCGCCGCTACCACGTCCGCTGGCTGCTGCTGACCCGCTGGCACCCGGTGCCCGAGGAGGCGGTGGTGGTGGCGTGGAGCGAGCGGACGGGGGAGGTGCTGGCGCGGGTCGGATGAGCGCTTTCCGGGTGACTACTCGACGACGAGGTCGACCGGGATGTTGCCGCGGGTGGCGTTGGAGTAGGGGCAGACCTGGTGGGCCTGCTCGACCAGCTTGCGGCCGGTCTCCTCGTCGAGGCCCTCGGGCAGCTCGACCCGGAGGGTGACGGCGAGCGCGAAGCCCTCGCCCTGCTTGCCGATGCCGACCTCGGCGGTCACCGCGGCGTCGCTGACGTCGACCTTCGCCGCCCGGCCGACCACACCGAGGGCGCTGCCGAAGCAGGCGGCGTACCCGGCGGCGAACAGCTGCTCGGGGTTGGTGCCCTCCCCGTTGCCGCCCATCTCGACGGGGATGCCGAGGGCGAGGTCGAGCTTGCCGTCGGAGCTGACGGTGCGGCCGTCGCGGCCGTGGGTGGCGGTGGCGGCGGCGGTGTAGAGCGCGTCCATGGGAGAACCGTCCGTTTCGGGAGGGGCCTGTGTGCCTGACAGCCCCCAGTAGAGCACTCAATCGAGTCGGGTGCAACTTAATTGTGTACAACTCAATTGCGGGCATCGGCAGGTCGGCTACCCTGGAGCGCATGACCACGCCCGCCACCGACTGGCTCCGCCTGGACCAGCAGATCTGCTTCTCCCTGAACGCCGCGTCGCGCGCCTTCGGCGGCGTCTACCGCGTCGTCCTCAAGGACCTGGGGCTCACCTACCCGCAGTACCTGGTCATGCTGGTGCTGTGGGAGCACGGCGAGCTGCCGGTGAAGAAGCTCGGCGAGCACCTCCGTCTCGACTCCGGCACGCTGTCCCCCCTGCTCAAGCGGCTGGAGGCGGCCGGTCTGGTGCGGCGTGAGCGCAGCGCGCGCGACGAGCGGTCGGTGGAGGTGCGGCTGACCGAGGAGGGCGCGGCGCTGCGCGAGCGGGCCGTCGAGGTGCCGCGCCGGATCTCCGCGGCGACCGGCCTGGACCTCACCGAGGTCCAGGACCTGCGCGCCCGCCTCGACCGGCTCACGGCGGCGCTGGACGCGTACGGCACCGATCCGGCCCCCGAACCGTCCTGAGGGGTGCGGGCGCCCGGCGTGCGTCCGGATGACGGATCATGGCTACCAAGGACCACTGAACGAAGGGGACGGCCGCAATGACCTGGCTGATCACCGGCGGCGCCGGATACATCGGGGCGCACGTCGTACGGGCGATGACCGAAGCGGGCGAGAAGGCCGTGGTCTACGACGACCTGTCCACGGGGATCGCCGAGCGCGTGCCCGACGGCGTCCCGCTGGTGGTGGGCTCGGTCCTGGACGGCGAACGGGTCGCCCGCGCCCTGGCCGACCACTCCGTCACCGGCGTGGTGCACCTGGCCGCCAAGAAGCAGGTCGGCGAGTCGGTGGACCTGCCCCTGCACTACTACCGGGAGAACGTCGAGGGCCTGCGCGTCCTGCTGGGCGCGGTCACCGAGGCCGAGGTCCCCTCCTTCGTCTTCTCCTCCTCCGCCGCCGTGTACGGCATGCCCGATGTCGACCTCGTGACCGAGGAGACGCCCTGCGTGCCGATGTCGCCGTACGGCGAGACCAAGCTGGCCGGCGAGTGGCTGGTCCGGGCCACCGGCAAGGCCGCGGGCCTGGCCACGGCGTCCCTGCGCTACTTCAACGTGGCGGGCGCGGCGAGCCCGGAGCTGGCCGACACCGGCGTCTACAACCTCGTCCCGATGGTCTTCGAGAAGCTGACGGAGTCCGCGGCCCCCCGGATCTTCGGCGACGACTACGCGACGCCGGACGGCACCTGCGTGCGCGACTACATCCACGTCGTCGACCTCGCCGAGGCCCATGTGGCGGCGGCCCGCGCCCTGCGGTCCTCCCCGGGCCGTGCCCTCACCCTCAACATCGGCCGGGGCGAGGGCGTCTCCGTCCGCGAGATGATCGACCGCATCAACGCCCTCACCGGCTACGACCAGCCGCCGACGGTCACGCCCCGCCGCCCCGGCGACCCGGCCCGCGTCGTCGCCTCGTCGGACCGCGCCGCCGTCGAACTGGGCTGGAAGGCCAAGTACGACGTCGAGGACATGATCACGTCGGCCTGGGCGGGCTGGGTACGGCTCCACCCGGAGGCGGCCCGGGACTGACGCCCGGACACGGGGCCCCGACGCCGGATCAGCGGGGCCGGGAGACCTGCTCGCGCACCCACGCGGGATCGGGGTTGGTGTACGGCCGGCCCGCCACGAGCAGCGTGGGCACGGTCTCGTTCCCGTCGTTGGCCCCCCGCACCAGCTCCGCTCCGTCCTCGTCCCGCCAGATGTCGACCCAGTGCAGCCGCCGGGCCCTGCGCCCCAGCCGGATGCGCAGCCGCAGGCAGTAGGCGCACCCCGGCCGCCAGAAGACGACCGGCCGGCCGTCGGCGGCACTGCGCCGCCGCGCCTCCGGCGCACCGATGGACCGCGGAAACACCAGGGGCGAGGTCAGCCCGGCCAGCAGCACGAACACCAGCAGGAGCACGGCACCCGTCCCCGGGCGCCCCTGGACGACCGGCCCGGTCGCGGCCCCCGCTCCGGCGATCAGCAGCAGCACCGGGCCCGTCCACACCCGCCTCATCGGGCCTGCCCCGGGGTCTCCCGGCGCCCGGCTTCCCGGGCCGCGTGTTCGAGCCGGTCCCGGTACGCCTCCCACCACGCCGCATCATCCGTCGGCACCGCGGTGTTGTCCTCGCGCATCCCCACGGCACCGTCCGTCAGCTCCCGGAGGATGTCGGCATGGCCGGCGTGCCGGTGAGTGTCCGCGATCACGCGGGTCACGGCATGGTGCAGGGTCACCTCGTCCTTGCCCGCCGGCCACCAGGGCACCCTGCCGACCGTGTCCAGCGCCAGCGCGTCGATCGTCGCGTCCGCGTGGGCCCACGCCCGCCGGTACAGCCCCACGACGTACGCGCGTGACTCGTCGGCGGTGGCCCACATGTCCGCGTTGGGCCCGGCACCGTCTTCGAGCCAGGGCAGCGGCTCACCGGACGGCCGTCCGAAGGTGTCGCCGAGATACCCCAGCTCCACACCGGCGGCGTGCTTCACCAGGCCCAGGAGATTGGTGCCGGTCGGCGTCGCCGGGCGCCGTATGTCGTACTCCGAGAGCCCGTCGAGCTTCCAGAGCAGGGCGTCGCGGGCGGCCTGGAGGTAGAAGCGGAGATCGGCCTTGGGTTCGGTCGGGATCATCGCACCAGTGTGCCGCCCGCCCGGCGCGTCACAGGGCGAGGAGACCGGCCGCCGTCTCCTCGAAGCCGCACCCGTCCAGGTAGAACGGGCGCAGGTGGTCCTCGAAGTCGACGTGCAGCCACTCGCACCCGGCGGCCCGGGCCCGTTCGGCGGCGACCTCGACCAGCCGGGCGCCCACCCCGCGGGACCGGCAGTGCCGGGCCACCACCGTGTCCAGGAGGAAGGCGTGCGCTCCGCCGTCCCAGGCGACGTTGACGAAACCGACCAGCGAGCCGTCCTGGCGGGCGCAGACCCAGCCGAGGCTGTGCCGCTCCAGTCGCGCGCGCCAGTCGGTCTCCTCCACCGGATGACCGAAGCCGTCGGCGTGGAGTGCTTCGAGGAGGGCGTTGTCGACGTCTCCGCGCCACAGGTAGGTGATCGTCACCGCCCGATCGTATGGGGGCGGCCCTGGCTCCCGGGCTCCCGGGCTCCCGGAGACGGCATCGCCTACAGCGGCCGTACGAAGCGCGCCCGCCACTGCGGCGACGGGTCCGAACCCGGTGCCGTCCAGTACTCCCGGCCGCCGGTTATCCGCCCGTCCCGGACCGTCCACAGGGACACGGCCCGGTGGACGCCCATCGTCCCGTGCGGGACCTCCACCTCCGAGACCACGGTCTCGCCGTCGGCCACGACGCGTATCACCTCGATCGACCAGCCCTCCGGGTACTCCGCGTTGACGCTCACGAAATTCGCCCGGCCCTCGATCCGCTCGGCGCTGACCGGCCACTCCACCACCAGGTCGTGGGCGAGCAGCGAGGCGAGGCCCGCCCAGTCCCGGGCCTGCATGCGGGTCCAGAACTCCCGCACGATCGCCGCAGGTTCCGTCACGCCCCTGGGCTCCATCGGTTCCGTACGTTCCATGGGGGCATCGTGACAGGACCCACTGACAATCCGCCCCGGGCTCAGAGCGCCTTCAGGCCCTCCGCAGTGGCCCGGGCCAGCGATGCCAGGTAGCCCTTCGGCAGCTTCGGGCTGCGGACGACCACGGAGCGCCAGTACAGCGGGCCCGAGATCAGGTCGAGGGCCAGGTCGGCGTCGAGACCGGGGTCCAGTTCGCCGCGTTCGGCCGCCGCCGCGAGGATCCTGCTGGCGACGCCGTCCTGGCCCTCGCGCAGGGTCTTCTGAAGCGCCTCGGCGATGTCGGGGTTGCGGGCCGCCTCCGCCTGGAGGTCGGGGATGACCTGCGAGGCCACCGGGTGGCGCAGGGCGCGGGACGTCACCTCGTACAGCAGCCGCAGGTCGCCCTCCAGGGAGCCGGTGTCCGGCGCGGGCAGGCCCTGCACGGCGAGGGCGGAGACGATGTCGAGCACCAGGTGCAGCTTGGAACGCCAGCGCCGGTAGACGGCGGTCTTGCCGACGCCCGCACGGCGCGCGATGCCCTCGATGGACATCCGGGCGTAGCCGACCGCCGCCAGTTCCTCGAAGACCGCCGCCCGGATGGCCTCCGTCACGTCCTCGCGGAGCACCGCCGCCCCCGCGGGGGCCCGGCGGCGCGGGCGCGGCGGCGGCTCGTCGGCGGCGGCGTTGGTCGTCATGCGGGTCAAGCATAGGGCGTCACGACGAAACGGTTGCGTTCCGGCGTCGTCACGCCCTACGCTCACGTCACGACGATACGGTGCCGTCCCGACGTAAGTGAACCCACACGGTCACCCGGGTGAACGACGGGCGTCGCCCTCTCGCCCCCTCCCCCGAGCGAAAGCACCGGATGTGAGCCAGGTTCTCGACCCCCCACCCCCGACCCGGGCATCGGCCCAGGCCGCCACCGCGCCCGGCCCCGCCGGCGCCGACCACGACCTCGCGGCGCTCGCCGCCCGGCACGGGCTGTCGGTCAGCGGCGCCCGCCCCTCCCTGCGCCAGTACGTCCGCCAGCTGTGGGCGCGCCGGCACTTCATCGGCGCCTTCTCCACCGCCAAGCTCACCGCCCAGTACAGCCAGGCCAAGCTGGGCCAGGTCTGGCAGGTGATGACGCCGCTGCTCAACGCGGCGGTGTACTACTTCATCTTCGGCCTGCTGATGGACACCAAGCGCGGCGTGGAGGACTTCGTCCCGTTCCTGGTCACCGGCGTGTTCGTGTGGACGTTCACGCAGAGCTCGATCATGGCGGGCACCCGCGCCATCTCCGGCAACCTCGGCCTCGTCCGCGCCCTGCACTTCCCGCGGGCGGCGCTGCCGGTGTCGTTCTGTCTCCAGCAGCTCCAGCAGCTGCTGTTCTCGATGGCGGCCCTGGTCGTGATCCTGCTGGCGTTCGGTGTGCCGCCGGCCCCGTCCTGGGTGCTCGCGGTCCCGGCCCTGGTGCTGCAGTTCGTGTTCAACGCGGGCGTGGCGATGGTCATGGCCCGGGTGGGCTCGAAGATCCCCGACATGGCCCAGCTGATGCCGTTCCTGCTGCGCACCTGGATGTACGCCTCGGGCGTCATGTTCAGCATCGAGCACATGACCGGCCCGGACAGCGGCCTGCCGTCCTGGGTCGGCACCGCCCTCCAGCTCAACCCCGCCGTCGTCTACATCGACCTGATGCGCTTCGCCCTGATCGACACCTTCGGCGGCGGCCAGCTGCCGCCGCACGTGTGGGCGCTCGCGGTGGGCTGGGCCCTGGTCGCCGGGATCGGCGGCTTCATCTACTTCTGGAAGGCCGAGGAGACCTACGGTCGTGGCTGACAACACCCCCGCCGAGCGCGTGCCCACCGTCGTCGCCGACGGCGTCGACATCGTCTACCGGGTGAACGGCACCGGTGCCGGCCGCGGCTCCGCGACCGCCGCCCTCAACCGCATCCTGCGCCGCGAGAAGACCGAGAAGGCCGCGGGCGTGCGCCGGGTGCACGCGGTGAAGAACGTGTCCTTCGTGGCGTACCGCGGCGAGGCCATCGGCCTGATAGGCACCAACGGTTCGGGCAAGTCGACGCTGCTCAAGGCGGTCGCCGGCCTGCTCCCGGTGGAGAACGGCCGCATCTACACCGACGGCCAGCCCTCCCTGCTCGGCGTCAACGCCGCCCTGATGAACGATCTCACCGGCGAGCGCAACGTGTACCTCGGCGGCCTGGCGATGGGCATGTCCCGCGCCGAGGTCAAGGAGCGGTACCAGGAGATCGTCGACTTCTCGGGGATCAACGAGAAGGGCGACTTCATCACCCTGCCGATGCGCACGTACTCCTCCGGCATGGCGGCCCGGCTGCGCTTCTCCATCGCCGCCGCCAAGGACCACGACGTCCTCCTCGTCGACGAGGCCCTGGCCACCGGCGACCGCTCCTTCCAGAAGCGGTCCGAGGAACGCATCCGGGAGCTGCGCAAGCACGCCGGCACGGTGTTCCTGGTCAGCCACAGCAACAAGTCCATCCGGGACACCTGCGACCGGGTGCTGTGGCTGGAGCGCGGCGAGCTGCGCATGGACGGACCGACGGAGGAGGTCCTGAAGGAGTACGAGAAGTTCACCGGCGGGCCGGACCGGGCGGCGAAACCCAAGGCGGCTCCCAAGGCGGCCCCCAGGCCCGCCGCCGAGGCGAAGTCGGTGGCGTGAGCGTCCCGCCCCCGGGGAGGCCGCCGTCCCCCGGGCGGCGTACGCACGGCGCCCACGATTAAGCCTTTTGCCCGATTGATGTCACTATGACCGAATAGAAACCGACCACAGGAGTGATCCGGGAGCGACGCAGCGCAGGCCGAGGCGAAGGAGTCCCCGCGATGCCCGAGACGGCCCCTCAGACGGCCCCCGACCTCAGCGTCATCGTCCACGGCCGCAACGTCCAGGACCACCTGCCCGCCCTCCTCGACTCCTTGGACGCGCATCCCCTCACCGGCGTCGAGGTGATCGTCGCGGCCGTCGGGGACTGGGCGCGGGAGGTCGCCGAGCGGCACGCCCCGGCCTTCACCGTGCTGCCGCTCCCGGACGGGGCCGGCGACGCCGCGGCCCGCTCGGCGGGGGCGGCCCGGGCGCAGGGCCGGTGGCTGCACTTCGTGCACGCCAAGGACGGGCTGCCGGTGGGCGCCCCGGCCGCCGTCGCCGAGCACGTCGGCGGCCTGCCCGGCACGGTGGACGTCCTGCTCCTCGACCACGTCCGCAGCTCGTGGCGGGCCTCCGGACTGCCGTCCCCCGACGGTCCCCGCCTCACCCGCGCGGGCCGCGCCGAGGAGGGCCTCGCCCTCGACGACCGCGCGGCGCTGCTCCGCCTGACCCCGCTGCTCGGCAACCGCGCCGTGCGCGCCCCGTTCTGGCGGGCCCACGAGCGGCTCCTGACCACCGAGGACGAGCCGTTCGCCGCGTACGCCGCGCTGCTGCTCGCCGACCGCGTCGCCTGCCTGCCGCACCCGGCGTACGAAGACCGCCGGCTGCGCCCCGAGAGCCTCCCGCCGCCCACGCCCGCGCAGCGGTACGCGCTGGTCGACCGCTACGAGGCGCTCCTGGGCCTCACCGCCGACCGGACCGCCGTCCACGGTGTCCTGTACGACCTGATGGTCCGCGACTGCCTGCACACCTTCGCCCGCGCCGGGATGCCGGACGACGTGGCGCGGGAGTTCTTCCACCGGGCGTCCGTCACCGCCCGGCGCCACCGCCCCGAGGGACTGAGGCGCCAGGCCGGCCTGGAGGGCGTACGCCGGTCCCTCCTCGAGGAGGGCGCCTACGGCAAGTACCGCGCCCTCCAGACCGCCAACCACGCCCGCCGCGGGGTGCGCTCCGCCGTGCGCACCGGCAGACGCCGGGCCGGCACGCGGCTGCGCACCCTCCAGTACCGCGGCGCCCTGGCCCGTCCGGTCGACCCGCACCTCGCGGTCTTCTCGGCGTACTGGAACCGCGGGGTGGCCTGCAACCCGGCCGCCGTCGCCGCCAAGCTCGCCGAACTCGCCCCGGACGTCCACCCGGTGTGGGTGGTCACGGCACAGGGTGCGGCCCTGCTGCCGCCCGGCACCGACCACGTCGTGCCCGGCACCCGCCGCTACTGGGAGGTGCTGGCCCGCGCCAAGTACCTGGTCAACAACGTCAACTTCCCGGACGCGGTGGTCAAACGCCCCGGCACCGTCCACCTCCAGACCCACCACGGCACCCCGCTCAAGCGCATGGGCCTGGACCAGCTGCCCTACCCCGCCGCCGCCCACGGCCTGGACTTCCAGGCGCTCCTGGAGCGCGTGGACAAGTGGGACTACAGCGTCTCCGCCAACAGCCACTCGACCCGCATGTGGCAGCGGGCCTACCCGTCCCGCCACATCTCCCTCGACCACGGCTATCCGCGCAACGACGTGTACTACATCGCCGGCCCCGCAGAGGTCCGCGCGGCCCGCGCCCGCCTCGGTATCGCGCCCGGCCGCCGCGCGGTCCTCTACGCGCCCACCCACCGCGACTACGAGGCCGGCTGGACCCCGCGCCTCGACCTCGCCACCCTCGCCGACCGACTCGGCGAGGAAACGGTTCTGCTGGTGCGTGCCCACTACTTCTACGACAGCGCCGCCTCCCCCTCGGCCCCGCTGGCGGGCCTGCGCCGCACCGGCCGCCTCGTCGACGTCTCCTCCTACGAACCCGTCGAGGAACTGTGCCTGGCCGCCGACGCGCTGGTCACCGACTACTCGTCGATCATGTTCGACTACGCCAACCTCGACCGCCCGATCGTCATCCACGCCGACGACTGGGAGACGTACCGCACCACCCGCGGCGTCTACTTCGACCTGATGGCCGAGGCTCCCGGACCGGTCGCCCGCACCCAGGCGGAACTGACGGAGATCCTCACCACCGACGCCTGGCACGACGAGCGCGCGGCGAAGGCACGGGCCGCCTTCCGGCGCCGGTTCTGCGAGTACGACGACGGCCGCGCCGCCGAACGCGTCGTGCGCCGGGTCTTCCTCGGCGAGGACGAGCGGACCCTGCCCCCGGTCCTGCCGGTCGAGGACCGCACCCCGGCCCCGAGCCCAGAGGAGGCCTGCGCGTCATGAGGACAGCCACCACGAGCCCGGCCACGGGCACACTCCTCCCCCTGAGGACCCCGGACGTCACCGTCACGGTCATCGTCTACAACGACGCCGAGCGCCTCCCCCGCGCGGTCGCGTCCGTGCTGCGCCAGACCCACGCGAACATCGAGGTCGTCATCAGCGACGACCACTCGACGGACGCGACCGAGGAAGTGGCCCGCGAACTCGCCGCCCACGACCCGCGGATCGTCTACCTCCGGCTGCCGCGCAACAGCGGCGGGTGCAGCGCCCCGCGCAACCGCGCCCTGGAGATCGCGCGGGCGCCGTACCTGATGTTCCTGGACAGCGACGACGAACTCCCCGAGCGCGCCGTCGAGGTGCTGCTCGCCGCCCACCGCGAACGCGACCTGGACTTCGCGATGGGCGCCGTGCACCGCGTCCGGGTGGACGGCGGGCGCCGTACGACCTGGATGCCGCACCTGGTCGCCGAGCGCCGCACCCTCGACGGCATCGAGGCCGACCCGCGGCTGTTCTTCGAGCACCTGTCGACCAGCAAGATGTACGCCCGCGCCTTCCTCGACCGGCACGGCCTGCGCTTCCCCGAGGGCATCCACTACGAGGACCAGCTCTTCTCGGCACAGGCGTACTGCCTGGCCAAGACGTTCACCGTGGTCCCCGAGCCGGTCTACCGCTGGTACATAGCCCCCTACGCGGCCTCCGACTCCGCCTCCATCTCCAACCAGCGGCACAAGCTCACCAACGTCCGCGACCGCGTCCACGTGCAGCGGCTCATCGACGCGTTCCTGGCCGAGAGCGGGCACGAGGGGCTGCGCGAGGACAAGGACTTCAAGTTCCTCAAGCACGACTTCCGGATGTACGCCGGTGACCTCCCCTACCGGGACGACGCGTGGCTGACCTCCTTCGCCGACCTGATGAACCCCTACCTCGACACGCTCGCCGAGGGCGCCTACGCCCGGCTGCCCCGCGCCGAACGCGTCGTCCTGCGGCTGCTGCGCGACCGGCGCCTGGCCGACGTACGGACGGCGGCCCGGGGACTCGGCCACGACGTGGCACCGCGCCGGGTGACGCCGGACGGGGAGAGCGGCCGCGTGTACTGGGGCGAGGAGGTCCCGGCTTCCCCCGAGGCCCGGCGCGAGCTGGACCTGACCGACCTCGAACTGGACACCCGCCCGTTCTTCAGCGCCCTGCTCCGGCACGAGATCACGGAGATCACGCGCGGCCCCGGTGCGTCGGTCGACCTCACCGTCCGCACCTACGACCCGGCCCTGCGCCTCCCCGTCGGCCCCCAGCGCGCCGTGCTCCACCTCTCCCCCGGCCGCCGACGCCTCACGGTCCCCTTCCGTCTCTCGCCGGTCCGCCCCGGCCTCTTCGAGGGCCGCGTCCACCTGGACCTGGCGGCGGCCCGGCTCCCGCTCCAGGGCTTCGACGGCACCCGCCATCCGGTGCTCCGCCTCCGCCATCGGGGTCGCACCCACACGGGCATCCTCCTGGCGCCGCCGGCCTTCCCACCCCTCACGGCCCGCGTCCCCTACCGCGCCGGCCTCACCCCGCACCGGATCACCCTCAGCCCGGAGGGCCACAACCCGGGCCGCCTGCGGATCACCTGGCGACCGGCGGGGGCCACCTCTGCCGTACTCCGCCCGGCCGCACGCCGCCTGTCCACCCCGAGGACACGAAGAGCGGCCCGCCTGGTGTCCAACGTCCTCCACTGACGCAGCTGCGGGCAGCCGCCTCCGCCCCCCCGTAGCTGCGGGCAGTCGTGCCGCTGGGGCGGCACGGGTGGGCGGTGGGGGTACCTCCCAGGCCGTTCAGGCACTGGGGGAGGCACCCCGCGACGCCGGGCTGCGTCCCCACCCTCACGCCGGCCACGACGAAGGTGCCCCGGACCGAACCCGGCCCGGGGCACCTCACACGGCAATGGCGTTAAGCACCGCGCCGCCTACGAATGCGTGCGCAGCAGCGTCCGCATCGTCCGCATGGCCACCGACAGATTCGACAGATCGAACTCGTCCGACGACCGGATCTCCTCCAGCGTCGTCCGCGCCCGTCCCAGAATCGCGGCGTTCTTCTCCTCCCACGCCTTGAACCGCTGCTCCGGCGTCGACGTACCGTTGCCCACCGCCAGCACGTCCGCGGTCAGCGACGCGTGCGCCGAGTACAGGTCCTCGCGGATCGCCGCGCGGGCCATGGACTGCCAGCGGTCGTTACGGGGCAGATCACTGATCCGGTCCATCAGCTGGGTGACTCCGAGCCGGTCGGCGAGGTCGTAGTACACCTCGGCGACGTCCAGCGGCTCCCTGCCCATGCGGTCGGCCACCGACACGATGTCCAGCGTCGCGAAGGCCGAGGAGAACCCGGCCACCCGCGTGGCCGGCTCGTCCGGGACCCCGGCGGCGGTCAGCTCGTCGTGGATGTGCTGGTACCACTCCGCGTCCGCGCCGCGCAGCAGCTTCGGCAGCTGCGACCACACCTGCTCGACCCGCTCGGCGAAGAAGTCCACCGTCTCGGCCAGCTCCAACGGCTGCGGCCGGTTGTTGAGCAGCCAGCGCGTGCCGCGCTCGACCAGGCGGCGCGAGTGCAGCCGGATCCGGGTCTGGACGGCGGCGTCGACCTTGGTGTCCAGGGCCTCCACCGCGTCCCACACCGGGGAGGAGCTGAAGATCGCCCGGGCCGCGGTCTGCGCCCGCACGATCTCCTCGAGCGACGCGCCGGTCTCCTCGCGCATCCGGTGCAGATACGTCGTACCGCCCGTGTTGACCGTGTCGTTGACCAGGACGGTCGTCGTGATCTCGCGGCGCAGCGGGTGGCTGTCCACCTGCTCGGCGAACTGCTCGCGCAGCGCCGACGGGAAGTAGGCGTGCAGCAGGCCCTTGAGGTACGGGTCGTCCGGCAGCGAGGTGTGCAGCAGCTCCTCGGCGACCGTGATCTTCGTGTACGCCAGCAGCACGGCCGTCTCCGGGCCGGTCAGGCCGTGTCCGCTGCTCAGCCGCTCACGGATCTGGCGGTCGGTGGGCAGGAACTCCAGGGCCCGGTTGAGGTGGCCCTCCCTGACCAGGTGCCGCATGAAGCGCTGCTGGGCGTGGAGCATGTCCTTGGACTGCGCGAGCGCGTTGGCGATCGCCGTGTTCTGCGCGTAGTTGTTGCGCAGGACCAGCGCGCCGACCTCGTCGGTCATCTGGGCGAGCAGCTTGTTGCGCTGCTTGACGGTCATGTCGCCGTCCTTGACGAGACCGTTGAGCAGGATCTTGATGTTCACCTCGTGGTCGGAGGTGTCCACACCCGCGCTGTTGTCGATGGCGTCGGTGTTGATCCGGCCGCCCTGCAGCGCGAACTCGATCCGGCCCAGCTGGGTCAGGCCCAGGTTGCCGCCCTCGCCGACGACCTGGACCCGCAGGTCCTTGCCGTCGACGCGGATGGCGTCGTTGCCCTTGTCGCCGACGTCCGCGTTGGACTCGGTGGACGCCTTGACGTACGTACCGATGCCGCCGTTCCACAGCAGGTCCACCGGGGAGCTGAGGATCGCCTTCATCAGCTCGGCCGGGGTCATCTTGGTGATGCCCGCCTCGATGCCGAGGGCGTCGCGGACGTGCGCGTTGACCGGGATCGACTTGGCCGTGCGCGGGAAGATGCCGCCGCCCGCCGACAGCAGCTCGGTGTTGTAGTCCTCCCAGGACGAGCGCGGCAGCTCGAACAGTCGGCGGCGCTCGGCGTACGAGGTGGCCGCGTCCGGGTTCGGGTCGATGAAGATGTGCCGGTGGTCGAAGGCGGCGACCAGGCGGATGTGCTCGCTGAGCAGCATGCCGTTGCCGAAGACGTCGCCGGACATGTCGCCGATGCCGACGGCCGTGAAGTCCTCGGTCTGGGTGTCGACGCCCAGCTCCCGGAAGTGCCGCTTGACGGACTCCCAGGCGCCGCGGGCGGTGATGCCCATGCCCTTGTGGTCGTAGCCCGCGCTGCCGCCGGAGGCGAAGGCGTCACCGAGCCAGAAGTTGTAGGACTCGGCGACCTCGTTGGCGATGTCGGAGAACTTCGCGGTGCCCTTGTCCGCGGCGACGACGAGGTAGGTGTCGTCCTCGTCGTGCCGGACGACGTCCGCGGGATGCACGACCTCGCCGCCCACCATGTTGTCCGTGATGTCGAGCAGCGCCGAGATGAAGGTCTTGTAGCTGGCGATGCCCTCCGCCAGCCACGCGTCGCGGTCGACGCCCGGGTCGGGCAGCTGCTTGGCGACGAAGCCGCCCTTGGCGCCGACCGGCACGATGACGGTGTTCTTCACCATCTGCGCCTTGACCAGGCCGAGGATCTCGGTGCGGAAGTCCTCCCGGCGGTCCGACCAGCGCAGACCACCGCGGGCGACCTTGCCGAAGCGCAGGTGCACGCCCTCGACGCGCGGCGAGTACACCCAGATCTCGAACGCCGGGCGCGGCGCGGGCAGGTCGGGGATGGCCTGCGGGTCGAACTTCATGGACACGTAGTCGTGCGGCTTGCCGCCCGCCGCCTCCTGGAAGAAGTTCGTCCGCAGCGTCGCCTTGATGACGGTGAGGAAGGACCGCAGGATCCGGTCCTCGTCGAGGCTGGCGACCTGGTCGAGAGCCGCGTCGACCTCTTCGAGCAGGGCGTCGACGATCTCCCGCCCGGCCCGCTGCCGCTCCGGCGCCATCCGCGCCTCGAACAGGTTGATGAGCAGGCGCGTGGTGTGGACGTTGTTGCGGAGGGTGTCCTCCATGTAGTCCTGGCTGAAGGTCGAACCGGCCTGCCGCAGGTACTTGGCGTACGCGCGCAGCACCATCGCCTCGCGCCAGGTCAGGCCGGCGCTGAGCACGAGGGCGTTGAAGCCGTCGTTCTCCGCCTTGCCGGTCCAGGTGGCGGCGAAGGCGTCCTGGACGCGCTCGCGGGCGTCGTCACCGAGGTAGTCGACACCGCCGGCCGGGGACTTGGGCATGCGCAGGCCGAAGTCGTAGATCCAGGCCGTGGTGCGGTCCGCGCAGCGCAGCTCGTAGGGCCGCTCGTCGGTGACCTCGACGCCGAGCCGGCTGAGCACCGGCAGCACGGCGGACAGGGAGACCGAGCCGCCCTTCTGGTAGATCTTGAAGCGCCGTTCCTCGGGCGTGGCGCCGACCGGCTCGTACAGGCTCAGCGCGAAGGTCTTCTCCTCGTCGAGCTGCTCCAGGTGGCCGAGGTCGGCGACCGCGGAGCGCGGGCCGTGGTCGGCCTTGTAGCCCTCGGGGAAGGCGGACCCGTACTGGCGCAGCAGCTCCGCGGCGCGTTCCTCGCCGAACTCGGCGGTCAGCGCCTCGCCGAACCCGTCGGCCCAGGAGCGGGCGGCCTCGACGAGACGGGCCTCGACGCGCTCCTTGTCGGCGTCGGACAGGTGCGGCAGCTCGGTGCCCTGCGGGACCCGGACCACGAAGTGCAGCCGGGACAGGATGGACTCGGTGTTCCAGGCCGTGAAGTCGACGCTGGTGCCGCCGAGCTCCTCCTTGAGGATGTCGATGATCCGCAGCCGGACACCGGTGGTGTAGCGGTCGCGGGGGAGGTAGACGAGAGCCGAGTAGTAGCGGCCGTACTCGTCCTGGCGCAGGTAGAGCCGCAGGCGGCGCCGCTCCTGGAGGTAGAGCACGGAGGTGACGATCGGCTCCAGCTCCTCGACGGAGGTCTGGAACATCTCGTCGCGCGGGTACGTCTCCAGGATCTGCAGCAGGTCCCGCCCGTCGTGGCTGTTGGGCGAGAAGCCGGCCCGCTCCAGCACCTCCTCCACCTTGCGGCGCACCACCGGCACCCGGCGGACGGACTCGGTGTAGGCGGCGGAGGAGAACAGGCCGAGGAAGCGCCGCTCGCCGACGACATTGCCGTTCTCGTCGAACTTCTTGACGCCGACGTAGTCGAGGTACGACGGCCGGTGCACGGTGGCCCGGCTGTTCGCCTTGGTCAGCACCAGCAGCCGGTGCTCGCGGGCCTTGGCCCGGGCGTCGGCGGGCAGCCGCTCGAAGGAGGGGCTGACGGGGTGGCTCTCGTCGATGGCGTGGTGCGGGTCGGAGCGCAGGATGCCGAGGCCGGTGCCGGCGACGGCGGCGAGGGAGTCGTCCTCGCGCAGCCGGTACTCGCGGTAGCCGAGGAAGGTGAAGTGGTCGTCGGCCAGCCAGCGCAGCAGCTCGCGGGCCTCCTCCAGCTCGCGCGCGGGGAGGTCCTCCGGGGTGGCCTCGGTCGACAGCTGGTCCGCGATGCGGACGGCCGCGTCCCGCATCTTGCCCCAGTCCTCGACGGTCTCGCGGACGTCGTTCAGGACGCGGAGCAGGTCGGCGGTGATCTGCTTCAGGTCGGCGCGGTCGGTCTCGCGGTCGATCTCGACGTGGATCCAGGACTCGACGTGCGCGTCGTGCGGCAGGTCGGCGGTGGGCGGACCGGCGAGCACCTCGACGAGCTTGCCGGCGATGTCGCGCCGCACCACGATCTGCGGGTGGACGACGACGTGGATGCCGCGGCCCTGGCGGGTCAGCTCGTTGGTCACGGAGTCGACGAGGAAGGGCATGTCGTCGGTGACCACCTCGACGACGGAGTGGCTGCACGTCCAGCCGTTCTCCTCGACCGTCGGGGTGTGCACGCGGACGTTCGCGGTGCCCTGCGGGCGGTTCTCGGCCAGCCGGTAGTGCGAGACGGCGGCTCCGAAGATGTCGACCGGGTCGCGGTCGGCGAGGTCCTCCGGGGCGGTGTGCCGGTAGTAGCGCTGGAGGAACGCGGACACGGATGCGTAGTCCGGGGCGCCGTCCGGGCCGTCCGGGGTGTCCGGAGTTCCCTCGCCCGTCGTCCCGGTCGGTAGGTGCCCCCCGACCGGGCTGTTCTCAGCTACCCGCGCAGCCCTTTCGAGCAGCTCGGCCTTGGCTTCGTCCAGCTTGGTCTGCATTGTCCTCTGACTCCTGTCGCGCGCCGTTGCGTGACGTAGAAGGAAGTACGGTCTCCTGCCTTCCGGCATGACGTCGGGACACGGGGTGTCCGGTCTGCTCCGACGCTATGCCGCAAGATGAGAGGAGCGGGGGCATATCAGCCAATGTCGCCGCTCCCACCGGATGTGACTTCGCTCTCGCCGTCACCGTCCGGGGAGTGCGCGGCGCCGTACCGGGGGTCTTCGATGCCCCGTCCCGCCCGCGAGGATCAGCGACCGCCGCCCGGCCACGGATGTCGTCCGTGTGTGCCGGGCGCAGGGCAGGGGCACCAGTGCCCCCGCGAGCTATCGCGCTGATCACGCCACAAGGCTATCGCCCCGCGAGGGCTCCCCGTCATGAGCCGCATGTGTACAAAAGCAGACCCGCAACTTGGACGTTCCGCACAGCTGCGGCTACGGCCGGGTGACGGGCACCGCCCCGGCGCCGCGCGCCGGCGTCAGCCCGCCAGCCGCTCCGCCACCACCACGGCCTCGCCCAGCGTGTCCACCACCGGTACCCCGACGCCCTCGAGACTGGCCCGGCTGTGCGACCCCCCGGTGTACAGCACCGCCCCCGCACCCACGTGGCGCGCCGCCACCGCGTCGTCCGCGGCGTCACCGATCACCACCGTGCGAGCGGGCTCCACCCCGGCCAGCGCCAGCTGCGCGAGGTGCCGCACCATGTGCTCGGCCTTGCTGCCCCCGGACGGCCCGGTGCGTCCCTCGACGCGTATGAAGTGGGACTCGATGCCGAGGCCCTTGACCAGCGGCACCAGCTCGTCGTGGCCGTACATGCTGAGGATCGACTGGCTGCGCCCCGCCGACCGCCATCCGTCGAGCAGCTCCGTGACGCCCTCGGCGAGCGTGCAGCGGCTCCGGTGCACGCTGTAGTGGCGCTGGAAGGCCGCGTCCATGACCTCCCACTCGGCGTCGGTGGGCAGCCGCCCCATCAGCCGCTCGTAGAACTTGGGCACCGGCACGCAGTACAGCGCGCGGTACCGCTCCAGTGTGATCGGCGCCAGCCCCAGCTCGGCGAACGCCGCGTTCGTCGCTCCGATGATCGCGTCGTTGTCGTGGAACAGCGTGCCGTTCCAGTCCCACACGATGTGTGCGCCCGTCTGCATCCCCATGCCCGAAAACGTACCCGCCGCCACTGACAATCGGGATGCCGCGGCGTCAAGGCCCAGGTCAGACCAGGTTCGGGATCTCCTGCGTCGCGTACCAGAGCAGTTCGTGGTCCTCCGCTCCGTCCACGACGAACTGGGCGTCGTCGTCCCCGCCGTCCGCCGCCGCGAGGGCCTCGGCCGCAGCGCGCACGTCCGCCTCCGCGTCGGCGGAGTCGACGTGCACCGCGGCCGCCTTGGCCAGCGGCAGCGGCCCGGTGACCCGGACCTCGCCCAGCGCCGCCGGGTCGAGTCCCCGGTCCGGGTCGGCCGCGGCTGCGCCGTCGGGTACGTCGGCGGCGACCACGACCCGGCGCCGTGCGGTGGCCGGGTCGGCCGCCAGCAGCCGCAGCGAGGCCAGGGCGGCCCGGTTGAGGGCGGCGTACTCCAGCTCCTCGATGTCGTCCGACAGGTACCACTCGCGCAGCGCCGGCGTGACGGCGTAGGCGACGAGCGGCCCGGTCCCCAGCTCCCCCGCCCGGTGCGCCTCGGCGAGGCCGGACAGGGTCAGGGGGACGTAGACGCGCATGAGTCTGCCGCTTTCGTGGTCGGGGACGCCGCCGGAGCGCTCGGCGGCCCGGCGGGAGAGCCTCCAGGATACGTGCGGGTGTCCCCTTTCGGGTCCCCACCCAGGGCGTCCGACGCGTCCATCCCGGGCCCCGCATTCACCCGGACCACCCCTGGTATCCCGGGCTCTCGGACCGTCCCGATCACTCGGATAGGTGAACTTCTCACCCCCCTCGACGCGACCGCCCACCTCCTTGCCGTGCCACCCCTCCACCCCGTACAAGATCCACGACCGCGAAGTTACTGCCCGGTATCACCCGGGCCGCCGAAACGGGGACCCCATGCGCAAGGTCATGACCAGGACCCAGCTCCGCCCCAGCCGCCCACCCCTGAACGCACCCGCCGACTCCCTCACCCCGCCCACCCCCCACGGCCCCACGCCCCAGCCGCCCGGCCACCCCCCACTGACCGGCCCCGCCGGCAACCCGCCCCGCAGCCCCGGCCGCATGCCGACCCCCCAGCCGCCCGGCTCCCGCGCCAATCCCGCCCCCCGGCCACCCGACCCCGCAGCCCTGACCGGCCCCGCCGCCGGCCCCTCCCGCGCCCCCGGCCGCATGCCGGCACCCCAGCCGCCCGGCCGCATCCCACGGGGCGGCGGCCCCTCCGACGCCCCCTCCCACGCTCCCGACGGCCTGCCGCCCGGCAGGCCCGGCGTGGCACCGGCCGATCCCGCTGAAGCCCCGCCGCGCCTGTCTGGCGGACTGCTGCCCCGCGGCCCCGGCGAAGCACCGGCCGGCCCCGTCGAAGCCCCGCCGCGCGCGTCCGGCGGGCTGCCGCCCCGCAGGCCCGGAGGACGCGTCACGCGTGCCGCGGCACCCGGTGGACGCCCGCCGGGCTCCCCCGGCCGGCCCCAGCGGTCCCGTACGCGCCCGGCGGACACCCGTCCGCCCACGCCGGGCCAGGCCCGGGCCACCAGGACGGGCCCGGCCACATCACCGGGCTCCCCCGGAGCGGGCCCGATGCCGAACCCCGCGACACCCGTCGCCGCCACGCTCCCCGGGTCCGGCGCCACCACGGCGTACGCCCCGGGCCCCGCCGTGCGGACCGGCGCGGCCCCCGCAGCGCGCCCGGCCGCCCCGGTGGCCCGCCCGTACACCCGGCCCGCCGCGGCGCCCCTCGTCCCCGTGCAGACCCCGCGCCGCCCCGTCCCGCAGCTGCGCCCCACCGACCACTTCGCCGAGCTTCTCCTCGGCGTCCTCAGCGGCCGGCGCCCCGTCCACTCGATGCTCCGTCACACCGTGGGCCGCGCCTACGACGATCTCGCCGATCTCGCCGAGCGCGGCCCGCTGCGCACCCGCGGCGCCGCCCCCGTCGTCCGCGACATCGGCTACTTCGAGCCCCGGCCGGGCGCCCTGGAGGTCTTCGCGCGCATCGGCGCGGGCGACCGGCTGCGTGCCATGGCGTTCCGCCTGGAGCAGGGCCGGGACCTGCGCTGGCGCTGCACGGCGGTGGAACTGGGCGGCCCCCGACGGCCCCGCGCGGACGACGACTGACCGTTCCCACCGATCCACGGGCCTGCCGGTCCATCGCTCTGCCGGTGGGCCGCGACAGGCCCGCCGGGGCAGGCAGCACGACGACAGGCGTGTCAGGACAGGCGTGTCAGGACAGGCCGAAGGGCCGGTCACCCGAGGTGACCGGCCCTTCCCACCGCTGCGGCGCCCGCGGGCACCGCACCGTCACTTCTTGCGGCGTCGCCCGCCCTTGGCCTGCTTGCGGCGCTCCGCGCGCGTGAGCCCGTCGGACTGGGCCTGCGCGGACTCGCCGTCGGTGAACTCACCCTCGACGACACCGCCCTCGCCGTCCACGGTCGGCGCGGAGAAGTGCAGGTCCCGGCGCTGCGGTGCGTCGAGGCCCTTGGCCCGGATCTCCGGACGGGCGCCCGCCTGGGCCGGAACCGCGTCCTGCGCGCCCTTGTCGAGCGACGGAGCCGCGTCCTCGACGGGGACCTCCTCGACCTGCTGCTCGACCTGGACCTCCAGGTTGAACAGGTAGCCGACGGACTCCTCCTTGATGCCCTCCATCATGGCCTGGAACATGTCGAAGCCCTCGCGCTGGTACTCGACCAGCGGGTCCTTCTGCGCCATCGCGCGCAGGCCGATGCCCTCCTGAAGGTAGTCCATCTCGTAGAGGTGCTCGCGCCACTTGCGGTCCAGGACGGACAGCACGACCCGGCGCTCCAGCTCGCGCATGATCTCGGAGCCGAGCTGCTTCTCCCGCGCCTCGTACTGCTCCATGATGTCGTCCTTGATGGACTCCGCGATGTAGTCGGCGGTCAGGCCGGCCCGGTCGCCGGCCGCCTCCTCCAGCTCCTCGACGGTGACCTTCACCGGGTAGAGCTGCTTGAAGGCGCCCCACAGCCGGTCGAGGTCCCAGTCCTCCGGGAAGCCCTCGGCGGTCTCGGCCTGCACGTAGGCGTCGATCGTGTCGTTCATGAAGTGCTGGATCTGCTCCTGCAGGTCCTCGCCCTCCAGGACGCGGCGACGCTCGCCGTAGATGACCTCGCGCTGGCGGTTGAGGACCTCGTCGTACTTCAGGACGTTCTTACGGGTCTCGAAGTTCTGCGTCTCGACCTGCGACTGGGCGGACGCGATCGCGCGCGTGACCATCTTGTTCTCGATCGGCACGTCGTCCGGCACGTTCGCCATGGACATCACGCGCTCGACCATCTGGGCCTTGAACAGCCGCATCAGGTCGTCGCCCAGGGAGAGGTAGAAGCGGGACTCGCCGGGGTCGCCCTGACGGCCGGAACGGCCGCGCAGCTGGTTGTCGATGCGCCGCGACTCGTGCCGCTCGGTGCCCAGGACGTAGAGGCCGCCCAGCTCCTTGACCTCTTCGAACTCGGCCTTGACCGCCTGCTCGGCCCGCTCTAGGGCGGCGGGCAGGGCCGCGGCCCACTCCTCGATGTGCTCCTCGGGGTCGAGGCCGCGCTGGCGCAGCTCCGCCTCGGCGAGGTCCTCGGGGTTGCCGCCGAGCTTGATGTCCGTACCGCGGCCGGCCATGTTCGTAGCCACCGTGACCGCGCCCTTGCGGCCCGCCTGGGCGACGATCGTCGCCTCCCGGTCGTGCTGCTTGGCGTTGAGCACCTCGTGCTGGACACCGCGCTTGCTGAGCTGCTGCGAGAGGTACTCGGACTTCTCGACCGAGGTGGTGCCGACGAGGATCGGCTGACCCTTGCGGTGCTTCTCCTCGATGTCGTCGACGACCGCCTCGAACTTGGCGACCTCGGTGCGGTAGATCAGGTCCGACTGGTCCTTGCGGACCATCGGGCGGTTGGTCGGGATCGGCACCACGCCGAGCTTGTAGATCTGGTGGAACTCGGCGGCCTCGGTCATCGCCGTACCGGTCATGCCGGACAGACCGGGCTGTTCCTTGCCGTTGTGGTCGTGGCGCTTGTAGAGGCGGAAGAAGTTCTGGAGGGTGATCGTGGCGAGCGTCTGGTTCTCGTCCTTGATGTCCACCCCTTCCTTCGCCTCGATCGCCTGGTGCATGCCCTCGTTGTACCGGCGACCGGCGAGGATACGGCCGGTGTGCTCGTCGACGATCATGACTTCGCCGTCGAGGACGACGTAGTCCTTGTCCTTCTTGAACAGTTCCTTGGCCTTGATGGCGTTGTTCAGGTAGCCGACCAGCGGGGTGTTCACCGACTCGTAGAGGTTGTCGATGCCCAGCCAGTCCTCGACCTTGGCCACGCCCGACTCGTGGATGGCGACGGTGCGCTTCTTCTCGTCGACCTCGTAGTCGCCGGTCTCCTCGATGCCCTTGAGGGTGTTGCCGGCCTCGCCCTTCTTCAGGCGGGTGACCAGCTTGGCGAAGTCGCCGTACCACTTGGTGGCCTGGTCGGCCGGGCCGGAGATGATCAGCGGCGTACGGGCCTCGTCGACGAGGATGGAGTCGACCTCGTCGACGATGGCGAAGTTGTGGCCGCGCTGGACGAGCTCGTCCTTGGACCACGCCATGTTGTCGCGCAGGTAGTCGAAACCGAACTCGTTGTTCGTGCCGTAGGTGATGTCGCAGGCGTACATCTCGCGGCGCTGGGCCGGCGTCTGGTTGGCGAGGATGCAGCCGACGTCCAGACCCAGGAACTTGTGGACGCGGCCCATCATCTCGGAGTCGCGCTCGGCCAGGTAGTCGTTGACCGTGACGATGTGCACGCCCTCGCCGGACAGGGCGTTGAGATAGGCGGGCAGCGTGCCGACGAGGGTCTTGCCCTCACCGGTCTTCATCTCGGCCACGTAGCCCATGTGCAGGGCGGCGCCGCCCATGATCTGCACGTCGTAGTGGCGCTGGCCCAGGACACGCTTGGCGGCCTCACGGACGGTGGCGAAGGCTTCGGGCAGCAGGTCGTCCAGGCTCTCACCGTCGGCGTAGCGCTGCTTGTACTCGTCGGTGAGGGCCCTCAGCTCGGCGTCGGAGAGGTCAGCGAAGTCCTCTTCGATGGAGTTGACCTGGTCCGCGATGCGGTGCAGCTTGCGCAGGATCTTGCCTTCGCCTGCACGCATGATCTTGGAGAGGACGGACACGGGGGTTGGTCTCCTTGCCGGTCGGGCCTGGGACGGTCGGTTTCCTGTGACGGACTGAGCAACGGCCATCGTATGCGAGGACCCCGCCGCCCCGGGAGGCCTGCCGCAACGGGGACCGTCCACTCCTTGCGTCCAGCATCCCTGTCTGCTGTCACCCCTTTCAACGTCCGGGCACCGCGGATGGTGCCGCCCTCTTCCGGCGAATCGCACGCGAGGTGACCGGATGTTCACGGACGGCAAAACATTGGCGCCTCCACCGGGCACCGCACAGAATCGGCCGATGGAACCCGTCACTCTGACCACCGACCGCCTCGTCCTGCGCACGGTCGGCCCGCAGGACACCGACGCCGTGTACGCCGCCGCGCAGGACCCGGACATCCAGCGCTGGACGACGATCCCCTCGCCCTACCTCCCGGAGCACGCGCGGAGCTTCACGGAGCAGCTGGTCCCCGACGGCTGGGCGAGCGACTCGATGTTCACCTTCGGCCTCTTCCTCCCTGCCGGGGACCTGGTGGGCATGCTCGGCGTCACGATGGTCTCCCTGGGCGTCGGCGAGATCGGGTTCTGGGGCGCCAAGGAGCACCGCGGCCGGGGCCACATCACCGAGGCCGCCGTCGCCGTCGCCCGCTGGGCCTTCACCGAGCGGGCCGTGGACCGCCTGGAGTGGCGCGCCGAGGTCGGCAACACGGCCTCCCGCGCGGTGGCCCAACGCGCGGGCTTCACCATGGAGGGCACATTGCGCTCCGCGATCAACAACAAGGGCGTCCGCCGCGACTGCTGGATCGGCTCCCTCCTCCCCTCAGACCTCGCCCTCCCGTCGACGTCCCCGTACTTGCCCGCACCGGCGTAGCTGCGGGCAGTGCGTCCGCGCAGTGGCGGGCAGTCGTGCCTCTCCCGGTGCGCGGCGGCACCCGGCCGGTGCCCGCACCCCACCCCCACTGTCAGACCCACCCCCTATCGTGCGGACGTATGACGACCCTCCCGCCCCCCGCCACGGAACTGTCCGCAGACGAGGCCCGCCGCCTCGCCCTCCGCGCACAGGGCTTCCTCGGCGCCCCCGACCGCCGCGCGGGCGTCCGCGGCGTCCTCCGTCACCTGGGCGCGGTGCAGCTCGACACCATCTCGGTCCTCGCCCGGTCCCACGAACTCGTCCCGTACGCCCGCCTGGGCGCGGTCGGCCGCCGGACCGTCGACGACGCGTACTGGACGGACACCCACGCCTTCGAGTACTGGTCCCACGCCGCCTGCATCCTCCCCATCGAGGAGTGGCCCCACTTCGCCTTCCGCCGCCGCGCGTACCGCAACCGCCCGCACTGGAACCACCACCTCCCCGACGGCGACTACGACCGCGTCGTCAAGCAGCTCCGCACCGAGGGCCCCCTCACCGCGACGGACCTGGGCGGCGCGAAGAAGACCAGCGAGTGGTGGGACTGGTCGGGCACGAAGGTCGCCGTCGAGCGCGCGCTCATGTACGGCGAGGTGGTGTGCGTGGAGCGCCGCGGCTGGAAGCGGGTGTACGACCTGGCCGAGCGCGCGGTCCCGGCCGCGCTGCTCCACGACGACCTGGACGACACCGAGTGCCTGCGCCGGCTGGTCCGCCTGGCCGGTCAGTCCCTGGGCGTCGGCACGCGCGCGGACATCGCGGACTACCACCGTCTCAAGGCCGAGCAGGTCGACGCCGTGATCGCCGACTCGGGCCTGGTGCCGGTCACCGTGCAGGGCTGGGGCCGGCCGGCCTGGGCGGACCCGGCGGCCCTGGAGACTCCGCCGCGCGGCCGTCACCGCACGACGCTGCTCTCGCCCTTCGATTCCCTCATCTGGGAGCGGGCGCGCACGGAGCGGATCTTCGGATTCACCCACCGGCTGGAGGCCTACGTGCCCAAGCAGAAGCGGGTGCACGGCTACTTCGCGATGCCGGTCCTGGCCGGCGGCCGGCTCGTCGGCCGCGTGGACCCGGCCCGCGAGGGACGCACCCTGGTCGCCAAGCAGGTCACGCTGGACGGCCCGAAGGCGGCCCCGGCGGTGGCCCAGGCCCTGGTCGAGGCGGCGAGCTGGGTGGACTGCACGGACGTACGCGTGGAGCGGGTCGAGACACCGGATCTGCGCGAGCCCCTCACCCGGGAGCTGGCCCGGCTGCTCGCTTGACCGAGAACCAGCAGGGAGAGACCGACGACCGGATACGGGAGACCGGTGACCGACGAGCGGCTCAGCGGATCTCGAGGATCTTCTCCCGCATCGCGTACACCACGGCCTCCATCCTGGAGTGCAGCTGCAGCTTCTCCAGGATGTTGCGCACGTGGTTCTTCACGGTGTTCTCGGAAATGAACAGTTCCTTCGCGATATCGCGGTTGTTCATTCCCGTGGCGACGAGTTTGAGGACTTCCAGCTCACGGTCCGTGAGCCGTGGCGCGGGCACCAGTCGGCGTTCGTCGGTCCGCTGGATCATCGACTTGAACTCGGTGAGCAGTTTCGACGCCATGGAGGGACTGATCTGGGACTGCCCGTCGGCCACCGCGCGAATGGCGGTGGCCACCTCGTCCGTCGAGATCTCCTTGAGGAGATAACCGGTGGCGCCCGCCTTGATCGCGTCGTAGAGGTCGGCTTCCTCGTCGCTGATCGTCAACATGATGATCTTGGCGCTGGGAGCCACCTCCTTGATGGAGGTGCAGGCCTCGATACCGCCCCGCTTCGGCATCCGCACATCCATCAGGACGATGTCCGGGAGCAGGTCGGCGGCCTTCTCCACGGCCTCGGCGCCGTCACCGGCCTCTCCGACGACCTGGATGTCCTCCTCGGCCGCCAGCACGATCTCCAGGCCGCGGCGGAAGAGGGCGTGGTCGTCCACGACCAGCACCCTGATCGGCTCCTCGCGCGCGGAGCCCGCGTCCGCGTCCGGGCCCATGCCGGATGCCCCGTCGTCGATCCCGTGGTCGACGCCCGCGCTCCGCATCGGTCCGAAACTGTCCGCCATCGTTCCTCCCCCTGAAGGCTGTGGCACGTGGTCCTGAGCCATCGCCAACCCAGAGCAACGACCCACCGGTTGGGCCGTTGCCGCCATGATTCCATGTCCGGCCGACAGCGGGGTGACCGAACGGGCAGCGTTGGGGTCGCACACCCTCACGCACCGTCGCACGCCGGTGCCCCTGGGGGCGCACACGCGCTCCAGGGGCACCGGCTCGCTGTCACCCGGCGGGGTGTGTCAGCCGCCGAGCGCGTCGCCCGCGTCGGGAGCGTGCGCCTGGGTGACCATCGTGTCCGTGGTCAGGTGGATCACGCCGTAGTCATAGGCGTGCCGCCGGTAGACGACGCTGGGCTCCTTCGTCTCGGAGTCGACGAACAGGTAGAAGTCGTGCCCGACCAGCTCCATCTCGTAGAGCGCCTGGTCGAGGGACATCGGTGCGGCCACGTGGGTCTTCTCCCGGACGACGAGCGGGCCGTCGCCCTGGACCTCCAGCGAGCCGATCTTCTTGGTGGGTACGCCGTCCTGCTTCTCCGTCGGGACGACGTCGCCGTTCCCGTTGAGCGTCGCCGCGCCGGGTACGTGGTCGGCGACCTCGGCCGCCGAGATCCGGCGCGCGCCGCGGCGCGAGAAGCGCTTGTCGTGCTGCTTGCGCAGCCGTGCGCCGAGCTTCTCCGCCGCCAGGTCGAGCGCCGCGTAGGGGTCGCTCGCCGCCGCCTCCGCCCGGATCACCGGACCGCGGGAGCGGAGCGTGATCTCCACTCGGTCACAGCGGTCGGCCTGTCGGGGGTTGGGCTCCTTGGACACCTCGACGTCGAGGCTGATCACCTTGCCATCGAGCTTCTGGATCTTCTCCAGCTTCAGCTTCTCGGCCACGTGCTTCCGGAACCGCTCGGGCACCTCGGTCTTGCGGCCCTTGACGACGATGTCCACGCAGAACTCCGTTCCCGGATCGCTCCGCTTCGACGGCGGAGCATCTCCCTTTTGCACCAGGTTCCGGTCCATCCCGGAACCTCGGACTCGGTGACGTCCACCTCCTCCCCCGCGGGCGGGATCTCCACTCCACCGGTGCGGGTGATGACGGTAAAACCCGCAGCACGGCATTCGGATTCGAGAGGTCTGGCCTGCGGCTTTGCCTCACACCGAACATATCTCGCCCGGGCGGATGTCGTCACCCTCTACCGCCGCTTACCTCCGTTCCGGTGAATTGGCCTTCTCATTACCTGCAACGCCCTAAGTTCTCAGTCAGTTCCGGTTTGTTTCGAAGGAATCTGGTGACGCCGCGACCACTGCCGCACAGATCTCTCCACGGATCACGCCACCGCCTCCGTACCGACCCGCCGTTCGGGGCCCGGTCTTCCGTTCTTCTCTGCCTTCCCCTGCCGCCGCCGGATACACAGCCGATCTCGCCGACCCGTACGTGCCGGACCCCGCCCCCGGCTCGACTGCGGCAGCGGTCGCCGCGCGCACCGCACGTGCGGCCTCGGCCAGCGACGCCCCCGTCGTCATCAGGTCGTCGACCAGGACGACCGCCCCACCACCGCGCAACAGCCCGCCGCCGCCGGGAGCCACCGCCAGCGCGCCCGCGAGGTTGTCCAGCCGCCGCCGTGCGTCCAGGCCCGACTGGTCGGCCACGGCGTGCCGCTGCCGCAGCACCGCCAGCACCCGGACCGGCACCCCGGTGCGCCGCAGCTCCCCCGAGGCCGCCAGGGCGATCCGCCGCGCCGGGTCGTGCCCGCGGGTGCGCACCGCGCCGCGCGCCGACGGCACGGGCACCAGCAGCACCGGGCCCCGCACCCGCCTGCCACCCGCGTCACCGGCACCCGCTGTGCCGGCGGCCGTCCACGCCTCCCGGAGCCCCGCCCGCACCGCTCCCGCCAGCGCCGCGCCGAGCGGTGCCGCCAGGGCCAGCACGCCCCGCTCCTTGTGGGCCAGCAGCGCTGCCCGGACCTCGTCCGCGTACGGCGCGGCCGCGTGGACGACGGGCAGGCCGGGCGGCTCCGGATCCGGACGCACGCGGCACGGCGGGTCCCCGCTCAGCGCCGTACGGCACCGGGGGCACAGCACCTCGCGAGCCCTGCCGCAGCCACCGCACTCGGCCGGCAGCACCAGGTCCGTGAGGTCCGCCCACCATGCCCGCACCGTCCGCAATCCCCGCATGGCCACCACTGTGCCAACGCCCGCGGAACCCTGCCAGGCCTGTGGAAAACCCGGCCCGGCCGTGCGGCGGCCCGACCCCTCACCCCGGGTAGACCGGCGCGGTCCCCTCCGTCACCTTCTGCCACTGGAGCCCGGACGGCAGCCGCACGATCAGGTCCTCCGAGTACGCCACCAGCGGCAGCCGCTCGTCCTCGGTCGCGGCGATCTCCTTGACGCCGGTCAGCGCCGCGGGCACCGATGCCTCCGGCGTCGAGCCGTCCACCTGGACGTACCCGATCTGCTGGACGCCCCCGCGCTCCCGTCCGACCACCACGAGCCGGGCGTCACCGGCCCAGGACATGGCCGTGACCTCCTCCAGCTCGGGGGTCGCGGAGCGCAGTTCCAGCACGGTGACCGCGGGCTGTTCGCCCGCCTTCCCGTCCCGTTCGATCCGTCCGATGAGCAGCGACCGCTTGCCGTCCTTCTCCACGACGAGCGCGATCCGCACCCCGTCGGCGGCCACCCGCACGGCCTGGACGCGCCCGTCGAGCCCCGGTGTCCGCACCTCCACCGGATCGCCCGCGCCGTCCTTCAGCAGCAGCAACCGCGGATCGGCCGGGTTGCGGTCGGCGATCCACACGTCGCCCTGCGCGTCCCAGCTGGGCGGGGTCAGCCGGTCCGTCTCCGACTTGCCCTGGCTGGTCAGCACGGGGTCGCCGAGCGAACCGCCCGACACCAGCGAACCGACGTACAGCGACTTGTTGTCGAGACCGATCCCGGCCGCGCTGTGTTCGTCGCGCGACACCGCCACCGACCGCAGGGCACGGTTGCCCTCACCCAGCGGACCGGGCACGGGTTCGGCCCGGGTCCCGTTGCTGCCGGCGGCGATCCGCACCAGGCGGTCCTTCTCGTCGACGAAGTACAGGTAGTCGGGCCGCTGCGCCGAGCCGCGCGTCGCCACCGTCTCGGCCCGGTCCTCGGAGAGCGAACACAGCTTCTCGCCGCCCGCGCGCAGCTCGACCTCCTCCACCGCCGGGGTGAGGTTCTGCAGGGTGAAGAGGAGCTGCGCGGCCATCTCGTCGCACTTGTCCGCGCCGGCCCGGGCCGCCTTGTCGTTCAGCGGAACGGTCAGCTTGCTGCGGTCGTCGGGCGTCAGCGCGCCGGCGTTCTTCTCCAGTGCCGTCCCGGTCGGGAAGCTGGACCTGACCACCGGGCCCAGCAGGCTCGTCGGCCCGCTGAGAAGGGAACGCACCACCTGGGTCATCGGATCCACGCGCCGGCGCACATAGACGGGATCGGCGACGGCGGCCGGCTCCCGCACCGGTCCGGTCCCGGTGTCCGCGCGCACCGCGGTGTTCGAGGCGAAGTAGTACCGGTTGACCGACATGTAGTTGCGCTGGAAGTCGGACTTGCCCATGACGACGCCCTGCGGCAGCACGTCGATGCGCCACTGCTTGGTCTTGCCGTCCCGGCTGAGGTGCACCGACTCGCGGTACGCGCCCTCGGCCGGCGAGTACGACTGCTGGGCGTCCACCGTGGCCACCTTGGCGCCGGTCAGGGTCACCGAGTAGTCGTTGGCGTCCTCTCGGTTGCCCGAGTGGTCGGACTCCGTCCCGGGCCCGCCCGCGAGCACCGTCGCCGACTCGTCCGGCCGCCAGTTCTTCGCGGCGGCGCCGGTCAGGTACTTGCGCGCCGTCTCGTAGTGCGGGTCGTCGCTGGTCAGCGCCTCCAGAAAGCCCTGCACGATGTCGGAGGGCGGGGCGTCCTCCTGCGGCGGCATCGCGAACACCCGCACCTGCGGGTCCTGCCGGGGCGTGGACTCCACCCCCCGAAGGTCCCCGCTGTCGGGCATGGACGCACACCCGGCCAGCAGTACGACACCGCCGACGGCGTACGCCACCACGCGGACCGGCCCGCGCCGACCGCCCCTCCCGCGGTCAGCGCCCACGAGATGCCTCCCCTTGCCTGCTCGAGTCCTCGGGGCCGGCCTCCGGGCGGTCCGCCGCCTCCGGTGCCGGCCCGCCGTGCTGTCTCCGCGCGCCCGACACGGGCCTCGGCACCACGCGCGCGCCGTTGCCCGGCAGCGCCGTCGGATCGGCCGTGGGGGCCACCGCGGCCTGCTGCGGCGTTATCGGCCCCCGCGCGGGCACCGAGGAGGCCTGCCCGGCCGACGCCTGCGCCGGGACTCCGACGGGCCGGTCCGCGCCGTGCGCCACCGCGCTGGAGTCCAGGCCCGCCTCGTGGAGCCCCCGGTTGCGGCGCGAGTCCGTCGGCTCCAGCGGTATCGGCGAACCCCTGAGCGGCTCGTCCGCGGTCCTGGGCAGCGTCAGCCGGAACTGCGAGCCGCCTCCCGGTTCGCCCCATGCCTGCAGCCAGCCGCCGTGCAGCCGCGCGTCCTCCAGGGCGATCGACAGGCCGAGCCCGGTACCGCCGGTGGTACGCGCGCGTGCCGGGTCGGCCCGCCAGAAGCGGCTGAAGACCCGGGTGGCCTCGCCCGGCTTGAGTCCGACGCCGTAGTCGCGCACCGCGACGGCGACCGCGCCCCCGGCGGCGGCGAGCTTGACGACGACGTCCCGGCCCTCGCCGTGCTCGACGGCGTTGACGACGAGGTTGCGCAGCACGCGTTCCACGCGCCGGGCGTCCGCCTCGGCGACGACGGGCTGCTGGTCGCCGACGACGCGTATCCCCGTGCCCTTGCGCTCCGCGAGCGGCTCCGCACCGCTGACGACGCGCCGTACGACCTCCCTGAGGTCTATCGGCTCCGCCTCCAGTGCCGCGGCGCCCGCGTCGAAGCGGCTGATCTCCAGCAGGTCCGCGAGGAGCGTCTCGAACCGGTCCAGCTGGTCGGCGAGCAGTTCGGCCGACCGCGCGGTCACCGGATCGAAGTCCACGCGCGCGTCGTGGATGACGTCGGCCGCCATCCGTACGGTCGTCAGCGGCGTCCGCAGCTCGTGCGACACGTCGGAGACGAACCGCCGCTGCATCCGCGACAGGTCCTCCAGCTGGCTGATCTTCAGCTGCAGGTTCTGCGCCATCTTGTTGAAGGCCTCGCCGAGCCGGGCGATGTCGTCCTCGCCTGTGACCTTCATCCGTTCCTGCAGCCGCCCCGCGGACAGCCGCTCGGCGATGCTCGCCGCCATCCGCACCGGCGTGACGACCTGGCGCACCACGAGCCAGGCGATGGCCCCCAGCAGCACGACGACGAAGAGCCCGGCCGTCGCCAGGGTGCCCCTGACCAGGCTGAGCGACTTCTCCTCCTGGGTGAGCGGGAAGAGGTAGTACAGCTGGTACGGCTCGCCGTTCGGGTCGTTGACCTGCTTGCCGATGACCAGTCCTGGCTGGGACGCCTGGTCGGAGTTGTAGACGATCCGGGTGTAGCTCTGGGCGGCCGCGGTGTCGCCGTCGATCCGCTCCCGCAGGCCCTCGGGGACACTGACCGCCCAGTCGACCGATCCGGAGGCGCGCGGACCGCGTCCGCTGCCGCTCTCCCCGCCCATGGGCAGGGTGACCACGTCGAAGGCGCTCTGGCCGCCGCTGGAGAGCGACTTCACCAGCTCGCTCATCCACTGGATGACGTTCTGCGAGGGACGGCCGTCCGCGGGGGTGCTGTCGTCGCCGTTGGTGCTCGCCGCCTCCTCGGCCTTCTGCTTGGCCGCGGTGAAGCCACCGGTGGCCTGGCTCTGGGAGGCCTTCACCTTGGCGTCCAGCAGTCCGTTGCGTACCTGCCCGATCACCACGAAGCCGAGCAGCAGCACCACGCCCAGTGACATCAGCAGCGTGGTCGCGACGACCTTGAGCTGGATGTTGCGCCGCCACAGCCGCATGACCGGCAGCAGCGGACGGCGCACCCAGCGCATGAACAGACGGAGCACCGGGCTGCCCTGCACCCCGCCGTGCAGCAGCCCGCCCTCCAGCACTCGGCCGAAGAGGCGGGAGCCTGCGCTCCGGTGGCCGACAGGCCGTCCGGCGCGGGCCCCGGACCCGGGCGCCGAAGCGGCACTGTCCCTGGCCATGTCAGCTCGGTCCGGCCTTGTAGCCGACGCCGCGGACGGTCACCACGATCTCCGGCTTCTCCGGGTCCTTCTCGACCTTGGAGCGCAGCCGCTGGACGTGCACGTTGACCAGGCGGGTGTCGGCGGCGTGCCGGTAGCCCCAGACCTGCTCGAGGAGCACCTCGCGCGTGAACACCTGCCACGGCTTGCGGGCCAGCGCCACCAGCAGGTCGAACTCCAGCGGCGTCAGCGCGATCGACTGCCCCTCCCGCTTCACGGAGTGACCGGCCACGTCGATGACCAGGTCGCCTATGGCGAGCTGTTCCGGCGCCGGCTCCTCCGACCGCCGCAGGCGCGCCCGGATACGGGCCACCAGCTCCTTCGGCTTGAACGGCTTCACGATGTAGTCGTCGGCGCCCGACTCCAGACCCACCACGACGTCGACGGTGTCACTCTTCGCCGTCAGCATCACGATCGGCACACCCGACTCCGCCCTGATCAGGCGGCACACCTCGATGCCGTCCCGGCCAGGCAGCATCAGGTCGAGCAGTACCAGGTCGGGCTTGGTCTCCCGGAAGGCGGCCAGCGCCTTGTCGCCGTCGGCTACGAAAGATGGCTCAAAACCCTCACCACGCAGCACAATGCCGAGCATCTCGGCCAGTGCGGTGTCGTCGTCGACGACAAGGACTCGTCCCTTCATAAACGACATCATCCCATTAGCTAATCGTTACCTGGCGTGACCTGGCACACAGCGCGGCCAGGGCCTCGGCCGTCACGGGCGAAACCACGCCCTCCTCGGTGACGATCGCCGTCACCAGTTCGGGCGGAGTCACATCGAACGCCGGGTTGTACGCCTGGGTCCCCAGGGGTGCCACCGGAATCCCGCCTCCCGCTCCCGCCACCGGCACCTGGGGTGCTGTGACCTCGGTCACCTCATGTCCGGGACGCTGTTCCACTTCGATGGACGCCCCGTCCGGTGTGTCCGGATCCACCGTCGTGACCGGCGCCACCACGATGAACGGCACGTGGTGGTACCGCGCGAGCACCGCGAGCGGATAGCTCCCCACCTTGTTCGCCACCGAACCGTCGGCCGCGATGCGGTCCGCGCCGATCAGCACCGCGTCCACCTCCCCCGCCGCGAACAGCGAACCCGCCGCGTTGTCGGTGAGCAAGGTGTACGCCATGTCGTTGCGGGCCGCCTCGTATGCCGTCAGGCGAGCACCTTGCAGCAAGGGACGCGTTTCGTCCACCCACAGGCGTCGCAGCCGCCCCGACCGGTGCGCCGCGAGCGCCACCGCGAAGGCGGTCCCCTCGCCGCCCGACACCAGCGAACCGGTGTTGCAGTGCGTGAGGACCCGGTGCCCTCCGGCGGGCAGCAGCTCGTCGAGCAGCGCCAGCCCGTGCGCGGCCATCCGTGCGCTGGCCAGGGCGTCCTCCTGGTGCAGCGCCCGCGCCGCGTCCAGCGCCGCCGCGGCGGCCTGCCGGGTGTCCCCGGTCCTGGCCAGCGCCTCCTGGTGCGCGCCCTGCGCCCGCCGTACACCCACGGCGAGGTTCACCGCGGTCGGGCGGGCTCCCGCCAGCGCCGCCGCGGCCTCCTCGACCTCGAAGCCGCGCACGGCGGCGAGCGCGACCCCGTAGGCGCCCGCGATGCCCAGCAGCGGTGCCCCGCGCACGGCGAGCGAACGGATCGCCTCCACCAGCGCGGCCGGGTCCGTGCAGACCAGCTCGACCTCCTCGGCCGGCAACCTGGTCTGGTCCAGCAGCACCAGCACCGGCCCCTCGGGGGGTTCCTCCCAGCGAAGGACCGGTATCCCGGTCGGCCGCTTGTCCTCGCCGTTTCGCGCGTCCTGATCAGCCATGCGGTCAGTCTGCCCCCTGTACGACGGACAATTGAAGGTGCGCAGCCCCTACCGCGCCCGGTCCGCACCCGACGCCCCCATGGCACGATGGCTGCCAACCTGCCGCCGCGACCGCGGACGGGCACCGTGAAGGAGCGACGATGAACGACACTCCGGGCTGGGCATCGCCCGGATCCGCCCCGTCCGACGGGCACGAGCCCGGCGCGTCCGGCCCCGCCGAGCCCGCCGACCGCCCCGCCGGCCCCGATCAGCCCGCGCCGCCCGCGGACCGGCCGGGCGCGGAACCGACGAGCCCCGGCACGAAGTGGTCCAAGGAGCAGCCGCCCCCCGGCCAGTGGTCCGCGCCCACCGGCCCCGCGGACCGGGGCCAGGCTCCGCCTCCCCCGCCGCCGGGCCCGGGCTGGGGCACCCCGCCCCCCGGACCTCCCGGAGGCGGCTACGGCGGCTACGGAGGCCCCGGAGGTTACGGCGGTCAGCGCGGAGGCTACGGCGCCCCCGGTGGACCCGGCGGCTGGGGAGGCGGCTGGGGCGGCCCCCCGCCCGCGGCCAAGCCCGGCGTGATCCCGCTCCGCCCGCTCGGTGTCGGCGAGATCCTCGACGGCGCCGTCTCCACCATGCGCACCTACTGGCGCACCGTCCTCGGCATCTCCCTGACCGTCGCCATCTTCACCGAGGTCATCGTCGTGCTGCTCCAGGGCCTCGTCCTGGACGACACCAGCAGCGAGGCCCTCAACGACCCCGACGCCACCCTGAGCGAGCTCGGTGACGCGCTGGCCGACACCACGATTAACTCGGGCGTCATCTTCCTGATCTCCCTGATCGGCACCGTACTGGCCACCGCCCTGCTTACCACCGTCACCAGCCGCGCCGTACTCGGCAGGCCGGTGACCACCGGCGAGGCGTGGCGGGACGCCCGCCCCCAGGTGCTGAAGCTGTTCGGCCTGATCGTCCTGCTGCTGCTCATCGTCGCCGGGCTCCTCACGGCCGGCATGACACCCGGTCTCCTCGTCACGGCAACCGCGGGCGGCGAGGCCGGAGTGGCCCTGACCGCTCTGGGCTTCCTGGCGGGCGGCGTCGTCGCGGTCTGGCTCATGGTCCGCTTCTCGCTGGCCTCCCCCGCGCTGATGCTCGAGAAGCAGGGCATCAAGAAGGCCATGGGCCGCTCGGTGAAGCTGGTGCGCGGCTCCTGGTGGCGCGTCTTCGGCATCCAGTTGCTCGCCACGGTCATCGCCAACGTCGTCGCGTCCATCATCGTGATCCCCTTCGCTTTCCTCGCCGCGACCCTCGGCGGCGACGGCGTCGGCGGCTTCCTGGAGGGCACCGGCGACCTCGGCTGGACCTTCCTCGTCGTCAGCGGCATCGGCTCGGTGATCGGCTCCATGATCACCTTCCCGATCACGGCGGGCGTGACCGTACTGCTCTACATCGACCAGCGCATCCGCCGCGAGGCCCTCGACCTCGAACTGGCCCGTGCCGCCGGCTCCCAGGGCTCCGGAGCCTCCGGCGCGGTTCCGGGGAGCTGACGGAGTGATTCCGGCGGGGGGAGTTCTCACAGAGGTGCTGTCACGCGCAGCCGTAGGAACGGTGTCGCGCTCCGGCGACGAACCGCCGGTGACGATCCCGCGCGACCCCGCACGGGAGGCCGCACGGCGCGAACTGTCCAAACGCATGTACCACGAGAACGACCCCGGCTGGTTCCAGCGGGCCCTGAACGCCTTCTGGGACTGGGTCGAGGAACTGTTCGGCAAGGCGTCCACCGCGACCCCCGGGGGGACGCTCGGCCTGGTCGTCGTCATCGTGGCCGTCGTGGCGGTGCTGGGCGCCCTCTGGTGGCGCCTGGGCACCCCACGCCGCGGGCCCGTCTCCGCCCCCGCCCTCTTCGACGACCGTCCCCGCAGCGCCGCCGACCACCGCGCCGCCGCCGAGGCGCACGCCGCCCAAGGGCACTGGAACCAGGCCGTCCAGGACCGCATGCGGGCCGTCGTCCGCGCCCTTGAGGAACGCGCCCTGCTCGACATCCGCCCCGGCCGCACCGCCGACGAGGCGGCCACCGAGGCAGGCCGCGCCCTGCCCGCCCACAGAGACCGGCTGCGCGCGGCCGCACGGGACTTCGACGACGTCGCGTACGGCGGCCGGCCCGGCAGCGAACAGTCGTACCGGCGCCTCACCGAACTCGACCACGACCTGGAACGCAGCAAGCCGCACCTCACGAGCAGCGCGGCCGGCGGACCCACGGGGGACGCGGACCGGGACACCCGCCGGGGAGCCGCCGAATGACCACCGAGGCCACGCTCCCCACCACCGCGGCCTCGCCCACCGCCCGCCAGGTGTGGACCCGCGCGCGGGGCATCGCGCTCGCCCTCGTCCTCCTGCTCGCCGGGGCCGTCGCGATCGCGGTCGTCCGCTCCGACGCCCGGCACGGGGAACTCGACCCGCGCTCCGCCGACCCCTACGGCAGCCGCGCCGTCGCCGAACTCCTCGCCGACCGTGGGGTCTCCACGCGCGTGATCACCACCCTGGACGAAGCGCGGGCCGCGACCGGTCCCGACACGACCCTGCTGGTCGCCGTGCCCGACCTCCTGACGGAACGCCAGCAGACGCGGCTGCGCTCGGCGACGACCGGCTCCGGTGGACGCACCGTACTCGTCGCCCCCGGCGGCGGTGCCGTCGAACGCCTCGCCCCCGGCGTCACCGCCGACCCCGCACTCAGCTTCGACTCGACGCTGGCCCCCGCCTGCGACCTGCCCGCCGCACGGCGCGCGGGCAACGCCGACACGGGCGGCATCCGCTACAGCACCCACCTCGAAGCCGACACCTGCTACCCCAGCCGACGCCTGGCCACCCTCCTGCGCATCCCCGACCCGCCCACGAAGGCGTCCGCGGCGGGCACCACGGGCGACACCGTCGTCCTCGGCGCCCGGGACATCCTCTTCAACAACCACCTCGACGAGCACGGCAACGCCTCGCTCGCCCTCCAACTCCTCGGCTCCCGCGACCACCTGGTCTGGTACCTCCCCTCCCTCTCCGACCTCCCGGACCCGGACGACGAACGCGGCTTCTTCGACCTGCTCCCGTCCGGCTGGCTCTGGGGCACCCTGCAGCTCTTCATCGCCGCCGCCCTCGCCGCCCTGTGGCGGGCACGCCGACTCGGCCCCCTGGTGCCCGAAAAACTCCCCGTCGCGATCCGCGCCTCCGAAACCGTCGAAGGCCGCGCCCGCCTCTACCGCAAGGCGAACGCCCGCGACCGCGCCGCCACCGCTCTTCGCTCCGCCACCCGCACCCGCCTCGCCCCTCTCGTAGGCGTCCCCGTCACCCAGGCGCACACACCCGAGTCCCTGCTCCCCGCCCTGTCCGCCCATCTCCACGGCGCACATGGCGACGGACAGACCCTGCACACCCTCCTCTTCGGCCCGCCGCCCGGCGACGACGCGGCCCTCATCGCACTCGCCGACCAACTCGACGCCCTCGAAAGAGAGGTACGCCGTCCATGATGGACCCGACCACTGACAACGCCGGGCGGACCGCGGCCCCGGGCAACGCCCGCGCCGCCCTCGAAGCCCTGCGCGCCGAGATCGCCAAGGCCGTGGTCGGCCAGGACGCCGCCGTGACCGGTCTCGTGGTGGCACTCCTGTGCCGCGGCCACGTCCTGCTGGAAGGCGTCCCCGGAGTCGCCAAGACCCTGCTCGTCCGCACCCTCGCCGCAGCGACCGAACTCGACACCAAGCGCGTCCAGTTCACCCCCGACCTCATGCCGAGCGATGTCACCGGCTCGCTGGTCTACGACGCCCGCACCACCGAGTTCTCCTTCCAGCCCGGCCCGGTCTTCACCAACCTGCTGCTCGCCGACGAGATCAACCGCACGCCCCCGAAGACCCAGTCCTCCCTCCTCGAAGCCATGGAGGAACGCCAGGTCACGGTGGACGGCACGCCCCGCCCGCTCCCCGAGCCCTTCCTCGTCGCGGCCACCCAGAACCCGGTCGAGTACGAGGGCACCTATCCCCTCCCCGAAGCCCAGCTGGACCGCTTCCTCCTCAAACTCACCGTGCCGCTCCCCACCCGCCAGGACGAGATCGACGTCCTCACCCGCCACGCCGCCGGCTTCAACCCGCGCGACCTGCACGCCGCCGGCGTACGCCCCGTCGCGAGCGCCGCCGACCTGGAGGCCGCCCGCGCGGAGGCCGCCAAGACGACCGTCTCCCCGGAGATCACCGCCTACGTCGTCGACATCTGCCGCGCCACCCGCGAGTCGCCGTCCCTCACCCTCGGCGTCTCCCCGCGCGGAGCCACGGCCCTGCTGTCGACCTCCCGCGCGTGGGCCTGGCTGACGGGCCGCGACTACGTCACCCCGGACGATGTGAAGGCCCTGGCCCTCCCCACCCTCCGGCACCGCGTACAGCTCCGCCCCGAGGCCGAGATGGAGGGCGTCACCACGGACTCGGTCATCAACGCGATCCTCGCCCACGTCCCCGTTCCCCGCTGATGGCACTCACCGGACGCGCCGCGCTCATCGCGGCCCTGGCCTCCGTCCCCGTCGGCATCTGGGACCCCAGCTGGACGGGCATCCTCGCGGTCAACGCGCCGCTGGCCGCGGCCTGCGCCTGCGACTTCGCCCTGGCCGCCCCCGTACGCCGCCTCGGCCTCACCCGCTCCGGCGACACGCACGCCCGTCTGGGCGAGACCGCCGACGTGACCCTGACGGTCACCAATCCGTCGGGCCGCCCGCTCAGGGCCCGCCTGCGCGACGCGTGGCCGCCCAGCAGCTGGCGGCCCGGCACCGAGCCGACGGCCTCCCGCCACAGCCTGACGGTGCCCGCCGGCGAACGCCGCCGCGTGACCACCCGCCTGCGCCCCACCCGTCGCGGCGACCGCCACGCGGACCGCGTCACCATCCGGTCCTACGGCCCCCTGGGGCTCCTCACCCGCCAAGGCACCCACCGGGTCCCCTGGACGGTACGCGTCCTCCCGCCGTTCACCAGCCGCAAGCACCTCCCCTCCAAGCTGTCCCGACTCCGCGAACTCGACGGCCGCACCAGCGTCCTCACCCGCGGGGAGGGAACGGAGTTCGACAGCCTGCGCGAGTACGTCCCCGGCGACGACACCCGCTCCATCGACTGGCGCGCGACCGCCCGCCACTCCACCGTCGCCGTACGCACCTGGCGCCCGGAACGCGACCGGCGCATCCTGCTCGTCCTCGACACCGGCCGTACCTCGGCCGGTCGTGTGGGCGACGCCCCTCGCCTCGACGCCGCCATGGACGCCGCTCTGCTCCTGGCCGCCCTGGCCTCCCGCGCGGGCGACCGCGTCGACCTCCTCGCCTACGACCGCCGGGCACGCGCCCGGGTCCAGGGCCGTACGGCGGGTGACGTCCTTCCCTCCCTGGTCAACTCCATGGCGACCCTGGAGCCGGAGCTGGTGGAGACCGACGCGCGCGGTCTCACCGCCACCGCGCTCCGCTCGGCTCCCCGCCGGTCCCTGATCGTGCTGTTCACGACCCTCGACGCGGCCCCGATCGAGGAGGGGCTACTCCCTGTCCTGCCTCAACTGACCCAGCGCCACTCGGTCCTCGTGGCCTCGGTCGCCGACCCGCACGTCGCGCGGATGGCCGAAGCCCGCGGCGACCCGGACGCCGTCTACGAGGCCGCGGCGGCCGCACAGGCTCAGTCGGAACGCCGTCACATCGCCGACCAACTACGCCGGCACGGCGTGACGGTCGTCGACGCCACCCCCGACGAGCTTCCCCCGGCACTCGCAGACGCCTACCTGGAGCTCAAAGCGGCAGGCCGCCTGTAAAGACGGCGGGGCCAAAAGGCCCCGCCCAAAGCAAAACCCAATGACCCCTAAACGCAGAAAGCCCCGCACCGTTCCCGGTGCGGGGCTTTCCCGTAATAATTGTTCGGCGGCGTCCTACTCTCCCACAGGGTCCCCCCTGCAGTACCATCGGCGCTGTAAGGCTTAGCTTCCGGGTTCGAAATGTAACCGGGCGTTTCCCCTACGCTATGACCACCGAAACACTATGAAACAGACAACCAACCGGTGACCAACACAGTCAGATTGTTCGTGGTTTCAGAACCAACACAGTGGACGCGAGCAACTGAGGACAAGCCCTCGGCCTATTAGTACCGGTCACCTCCACACCTCACGGTGCTTCCAGATCCGGCCTATCAAC